>JAWOHH010000033.1:0-15313 GCA_046496215.1 Desulfobacterales bacterium
CACCCGGCGATGCAACCTGCGCTGCATCCACTGCTACGCCCAAGCCCAAGACCAGCCGGAAGCGGGCGAGCTCAGCTCCGCACAGGGCCGTGCCTTGATCGACGACCTGGCGGCGTTCGGTGTCCCCGTGGTGCTCTTCTCGGGAGGCGAGCCGCTGGCGCGGCAGGACCTGCCCGAGCTCGCCTCCTATGCCGTGGGGAAAGCCATGCGCGCCGTCATCTCCACCAACGGCACCCTGATCAGCCCGAAGGCGGCCCACACGCTGAAAGCGATCGGTCTCTCTTACGTGGGCATCAGCTTAGACGGCATGGAGGCGGTCAACGACCGGTTTCGCGGGGTGCCCGGCGCGTTTCGCAAGGCGCTGGAGGGAATCCGCAACTGCCAGGCCGCCGGCATCAAAGTCGGCCTGCGCTTTACCATCAACCGTTTCAACGTCCAGGAGATTCCCGGCATTTTCAAACTGATCGAGGAGATGGAGATCCCGCGGGTGTGCTTCTACCACCTGGTCTACGCCGGCCGCGGCTCGCAGCTGGTCCACGAGGACCTGGATGCCGTGGAGACGCGCCGTACGCTGGATCTGATCATCGATCAAACCCGGCGGCTGCATGCACAGGGCAAACCCAAAGAGGTGCTCACGGTCGACAACCACGCCGACGGCCCTTACCTCTACCTGCGCCTGCTCAGGGAAGACCCGCAGCGGGCCCGGGAGGTGCTCAAACTGCTGCAGTGGAACGAAGGCAACAACTCCGGCCGCGGCATCGGCTGTGTGAGCTGGGACGGGCAGGTGCACGCAGATCAGTTCTGGCGCCACACCAGCTTCGGCAACGTGACGGAGAGGCCGTTTTCGGAGATATGGACGGACACCTCCCACCCGCTGATGGCAAAGCTCAAGGAGAAGAAAAAGTACGTTACGGGCCGCTGCGCGCAATGCCGCTGGCTGGACGTGTGCGGCGGTAATTTCAGGGTGCGGGCGGAGGCGGCCACCGGCGACCTTTGGGCGCCGGACCCGGCCTGCTATCTCAGCGACGAGGAGATCGCGCTCACCCACGCCCCCGCCGGCTGCGGTGCTCGCTAGCCCTGCAGCGAGCCGGCGCAGGCGGCGCGCTTCTCAGATGCCTTTTCTCCGGAGATGGAGGGGGCGGGGGCGGCGGCTCACGGTCCAGCGCGTTTTGAAACGATGATCAGCTCATCTGGAGGGATGACCCCATGCTGTTTCCCGACTACCGCCCCCGGCGGCTGCGCCAGTCCGACGCCTTTCGGCGCATGGTGCGCGAAACGACCCTTGCGGTCGACGACCTGATCCTGCCCCTCTTCGCCGTCGGCGGCAAAAACGTGCGCAACCCGATCCCGTCCATGCCGGGCCACTTCCAGCTCTCGCTGGACGAACTCGTCAAAACCTGCCGCGAGGCCTTTGAACTGGGCATCCCGGCCGTGATCCTCTTCGGCATCCCCGAGACGAAGGACCCCCTCGGCACCCAGGCCTACGCTGCCTCCGGCATCGTGCAGCGCGCGGTCAAGGCTGTGAAGAACGCCCTGCCGGAATTGGCGGTGATCACCGACGTCTGCCTGTGCCAGTACACCGACCACGGCCACTGCGGCTGCGTGGAGGGTGGCGTCGTCGACAACGACGCCACCCTCGATTTGATCGCGCGCACCGCGCTCTCCCACGCCAAGGCCGGCGCCGACATGGTGGCCCCCTCCGACATGATGGACGGCCGGGTAGCGGAGATCCGCGAGGCGCTGGACGAAAACGACTTCAGCCACATCCCGATCATGGCCTACTCGGCCAAATACTGTTCGGCCTACTACGGCCCGTTCCGGGCCGCGGCCGACTCCGCGCCCAAGTTCGGGGACCGCCGCACCTACCAGATGGACCCGGCCAACGCACTGGAGGCCATCCGCGAGGTCTCCATGGACGTCGAGGAGGGCGCCGACATCGTCATGGTGAAGCCGGCCCTGGCCTACCTGGACGTCATCTGCCGTGTGCGGGAGGAGTTTGACCTGCCCGTGGCGGCTTACAACGTGAGCGGCGAGTTTGCGATGATCAAGGCTGCCGAACAGATGGGGTGGCTGGACGGTCCGCGGGTGATGATGGAAACCCTGACGGCCATCAAGCGCGCCGGCGCCGACCTCATCCTCACCTATTTCGCAATGGACGCCGCGCGCTTGATGCGGCCGTGAGACCGGCATGAAACCGACCCGCCCCGAGGCACCCCACAGCGGCCACCCGGCCGGGGAGGCCGCCGAGCGCTCCGCCCTGCGGCTGGTCGCGTGGGAGACCACGCGCAACTGCAACCTCGCCTGCGTCCACTGCCGCGCCTCGGCCACGCGGGACCCCTACCGGGGAGAGCTCGACACACCGGAGGCCTTCCGGCTGCTCGATCAGATCGCCGAGCTGGGGCAGCCGATCGTGATCTTGACCGGCGGGGAACCGCTGCTGCGGGCCGACATTTTCGACATTGCCGCCTACGGCACGCGGCGGGGCCTGCGCATGGTGATGGCGCCGAACGGCACGCTGCTGACCGACGAGATTGCGCAGAAACTCTCCGGCTGCGGCATCAAGCGGCTGAGCATCAGCCTGGACGGCGCCACCGCCGACACCCACGACGCCTTCCGCCAAGTGCCGGGGGCGTTCGCCGGCGCCCTGCGGGGCATCGAGTGCATCAAACGCGCCGGTATCCCGTTCCAGGTCAACACCACCGTCACCCGCGTCAACCTGGACCAGATCCCGCGGATCCAGGCGCTGGCGGTCGAGCTCGGCGCCGTGGCCCACCACATCTTTCTGCTGGTCCCGACCGGCCGCGGCAAATACATCGTCGACCAGGCCATCGATGCCGAAGAGTACGAGCGCACCCTGAACTGGTTCTACGAGCAGCGCGGCAGGACCCTCCTCGAGCTCAAGGCCACCTGCGCGCCGCACTATCACCGCATCCTGCGCCAGCGCTCGGCCCGCGAGGGGAAACCGGTCTCCTTTCAGACCCACGGCCTGGATGCGGTCACCCGCGGCTGCCTGGGGGGCATCGGCTTCTGCTTTGTGTCCCACACAGGCGACGTCCAGCCCTGCGGCTTTCTGAGCACCCCCTGCGGCAATGTGCGCCGCTCCTCTTTCGCCGATATCTGGCGTCACTCCGAGGTGTTCACGGCCTTGCGCGACTATGATCGCCTCACGGGCAAGTGCGGGGCATGCGAATTCAAACGGGTCTGCGGCGGCTGCCGTGCACGGGCCTTCGAGGCCACGGGCGACTACCTGGCCGAGGAGCCGCTCTGCAGCCACATCCCGCACTCCATGTGCGGCTGACCCCCCCTGCCCCCCCCCGGCACCCACGCCCTGCCGACTCGGCCACCCCCTTGACGGGGGGCTTGCACGGTTGCGCCAAAACGGCTAAGATGAATTTTATCGCGGCCGACGCCCGCGCCAGACCTCTTCCACCCCGGGGACACGCCCATGAACATCCGAGACCTGATGATCGCAAACCCCATCGCCATCACCGCCAACGCCTCCATCAGCGATGCCATCGAGTTGATGAAGGCCAACCACATCCGGCACCTGCCGGTGGTCTCGAAGGGCAAAAAGCTCGAAGGACTGGTGACGCTGGCCGACCTGAAGCAGGGCCTCATCCCCTCCATGCTGGGCGATGTGACGCTGAAGGACCTCATGATCAAGGACCCGATCACCGTCCGACCGGAGGACGACATCGAGATCGCCGCCCAGATCATTTACCGCCACAAGATCGGCGGGCTGCCCGTGACCAAGAATGATCGCCTGGTCGGCATCATCACGGAAACCGACATGCTGCGCGCCTTCATCGACATGATGGGCATCCTCTCCTCCACCTCCCGCATCGACGTGGCCGCCGGGAACAAACCGGAGCTTTTGAAAAAAGCCCTGCAGATCATCAACGACGCGGGTGGGGATGTGATCAACGTCATCGTGACTCTGCAGAAGGCCCGCAAGCGCGTCTACCACTTCAGACTCGCCGCCTGCAAAACCGCCCCGGTCCGAAGGGCCCTGATCAAGGGGGGGTTCGAGGTGCTGGCGGCCATGGATTAGCCGCCGCTGCCTTCAGAGGTCTTTTCCCGCCTGAGCTGCAAGCCGAATGCGCACCGAGTGGGTGTGCGCGCCCAGCCCCTCGACGTCGGCCAGCCGCACGATGTCGTCGGCCTCCCGCCGCAGCGCGTCGGCCGAGTAGTGCAGGATGCTGGTGCGCTTGAGGAAGTGGTCCACGGACAGGGCCGAGGCGAAGCGGGCGGTGCCGGCCGTAGGCAGCACGTGGTTCGGGCCCGCCATGTAGTCGCCCACCGCCTCCGGGGTGTTGGCCCCGAGAAAGACCGCACCCGCATTGCGCACCGCCGCCAGATGGGCAAAGGGCTCGCGCACCTGCAGCTCCAGGTGCTCGGGGGCGATCCGGTTGGCGAGTTCGATGGCGGCCCCCAGGTCGCGGGTGAGGATGATGGCGCCGTAGCGCCGGAGGGATTCGCGCGCGATCTCCGCGCGCGCCAGCCGCGCCGCCTGGCGCACCAGCGCCTTGCGGGCGGCCGCCGCCAGTCCCGCGCTGGGGGTCACCAGCAGGGCGGAGGCCAGAGGGTCGTGCTCGGCTTGCGAGAGCATGTCGGCGGCGACGAACTCGGGATTGGCCGACTCGTCGGCCACCACCAGGATCTCGCTCGGCCCGGCGATGATGTCGATCCCCACCGCGCCGGCCACCATCTTCTTGGCCAACGTCACGTAGAGGTTGCCCGGCCCCACGATCACGTCGACCTTCGGTATCGTCGCGGTGCCGAAGGCCAGCGCCGCAATGGCCCACGCGCTCCCGACCTTGTAGATCTCCTCCACCCCGGCCGTTTTGGCCGCCACGATCAAATGGGGGTTGAGCGTCCCGTCCGCCCGGGGTGGAGTCGCCAGGGCGATGCAGGAAACACCCGCTACGCGCGCGGGGATGGCCCCCATGAGCACCGAGGAGACGAGCGGGGTCCGGCCACCCCGGCCGCCCGGTGCGTAGATGCCCACCCGCCCCACCGGCCGCACGAGCTGGCCGAGCACGGTCCCCGGCCGGTCGGTCGTGATGAAGCCGGGCCGAAGCTGCCGCCGGTGGAACTCACCGATCTGGGCCGCCGCCCGGTTGAGCGCCCGAACGAAACTCCGCTCCACCGCGGCGGAGGCCTTCGCCTTTTCACGCTCGGTCACCCGCAGATCCCGCAGCTTGAACCCGGGGGCATCGAAGCGGCGGGTGTAGCCCACCAGGGCCTCATCGCCGCGCCGGCGCACCCGACTCAGGATTCGGCTCACGGCCGTGTGGTCTTTCTTCGAAACGCTCAGGCTGCGCGCAGCGATGCGGCGCACCAGGGTTTCGGCGGCGGGTGAAGGGTAGACGACCGGTTTCAGCATGGCGCACGTCTCCTTGGCGGGGTAGGGCGGGTCTTCCGTTCCGAAGCCCGCAAGGCCGCCCGGTTATAGGCAACTCCTCCGGCGCTTGTCAATCGCAGCGCCGGGGAAGCGCACGGGGCGGGTCGAGGCCGCCCCCGGAGTGAGCGGCGCGCCGGCACCCTGCCGGTGGCGGTGCAGATTCAGTTTGACTTCTGGGCACGGTGCGGTAGAAATGGGCCCGTGATGAAAGCGAACCGTGGACGCTAACCCAGGAGGATCTAGCATGCGACCAAAGCGCATCGTCAACTTCAACCCCGGACCGGCCGCGCTGCCCCTGCCGGTTCTCGAAGAGATCCAGGAGAACCTGCTCGACTACAAGGGCGCCGGCATGTCGGTACTGGAGATGAGCCACCGGGCCAAGGAGTTCGAGGCCATCCTGAACGACGCCGTCGCCCGCACCCGCCGGCTGCTCAAGCTCGACGAGCGCTTCCACGTGATTTTCCTCCAGGGCGGGGCCACGCTTCAGTTCAGCATGGTCCCGATGAACTTTCTCGCGGACGGCCGCTCGGCCGACTATGTCGATACCGGCACCTGGTCGACCAACGCCATCAAGGAGGCCAGGGTGCTGAACAAGCCGATCCGGGTGGTGGCCTCCTCCGAAGAGAGCCAGTTCACGCGCATCCCGCACCCGATCACCTTCAGCCCGGATGCGGTCTACGCGCACATCACCTCGAACAACACCATCCGGGGCACCCAGTGGGAAAAGTTCCCCGACACCGGGGGTGTCCCGATCGTGGCGGACATGTCCTCGGACATCATGAGCCGGCCGTTCGACGCGGCGCCCTTCGGCCTGATCTATGCGGGCGCCCAGAAGAACATCGGCCCGGCCGGGGTCACGCTGGTGATTGTGCGCGAGGACCTGCTGAAGCGCGTGCCCGACAACCTGCCGGTGATGCTGAAGTACACCACCTACACGGCGAAGAATTCCCTTTACAACACCCCGCCGTGCTTCGCCATCTACACCCTGCAGCTCGTCCTGAAATGGATCGAAGAGCGCATGGGCGGATTGGACAAAATCGACGCCGTCAACCGCAAAAAGGCGGGGCTGGTCTACGGCCAAATCGACGCGAGCGGCGGCTTCTACCGCGGCACGGCTGAGCCCGGCAGCCGCTCCCTCATGAACGTGACCTTCCGCCTGCCGACCGAGGAGCTGGAAAAACGCTTCATCGAAGAGGCGACCCGGGCCGGGTTCGGGGGTCTCAAGGGCCACCGCTCGGTCGGGGGGTGCCGCGCCTCGCTTTACAACGCCGTGCCCCTGGAGGGGGTCGAGGCCCTGGCCCAGTTCATGCAAGAGTTCGCCCGGCGCAACGGGTGACCCGAAGCTGATCACCGCACCCTTCACAACCCTCCGGGCATGCTCCGGCCGCCGGCAAGGCGCGGTCGGAGTGCGCCCGGAGGGTTCCCCCTAAAGAAGTTGCCGCAACAACCCCGCCGAGGTCGTTCTGGGTTAGGCTTGACTTGACCCCGGCTTACGCGTAATTACAGACTGTCTGTCCAATGCGGTAAATTCCTTGTACCCGGTTGCACCGATCATTCCGCAGCTTCGATAACCCTATAACCATCAGGAGGTGGCCATGGACAAGATCTTGAGAATCGACATGGGCGCAGCCGGCGGGCCCAAGGCCAAAAAAGAGGCGCTCGGGGCCTATGCCGGGTTGGGGGGCCGGGCGATGACCTCGACCCTCGTCGCCACGGAAGTTCCGCCGACCTGCCATCCCTTGGGGGAGGAGAACAAACTGGTGATCGCCCCCGGTCTTCTCAGCGGCTCGGCGGCGGCCATGTCCGGCCGCATCTCGGTCGGCTGCAAAAGCCCGCTTACCGGCGGCATCAAGGAGGCCAACGCGGGCGGCCAGCCCTCGCAGATGATCGGCCGGCTGGGTTACGCCGCCATCGTCCTGGAGGGCAAGCCCAAGGACGACACGCTGTACCGGGTTTTCATCAGCAAGGACAAGGTCGAGATCAAACCCGACCCGGGCCTCAAGATGCTCGGCAACTATGCCGTCGTGGAAAAGATGAAGGCCGAGTACGGCGACAAGGTCGCCTGCATCTCCATCGGCCCGGCGGGCGAAATGAAGCTCTCGGGCGCATCGATCGCCTTCACCGACATGGAGCAGCGGCCGACCCGGCACGCCGGCCGCGGCGGGGTCGGGGCCGTGATGGGCGCCAAGGGCGTCAAGGTCATCGTGGTCGACGACGCCGGCTGCCCGGTGCGCGCGCCCAAGGAGGCCGAGAAGTTCAAGGAAGCCAACAAGGCCTGGGTGGCCGGCCTGCGCAAGCATGCCGTGACCGGACAGGGGTTGCCCGCCTACGGCACCAACGTGCTCACCAACGTCATCAACGAAGCCGGGGCCTACCCCACCAAAAACTTTATGTGGGGTCGCTTCGACAATTGCGCCAAGATCAGCGGCGAAACCCAGGCCGAGCTCGAGAACGCCCGCGGCGGCGAGGGCTCCGCCACGCACGGCTGCCACCGCGGCTGCGTGATCCGCTGCTCCGGCACCTTCTACGACAAGGACGGCCACTACCTCACCAAGCAGCCCGAATACGAGACCGTCTGGGCCCACGGCGGCAACTGCGGCATCGACGACATCGACGCCATCGCCATGCTCGACCGCCTGGACGACGACTTCGGCCTGGACACGATCGAAATGGGCGCCACCATCGGGGTCGTCATGGAAGCGGGCCTGATCAAGTTCGGCGACGCCCAGGGAGCCATCCATCTGGTCAAGGAAGTCGGAAAGGGCACGCCGCTCGGCCGCATCCTGGGCAGCGGCGCCGCGGTTGCCGGCCGGGTCTTCGGCGTGGAGCGCGTGCCGGTGGTCAAGGGCCAGTCCATGCCGGCCTACGACCCGCGCGGCGTGCAGGGGATCGGTGTCACTTACGCCACCAGCACCCAGGGGGCGGACCACACCGCCGGCTACGCCGTGACGGCCAACGTATTAGGCGTCGGCGGCAAGGTGGACGCGTTGAAGCCCGAGGGGCAGATCGAGCTGTCGCGCAACCTGCAGATCGCCACCACCGCCATCGACTCGACCGGCATGTGCCTCTTCATCGCCTTTGCCATCCTGGACCAACCCGAGACCTTCCAGGCGCTCCTGGACCTGCTCGGCAGCTTCAGCGGCCAGAAACTGACCGGGGATGACGTGGTCGGCCTGGGTAAATCCATTCTCTCGTTGGAGCGGGAATTCAACAAAAAAGCCGGCTTCACGAAAGAGATGGACCGGCTGCCGGACTACTTCAAAAAAGAGAAGCTTCCCCCGCACAACATCACCTTCATGGTGAAGGACTCGGAGCTGGACCAGGTCTTCAACTGGTAGCCGGGGCGAGGGGGGTACGTGCAACCACCGGGGGGGCTGGAGACGGCCTCCCCGGTTTTTTTTAAGGACACTTTCGATGACGACCGAATCGATCCACCCGCTGACGCTGACGATCGCCGCCGGGAGCCTCTCGCGCTTTCTGCCGCTGCTGGGCCAGGGGTTCAGGGTCACCGGCGGGCGCGGAGGTTCGGTGGAGCAGTTCATCTGCCGGGAATGCGGGATACCCCCCGCCTATCTGAACGAGCGCGTCCAAACGGTTTTTTTGGACGGCAAAGCCATCGACGATCTGCACAGCGCCGAGGTCAAGGACGGCTCGAGCCTGGCGCTCTCGGCTGCCATGCCCGGGCTTGCGGGAGCGGTACTGCGCCGGGGCGGGGCCTACGCCGCCATGCGCCGCCAAATCTCCCACGACAGCCGCGGGGTTGCCGCCGCGGACAGCGCCGTCCGGGTGCGGGTCAAGCTCTTCAACCTGGTGGCGCGGGAGCTGGGCCCGGAGTTTTTCAAACGCGGGATCCAGGTGCCGGCGGCCGAGGTGCGAGAGTTCCTGGACCGGTTGGGGACCGGCCTGAGTTCGATCTGCCGGGGGGCCCGGTGGCAGGGGGTTTCTGTGGCCTGCAGCGCCGCAGCCGGGGTTTTGCCCGCAGACGGCTGGGTGATGCTGCAGCTGTTCGAGGGATAGCCCGCAACGCCGGCGAAATCGACTCGACGCGCGAAGTGGGCGGGTCAAAGCGCCGCGGCCGTGAATTTGCCACCCGGCCGGCACTCGCCAACCGCCGGCAGCGGCCGCGCCTCCTGCTTGAGCCCTTCCTCCCGTATGCGGTCGAACTCGGCCTCGAGGCGAAGAAACGCATCCACCACCTCGGGGTCGAAATGGCTGCCCCCCAGTTCGGATATGATCTGCTTGGCCTTTTCGTGGGAAAAGGCCTCCTTGTAGAAGCGCTTGCTGGTGAGAGCGTCGTACACATCGGCCACGGCCACGATCCTGGCCGCCAGGGGGATCTCGCGGCCTTTCAGCCCGCCGGGGTACCCGGAGCCGTCCCACTTCTCGTGGTGGTGGTAGGCGATCTCCTTTCCGATCTGCAAAAACGAGCGGCCTTCGATCTGAGATTCGATGGCGGCGAGCGCATCCCCGCCGAAGCGGGTGTGGCATTTGATCACTTCAAACTCTTGCGCGGTGAGTTCCCCGGGCTTGAGCAGCACAGCGTCCGGGATACCCACTTTGCCGATGTCGTGCAGGATCGACGACTGGTAGATGTCGTCGATGTAGCGCTGGTCGATGCCCCCCCCGGCGCCGGCGCGCCGGGCCATCTCGGCCGCCAGCTGCCGGGCATACTCCCGGATCCGTTCCAGGTGGGTGCCGGTCCCCTCGTCCCGGTACTCGGCCAGCTTGGCCAAGCCGAGAATGGTGGCCGCCCGGGCATTCTGGAGCTTGCGGTAGGATTCCAGCAGGTCCATTTCGAGCTTTTTCTTTTCCGTGCGGTCCCGCAGCATCCCCCGGAAGCCGACCGCTTCCGCACCCTTGTCCCGGCGCAGGGCGGCCGACGCCTCGATGAAGAGCACCGACTCGTGCTGGCGCATCTCGCAGTCGAAGGCCTTGACCGGCCGCCCGCTCTGAAGGCAGCCGCGCAAGGTGCCGAAGAGCTTCTCGTCCGAGCCCTCCGGCAGGAACTGGCGGATGCTCATGCCCAGCAACTCCTGCTTGGGGACCCCGAGGATGCGGCTGGTCGCATCGTTCACGAAAGAAAAGCGCCCCTGCAGGTCGACTTCGTAGTAGCCCTCCTCGATCGACTCCAGGATGCTGCGGTACTTCTCCTCGCTCTCCCTGAGGGCCTGCTCCGCGCGCTTGCGCTGGTTGATCGTGAACTGGACGTGGGAGCCGAAAATCAGAAACAGGCACAGGGCAATGACGCGCAGCCCCATCTCCCCGACGTTGGGCCCGAAGAGGTTGCGGTAGAAGCTGATTTCGCCCGGTGCGAACAGGTTGATCAGGGCCTCCAGGCCCCAGTAGGTGATCGCCAAGACGATGGCGGTCAGGACCATGGAATCGGCCATGTCGGTTTTGCTCATGAAGCGACGACGCCGGACCTGCATGACACCCCCCGTCAAATTTGACCGTTGGGACTAAGCCTGATAAAATTTATATACTCATCCACAAACGGCGTCTTTCGGCCCATGCCGGCGTTCTCGCTCTTCGCAATCCTCGTCGCAGGTTGACTGCGCCTCCGGTTGCGACATCGCTGCGGCCTTGGCCTGAACCAAAGTCCACCATTTCTGGATGGGCACTAACCAGTTGGAGCATCCTCACCCTCCAGCCCGCCCGGGTGCGAAAAGAAGAGGTGACGGGAGACTCCTCGAGGAAAGGAAGCCGTGCCATGGGATCGCGCCTGAAACAATATTTGTTCATCGCCGCCGCGGGCGCTGCGCTCTATTTTCTGCTCAGCCACCACATTATCTTTCACGGCCAGGATGCCAATTTCGTGAAGAACGTCTACCTGCTAAAAAAATCAACGCTTCACCTGCATGAGACCTTCGTGAGCCTGAACCAGAAGAGCCCCGATGCCATCATGAAGGTCCGGGTGCTGCGCGAGGACGGTATCGGCGAGTTGCTCGTGGACATCGGCATGATCGACGATGCGGAGCGCAGCCGGCTGGAGAGCAAGTACCGGTAGCGCCCGCTTCTTCCCCCCGCACCCTCGAGAGCGCAGCCTCAGTCCGCCGGTTCGACGATCGCGTTCAGCTGAAGCGTCAGCGGCCGGTCCTCCTCGCCCTCGCCCGTGAATCGGATGGGGCCGGGCCGCCGGTAGCAGTCCTCGCCGTCGCAGGCCGCCAGCCATTTGTCCGCGTGCGCCTTGAATACCTGCATGGCGACCGAGTTCACATCCACCAGCGCCTTCTCGATCACCAGGGCCAGGCGCCCCTTGCGCTCCTCCAGGTGCATGAGCGGCGCGATGGGGATGCCGATGGGCTCCCACGCGTCGAAATCCCGCTCCAGGTTGCGGATGGCCGCCATCTGACCCGTGGCCCCGTTGGCGATCAGGCTGAAAGCGGTCACCCCCAGGTTGTAGGTGTAGGTGCAGTCGAACTTGGTGGGGTCGTGGCCCCGGCCGTCGTACCCGTAGAAGTGCTCCTGGACCTTGAAGCTGGGCACGGTCTTTTTGTAAATTTTCTCGATGATCTCCGGCAGCTTCTCATCGGGACCGATCACTCCGGCCTTCTCCAGCTCCTGGCGCAGGGTCTTGGCCGAGATGATGGCGGGTTTGGTCAGCAAGAAATCCCCCTGGCCGTAGTTCTGGAACACCGCCGGTCCGAACCGGGCCGGGTCCAGGCCGGCTTTCTCCAACGCCTTGCGGAAATAGGCCTGGTGGATCCCGATTTTGTAAATGCCCTTCTCCTTCAGGATGTTCAGGTAATCCTGCACCAGCCCGATCAACACGCGTTCGGTGTGGATCTGCGAGAACTGAAAATTGCCGTGGCTGTCGCGTTCGGTCAGCAGCCCCTCCTGGAAGAACTCCGGCAGGTCGTTGAACAGATCCTCGTCGCGCGTGTTCCACAGCCGAAAGGACGTATCGTCCCGGGAGCGCTGGGCCAGCCGGTGCAGGTACTCGAGCTTGCCCTGCAACGACGGAAAAGCGGAGTGGAAATCGCGGTCGTGGGTGCGGTTGTATTCGGCGATGATGGTGTTCAGCTTCATGATGAACACCTCCACCTCGTTGATGAACTCCAGCACGCCCTCCGGGATGACGATGATCCCGTAGTTCTTGCCGGCGGCCGCGCGGCGGACGATCCCTTCGCAGATCAGCCGCGACAGGTGCCGCAGGGTCATCCCGTACGCCGTGTAGTCGGTGAGGCCCTCCCGCAGCGCCTTCTCCAGCCGCTCCTCGTCGACATAATCCACCAGATCCTCGCCGATGACGGTCATGTTGGGGTGCGCCTGCAGGGCGACCTCCAACGCAAGATGGCTCGCCACCCGGCCCATCACCTTGCAGACATGGTAATACTTGATGTCGGAGCTGGCGTCGTTGGCGAGGCCGGCGACCATGTTGGCGAAGGCCCGGGCGGCCGTGTGAAACCCGAAGGAGACCGCACACAGCACGCGGCCGGCATCGTCGCGCACCTGGATGTCGCCGTCGATGGTCTTGGGCACGCCGATCACCTGGATGCCGTCGTTGAACATCTCCTCGGCCAGGAAGGCCGCGTTGGTGTTGGAATCGTCGCCTCCGACGATCACGAGCGCATCCAGGGCCAGGGCCTTGCAATTGGCCCGCGATAATTCCACCTTCTGCCGGGAATCGATTTTCGCGCGTCCGGTTTTGATCATGGTGAAGCCGCCCAGGTTGCGGTAGCGGTCGACCCGTTCGCGGGTGATTTCGACGGCCTCGTTCTCCACGACGCCGTCGGGCCCGACCAGAAACCCGTAGATACGGTTTTCCGGGTTCGCCCGCTTGGCGGCGTCGAACAGCCCGGCGATCACGTTGTGCCCCCCCGGCGCCGGTCCGCCGGAGAAAACAATCCCGATGTTGCGCCGGCGCGTGTAACCCGCCGCCGCGGACTCGGGCAGCGCCGCCCGACCCTTGACGACCTGCACCTGGTTGGCGATGATGCTCGGGAGCCGGCGCTGCGCCTCCGGGTCGATGCTGAACCGATAGCGGTCGGTCGCCTCGAGCACGGTGTAAGGCTGCGCAAAAACCTCGCAGACCGGCGGCACAAACGCCCGCCGCCGCTTGAGCTCGAAGCTGGTATCCTCCACGGCCGCTTTGACCGTGGGATGGTTCAGGATCTGCTCCAGGCTGAACGCTGTTGTCCCTGTCATGGAAGCCCCTCCTCCGGGTTGTCACAAATAGCGCCGCGGGGTGTTGCGCGTGTGGATTCAGACATTTAGCATAGCGGCCGAGGATCCCTGGTGTCAAGATGATTCAGGACCCGAGGGGTTCGCCGGCGGCGCCCCGAGGCGGGGAATGCTTTAATTTGCATTGCCCGATCGACCACTTCCTCGACGAAAGACCCTCGCCTGATGATCGAATAGGTTCTCGACGTGATGAAATCACTCCCCTGCCCCATGCCCAACGCCGATTGCCGTGCACCGGACCGCATTTCCGATCAAGTTTCGGCATTTTGGGCATTCTGGTGCATTACAGGCATTTCACTTCTCTTTCCCCCACATCTTGTAGGCCGCGGGACAAAAACATACCTTGAATTGTGTTTTTTCTTTACATCACCCCCCTCTCCCTGCTATCATCCTACCACTGGCCGGGGAGTCCGAGTTCCCGGACGCGCAGATAGCCCCCTGCCCCATTTTGAAGGCGCCTTGCGGGGTTTACCGGGCCAGGTGGATTTCACGAATACGACCGGCAGTCTCACGTCCACGGGAGAAAAGGTCCATGAAGCTCAAGCGACTCGAAATATCGGGGTTTAAATCCTTCTTCGAAAAGGCCGTCATCGAATTCCCCCATGGGATCACCGCGGTGGTCGGCCCGAACGGCTGCGGGAAGAGCAACGTCATCGATGCCATCCGCTGGGTCATGGGCGAGCAGAGCGTCAAGCAGCTGCGCGGCAAGTCGATGGAGGACGTCATCTTCTCCGGCACCAACGGCAAAGCGCCGCTCGGCATGGCGGAGGTGTCTCTGACGCTCGCCAACGACAACGGCGGCGGCCCCGCGGAGCTCAAGGACTTCACCGAGATCAACCTGACCCGCCGCCTCTACCGCTCCGGAGAAAGCGCCTACCTCCTCAACAAGCAGCCCTGCCGCCTGAAGGACATCCACAACGTGTTTTTAGGCAGCGGCATGGGTTCGAAGTCCTACGCCTTCATTCAGCAGGGCAATATCGGCATCATCACGGAAGCCGGGCCGGAGGAGAGGCGCTACTTCATCGAGGAGGCCGCAGGGGTCACCCGCTACAAGCACCACAAGACCGAGGCGCTGCGCAAGATCGACACCACCCAGCAGAACCTGCTGCGCGTAGCCGACATCATCCTGGAGATCAAGCGCCAGATGGACAGCCTCAAACGCCAGGCGCGCAAGGCCGAGCTCTTCAGCAAGTACCAGCGGCGCGCCAGGGAACTCGATGTGCGCCTCGCATCGCACCAGGTCGACGACCTCACGCTTCGGATCGAGGAGACCCAGCGCCTGCTGCAGAGCCTCCGGGACGCGGATGTGGAGCACACCACCGAACTCCAGCAGCTCGATGCGGCCGTCGAGGAGATCAAGCTCGACCGTTGGCAGAAAAACCAGGCCATCAGCGACCGCAAGACCGAAAAGCACAATCTGCAGCGCTCGGTCGACCGCATGGAGAAAGACATCGAGCATCTGCGCGGGGAGATCGACCGGCTCAGCCGGGAGGCGGGCGAACTGCAGAACCCCCGCCGGGGCCTGGAGGAACAAAACAGCGGGATGCTCGCCGAGATTGTCCAGGGCGAGACGGAAAACAACCGGCTGCGGGGCGAAATCGAAAAGGCCCGCGGCGGGCTCGAGCAGGAACGCGCCGCTCTGGAAGCCATGAACGCCCGGCTGGCCGGGATGAACCATGAACTGGAGACCGCCCGCACCGGCCTCGTGGACCTCACGGCCCGTGA
>JAWOHH010000035.1:0-5903 GCA_046496215.1 Desulfobacterales bacterium
CCAGAAGCCTAAGCCCATGAGTGCAAAGCTCCCAATAACAATGGCTACATTGGCCTGCTTGTCTTTGTACATATGGCGCATGAAGAAGAGCATGACTAACGCCATGGAGCCCGCCATGATGAAGGTCATGAACAAGCGAGTTTGGCTAAACCACACATGGCTAAGCTGATAGGTGTTCAGGTACATCAAGCAAAACATCAGAGTTGCAGACACGGCGATCATCAAGATGAAATTTCTGTACGGATGCATTGATCTCTCCTATGATGTCTAACGAATAGCGTTTTATCCATCATCCCAAACTAAAAATAGCAATCGACGGTGCGCCGTGTGGCAAAAAAAACGGTGTAACTAAACGAACGATGAGGGGATGGGGGATAAAATGTGGTTGAACAGAGCCGCCGCCCCGCCGTCGGTGAGGCTATGGATGCCCACCCGAGGGGAGATTGCAAGAAAACACTGCGGACTTGAGCTATGAATAATTTTCAAATGCATGCAATTCGGCCTGCAGCCTTTGAAAAATGAGGGTTCTGAAGAATGCTTGAAGTGGCAAAAGCCTTGTAACTGTTGGATTTAGGCGCACCCCGGGGGCGAGTCCCCGTGCGCCGGGTTGAACCCAAAATCAGAAACCCGATCAATGACATGGCGGCTCGCAGATACGGCAGCCCTTCGTAATTTTGCAGCGGTCCATCATCGGTCCCCTGCCGCAATGCGGGCAGCACTGGATGTCGATGCCGGTCAATCGCGGCATGATCTGTTGCAGGTTTTCGACAACCGCCGCGGCCGTCACGGCTTGGGTGCCCAAGAGATCCTGCATCAGGGCGATGTTGCGGTGCTTGTCACGGTGAAAGAGAAAACCAAAATAGCGGATTTTGACAAACCGCGGCGGCAACACGTGCAGCAGAAAGCGCCGGATGAACTCATCGGCGCACGCCCCAACGCGCGTTTGCCGAGCGGGGAGCCGGTTTGGTCGAGGCGGTGATTGGCTGATGCATACGAAGGTGGCACTCAATCGAGCAAGGTGGGGAAGGTTTTCACCCAAAACCTCTATGACGGACAACAAGGGGGCCTTTTGATGGTGGTGAGGCAGTATGGTTGATCCCATCTATCCCGTGGACGCGTGTTTGTGATTCGTGCTTTTCGGGCCCTCGAACAAGCTCGCCAGGAAATCGCCGCCTCCCGTCCTTTGCCCCGGGGTTTTGGATTGACACCGGGCGCGGCCGACCGGTATGGTTTCGTTATCTTCTTGGCCGATTCCGGCCGACATTACATGTTAGGCATACAAGCTGGCGGAACACAATTCGGGAGGTGGCGATATGGACGGTCGCGAAAAGCGAGTTCTTATCACCTCCCTTCGAGCGGCTGCAACTGTTTTAGAGGGGCCGGCTGGTTTCGGTGGCAAGCGGGTATCCTGGTGTTGAGAAACCTTTTTACCGGAGGTTAAGGGAATGGTTGACGACGCGGACGGAACCCCGAAAAACGAACATCCCTCACCTTCGCCGCCGGTGTTCCGGGATAAATTTCACCCGCTGGTTTGGGGGCTGGTCTGCCTCCTGGCCGCCGTTGCACTGGGGCTGCTCTTCGGTATGACCTTCAAGTACGACCGGGCGCTGAAAGGGGGCAAGTGTCGGGCCGGCATCGTCCACCTGGAGTTGGCCTTCACCCTCCAACGGGCACAGGACATTGTCGTGGATTGGCGTTCGCTTCCGCTCCCCAACGAATGCAGGGCGGACGGCACGGCATATGGGCCCCCTGACGAAGCCACTTCGCTTGCCGCCTGCGCCCGCAAAAGCCTCCGGGTCGACTTTTGGCTGATCCTGGCCTACATGGTTTTCGGCTTCAGTTTGGTGGTGTTCTTGCTGCGTGCTACCGGCATTCCCCTCAACCGGTGGTGGCTGTTGGCAGCGCTGCTGCCCACCCTGGCCGGCCTTTTCGACGTTGTGGAAAATTTATTTCTGTTCCAATTCATTGCCGCGCCCAACCGCATCAGCGCCATGGCGGTGGCGGCGGCGAGCCTGGCAGCGCTCAACAAGTTTTTGCTGTTGGGCTTTTTCTGGACTGTTGTCATTGCCATCGTCGGCTTCTGGACATTCGCGCGACTAACCTCCCTGCGGCGCGGCGAACCGGTGGCCAGCGTGGCGAAAACCTTCGAGGAGGTTTTGGAGGCGGAGAAGACTTACCTTCTTAGCCGGCGCCGGCTCGCGCGGCTTGGGGACGACGCGGACTACAGCTGGGTCGGTCTCGCGCTTTCCGGCGGCGGCATCCGATCGGCGACGGTTAACCTCGGGTTCCTCCAGGTCCTGATGGGCGCCGGCAAGTTGCGGATGATCGACTACCTCTGCACGGTCTCCGGCGGCGGGTATATCGGCGCGGCCCTCTCGAGCCTGCACTCGTTCAAGAGCAAAACCACCGCCGGTGCCGGCCCGGACCCGGACCAATACGTATTCGGTCCAAAAGACTGCCCCCATTTTGAGGCGACGAAGGCGGTTGGAAACGCCTTCGACTCCCGTCCTGAGAAGGACACCTTGCCCCCGGATCACGCGTTTCTTTCGGGTCCCATGGTGGTTGCCCATCTCCGCGCCTACGGCGAATTCCTCATGCGCAAGCGGCGGTTGCTCTCCCGGGACGTACTGCGCGCCATCGGAACTGTCTCGAACGGCATGGCGGCAACCATCAGCCTGTTTGGACTGATTCTTTTGCTGGGAGCCGCCGTGGTGGGCGGCGTCATCGAAGCGGCGGGCGGGGATCTGCCCTGGGTTGTGCCGGCGTGCAACAACGGGTACTGGGCCGTTCTCTGGGCGGCAGGCGGCGGCCTGTGGCCGCTTGCGGGCGCAGGCGCCATGGGCGGTGTTTTCCTGCTGGGGCTGGGCGCGGCCGTGAACTTTGTCGCCCGGGGGTGCCCGTTGGACTGGTTTCACCGCGACGGCGACACGCCGGCGGAATCGCGCCAGCATCGGGCGCTGTGGATTTGCGGGTTTCAGGCGGTGGTGTTCGGCTTTGTGATCTTCGGGCCGGCCGTTTCCTACTTCACCCAATGGACCAAGGCGATGCTCTTTCTGCCGGCCTTTTTCCTTGGCGGGGTCATCATCACCACGCTTGCCTGTGCCGTGCTGAGCGTTTCAGCCTCGGAGCACCCCATGCTGCGGTCCAATCCGGCCAACCGCTCGTTCCTCTCCGCCCTCAAGGGTCTGTGGTTCTATTTTCTCTTGATTGCCGTGGTCCTCGTTCTGCTGCCCTGGGTGTTGTCGGTTCTTCAGGTGGCCGGCTCGCCAAAATTCAAGCAAAATCCTATCACGACGATCGGCGGTCTGGGGTTTCTCGGTGCGGTCGCATCTGGGCTGCTGGCGTGGCTGCGGAACCGGAAGGAGGCCACGCAGGGCTGTGATCAGATGCAAAAAATCGTCGGCTGGATTCGAAAAGCCGGGGGATTTGTACA
Organism: Desulfobacterales bacterium; assembly: GCA_046496215.1. Classification (GTDB taxonomy): domain Bacteria; phylum Desulfobacterota; class Desulfobacteria; order Desulfobacterales; family SpSt-501; genus SpSt-501. The sequence continues at coordinate 3,434 of JAWOHH010000035.1, forward strand.
GAAAACGGCCCTGGGAGCGGCCGTCGTCGTCTTTCTGCTGGCGGCGCTGGTGCTGGCCTTGGCCTCGGTGGTCTCGCTGCTGGCTTGGTGCGGCGCGCCCGATCCCGGCTTGGTGGCCTATCTCACCGCTGTCGCCGTTCTTGGGGGAATTCTGGTGGCGTTGGGATTCCTCATGGATGCCAACAAACTCTCCCTGCATTACTTTTACCGCGACCGGCTGGTGGAGGCCTACCTGCAGACCGAAGGCCCCGTCAGCAAAGAAAAACATGGACCCCTTGAAATCAAACGGGACAACGGTGAGATGCGGCTTCAGGAACTCCACGGGATACTCCGCGGGAAGCCCGACGAGAAACGCGACGGACAATGCAGCGATAAAAGTACCACCCCCGCGAAAGTATTCCCGCAGCGAACGGTGGCCAAAAGCAGCTGCATGGAGCGGCCTAAACTGGCGAACCCGGATATGGTTGAAACGGCGCCACCCGGTGCGGCCACCGCGGCCCCCTACCATTTGATTTCCACCTGCCTCAATCTCACAACCGATCGCAACATGCTGGTCCGCAGCCGCAAATCGGATATCTTCATCTTCTCCAAACTCTTCTGCGGTTCCAAGGCGACCGACTTCGTCGACACCGGTCACTATCGTTCGGGCGGCACCAAGCTGGCACGCGCCATGACTATATCGGGCGCGGCGGCCGACTCCGCTATGGGAGCGGGGAGTTACTTTGCACAGTCCTTCGCATCGACCCTTTTCAATATTCGTTTGGGGCAGTGGCTGGAAAATCCGGCCTACCGCGGGGGCGCGGCGGTCCATCGGCGGGAAAACGGCGTCTTCTGGCCCAATTACATGCTCATGGAGATTTTGGGGATGGCGGATGCCCGCCGCCGCCTGATCCATCTCTCCGACGGCGGCCATACGGGGGACAATCTGGCCATCGTGCCCCTGCTGCAGCGCCGCTGCGGGCTGATCGTGGTGGTGGATGCGGAGTGCGACCCCTCCTATGGGTTCGGTTCCCTAATGAACGCCCTGCACTACGCGGAAGTCGATATGAGGATCCGGGTCGAAATCGACCTCACCCCCCTGGTACCCGACGAAAAAGGGCAAACCCGCGCCCATTTTGTTCGCGGCACCATCCACTATCCCGAAAACGAAAACCCTCCGCAAAAGGCTTGCCGCGGGGTTCTGCTGTTGGTCAAATCCTCGGTGACTTCCGGGGACGCGGAGCCCCTCCGCCAATTCCAGAAGAAACAACCCGCGTTTCCCCAGGAGTCCACGGCTGACCAGTTTTTCAGCGAGGCGCAGTTCGAGGCCTACCGAAGTATGGGGGCAGCCATGGCTCAAGATCTGGTGGCGAAGGAACCCGAGCTGTGGTGCTAAGGTTTGACTGAAGCCGAAACCCGGCCTTTTGAAGCGGACCGGCCGGCAGCACCTCCGCCAAAGGATATTATTTTGCACACTTCTTAATGCACGGGTGCCCTGCGGCGGAGCGCGCAGTCCTCCCGATATTCCCTCCTTCATGTGGTAGAAGATGACGCTCCGGCCCACTGAGCATGCTTTCGGCACGCTTACTGCCTTGGCGTGTGTTTTTTCACTATGACCGCAAGCTGCTGTCCGGGCTGAGCCGCTGCGAGCGGGAGGCGATCAGCGGCTATCTGCAAGCGTGTTCGGCATCGGTGGATGCACGGCCGGCCGCGGTCAACGCCTTCCAGACCTTCGGAAATTTCCTCGGATACAACCGCCCCACTGCCGCATGCTGGTGGCAGACGATGGGTTCCATGAAAACGGCGCGTTCACGGTAGCGCAGGAGCCCGACGGCAAAACAGATCGCCGAGCTGTTCCGGCACAAGGTGCTGAAGATGCTGCTCGCCAAGGGCAAGATCTCGCCCGGGCGCATCACGCTGATGAACAACTGGCGGCCAAGACCAGCCCACGGCGCTGGGCGCTGCCCTCGCATGCCCGGACCGGCGCGTCATCGCCTTCCAGGCCGACTGAAGCGGCCTTTACACCGTGCAGGCACTCTGGTTGATGACTGACCCGCGATAGCACGGACGTGACCGTCGTGGTGCGTGAAAACCGCCGCTACCGCATCCTGCAGACCGAGCTTGCCCGCGCCGGTATCGCGCGGCCCGGGACCCACGGCGCAGGCTCTCACCGATCTCGCGTATCCGGTGATCGACGATGGCGCTGACGAAGGGGTTTGGCGTGCCGGCTTGCAGCGTGGGCAGCGACGGCGAACTCGCAGGTGCGCTCAGCCGTGGCTTGCCAAGCGAGGACCGGGTCTGATCGAGGCGGAGATTGGCTGATGGCTGGCACAACCCTTTGGAGGGCAAACACTGCTCCATCAAGGTTTGTTGTCTGCCAAAGAACTGCGGGTGAAAATCCATTGCCCGGCTAAGAGCATGTCCAAAAAGGTCATTCGGTCGCGAGACGGCGGGCCATTAGTTTGAACATGGCAATGCGTATCATGCTCTC
>JAWOHH010000057.1:0-5310 GCA_046496215.1 Desulfobacterales bacterium
GAAGCTCTGGCTAAAACCGGAGGCGTTCAGTCCCGCGCCAGCGAGTTGTTGGGGATAAACCAGCGCAGCCTCTGGCATCGCATAAAGAAGCTGAGCATCGATGCAAAGAGTACAAAAAATGCAGAACAGTGATCTTTTTTTACCGATTTTAACTACATTTTTTGTAGAATACAAATCTTTACATGTCGAACTTTTTTTTGCGTTAAAATTATAACAAATTGTTTTATAATACTAATATTGTGCAAATAAGTTTTTTTGAAATTTGGCATTATAAGTGCATTAAAGGAGTCCGCCTAACTAAGATAAATCACAAGGAGGGGCTCATGAAAACATTGAAAAGCCAGGCCGGTTTCACCCTGGTCGAAATCATCGCCGTCCTGATCATCCTCGGCATCCTCGCCGCAGTGGCCGTGCCGAGGTACATCGACCTTGAAGCTAACGCTAAATCTCGAGCTATTGACGCAGCTGTATCCGAACTAAACGGTCGTGAAAGCCTTTCATGGGCAGATATAAAAATCTCCGCAAACGGCTATAACGCAACCACCGGAGACAACGATGTTTGGGTCAAGGTTGCCGAGCAGGTAGGGACGTCGGCCCAAAGACCCTATCTCGGCGACGATTACTCCTGGTCAACCACCCCCGCCACCCAATCCGGCACCACCGGGTTAAGCTTCAAGGGGGGCGCGGCGGTGAATCTCACCCGAACGGCATCCACCAGTACCCAGCCTGCGACTTGGAGAAGGTCGCCTTAACCGCAAATAATACTTGGCGATGTTCCTATCACAGAGGTTTGTTTTGAAATTGAGAACGAAAATGACGACTACCGTCTCGAACAGGAACGGGTTCACCCTGATTGAACTGATCGGAACATTGGTCATTATCAGCGTTCTGGCTGCGGTGGTATTGCCCCGTTATCTGGATGCCGAGACTTCGTCAAAACTGCGAGGGTTGGATTTGGGGGTCTCGGAGCTGAACGGCCGCGAGACGCTGACTTGGGCGCTAATCAAACTATCCGATGCCGGTTATCCCGCCGCCGACGGCGATGCTTCTCTCTGGGCGCAATTGAGGGTGAACCCCGGCACTGACCTGGGCGCTGATTACGATTGGCCTGTTGCACCGACTATAGGCGGAGGGGCCTTGAGGTTTAAAGGGGATGTTGAAACCACATTGACAAGAAATCCCTCCACCCGAGAGAGCCCCGGCAGGTGGCGGCGACCCTGAACGACCCTAAAACGGCGAAATAGGGCGGCATAGGTTGCCGCCCTTTTTTTGCGTCCAACCCTTGCTGCAATCGTCCTCGGGCTTACATTGTTCCCAAGCCAGACACCCCGTTATTGGCTTCGAGCCGGAGTGCTTTCGAGAGAGCCTCACTTGCGACTATTCTCCGTTGTAGTCTTCTTCTTTACTCAATAGACTCAATGGATACAATAGCGTTGCACGCCGCTTGCGCCGGCGGTTCGTCAGCAATTGAGTTCAGATTTGTGGGAGTGGCTTCCAGCCACGATCCGATCGCGGCAAGATGCCGCTTCCACAAAAGGCACGTCCAACTTACTTGGAAGACCCAACAGGCTTTCTCATGGAGGTTTTTGAATGAAACTCGCCGTCAGCGGCAAAGGGGGCGTGGGCAAGACGACCTTTGCCGCGCTGCTCATTCGGACCTTGAGCGACCAGGGCAAAAAGGTGCTGGCCATCGACGCGGACCCGGACGCCAACCTCGCCGCGGGCCTCGGGATTGCGGGGGCCGAGAAGATCGTGCCCATCGCCGAAATGAAGGAGCTCATCTTCGAGCGCACCGGCGCCCAGGCCGGGTCGATCGGAGGCTACTTCAAGCTGAACCCCCAGGTGGACGACCTGCCCGACGCCCTCTCCGCCAAGCTCGGCAACATCAAGCTCATGCGCCTGGGCGGCGTCAAGAAGGGCGGCTCCGGGTGCATCTGCCCGGAGAGCGCACTCTTGCGGGCGCTGGTCATGCACATCGTGCTGCGCCGCGACGAGGTGGTGGTGATGGACATGGAGGCCGGCATCGAGCACCTCGGCCGCTCCACGGCCAAGGCCGTCGACCGGCTCATCGTGGTGGTGGAGCCCGGCCGCCGCAGCATCGACACGGCCGAGCACATCCGCCGGCTGGCCTCAGAAATCAACCTGAACCGGATCGCCATCGTCGGCAACAAGATCCGAAACGCCGCTGACGAAAAGTTCCTAAAATCCGCCATGCCCGATTTCGAGTTTTTGGGCTTTCTCCCCCAGGACGACGCCCTGATCGAAGCCGATCTCAAAGGCATCTCCCCCTACGACGTCGACTCCCAGGCCAAGACGGCCGTGGCAGGGATGGTGGGAAAGATATGAGGAGAGAACGGCGCACGGCGCAGGGCTCACGGCTCAAGGAAAAAAATCCAAACCGGCAGGGCAAATGGCTGCGTTCGCCGATTTCCGTCTGTGGCTAAAAATACTTTTTTCAACCGTACGCCATGCGCCCTGCGCCGTGCGCCATTTTTTGTGATTTTAGGCATTTTTCCCCATGCCCTCTTCCCGCCATTTCCATCGCCCGCGCCGCAGCCGAGGTCGGCCGCCTGAGCCGACCCGGTTCACGCCGTCGGCCGATCCGCGGCTCAAACGGGTCTTCGCGCGCATCGGGGTGCCTGAACCCGCGCCCTTCACGCCCGACCCGTTTCAGCTCGAGGCGCTTGCGGCCGTCGCCGCTTCGGACTGCCTGGTCACCGCCCCCACGGGCTCCGGCAAGACCTGGATCGCCGAGCAGGCCATCGAGCGCATCCGCGCAGCCGGCGGCCGGGCGTGGTACGCCTGCCCGCTGAAGGCCCTCAGCAACGCCAAACACGCGGAGTTCTCGATGCGCTTCGGGGCCGATGCGGTCGGCATCCTGACCGGCGACCGCAAGGAGAACCCGGATGCGCCCATCATCGTCGGCACCACCGAGATCCTGCGAAACCAGCTCTACGACGCAATGCACCGCGGGGAGTCCTTGAACACCGATCTCGTGGTGATCGACGAGGCCCACTACCTGGGGGATCTCGACCGGGGGGTCGTGTGGGAGGAGGTCCTGATCTACCTGCCTGCGCGCGTGCCGCTGCTGCTCTTGTCGGCCACCATCGGCAACGCCAAAGAGATCGCCGCCTGGCTCGCCTCCATCCGCGGCCGGCCCTGCACCGTGGTTGCCGAGACGAACCGGCCGGTCCCGATCTTTCCCCTCTACCTCCACCCGGCGGGGATGCTCCTGCCGTTGAGCGCCCCGGGGCGCAAGGGGTCGGGGGGGATCGACCAGAAGGTCATCGAGGCCATGGAAAAGAGCCGCCGGTTCTCGCACCGCGACGGCACGCCGCACTTCGGCCGGATCGTGGAGCTTTTGCGCCGCTACGATCTTCTGCCCGTGATCTTCTTTTTGAAGTCGCGGGCCGACTGCGACCGGGCCCTTGACCTTTGCCGGAGCAACCGCGTGGACGACCCGGATCGCCTGCAGCGGCTCAAGGCCCGGATCGACGAGCTTGCCGCTCAAAACCCGCGCATGGCCCTGCACCGACAACTGCCGCACCTCGAGCGCCTGGCGGTGGGAGCCCACCACAGCGGCCAGCTGCCTTTCTGGAAGCTTGTCCTGGAGCAGCTCATGACCGAGGGGCTGCTGGATGCGGTCTTTGCCACCACCACGGTGGCGGCCGGGGTCAACTTCCCGGCCCGCACCATCGGCCTGCTCAACTCCGACCGCTTCAACGGGACCCAGTTTTTGCCGCTCGACCCCACCGAATTCCACCAGATGACCGGGCGCGCGGGCCGCCGCGGCATGGACGAGATCGGGTTTGCCCTCATCGTGCCGGGCCGCTACATGGACGTGCGCCGGGTTCACAAGCTGCTCACCGCCCCGGCCTCGGAGGTGGAGAGCCGGATCCGGATCAACTTCTCGATGGTTTTAAACCTGCTGCTCTCGCACCCCCCCGCAAGGGTCCAGGAGATGCTGCAGCGCTCGTTTGCAGCCTGGCGCAGAGGCCGGCAACCCCAGGGTTTAGGGGGCGCGGCCGCCGGCTTGTGGCGAGACTTTGTGCGCCATCTTCAGTTTCTGCGCCGCAAGGGGTACGTGAACGAGCGCGACGAACTCACGGAGGAGGGGCGGTGGGCCTCCCAGCTGCGGGTGGACCAGCCGCTGTTGATCGCCGAGGGGTTTCGCGCCGGGGTCTTCCCGCAGGGCCACCCGGCGCTTTTGGCCGCGATCACCGCGGCCTTCGTGAACGAGAAGGAGTCCGACGAGGAGCTTGACCCCAGGCTTCTGCCCAAGGCGCTGGTTAAATCCTACCGGCAGGCGGCCGATGTGCTCTCGCCGTTTATTGCGGAGATGACCGGTGAAGGGTTCGAGGCCCGGCCGCTTTACCTGAAGCCGGCGGCCGTCCTCTTTACCTGGGCGAACGGCCGGCCGTGGGAGCAGGTCGCGGCCGCAGCGGAGATGGAGGAGGGGGATCTCGCCATGCTGATCCTGCGCACGGCGGACAACCTGCGGCACATCCGCGCCCTGGACCGCGTCTTCCCCGCCGCCGCCTCCTCCGCAGCCCGCGCCATCGAGCTCATTTTGAGGGAGCCGGTGGTGGAGGGATAAACAAGGATTAATGCCTAAAGTGCGCTAAATTGCCTAAAATTCAAAAAGCGGCGCACGGTGCAGAGTTCAATGTGCACGGGAAAAAAAGGTTTAGCCGCAGACAAACGCCGACATTTTGCCCGGCCGACTTGGCCGGCCAAACACGGCATACCCTCCGAGCGCGTGGGCCCATCGTCACGCGGCAATGTCTCCGGTAAACTGAAATAATTCTCCTCTCGCGCAGCGATTGCAGTTTTCAGCCCCGCAGGTCATGGGGCTGAAAATTCTTGGCAGTAGAATGCATCCGCATTCGACTGCCGTCTGCGTCAGTCTGCGTGTGTCTGCGGCAAAAAATGAAGTTCTTGTCATATTTTCTTCTTTAAACCCTGAGCCGCACGCCGTGCGCCTTCTGCCGTTTTCCAATTTTAGGCATTTTAGGCAATATAGCGCATTATAGGCATTCTATCCCCCATCCAGTATCCCCCGGATCATGGCCGAGAGCTGTTTGATGTTGAAGGGCTTCTGGATGAACCCGTCGCAGCCGCGTTCCATGATCTTGGAGGCCTGGCCGTTGATGCTGTAGCCGCTGGAGAGCAGCACCTTCACGTTGGGGTTGATCTTTTTGAGCCGGTCGAAGGTCTCGCCGCCGCCCATCCCGGGCATGATCATGTCCATGATGACGAGGTCGATCCGGTCCCGGTTCAGCCGGTAGATGTCCAGCGCTTCCGGGCCGC
>JAWOHH010000103.1:0-4247 GCA_046496215.1 Desulfobacterales bacterium
ATCCGAATCCGTCTACTCACAGTCCGATCCATGCCTTACGGGATGAGCTTGATGTAGTCTTTCTTAAACACATCCCATTTGGCGGCCTTGGGATCATACTTGGAATTGACGAAGCAGAACCAGTTCTTGTCGTCCTGGCCGGGGTGATCGGCCTGGTAGTAGAAGCCCGGGTAGCGGGTCTCTTTGCGGAACTGGATGTGGCGCAGGTGCGATTCCACGGTCCAGATGCGGTGGATGATTTCCCAGCAGCGCATCAGTTCGTGCAGGTCGCCGGCGGCGAGCTTCTCGCAGTCCTCGCGCATCATCTGCAGCATTTCCATGACGATCTCGAGGTTCTTGTTGGTGGTCATATAGTAAGTGGCTGTACCGGCCCCGTACTCGTGGGTGGCCTTCATCATCCGGTACATCATCCCGTTGGGCTTAATGTAGTTCGGGTTGAAGTCATCGTGAGTGGAGTAGTTGCAGTTGGCCAGGTAGGTCCTGACCGGCTTGTAGACCAGGTCGACAATCTGCTCCTTGGTCATGGGCAGTTCGGGTTTGAAGTCGGCATGGTCCTTGGCATAGCGCACCATCTGCTTGGCTGCCATGCGCCCCTCGGCGTGGGAGCCGGAGGAGAACTTGTGGCCGGAGCAGCCCACGCCGTCGCCGGAGGTGAACAGGCCGTAGACCGTGGTCATGCGATTGTACACCTTGCCGTTGGCGGCCTTGATCTTGTAAGCATCCGGCACCCAGTCGAAATCCGGGCCGGAGACCCAGAACCCGCAGCAGCCGGAGTGCGAGCCGAGCAGATAAGGCTCGGTCGGCATGACTTCGGAGTTCTTCTTCTCGGGCTCGGTGTTGGTGGCGCACCACAGGTTGGCCTGGCCGCAGGTCATGTCGAGGAAGTCTTCCCAGGCCTCGGACTCGAGGTGCTTCAACTCCTTCTTGTCCATGGTCTTGCCGAGTTCGGCCAGCGCCGTCACGGTGTCCATCATGATCGGCCCGCGACCCGACTTCATCTCGAAGAGCATCAGGTGGTTGCGCAGGCAGGTCGGGGTGATGGCGGCCGTCCCGTACGGGGCGTACTTCTGCAGCTCGGCCTTGGCCGCGTCGGAGGCGGCGAAGTTCTCGCCCAGGCCGTTTAGGGTCTTGGCCTTGAACAGCAGAAACCAGGCGCCGACCGGGCCGTATCCGTCCTTGAATCGGGCCGGGGTGAAACGGTTTTCCATCATGGAGAGCTCGGCGCCGACCTTGGCTCCCATGTAGTACGTGGAGCCCGAGTTCCACACCGGGTACCAGGCGCGGCCCTTGCCCTCGCCGACCGACCGCGGCTGATAAATGTTGACTGCGCCGCCGCAGGCGATCATGCAGGTCTTGCATTTGAAGATGAAGACCTTGTTTTCGCGGACGGAGAAGCCGACCGCGCCCGCGATCTGGTTGGGTTTGTTCTTGTCCAGCAACAGCTCGACGATGAAGACGCGCTCGAGAATGTTGGTGTCCCCGATGGCCTTCTTGGCGGCCTCGGCGACGATCCGCTTGTAGGACTCGCCGTTGATCATGATCTGCCACTTGCCGGTGCGGACCGGCTTCGCCCCGGACTTCAGGGTCCCCATCTTCTTGCCTTTAATGCCGTCCAGAGTCTTGCCGGCCTCGTCCTTCTTCCAGATCGGCAGCCCCCACTCCTCGAACAGCCACACCGAGTCGTCGACGTGGCAGCCGAGGTCGAAGATCAGGTCCTCCCGGACGATGCCCATCAGGTCGTTTCGGACCATGCGAACATAGTCGTCCGGGGCGTTCTCGCCGATGTAGGTGTTGATGGCCGACAGGCCCTGGGCCACCGCGCCGGAGCGCTCTAGTGCCGCTTTGTCCACCAGCATGACGGTCTGGTTCGGCTGGAGCCATTTCTTGACTTCGAACGCCGTGCCGCAAGCGGCCATGCCGCCGCCGACGATGAGGATATCCACCTCTTTCTCGACGACTTCCGGATCCTTGACGGCCTTGAGTTCACCCTTGGGTTTATTCGGCAATGCCATATGTCTTCCTCCTTGTGGAATTTATCGGATGCGTTGGGACCAGGTCCAATCCTGGTCGGGTCTAAGTCCAAGGCGTAGGGTGAATTACTTCACGAGCTCCTTGGGCCGCGGCATTTGCCGGCCTTCGGCCTCTTCCGTGCTCAGAAGTTGGCTTTCCAGGTCCTTGCCCTGCAGGCTCTCGTAGGCATTGGCCGCCCCTTCGGGGGTGGTCCGGATGGGGAACTTGAAGCGTTTGATGAGCCCGTTGCGGAACTTGCAGGTCCACATGACGTCCTCGGTGCCCAGCATGGGCATGATGCTGCTTCCCAACGGGACGAAGTCCGCATAGCCACGCACTTCGATCGCCTGGGTGGGGCAGATCTTCACGCAGGAGAAGCACTCCCAGCACTGATCCGGTTCTTGGTTGTAGGCTTTCATGACCGTCGGGTCCAGCACCATCAGGTCATTGGGGCAGATGTACATGCAGGCGGTCTTCTCGCCGCCCTTGCAACCATCGCACTTTTCTTGAATGACATAGCTTGGCATCTAATTACCTCCTCAGGAGTGGTTATGATGATTCAACTTGGGGTTTCGAACTGTTTCAACGATCAGGCTTCGGCTGTCCGCTTTTGCACCTCCCTTCGTTGGTTGAAATTATTCTCAGCCGTCTGAGGCCAAAATCCGTTTTTACATTCCCCGCGCCAGCAATTGCGCCCCGGCGATTTCGGCTGCGTTTGATATGAAATACCCCGTCATATCAGGAAGATAAATTTCGGCGGAGGAGAAGCCTTACCATCTCAAAGTAGCGCTTGTCAAGAGGTTTTGAGCGCTTGAATCCTCAACAATTGCCGGGTATTGCTACCGGCTCCAGGGATCGCGACATATGGTGCCGGGTTGCACAAAAGACACAAAATGTGGGCAAGGCGGATCGGCTCGAGGCACAACCCGGTTGACACCGGCCCGAAAATCGACCACATCACGATCCAAGAGGGGTTTTTAACCGAGCGGAGGGGCCATGCGTGACCTATTGATTCCGATCGCAGCCGACACCGTCTTTCGGTTTGAATGCTCGCCGAAAGTTGCCTGCTTCAACCAGTGCTGCCGCGATCTCGTACAGGCCTTGACCCCCTATGACGTGTTGCGCATCCGGCAGGGGCTGGGCCTGCCCTCCGGACGGTTCCTCGAGCAGTTTACGCGCAGGCACACCGGCCCGGACTCAGGGCTGCCGGTGGTGACTCTGAAACCGGCCGACGAGAAAACGCGGGTATGCCCGTTTGTCTCTCCGTCCGGCTGCCGGATCTACCCGCACCGGCCGGCCTCCTGCCGCAGCTACCCGCTGGTGCGCTCGCTCGGCCGCTCGCGCGCAACCGGAGTTGCCAGAGAATCTTTTTATATTCTCCGCGAGCCGCACTGCCGCGGGTTTGAGACGGCCCGGCAACAAACGGTGCGCGGCTGGATCGAAGGCCAGGATCTTGCCGGCTACAACGCGGAAAACGATCGAATGCTCGACCTGATCCACCTCAAAAACCGGCTGCATCCAGGCCCGCTGCCGGCCGATACGATCGCTGCGCTCACAATGGCGCTGTACGATCTCGATGCGTTTCGTGCTCAGCTCCTTCACGGGAGGATCCCTGCAGCCGAGGCGCTGCAGGAGGCGTTCCCCAGCGCGGTCGAAGGGGACGACCTCCAGCTGCTGCAGGCAGGGCTCGCCTGGGCAAAACGCATTTTGGAACGATGATCACCATCCAGCGCCGGCGGCGGCAGACGGCCGAAACGTTTTAACCCGATCACGGAGCTCTGAACCATGGACATCGCAGGCAAAACAGCCCTGGTGCTCGGTTCCATCAAAGGCATCGGCAAGGGCATCGCGCTGGCGCTCTGCAGGGCCGGCGCCGGGGTCGCCTTGAATTACTGCGACTGGGAAGAGGAGCTGGCAAGCCTCCAAGGAGACCTGGCGGCTGCCGGCGGGGATCATCTCCTGCTTAAAACGGATCTCCGGCAAGTCGGGGATGTCGATCCGATGGTGCGGGCCGTCATCAAGCGCTTCGGCCGGCTGGACATCCTTATCAACAACATCGAGCGCGGCGGCTGGCCGGTGGTTCACGGCGCCTACACCTGCGAGCAGTGGGACCTCGAAATCGAGACCACGCTGCGCGCCAAGCGCTGGGTGTTCGCCGCAGCCCTGCCCCACCTCAGAGCCTCGGGCGACGGGGCCGTGATCAACCTCTCCTCGATTGCGGCCCTGATCGGCCGCAC
>JAWOHH010000059.1:0-3139 GCA_046496215.1 Desulfobacterales bacterium
GGCCCCTCCGGCCCACGGGTGCTCAACAGCATACTGCGGACAAGTTCGGCGAACGCTGCATTTCGCTGAAACTCGCGTATGAACTCCCCGTGATCGTTGCCAGCGATCGAGATCACCCGGCGTACACTCGAATCCCGCGCTGCATAGGCCATCGCCATTCCCCCACCGTAGCTGTGCCCTCCAAGTACGAGTCTTGTCGTATCTGCGTATTCCGGTGAAATCGTCCACTGATTCCGATTCATGGCGTCCACTTTGCAGGCAAGCGACGCAAGCGTGACCATTTTACCTCAAGTGGTCGGCATGGGCAAGGGGGACTTGCCGCGGCGGCGAGATTCCCCTTGCAATTCCAGGCGGTACGCGTTGTTGACCAGCCGATCCAGGATCGCGTCGCCCAGGGTAGGGTCCGGGATGCGGCTGTGCCAGTCGGCCACCGGAATCTGGGTGGCCACCAGGGTGGAGGAGCGACCGTAACGGTCGTCCAGGATCTCCAGGAGGTCTTGGGCCTGGGTGCGGGTCAACGGGTCACGCAACCAGTCGTCTAGGACCAGGAGGTGGAGTCGCGCCAGGGACTCCAGGAACTGGGCGTAGGAGCCATCGGCATGGGCCATGGCGAGGTGGTGCAGCAGGCGCGAGGTGCGGTGGTAGCGCACGGTCAGGTCGGCGCGGCAAGCAGCGTTGGCCAGGACACAAGCAAGAAAGGTCTTGCCCGCGCCGGTGGGGCCGAGGACCAGCGTGTTGAGGTGCTGGCGGATCCACTCCCCCTGGGTCAGCTGCAGGACCAGGCGCCGGTCGAGGCCCCGGGCCGGAGAGAGGTCCAGGTCTTCCAGCGTCGCGGGCAGCGGGAGTTGGGCGGCTTTGAGCCGCCGCTGGAGGCGTTTCTGGTCGCGGTGGGTGCACTCCTGGTCGACGAGCAAGCCGAGGCGGTCTTCGAAGGACAGCTCGGCGTACTGCGGATGGGCCAGCTGTTCTTCGAGCGCCGCCCGCAACGTCGACAGGCGGAGCTGGGTCAGTTTGTCGAGCAGTGGTTGGGTCAGCATCCAGTATCTCCTCAGCGGTAGTAGTCGGGGCCCCGGATGTTGGCATGCGCCGCCGGAGCTTCGTCCGGGGTTTCTTCGGCGGCGACGGCATCGAGATGGGCATCCAGGATGTTCTTGACGCCCTTGTACGAGTGGATACCGGCAGTCAGGGCCCGGCGGCAGGCTGCCTCCAGCCGCTCGGGGCTGTAGCGCGACGAAAGGCGGAGCACGCCCAGGCAGGAGCGGTAGGCTTGCTGCGGGTGTTGGCGGGAGGACAGGATGGCCTGAATGAGTTCGCTGGTGGCGGGGCCGATGTTCCCGGCCCAGTGCCGAAAGCGCTCCGGTGTCCATTCCTGGTAGGCTTGATGCGCCGGTGGCATATGCTCGACGAGGGTCGTGTGCTGGCCCGGAGCTGGCACGCGCGGGTGAGAGGCCACCCGGCGGTGCTTGAAAAAGACCTCGATTGTCTCGGCCGTGACGCGCAGCTCGACTTCCTGGTGGATGAGGGCATAGGGGACACTGTAGTAGTGGCGCTCGAATTCGACGTGGTAATCGATATGGACGCGGGCCTTTTTCCAGACGGCAAACTCGTACGGTTGCGCCGGGAGCGGCTTCAGTGCCGGGCGATCCAGCAGTTCGAAGAGTTCGCGCCGCGAGCGGCCAAAGTCCTCCATGGGCTTGTCGTTCAGTTCGGCGAGCAGCTCCCGGATGGCCTGGTTCAATTCGGCCAGGCTGAAGAAGGTGCGGTCGCGCAGTCGGGCCAGGATCCAGTGCTCAACGGCCTGCACCCCCACCTCGACCTTGGCTTTGTCCCGGGGCTTGCGCACCCGCGCGGGCAGGACGGCCGTGCCATAGTGCTGCGCGAGGTCCTGGTAGGTGGGGTTCATGTCCGGCTCGTAGCGGCAGGGATGGGTCACGCCGACCTTGGGATTATCCGGCACGACCAGTTCATTGACCCCACCGAAGAAAGCAAACATGCGCACGTGGCCGCCGATCCAGTGGGGCAACTCCTGGCTCTCCTGGCCCTCGGCGTAGGTGTAGCTGCTGGCGCCCTGGACGCCGACAAAGATCTGCGCCGGGCGGATCTCCCCGGTGTCCGGGTTGGTGATCGGCACGGTCTGGCCCGCATAGTCGACAAAGACCTTCTCCCCCCCTTTGTGCACCTGGCGCATCGTGGTCTTCAGCCGCTTGGCCCAGCCCCGGTAGAGTTCGCAGAACTGGCTGTAGCCGTAACCGTCGGGGTGGTCGTCGCGATACTCGACCCACAGGAGGCGCAGCGTCACCCCCTTGCGGCGCAACTCGGTATGCACGCGCGACCAGTCGGGACAGGGGATCTGCCGGGTGGAGATAGGCGGTGCCGGGGGAAACATGCGCTGTTCGAGCCGGTCATCGTCCAGGTCGCCGGGCAGAGGCCAACTCAACCCCGCTGCTCGAGCCCGCTCCAGATACTCCCCGACGGTGCTGTGGGAAAGTCGGCAACTGCGGGCGATTGCCCGGTTGCTGAGCCGACACTCCCATTTGAGTCGCAGGACTTCGCGGATTGTGCGCATGGACAACCTTTCTTGGGCCATCTTGACCTCCTTGAATGGAGATCAAGTATGCCACAGCTACGAAAGAATTGCCAGCGCCGCTTGCTTTGCCGTGATCAGGGAGCAGGATTCCGACGCATGCCGTCCACGGAATCCGCCGGATGCCGACCACCGATTCCGATGGCTGTCCGAAAGTGGACGGCATGGATCGGAACGGGTGGACGGCATGCGTCGGAATCGGTGGTCGGCATGGATCGGAATCGGTGGTCGACATGGGCCGGAAGATGCAACTATCTGGGGTATGACCGGATCGACACCGTCGCCCAAGTTCTGGCCCTCCACCAGCTCTACGATGCGATGTGGCTCTACTACAACTTGTTTCAGCCGGTGCTGCATCTGACGGCCAAGGAAGTGGTGCCAGCCACGGCGAACCGCCCGGCCCGAATCCGCCGCCACCACGACGAAGCACACACCCCGTTCGACCGCCTCTGCGCGACCGGGGTGCTGGAGGCGTCGCGCCGGGAACCACTGGAACGGCTCCGCGACCGGACCAACCCCCGCCGGTTGCGGGAAGCGATCTACGATCAGATCGAA
>JAWOHH010000091.1:0-7192 GCA_046496215.1 Desulfobacterales bacterium
GGGCGACAACCTCTTTTTCGGCCACAGCCTGCCGGACATCCTGCAGCGCGCGGTGCAGTTCGAGAAGGGCGGGGTGATTTTCGGCTATTACGTGCGGGACCCGCAGCGCTATGGCGTGGTCGAATTCGACGGCAGCGGCAACGTCCTGGGGGTCGAAGAAAAACCGGCGAAGCCGAAATCAAATTATGCGATTCCCGGCCTGTACTTTTTCGACCAGGAGGTGGCGGCGATCGCCTCCGGCCTGAAGCCGTCCGCGCGAGGGGAGCTTGAGATCACCGATGTGATCGACACCTACCTGAAGCGCGGCCGGCTTCAGGTGGAGCTGCTCGGCCGCGGTTTTGCGTGGCTGGACACCGGCACCCATGAGTCGTTTCTGGAGGCGAACCTGTTCGTCGAGACGATCCAGAAGCGGCAGGGGCTGAAGATCGCCTGCATCGAGGAGATCGCCTGGCGCATGGGATACATCGAAACAGCCCAGCTTCACGAGCTGGCCCAGCCCTACCTCAAGAACGAATACGGCCAATACCTGATGGAGATCACCCAAATGTGAAACCGATCTTGCCGAACCTCTCCAATTTCTCGCAGACAGCCCAGCGAATCCGGTCGGCAGTCTTTGCGCCGACCCCCTCCACGGCAAGAAGCTCCTCGCGGCCGGCGCACATGACCGCCTCGACGCTCCCGAATTTTTCCAATAGCCGAAGCGCCCGGTCGCGCCCGACACCCGGGAGCCCCTGCAAAATGAAGAGTTGTCGGGCCTGTCTCCCCTTAGGCCGATACCCAGGCCGCTCGCGACCAACATGGTAGAAAGATCGAACCTGACGTGCGGCGTAAACAATCAATCGGGCGGTTTCCTCGGGCGTAATCGATCTCAAGATCGGGATGTTGAAGATCAGGCTTATCGTGACAAGGGCCCCCTGCAGTGCCTCGCGCCGCACGCCCAACCCCTCTGCGTCCTTCCCGCCGCCTTCCAGGATCAAAACAGGCCTAAATTTGGATCTTGTCAGTGCCAGCGTCTGCTTGAAGAGCCTGCCGTCCACGATGGACACGGCAAAATCCTGCAGCGTCTTTCGCTCGAAGAGGATTCTTTGATCGGCGAGATAGTCCCCTGATGACAGTCGTTCGATGCGAACGGAAACCTGCGGGATGCTGCCGAGAAACGGGATCACGCCCGAAGCGCGTTCTCGATCGTCAGCGACAATGTCGACGGAGTGGCTGTTTATAGCGCTGGGAGGCAAGATGCTTCTTGCGTTCATTTTAACGGATTTTCGATGCGGACTCCGCGGATGACCTGACCGTGGTTCAGATCCTCGGTCCAAAGAGTTTCACAATAGGCGCTCTCGGCGGCCGCGACGATGAGCGCATCCCAAAACGACAAACGGTTGATGATGGCGCAATCGATGGCTTCTTTGATGAGCATCGGTGAGACCACCACAGTTTCAAACCGCTCCAGAGACCTGAGGATGTCCTTGATCAGCAGCGGGTCTGCCTCCAGCTTGACGGTGGCAGCCACAAAAAATTCCTGCATGACTTGGGTCGAAATGACGCCGCTGTTCTCGCCGGTCAGGCTCTTGATGAGCCTGCGGCACTTGTCCTGTTTCTCGGTATCCGCTCGATCAAGGCTGTACACAAGGATGTTGGTGTCAAGAAACACTTTAGACATCGTAGAGATCCTTCCGTTTCCAGCGCCGGCCCTTCGAGCGGGCATTGGCCCGGTCCATGAGCGCAAAACACTCATCAAGCCACTGAACAGAATCCGATTTCACCGTCTGCTCCAGCAGGTTCCGAATCAGCGCGTTAACGGAGATGCGATGCTTTTCTGCGTACTCCCGACCGAATTTTAACAGCTTTTCGTCAATCGATATCGTTATGTTCGGCATGATGCACCTCGCCATTTTTGACACATTGTATGTGAACACTGATTATGTGTCAACCAAAAGGGAACGGAAGGATGCTCTTGCGACCGGAATACAAAGCGCGCCCGCCCGTCCGCATCGGGGATCTCGCTGTCGGGTTGGCCGTTCCGACTGTCGATAAGATGCGGGTTTGGGAAATATTTTCGGTAATTTAGGGAAAATCGTGAATGTTTTTTCGGCTTGCCGAAATATGAAATAATCGATTAGATAACAATATGTTATGAATTAAAAACATCCTGCGGCGCTAATTTGTGTAATTAGTATATTCCCGTAAAATAGGCAAAAATTTTCCTTGCACGGCAACCCCCGATTCGATATAATGGAGTTCTATTAAATCCGGCTCCATTGATCCGCGCTGCTGCACCAAGCCTGGACACCTACCGCCCCGGGGCCATCCAAGGGAGGGTTATGAGAAGAAGAAAATTTATCCCAAGATGGCGGCAGTTTTTTTTATGCAGCTTCCTTTTCACCCTGATCTGGTCCGGCCCCGCCCTGTGCGCCGACGTGACCCTGGCATGGGACCCCAACCGTGAAGACGATTTGGAGGGCTACGGGATCTATTTCAGGCAGGGCTCGTCCGGGCCGCCTTACAACCTCGCGGGGTATGTGACGCTCGATGAGTTGGCAAACCCCTACGCCCCGTCGTTCACCGTGACCGGGCTCCAGGAGGGCACCAGGTACTACTTCGCGGCCACCGCCTTCGACGTCGACGGTAACGAAAGCTACTACTCCAACTCGGTTTGCGCCTACATCGCCATCGGCGGCGCCGTTTCGGCCTGCACCTCCTCGACCTCGGGCACTTCGTCCACCGGCGGGAGCACAGGGGCCTCCTCGGGCGGCAGCGGGGGGGACGGTGGGTGCTTCATCGCCAGTTCGGCCCAGGGGCGCGAAGCCACCGGGATAGCCGGCTTGACCCTGATTCTGTCCGTGGGGTTGGCCGGTCTTTTTTCGATGATAGGTCGGCCCAAAAACTAATCGGCCGCTTCACACCCAACCGTAAAATGAAGCCGCAGGATGCCCAAAGGCATCGTGCGGCTTTCTGCTTCATCCTGTCGAATGCTGCTTTCTCCTTTCACATACCCAATGACGGGAGCGAAACCCGGATTTCGGGAGGATTGCCCGCCTGAAACCAGCAGGATCTGCACTCCTCGAATATTCTCATAAAATCAAGGCACAGAACACGTGAAAGCCGCGCTGAACGGCTGGCATCGGTATTGCTAAACAGCTGTGCAGCACTGCTCTTTCTTTTTACGACTGCTTGACAAGGGCAAACCACCCGAAAGGGTGGGACGCAAAGCCTCCGGCCTAAGTCGCGCGCAAGCGCGATACGGCAGCGGGGTTGCCGGGCGGGCGCAGCACATTTCGGAAACGTGCTGGCCATTGCCGGCCCAACGATTCCGAAAGGTGCTGTGATGAAGACGATTGAAACCAGATTAGCGCGGCGGTCCCGGAACCTCATCCTCTTCTCCATCCTGTTGGCGAGTATTCTCTTCTCCGTGATGGCACGCGCCGAAACCGTGACCCTGGCCTGGGACCCGAACTCCGAATCCGATTTAGCCGGCTACCGGCTGCACTGCGGCACCGCAAGCAGGAACTACACCCAGATCATCGACGTCGGCCGAGTCACGCAATACGCTATCACCAACCTTTCCGCCGGACAGACCTACTATTTCGCCGCCACGGCCTACAACGCCGCCGGCAACGAGAGCGGCTATTCCGCCGAGGTGAGCCACACCATCCCGGCCCCCAACAGCCCGCCGGCCACCCCCTCGGTGCCTTCCGGGGCATCGAGCGCTCTGGTGGCCGCCTCCATCACCTTCACCACCACAGCCACCGACCCCAACGGCGACGTCCTACAGTACCGCTTCGACTGGGGCGGAGGGGTGCTCTCCGGCTGGGGTGCGGCCAGCCAGACAAAGAGCTGGGACACCGCCGGCCAGTACATCGTAAGGGCCCAGGCGCGCGATTCGATCGGCGCGGAGTCCGCCTGGTCGGGCGGCCGGACGGTGACCATCAGCGCCAACCAACCGCCAACCGTCAATGCCGGGGCAGATCAGACCGTCGATGCCGGGGCGGCTGTGACATTGAACGGGACCGGCTCGGACCCGGACAACGGGGTTGCAAGCTGGCTGTGGCGGCAGACCTCCGGAACATCGGTGGCCCTCTCCGGTACGACCACCCAGCAGGCGCGCTTCACGGCCCCTGCCATCAGCACCGGCAGCCTCAGCCTGGTCTTCGAGTTCAGGGCCACGGACGCGGCCGGCCTCTTTGCAGTCGACTCCTGCACGGTGACGGTCCTGTCCGAGGACATAGACGGCGACGGCGTGCCCAACAACGAGGATGCCTTCCCCTACGACCCGACGAGATGGCAGGAGAACCCGGACCCGGCCCAAAACACCGGCAGCGGCTCTAGTGAGGCGCCGGCCAACCAAGCGCCGCAGGCGCCCCTCCTGATGGCGCCGGGGGCGGACGAGGTCACGGACGCCCAGCCCTCTCTGCAGACCGGGGCGTTCAGCGACCCGGACCCGGGCGACACGCACGCCGAGACCCACTGGCAACTCTTCCGCGACGAAGACAGCGCCTGCGTCCTCGACATCCGGAGCGGCGCGGCGCTCACCAGCCTCACGGTGCCCAGGCTCGTTCTCGACGAGGCCACGGCCTACTTCTGGCGGGTACGGTTCTCCGACTCGCGGGGGGCAGCCTCCGAGTGGTCCAACTACGGGTATTTTTCGACCCGCAACAGCGGCACCGATCTCAATGCCGACGGCGTTCCCGACGCCCAGGAAGCCGGGCCGACGGCGGATCTTGACCGGGACGGCGTGAAAGACTATCTGCAGAGCCACATCAAATCGCTCAAAATGGAGGGAACCAACGTCCAGATGGGGGTCAGCATAAAAGAGAGCCAGGCGGCCCTCGCCATCGAGTACGCTGAGTCGGAGGACCCGAACCAGACGGGGCTCTTTACAACAGGCAAATTCAAGCGGCTGCCCTTCGGGCTGATCAATTTCCGGGTCGCCGTCGCCAAGCCGGGCGATACCGCCGCCGTGAAGATCCATTTCTCCGAGCCCGCCCCCCGCAACGGCAAATGGTTCAAGTACGACCCGATTTCGGGGAGTTGGTACGACTTTTCCGCCCTGGCCAAGTTTGCGGCAGACCGCCGCTCCGTCACCCTGACCCTGCGCGACGGCGGCAACGGCGATGCCGACGGGATTGCCAACGGCGTGATCGTCGACCCGGCCGGCTTGGTTGAAATCGACGGCATCGGGGACGGCGTTTCCTCCGGCGGTGGTGGCTGCTTCATCGACACGGCGGGCAGCGGCGGCAGCCCGATGGGCCTGCTGGGGTTTTTGAGCCTGGCCGGCCTGTGGGCGGCAGGGTGGGGGCGAAAAGGGAAATGCCTCCTCCCATTGACTCGCCTCGCTCCACTGCATAAGATACCGTTTAGGCTCAAGCAGGACTCATTAGCCGTCTCGTAATCATCAAGGCGCTTTCGGAAAATCCCTCCTGACCTCCCTTTTTCAAAGGGAAGGACCCACCCTTTACGGCAAAGATGGGCAGGGGAGATTTTATATTCGGGTAAGAGTCCTTGTCTTTGTGGGAGCGGCTTCCAGCCGCGATGATCGCCGCTCCGCCCAGACGGAAACACCATATAAGATTCGTATTTGTGCGAAGGAGGATATGATGCAGCTGAAGGAGTACTTCGAAAACACAAAGGGGATCGGCGTGCTGGCCACCGCCGACAGCAATGGCCACGTGGACGCGGCGGTCTACTCGCGTCCGCATTTCATGGAGGACGGGGCGCTGGCCTTCATCATGCGCGACCGCCTGACCCACCACAACCTGCAGTCGAACCCCTACGCCACCTTTCTATTCGTAGAGCATGGGCCCGGCTACAACGGCAAGCGGCTCTTCCTGGAGAAGATCCGCGAAGAGCAGAACCCGGAGCTGATCAAGAAGATCAAGCGCCGCAAGTACACCGACGACGGGGATGAACCCAAGTTCCTGGTCTATTTCAAACTGACCCGTGAGCTGCCCCTGATCGGCGGCACCCCGGCCTGACGTTTTGCCGCTGCAGCCGCAGCGACCCCTGAAATAACAGGGCTGATGTGCGGGAGGGATGGGACCCGTGGGAGTGGAGGCAAAGCCGGACACCCGGGCGCAAGCAGTGAGCGCCGCCGTTCGCGGGCTTTTGGGAGGGCAGCGGCTCGCCGTGGTGTCCACCCACACCGCGGGGCATCCGTACGCCAACCTCGTGGCCTTTGCCGAATCCCCGGACCTGAAGAGCCTCTTTTTTGCAACAGCGCGCTCGACCCGCAAATTCGAGAACCTCTCGGCCGACTGCCGCGTGGCGCTTCTGATCGACAACCGCCGGAATCGGGAGGGGGACTTCCACGAAGCGGCGGCAGTGACGGTCATGGGAAGCGCAGGCGAGGCGGCCAACGCCGAAAAAGAGGCGGCCCTCAGGCTCTACCTGGCCAAGCACCCCTACTTGGAAGAGTTCGTGCGCGCGCCGACCTGCGCGCTATTCAAGGTTTACGTGCAGAAGTACATCCTGGTGCGGAATTTCCAGAGTGTGGTGGAGTGGAGGGTTGAAGAAGAAAGCGACTAAAGTGAGCTGAAGTGACTAAAGTGCCTAAAATTTAGGCACTCACGATTTCCCCATGCCCTTCGTTATCCAACCTCATGAAATCGGAGAAAACGACCGCGCGCAGGTCGGGGGCAAGGCATTCGCCTTGGCGCGTTTGGTGCAGGCCGGGTTCCGGGTGCCGGCGTTTCTAAGCATTACGAGCGGCGCCTACCGCCATTTCGTAGAAAAGACCGGCCTGGCCGAGCGCATCCTGCTCGAGCTGCACCGCAAGGATTTCAAGCAGATGCGCTGGGAGGAGATCTGGGACTGCGCGACGCGCATCCGCAACCTCTTCCTGCGCGCCGCCATGCCCGCCGACCTCGGGCAGGAGTTCGGCGAGGCGGTTTCAAGGCAGTTCGGAGACCGGCCGGTCGCCGTGCGCTCCTCGGCCCCGGACGAGGACGATGCGCAGAGCTCCTTTGCCGGCCTGCACGAATCCCATCTCAACCTGTGCGGTGCCACGGCCGTGGTCGACCACACCCGCAAGGTCTGGGCCTCCCTGTGGTCGGACGCCGCGCTTCTCTACCGCCAGGAGCTGGGCTTGGACGTCGCCCACAGCGCCATGGCGGTGGTTGTGCAGGAGATGGCCTTGGGCGAGCGCTCGGGCATCGTCTTCTCGCAGAACCCCGGCGAACCCTCCCAGGCGGTGGTG
>JAWOHH010000018.1:0-11607 GCA_046496215.1 Desulfobacterales bacterium
TATCGGTCTTGGAACAACTCCAGGAGCGGTTGCTGCGCTCCCGCCGGCTCAGGCATGCTCAGCATCCGAGCAAACCGTACTTCTAACGACAGTCCCGCAAAAGGGCCGAGCTGGTTCAATCCAATTTGAAAAAATCCGGCTTGGTTCAAAATAATCAGATAATCATGGTCCATTTATTGTGCAGTTCAACAGCCCGTCACCCAACCTTGATCATTGTCTTTCCCTCGCTAATCGTTGCTCATTGCTTTTGTCTTTTGCTCTGACCAGGGCTTCAGTATGCCATCTGCTCTCGGGGTACGGGGCATCGAAGATCTGCTGGCGGCGAGGGATTCGTTCTTAAATTGGAATAAGAAACACCCGGAATCGATGGACGCCTCGCTCTGATTTATCCAAGGATACCAAATTCAGACCACCATCGTGAATCGATGTGCAACGGTCTGCCACATCGAAACAAACCCGCTTTAATCCCCCACGATCGTACTTTCCTTGTGTTTCGATTCAACTTTTGAAATATTGAAATATTAAGAGCGTCCCCCATTTGTCCCAATTGTCATTTGTCTCCTATTTTGTCTATTTGTTTGTGGCCATTTGGATTTGCCCGGGCGGGCTGCGTCAACGCTTGTCGGTGATGGCTGCAAGGCTGGCGCGCTTGTGTTTTTGGAGAAGAGGGGAACGCAGCTTTTCTACGAGCCGGAGGGTGAGTTCTTCCTTGAACCCGAAAGGCATGAGTCCCAGCAGATCGGACAGGCGCTCCTCCCAGCGGTTCATGACCGCGGAAGGTGTTGCCAGCTCCCAGCCCATCAGAAAAAAGAGCTCGTTGCGAATCCGTTTTCGTAGGTGGATCTTCTGCTGCTTGTCGATTTTTTGCGCTCGGTTGAGCGACTCTTCGAAGAATTCGTTCAAGTCCTGAATGTCGGCGTCTTTGAGCTTCATGCGATTGATGAGCGGCATCTCCGGCCGCAGGCATGGCTGATGGGTTCGTTCAAGTTCATTCTACCACGAAGCGGTTGCGACATCAAAGATGCCGGGTGCGGATGCAGCCGGCTATTTACGGCCGGCCGTGCCGGGCGGCAGGTCAGGAGGGGGGGGCTTGCGGCCCGGTGGCTGCAAAATGCCCCCGGAAAAAGCTTTTGATCGCCATGGCGGCATAGGCGACGGCGCGGGTCCCGATGAACTCCTCATGGGCGACCACGACGGCAAAGACGATGCGGGCCTCCCCCTGGTTCTCGCGGGCGTAGCCGACGAACCAATCGTAGCGGGCGTCCGGGGTGCCGTCGCTGATGGAGCCGGTCTTTCCCCCGATTTCCAGCCGCGAGAAGAGCTTGCGATCCGCATGTTTGTTGAACTCCCGGCTGGCGGTTCCCGAGCGCACGGTCGCCTGCATGAGCTCACTCAGCACTCGGGAGGTCCCAGGGTCGATGGCCTGCTTGTGGAATACGGTTCGGCCCCGGTAGATGGTGCGGCCGTCCTCGGTGGTGATCTCGTCGACCAGAGTCGGTTCGACGGGCCGACCCTGGTTGACGATGGCTGCCGCCATCAGTGCGCCGTGCAACGGCGAAATCAGCGTGGTGCGGTTGAAGCCGCTGGCGATCTCGGCCAGATCGAAAGGCTTGTCCGACAGCTCGACGCGGCTGGGGCGGGTGGGCAGCTCGAAGGCGATTTCCTGGTTGAAACCGAAGGCTTCGGCGTAGGCGGCGATCACATCGCGGCCCAGGGCATAAGCGCCGAGCTTGCCGAAGATGGGGTTTATGGACTGGGCGAACGACTCCCTGAGCGTGGTGCGGTTGGCCTGTTTTGGGTTTTTGGCCTGGATCTGCGATTTGTAGAGGGTGTGCTTTTCACCGCTGTAGTTCAAAGCGGAGCCCGAGTCTAGATCGCAGGTCTCCACTGCGGCGGCAGCCGTGATGATCTTGAACACGCTGGCCGCCGGGAAACGGCTTTCGATGCACGGGTTGCTGGACGGGTCCGTCCTGTCGTGGCCCACCATGGCCAGAACCCGCCCGTTTCGCGAATCCATCACGACGATCCCGACGTAGCGGGAGTTTTTAAGATCCAACCGCTGAAGCAGAAAACTCTGGAGCTGCGGGTCTAAGGTGGTGCGAACCGTGTAGGTCTGCTCCCCCTGCCCCAGATCGAGGCTGCTCTGCTGCAGGTTCAGGATAGGAGCGCCGGCCAGGAGCGCTTGCACTTCAAGCTTGGTCAGGAGCCGCGGTGTGGGTTCGGAAGACCCCGCGGAAGGCGGACCCGGCGGGTCAGCCGGGGCTGGAGCCAGCCCCGCATTAACGGCAATGATCGCAAACGCGATCAAGAAGCATGCCTGCATGATCGAAAGCATCTTTATGTAGTCGCGCACCCTGATCGGCACTTTCATCCTGCCGCCGCGCTCCCGATTGCGATCGGCTGTCCGGGGGCGATGGGCTGCTGCTGCAGCCGGTTTACAATGAAACTGATGCATGGGATCTTCCTTTCATCAAGGACTTGCCGAATCGGCCGGGAGCAGGCGCTTTACGTCGCCGATCTCATCGGCGGTGGCCGAGGCCACGGATCGGGTCACGCAGGAGTTGGTGACGCCGAGAAAGCGGGCGACGTCGGCCCCCGAGTACCCCAACTCGCGTACGGCCACCCAGGAGAGTGCCGTCCGGGCGGCCACCACCGTGTGGCGGCGGCTGCCGGAGCAAAGCTCGCCCGGGGACACCTCGTATTGTTCACAGACGCTTCGGCACACACCGGCGATGGCCGGGCGGCTATCCCCCAAACGCAGGCTCTGTTTGAGCCGCTGACCCGACTCCCGCACCAGGGTCTGCACAAATTCCGAATCGCCTAAAATGCGCTGATCGTGTTCCATCTGCGCGCCGCGCCGTCGCAGCGCCTTGACCGCCGACCAGCCACCCGCGCTGCGCACCAGCCCGCCACCCACCAAATCCGGCCGCTGCCCCATCCGGATCCCGGCTGCAACGAACTCCCGGTAGGAGCGGCGGGGCGATTCGGAGTCAAAGCAGCTCAGCACCCGGTCGATATCCTGCCAGGGACGCTCGATTCGACCGACGAGGGCGCTGTGCCCGGCAAACGGGTAGCGGTCCAGGGCCCGCAGCGCCGGCACTTGGGCCGCGCGCACGGGGTTCAGGTGGATGTAACGGACAAGCTCTTTCAAGTAGCGTTCTTCCTGGCAGACGATGGATTTGAAGCGATTCTGGAAGAGGTAACCGTGGCGGCGGTGGCGCTTGTTGAAGTTGACCACGTAGCCAGTGAGCAGCCGGTGCATGCTCACGGAAATGGGCTGATTGCCTGTTTTGCAGAGAAGGTGGAAGTGGTTGCGCATCAGGGCCCAGGCTGCCACGCTGAAAGCAGCGGCGGCGGCGAGCGCTGCGAGTCTGGCAACGAAATCATTACGGTCGGCATCGTCGAAAAAGATGTCGCGCCGTTCGATCCCGCGCCCGATGATGTGGTGCAGCACTCCGGGCGCATCGATTCTCGCACCTCTGGGCATACGATCAGAATATCAAATTGAAAAGATCCAGTAAAGCAATTTCTACATGAACGTCCCTTATTGGCGATTTTTTTTGCCAGCATCAATCCGGGACCGGCGATACGGACAGCTTGCCCCCGGCGTTTTTCCGGCGCCGGTAATGAAAGGTTTTGATCAGGCTCGCGGCGAAGCGCACGTTCTCCTCAGGCAGGCCGCTGAACCTGATCCCGACCCGGTAATAGCCATCGGGGCTGCGGCGGGAATAGGCCACGACGCCCTCGATTTCGATCAGCCGGTCGTCCGGGTCGGCCGACATGAGCGAGATGCGCTCCGAGTCGATAGGGGATCCGCACTCCAGCAGGAGGCCGTTCTGGCTGATGTCGAGCGCACGGCCCATCCCCTGCTTGAGCGTGCGACCCGCATCGTCGCAGCAGGCATAGGAGATGAGATTGCAGGTTTCCACCCGCGTGTATTGCCTTTTATCCGATTCGCCCATGAACTTCGTTTTCCTGTGGTTGCGATGGCGGTTGGGGGGCATTTTACTGATTCATCGGCCGATAGGGTCAAAACTTGAGAGGCGCCCGAGCCGCAAAGAGGCCCCGGCGGGAGCCCCGCCGCTCTTTATTTCCGTCCGCCGGATTGACATTTGCGCACCAAACCGCGTATGGTCGGCCCGCAGCAGCCGTGGATCTGCACCGTTGGGCGCGATGGCGAAACCGGCTGAGAGAACCAACACCCATGCGGAGGGCGCGATGGCGGATATCCTGAAGTCGATCATCTCCCGGGATCCCTGGGAGCGGGAGTTTCACCAGGCTGTCCGCGAGGTGGTCGACAGCATCGGGCCGGTGCTCACCCGGCATCCGCACTATGCGGCCGCCGCCGTCCTGGAACGGGTAACCGAACCGGAGCGGATCGTCACCTTCCGCGTCCCGTGGGTGGACGATCAGGGCAAGGTCCGCACCCACCGCGGGTACCTGGTCGAGATGAACAGCGCCATCGGCCCCTACAAGGGCGGCTTGCGCTTTCATCCTTCGGTCAACCAGGGGATTCTCAAGTTCCTGGCCTTCGAGCAGGTATTCAAAAACGCGCTCACCACCCTGCCGCTCGGCGGGGGCGCCGGCGGGACCGACTTCGAGCCCAAAGGCAGGTCCGACGACGAGGTCATGCGGTTCTGTCAGAGCTTCATGCGCGAGCTCTACCGGCACATCGGGCCGCGCACCGACATCCCCGGCGGGGACATCGGCGTCGGCGCGCGCGAGATCGGCTACCTTTTCGGGGCCTTCCGAAAACTCCGCAACCAGTTCACTGGCGCCCTGACCGGCAAGGGCCTGCAATGGGGCGGGAGCCTTTTTCGGGCCGAGGCGGCCGGCTACGGCTGCGTTTATTTCGCACAGGAGATGCTGGCGACCCGCGGCATGGAGCTCGGAGACCAGGTGTGCCTGGTCTCCGGCTCGGGCAACGTCGCTCAGCACACCGCCGAAAAGCTGATTGCGCTCGGCGCCAAGGTGGTCTCGCTCTCGGACTCCTCCGGCCACATCTACGACCCCGAGGGCATCGATGCCGAGAAGCTCCAGTTCGTCAAGGTGCTGAAGAACATCCGCCGGGGGCGCATCCGCGAGGTTGCGGACCGGTTCCCGGGCATCACCTACACGGCTGCGGATGCCGCCGGAGAGGTCAACCCGCTCTGGCGGCACCGCGCCGACTGCGCCTTCCCCTGCGCCACGCAGAACGAGATCGGCGAACAGGACGCTTACAGCCTCATCAACAACAACATCAAGCTGGTCTGCGAGGGCGCCAACATGCCCTGCACTTCCGAGGCGATCGACATCTTCCTCGGCAAGGGCATCCTCTTTGCTCCCGGCAAGGCGGCCAATGCCGGCGGTGTCGCCGTGAGCGGGCTCGAGATGGTGCAGAACAGCATGCGCCTGAGCTGGCTCGGGCCGGAGGTGGACGAGCGTCTGCGGATTCTCATGCAGGAGATCCACAAAAGATGCCTGGAGACCGCCGCGGCCTACGGCACCCCCCGCAACTATCTCAACGGCGCCAACATCGCCGCCTTTGTCCGGGTGGTGGATGCCATGCTGGACCAGGGCGTCGTCTGAGGAGCCCTGCCTGCCTGCCCGCCCAACCTGATTGACACCCGCCGGGTAGAGCCATATCGGGTTGATCGAATCCGGTTTGGGCATTGACAACCCGACCGCGGTGATTATTATCTTCCTCGCTAATCGAAAGCAAAGCCATAATAATCTGGAATTTATACCTAAACCTAAGAATCTGCGACCAGAGCGATTCAGTTCTCAGCATGAGCATTTCAGAGCCGTTTCGAACCGTCAGTACCGAAAAACCGTCCCCCAAGATCGTTTCAGCCGACGTTGCCCGGCGGGCATGCGGGTCCGAAACATAACCTCGTCCGGCGGGGAATATGCGGCATTTTTCATCCCATATCACAAGGAGGTAAGATGTCATGAAGATCAGGCCGATGAACGACAGGATTCTGGTAGTCAGGGTCGAGGAGGAGAAAAAGACCGCTGGCGGGATCATCATCCCGGACACCGCCAAGGAAAAGCCCCAGGAGGGGAAAGTGGTCGCAGCCGGGCCGGGCAAGATGGGGGAGGACGGCAAGCGCATCCCGCTGGAAGTGAAAAAAGGCGACCGGATCCTCTTCTCCAAGTACGCCGGAACGGAGATCAAGATGGACGGGGTCGAGCACATATTCATGCGTGAAGACGACATACTCGGAATTCTGGGATAACTAGGGAGGAAAAACCATGCCAGCCAAAATGATTTGCTATGGATCGCAGGCCAGGGAGAAGATGCTCAAGGGCGTGAACACCCTGGCGGATGCCGTCAAGGTCACCCTCGGCCCCAAGGGGCGCAACGTCGTTCTGGACAAATCCTTCGGGTCCCCCACCGTCACCAAGGACGGTGTGACCGTGGCCAAGGAGATGCAGGTCGAGGACAAATTCGAGAACATGGGGGCCCAGATGGTCAAGGAGGTCGCCAGCAAGACCAGCGACACCGCCGGCGACGGGACCACCACCGCCACCGTTCTGGCCCAGGCCATTTACGGGGAGGGGCAGAAGCTGGTCGCGGCCGGCACCAACCCCATGGCGCTGAAGCGCGGCATCGAGAAGGGCGTTGCGGCCGTGGTCGCCGAGCTGAAGAAGATGTCCAAGCCGGTCAAGGGCAAGAGCGAAATCGTTCAGGTGGGCAGCATTTCCGCCAACAACGACGAAATGATCGGCAAGCTGATCTCCGAGGCCATGGACAAGGTCGGCAAGGAGGGGGTCATCACGGTCGAAGAGGCCAAGAGCATGGAGACGACCCTCGAGGTCGTGGAGGGCATGCAGTTCGACCGCGGGTACGTGTCCCCCTATTTCGTCACCGACCCGGAAAAGATGGAGGCGCACCTGGAGTCGGCCTACGTCCTGATCCACGAGAAGAAGATCAGCGCGATGAAGGACATGGTCCCGATCCTGGAATCTGTGGCCCAGAGCGGCAAGCCGCTCTTGATCATCGCTGAGGACATCGAGGGCGAAGCCCTGGCCACCTTGATCGTCAACAAGCTGCGCGGCACCCTGAAAGCGGCCGCCGTCAAGGCGCCGGGATTCGGCGACCGCCGCAAGGCGATGCTCGAGGACATTGCCATCCTGACCGGCGGCCAGGTGATTGCCGAGGAGCTGGGCCTCAAGCTGGAAAACGTGACCGTGAACGATCTCGGCCGCTGCAAACACGTGCGCATCGACAAGGACAACACCACCCTCATCGACGGCGCCGGCAAGAAGGCGGACATCGAGGGGCGCATCGGCCAGATTCGTGCCCAGATCGAAGAGACCACCTCGGACTACGACCGCGAGAAGCTGCAGGAGCGGCTGGCCAAGCTGGTCGGCGGGGTGGCGGTGCTGCACATCGGGGCGGCCACCGAGACCGAGATGAAGGAGAAGAAGGCCCGGGTCGAAGACGCCCTGAACGCCACGCGCGCCGCGGTGGAGGAGGGCATCGTCCCGGGCGGCGGCGTCGCCCTGCTGCGCTGCCGGAGCGTGCTCGACGGCGTCAAAGCTTCCGGCGAGGAGAAGGTCGGTATCGGGATCCTGAAGCGGGCTCTGCAGGAGCCGCTGCGCAACATCGCCTGCAATGCGGGCATGGAGGGCTCGGTGGTGGTGAACACGGTGCTCGAGGGCAAAGAGGCCCACGGGTACAACGCCGAGACCGGCAGCTACGAGGACCTGATGAAGGCCGGCGTGATAGACCCCACCAAGGTCGTGCGCTTCGCCATCCAGAACGCTGCCTCCGTGGCCGGCCTGATGCTGACCACCGAGGCCATGATCGCGGACAAGCCCGAGAAGAAAAAGAAGGGTGCCGCCGCGGCCCCTCCCATGGACGACGACATGTACTGATAAAATGAGGCGGATAAAAAATCCGCCTCATTTTATGTACGGTTAGAAATCATCGGGCGGTCGCAAGACCGCCCGATGATTTCTATAGGGAGCGGATCTCCTGGCGCATGAAGACCGTGTAGGACAGGGCGAAGCAGATGGTCGTGATGGCGATTAGCGAGATGATGTAGGGCATGACGATGAGGATGCTCTGGCCGAGGGGCAGGGGGCCCGAGAAGCGCGTCATGGAAATGGCCTCGAGCGGGCCCGTCATCATGGTCGAGCGGGTCGATTTGCGCATCGGGTCGATGATGGTGGCCGTGGCGTCGGAGTAAAGCTCCATGGGCGACACCAGGACGGCGGCCCGCAGGATCTCGACCTTGCGCTGCGCGGCCAAAGGGTCGCTGGTCGGGCTGCCGGCGAGGGCCCCGGCCAGGATGCCGACCCCGAGGGTGACGAAAAACGAAAAGAAGATCCACACCGCCAGAGCGGCCAATGCGGAGGTGGCCGTGCTGCGGAACAGGATCGAAAACAGGATGGCGACCCCCAGCCAGAACGCAATGTAGACCACGCTGACCACCAGGTAGGTCAGCACGCGCCAGATCTCTTCGGCGCCGGGCACGATGCCGATGACGGCCAGGCCCAGGCCGGTGATGACCATCAGGATCGAGCCCATCATGACGCTGATCAGGACCAGCCCGGCCAGGAACTTCCCGTTGATCACCGCGTCGCGGAAGATCGGCTGCGCCAGCAGCTTGCTCAGCGTGCCCTCGTTGCGCTCGCGGTTGATGGAGTCGAAGCCGAGGATCAGCCCGACCAGCGGCCCGAAGAAGGCCACAAACTGCACCAGCGAGAACATCGCCCCCGGCTCGGTGAAGAGCATCAGGAAAACAAACTTCGGCTTGAGCTGCCCCTGCGCCTCACGGATCTGGACCCCGACCATATAGGCGCTGATCAGGCTGACCATGGCGATCAGGGCGAAGAGGATCACGAAACGGTAGCTGCTGAAGTGATCGGCCAGCTCCTTTCGGCAAATGGCGATGAGCGCTGCCACGGCTATGCCTCCAGAAAGTACTTCATGTAGACTTCCTCCAGGGTGAACTCCTCCGAGCCCACGCCGAACTTCTCGCGGGCCAGCTGCTCCATAGGCCCTTGCGCCACCATGCGCCCCTTGATCATGATCCCGATGCGGTGGCATATTTTCTGGACCTGGTTGAGCTGATGGCTCGAGAGCACGATGGTCATTCCCCGGTCGCGGGAGAGGCCCGTGATCATTTCCATGATCCGGATCGTGGCATCCGGGTCCAGTCCCAGCGTCGGCTCGTCCAGAAAGGCCACCTTGGCGTCCTTGATCAAAAGCTCGGCGATGCCCAGCCGCTGCCGCATGCCGCGCGAAAAGGCCGCGATCTTCTTGCGGCTCTCCTCGGCCAGCCCAACGGCCTCGAGCGCGGCCGCGATGCGCTCCTCGGCCGGCCGGCCGACGATGCCGTTCAATTCGGCCACGAACCGCAGCATCTGTCGCGCGTCCAGGTCTGCGTAGAACCCCATGTTCTCCTGCAGGTAGCCGACCCTGGACTTGATCTGAATGGGCTCGCGGGCGGGGTCGAAGCCCATGACCCGGACCCGGCCCGCGGTCGGCTCCGTCAGTCCCAGGAGCATGAGCAGGGTGGTGGTCTTGCCCGCGCCGTTGGGGCCCAGGAAGCCGAAAATCTCCCCGGCGCCGACCGTCATGCTCAGGCGGTCCACCGCCGTCTGGAGCCCGTAGATCTTGGTCAGGTTTTCGGTTTCGATGACGGGGCTCGAACTCATGGTCAGCGCCTTCCGAAGGCACGGAACAGCCCGAACAGCCCGGCGATCACGGCGACGATGATGCCGATCCCGACCCAGCCCCAGACCGAGGAGGCTTTGACGCCGATCCGGAACTCTAACGTCTTGCTGGCTTTTTCGCCGTCGATCTTGACCGCCACCGAGTAGTCCCCGACGAGCGCTTCGTCGGCGGGGGTGATGACCATTTCGACCTGCTTGAGCGCGTTGGGCTCGATCAGCTCGATGCGCTCCGGCTTGAACTCCACCTTCCAGTTTTCCGGCTTGAAGCTCATGAAACGGATGTTCGAGTTGGCCGCCGTGCCGGAGTTCTTGACGTAAAACGACACGTTGGCGGCCTTGCCCTGGTGCGCCTCGAGGGAGAGCAGCCCGGAGGGCGTGCCCACCTCCAAGTCGTAGGTGCCGGTGAGCATGACGGTCAGGCCGGCCTCGCCCTTGGCCTCGCCCGAAGCGACGCGCACGGTGATCGGGTATTCGCCGGCGGCCGCGCCCGGCACCGGCTTGACCTCCACGGCGATGCTCTGGCTCTGGTTCGGCCTGATCCTCAGGCTGGAGATGTATTTCGACTCGTAGGCCGGCTTGAAGTTGACCTCCCATCCGGCGGGGCCCTGGGCGAACAGGTCGAAGATCGCCTCTTTGTCGAGCCGGCTGTCGACCTCGACCGAGAATTCGAAAGCGGCGTTCGACGGGCCGCGGATGACCGGGTAGGAGGTGGTGAGCCTGACGCCCTGGTCCTGCGCCTGGCCCTCTTGGTCGCTGACGAGGGTGACCCGCAGCTTTTCGCTCAGCTTGAACCGGCCGTCCCGAGTCGCCGCCTCGATCAGGAAGCTGTACTCGCCCGCCGGCAGGTCCTTGTCGGGGATGGCTTCGAAGGTGAGGTTTTTCTTGTCGTCGGCCGGCACGTGCACGCCGGTGACCGCGAACCGGAAGGTCTTGATGCGCGCCTTCCACCCTTCGGGCTTCTGGGCGACGCGGACATCCACGGTTTCCTCCGTGCGGCCCCGGTTGAAGAAGGTCAGATCCATGTTGACCTCCTTGCCCTGGGATATGACGATGCCGGGGTATTCCGCCGCCATGGCCAGCGAGCGCTCAGGCCGGGCAGCGCTGTCGGTCTTCTGTGCATCGGCCGCCGCCGCACCCAAAACGAGTACGGCCAGGAGCGCTGCGACCCATCCGGTATTCCGCACACACCATCTCATGCTGAAAAGTCCTCCCTGAAGAGTTTTGGCGATTGGCAACTGCAGGACGCGCAGGCTGCAGTGATCGGAAGCAGCCAGCGTGATTTGGAACTGCTTGATGCCCCAAACTTATCATTCAAGTCGGGCGGGTTGTCAAGACGCCGGGGACGGCTGTCGGGAACGAGACGGGCGGGCGGCTTGCGGCAAGCGCACGGACCTGCTATCAGGGTGCCCATGCACCAATGTCGGCTTGACCCTTCCCGGATAACGGCGCACGTCCTGCAGGCGTTGAATTCGGCCGGCCCGGAGCAGCGCGTTTTCGACCACGCGCCGGCGGATACGGCCGCCGTGTCGGCGGTCCTGCTGCTGCTCAGCGCCTGCCGCAACGGCTCGGGCCGGGGGCAGGAGACCTGCCTGGTGTTGAACAAGCGCTCCAGCCAAGTGCGCCAGCCGGGCGATTTGTGCTGCCCGGGCGGGAGCGTCTCGCCGCGTTTCGATGGTTGGGCGGCGCGTCTTCTGCGCTGGCCGCTTCTGCCGCTGGGCCGCTGGCCCTTCTGGGGGCGCTGGCGCCGCGAGCGGCCGCGGGAGGCGCGCTGGCTGGCGCTGTGTCTGGCCACCGCGCTGCGGGAGAGCTTCGAGGAGATGCGCCTGAACCCCTTGCGCGTCAAATTCCTCGGGCCCCTGCCGCCGCAGCGCTTGGAATTGTTCCGGCGGCTGATCTACCCGCTGGCGGCCTGGGCGCCCGGCCCGAGGCACTACCGGC
>JAWOHH010000030.1:0-18769 GCA_046496215.1 Desulfobacterales bacterium
CTTTTGAGAGAATAGGGCCATGCCCCGCCAACTGACCCCCACCCAGCAGCGGCTGCTCGACTATCTGCAGCGAAAAATCGCGGCCGACGGGCAGGCCCCCAGCCTGCGCGAAGCCGCGGCAGACCTGCGCGTGAGCCATGCGGTCGTCGCCCGCACCTTGAAGGCGCTGGAGTCCAAGGAGTGCGTGCGACGCGAGGGGCGCTACGGCCGCACGGTTCACCTGCTGAACCGAGCCCGCGAGGTCGCCGCCCTGCAGCGCGGCCGGGACGTGCCGATCGTCGGCCGCATCGCCGCCGGGCTGCCCATGTACGCCCAGGCCCAGTGGGACGGCAGCGTCACCCTGGACGCCGGGATCTTCCGCGGTCAAAACCTTTTCGCCCTGCGGGTGCGGGGGGATTCGATGCAGACGGCCGGGATTCTGGACGGGGATATGGTCATCTGTGAGCCGTGCCAGTACGCCCGGAACGGCGAGATCGTGGCCGCCCTGATCCGCGGGGAGGAGGCGACCGTGAAGCGTTTTTTCCTCCGCGCCGACCACATCGAGCTGCGCCCGGAAAATTCCGCCTATACGCCCATGCGCTTCGGCTTCGGAGAGGTCCTCGTCCAGGGCAAGGTGATCGGCCTGCTGCGCACCATGGAGCGTTAGGAGCGGCCTGCAGGCCTCGAGGCAAAAACCGTTTTTTCGCCTCAAGCGCCAGCGCTCCTCAAGTCCCGGCGCAGCCGGAACGCTACTAAAACCCCGCCAGGGGTGCTCCTCAAGGCCGTAGGCCGCTCCTAACTCCCGCAACACGCTTTTGCGTGGGGAACCCATGCACGAACTGACGCCGCCACATCGCAACACTGCTTGCCCCATCCTCGTAGGCACCTGCGGCTACTCCTACGCCGAGTGGGTCGATGCCGGGTTTTACCCGCCGGGGACCCAGGCCGGCGGCATGCTGGCCCTGTATGCCCGGCAGTTCGGCATCAGCGAGCTCAACTTCACCTGGTACCAGATGCCCAAGGCCCCTGCGCTCGAGCGCATGCGACAGCTGGCCCCGCCGGGGTTCCGCTTCACCGCGAAGCTGACCCGCACCCTGACCCACGAGGTCGACCCCGGCCAGTGGCGCAGCCAGGCGGCGCTCTACCGCGAGGGCATCGCGCCCCTGGTGCAATCCGGCCAGCTCACGGCCCTGCTGCTGCAGTTTCCCCCGGGTTTCGGCCGCGACAGCGCCAACCGCCGCTATCTCGGGCTGCTGCTGGACGAGCTCGCGGGGCTGCCGCTGGCCGTGGAGTTCCGTCACGCCTCCTGGGCGATGGACCGGGTGTTCGTCGAAATGGAGCGCCGCCGCGCCACGCTGGTGGCGGTGGACGAACCCCAGCTGCCCGGCCTGTTCCCAAGGCTCGACGTGGTCACCAACCCGGGCCTTTTCTACGTCCGGTTCCACGGCCGCAACGCCCGGGGCTGGCGCTCGGGCAACATGCAGCAGCAGTTCGATTACGACTACACGGTGGAGGAGCTGCGCGAGTGGGCCGTCGGCCCGATTGCACGGATGGCCGCCCGGGCCGCGCAGGGGGTTGTTTTTTTCAACAACCACGTGCGGGCGCAGGCGCCGCGCAATGCTGCGCAGTTCGCACGCCTCCTCGGGGCGGCTGCGTAATGAGCCCGATTTCTGCGTTGCGCTGCGTCCTGCGCTCCTTGCGGCGTACAATACGTACGCCTCAGTCGGCGGGAACTCGCGCGCCTTGAACTCGGGCTCATTACGCAGCCGCCCGGGCGTATCGAAGGCACCGATGACGGTGGTACGCTGCGTTCCGCGCTCACTGCGCCGTAGCCATACAATCAATGAAAACCGTCGAACCTTTTTCTTAAAACCGTCTTTTTTTCATGGATCGCGCGATCATCCATTTGAACGTGGCCGACTTTGCGGTGGCGGTGGAGCGGGCCATCGACCGGCGCCTCGCGGGCCGGCCGGTCATCATCGCACCGGCGGGGGCGGCCCGAACGGCCGTGTACGACATGAGCGAAGAGGCCTTTCAAGCCGGCGTCCGCAAGGGCATGGCCCTGGACCGCGCGCGGCGCCAGTGCCGGGACGCCTGCGTCCTGCCGCCCCGGCCCGACCGCTACGAACAGGCCATGCAGGCTCTGTTCGAACGCGCCCTGCCCTACTCGCCGCGCATCGAGGCCGGCGAGCACGACGGCCATCTCTTCATCGACGCCACCGGCACCGGCCGCCTCTTCGGACCGCCCGTGGATCTGGCCTGGCGCCTGCGGCGGCAGATACGCGCCGAGCTGGGTCTGACGCCGATCTGGTCCGTGGCCCCCAACAAGCTGGTGGCCAAGGTGGCCACCCGCCTCGTCAAACCCGAGGGGGAATACATCGTCGCCGCCGGCGAGGAGCAGCCCCTCCTGTCGCCGCTGCCTCTCGGTTTGGTCCCGGGCATCGAACGCGAGGACCTCGACCGACTGCGGGAATTCAATCTCGCCCGTGCCGGCGATGTCGCGGCCCTGCGGGTCGAGGAGCTGCAGGTGCCGTTCGGGAAACGGGCGGTGTTCGTCTACGAGACTGTGCGCGGCATCGATTTCTCGCCCGTGCACGCCGTGGGGGAACAGCCGCCGCAGGCCGCGGCGGACCACGAGTTCGACACCGACACCAACGACCCGACCACGATCCAGGCGGCTCTTTACCGCCTGGTGGAGCGGGCCGGTAATGCGCTGCGGCGCCAGCGGCGAGCGGCCCGGAATGTTGCCGTCATCGTGGACTACTCGGACGGCGTGCGTTGGGTGCGTCGATCGGCGGCCCGGCCGGCCACCGCCAATGACACCTCCCTGTTCGAGACGGCGTGCCGCGCGCTGCACGCGGCCGGGGCTCGGCGGGTGCGGGTCCGGCATTTGCGGCTGGTCTGCGACCGGCTGGTGTTCCCGCCGGCGCAGCTTGCGCTGTTTGACCACGATCAACAAACGGCCGAAAGACGCGCCCGCGTCATCGGCGCCCTCGACGCCGTCCGCCGCCGCTTCGGCCGCGACGCGCTGCGGGTGGGGCGAACATTGGCCGCTTAGACCTTGAAAACAGCATTCACCGCAAAGGCGCCGAGAGCGCAAAGATTTCTCTGCGCCCTTTGCGTCTCTGCGGTGAACGCTGAAATGGGGATTTTTACGACTCCATCATGGTACCGCTCGTCGTCCACTCCCATTACTCCCTCATGTGGGGCACAGCCTCGCCCCGGCAGATCTGCCGCGCCGCACGGCAGCTGGGGTACACGCGCCTGGCCCTGACCGACACCGACAACCTCTACGGGCTGTGGCCGTTTCTGTCTGCCTGCCGCCGAGAGGGGCTGACCCCCATCGTGGGGGCGGCGGTCACCGACCCCGGCCGCGGCCGGCGTGCCGTCTGCCTGGTGGAAAACGACCTGGGGTACCGCCATCTCAGCCGCCTACTTACCCGCCGGCACCTCGAAGCGGCGGAATTCAACCTGGAGGCGGACCTTCCCGGCCTCGCCGCCGGCCTGACGGTTTTGACCGCACACCCCGAACTGCTGGAAACCTGGCACGCCGTCGGGGTGCAGGTGGCCGCATGCCTGCCCCGCCGGCCGCTGACCGCCGACCATCCCCTGCGGGCCGCGGCCCGCCGGCTGGGCGTTGCGGTGGTGGCCGTCCCCGGCAGCTTCTTCCTCCGGCCGGAGGAGTTCGCCGTGCACCGCATCCTGCGAGCCATCGCGTGCAACAGCTGCCCGCCGCGCCTGCCCGCGGAAGCCCTCGCGGCGCCGGACGCCTGGCTGGCCTCCGCGGCGGAGTACGAGCACCGGTTCGTGCCCTGCCCCGAAACGGTAGCGGCCGCCGCCGCGCTCGCCGAACGGATCACCTTCACCGGCCCGTCTGGCGCGACGGTGCTCCCGCCGCTTCCGGGAGTCGGCCCTCCGGGCGCGGCCGCCGGTCGACTGCAGGCGGAGGCCTACGCCGGCGCCCATCGTCGCTACGGCAGTGAGCTCTCGGAAGCCGTGGTGGAACGACTCGAACGTGAGCTCGCGATCATCGCACAGATGGGCTTTTCCGCCTATTTTCTCATCGTGCGCGAGATCGTCGCCCTGAGCCCGCGCACCTGCGGCCGGGGCTCGGGGGCGGCCTCGCTGGTCGCCTACTGCCTCGGCATCACCAACGTCTGCCCGCTCAAGCACAACCTCTACTTCGAGCGCTTTCTCAACCCCGGCCGAACGGACCCGCCCGACATCGACGTGGACTTCGCCTGGGACGAACGCGACGCCGTGCTGCAGGCCGTGCTCGGCCGCCACCGGGGCCATGCCGCCATGGTGGCCAACCACGTACTGTTTCAGCCGCGCATGGCCCTGCGCGAGGTCGCCAAGCTCTACGGCCTGACCGGAACCGAAATCAGCCGAGTCTCCAAGCGCCTGCCCTGGGCCTGGCGCGCGGAGGGCGACGCCGATTTCCTGGTGCAGCTCAAACGGCAGCCGGAGCTGAAGGCGCTGGCGTTCCCGCCCCCCTGGCCGGAGATCCTCGCCTACGCCCAGCGCATCATCGGCACCCCGCGCCATCTCTCGGTGCACCCCGGGGGGGTGGTCATCACCCCGCGCCCCATCCGGGAGTACGTCCCGCTGGAGCGCGCCCCGAAGGGGGTGCCGATCCTCCAGTGGGAGAAAGACGGCGCCGAGGATGCCGGGCTGGTCAAGATCGATCTGTTGGGCAACCGCAGCCTGGGTGTAATCCGCGATGCCATCGCCAATCTGCGGGCAAACGGCGTTGCCTTCGACGAATCCCGCTGGGAGCCGGAGGATGATTTCGCCACCCAGCAGGCCGTGGCCCAGGGCCGCACCATGGGCTGCTTCTACATCGAAAGCCCGGCCATGCGCCTGCTGCAGCTGAAGTCCCGGGTGGGCGACTTCGCGCACCTGGTCATCCACAGCAGCATTATCCGGCCGGCCGCCAACGACTACATCCGCGAGTACATCCGGCGGTTGCACGGCGGGTCGTGGGACCCGATCCACCCGCTGCTGGCCGAGGTGCTGGAGGAGACCTTCGGCATCATGGTCTACCAGGAGGACGTCTCGCGCGTGGCGGTGGCCCTGGCCGGGTTCTCCCACGCCGAGGCCGACGGCCTGCGCAAGGTCCTCTCCAAGAAGGACCGGGAGCTTCACCTGCGGGACTACGCTCGGCGCTTCCGGGAGGGCGCACGGGCGCAGGGGGTTTCCGAAGCGCAGATCGCGGCGGTCTGGGACATGATGATGAGCTTCGACGGGTACTCGTTCTGCAAGCCCCACAGCGCCTCTTACGCCCGCGTCTCCTTCCAGGCGGCGTTTCTCAAGGTCCACCACCCGGCCGAGTTCATGGCGGCCGTCATCAGCAACCAGGGCGGGTTCTACAGCGCTTTCGCCTATGCCTCCGAGGCCCGGCGCTTGGGTCTCACGGTGCTGCCGCCGGACGTGCATACGAGCGCGCTGCGCTGGACGGGGCACGCGGCCGCCCTCCGGGTGGGTCTGCTGGCCGTCAAGGGCCTGGCGCTGGAGACCGGAGAGCGGATCGTCGCCGGCCGCGCGCGCCGGAGCTATGTCGGCCTCGGGGATTTTCTGGAGCGGGTGCGGCCGGCTGCGGACGAATTGCGGGCGCTGGCCCACAGCGGGGCGCTTGACGGCCTCGCCCCTGCAGTGAGCCGGGCCGAACTCTTGTGGGAAGCAACGCGCCGGCTGCAATTCAGCCCCGCCACCCGGGGGGCAGCCCGCAACCTGACCCTGTTCGCAACGCCGGAAACCGAAAACCGGACCCCGCGCCTGCCCCCGGACGACGCCCGCGAGCGGCTGCGCCGGGAATTCGCCGTCCTCGGCTTCCTCTGCGACCGACACCCGATGGAGTTATACGCGGACACGGTTCGCCGGCTGGGAGCGGTCAAGGCGGCGGACCTGCCGCGGCGGATCGGCCGGAAGGTGCGCTTCGCGGGTTGGCTCATCACCGGAAAGGTCGTCTCCACCAAGAACGGTGAACCCATGGAGTTTCTGACCTTCGAGGACGAAACGGGGCTGGTGGAAACCACCTTCTTCCCCGAAGTTTATCGCCGCTTCTGCCACCTGCTGGACCGCGGGCGGCCCTATCTGCTGTCGGGCAACGTCGATGAGGACTGGGGGGTCGCAACGCTGACGGTGGAGGCGGTCTCCGTCCTGACGGCACCCGCGGAAAGAGCAATGGAAAAACCTGTAGGAAGGCGAACCTGATGAAGTGGGTTCCGAAGACCGCTTTACCGGCTACTATATCTTATGGGCGAGTTCCTATGAGATGTAAATAATCTCCCCTGAGCTTAAAATTGCGCAACCATCCGATCGACCGCTGGAAAGGCTTCTCCTCCGGCTAAATGGGATTTTTACATCGACGGGTTGCGCACACCGCCGCAATGGAATCGGTTTTCCAAACGGGCGTAGATGTCCCCCGAAGTGATGCGGCGGCCCAGGCCGTGGAGCATCTGCTCGACGCCCGGGGCCTCCACCCACCCCAGCCGTTCCAGCCGGAGATTCTCCCGGAAGCTCCAATTGAACCGATACGCGCCTATGGCTGCCAGCCGCTGCACGCAAGCCAGGGCTTGGGGTTTTTCGAAGCTGATGAATTCAAACGACAGCGCCGGGATCGGATGGGACAAACCGGCGAGGGCCTGCTCCTCGAACCCTTCCACGTCGATCTTGCAGAAGTCGGGGACGCCGTGGTCTCCGATCAGGCGATCCAGGGTGGTCACCCCCACCTCCACCGGATGGTCCCAGCACTCGCGGTGCGCGGCGGCAGCGGCCATGGCCGTTCTCCAGGAGGCCGAGGCCAGGGTGCTGATCGTGGGGTTCAGTCGGTTGACATGCATCCCGGCAACCCCCGGATGTGCGCCGACCGCTGCGGCTATCAACACAAAGCGCTCCTCGCCACCCCAGCGCCGGCGGAGATAGGCGACACACCGGGGCTGGGGCTCCAATGCGATCACGCGGGCGCCGAGATCGAGGAATGCCCGGCTGCAGCTGCCCAGATGGGCGCCGATGTCGAAGCAGAGCGCGCCCGGTTGGACGAATTGGCCGTAAAAGCGGCGAAGCCTGCGCCGGTTGAACGGTTTCCACAGGTAGATCAACCTGGAGCGCAGCAGGCCGAGGCGGCTTTTCAGGTCCATCATGGCTGTGTGTGCGCCGCCCGGTTTTCGAAATGTAGCATCCGGTATTGGATCAGACCGGCCAGATAGCATTTCTGCTTGGCGTCCCCGCCCGAGAGAGAGCGCAGATAGGTGTCGCGCTCCATACAGGTCCCAAGGCATTTCACCAGCAGCGCAATCGCTTTGTCGCGCGGCCGGCCGAGGTGCAGATACGGGGTTAGGTCCTGATTGTCGATGAGGCGGAAGCCCTTTTCTTCAGCGAGGCGAGTCAGATCCGATACGGCCTGCAGGCCCGGCAAGAGCCAGTAGCGGCGATAGCGATCCAGCAGCCGCCTCTGGCGGGCGGGCAGAGCCGCGGGGTCCGCGGCATCGACCAGACAGTCGTCGATGATGGCGAGCCGGCCGCCGGGGGGCAGCAGGGACGCTTGGACGTCGAAAAATCGTTCAGGGTCGGGGCCGTGCGTGAAGGCTTCAATCGCATAGGAAACGTCGGCCTTGAACCGCTTGCCTCGAAGCGTCAGGAACGAACCCTCCGCGAAGTGAACCCGGCCCTTCAGATCCTCCGGAATCAGACGCCGGGCCCGTTCGACCTGCACCGGGCTGAGACTGACGCCGGTGAACAGCTTGACCCGGGGGAGCCGTCGGCCAAGGTAAAAAAGGCTGCCGCCCACCCCGCAGCCCAGATCGATCACCCGGTTGACGGGATAGGGGCAACGCTCAATCGCGCGGGCGACCAGCTCGTTGGAATAGTGCATCGCCTCGTCCAGGGAGGTGACGCCGGGAGACCACAGGGCCGCATGAAGGTTGCAGGTGCCCTCATCTTTGCCCCACCTTAAAAAGCGCGCCGTGTTGCGGTCGTAATAGGACCTGACCTGCTGCAAATGTCTGGTTTCGTCAGCGCTGTCCATCCCAGGGTACCAGGCATGGCGGTTGATCACCCCGCCGATTCGGGCCGGATCATAGCATATTCGGCCGCGGCGTTTTTCACAACCGGATTCCACATTGAAATGCTCACCGGCCAGATTCGGATCGAGCCGAGATCGGTCTTGTTTAAATTTTATATCAATAAAATTTAGACTTGACTATATTTCAAGTATATGAAATTATGCCGCCATGCTCGACCGGCCCCTGTACCGCAACCTTTTCAAGGAACTGACCCGGGAAAAACGCATGGTGTTCATGGCGGGGGCGCGGCGCGTGGGTAAAACGACCCTGGGCGACATGATCGCCGAAACCTATGCGAATCGGGTCTATCTCAACTGTGAAACTCCGGAGGGCCGAGCGCGCCTGATTCGCAACCCCGCGTTTTTCGAAGAGGTCGAGCGCAGGGACGAATCCGCCCCCTTCGTGATGTTCGACGAGATCAACCGCTACCGCGGCTGGCGCAGATTCCTTAAGGGCGCCTACGACCGGATCGAGGGCGACTACCAGTTCATGGCGGCCGGCAGCAGCCGGCTGGATTATCCCCAGCACAGGGGGGACTCGCTGGCCGGGCGCTACTACCTGCTGCACTTGTGGCCGTTTACCCAGGCGGAGCTGGGACGCGCGAATCTCAAACCGGAGGAGTTTTTAGGCAACCCGCAGCAGGTCAGCATGGACCGCCATCCGGAGCTGAAGGAGCTGTGGCAGGTGCTTTCCGAGCAGAGCGGTTTCCCGGAACCCTTCCTCGCCGGCCGGAAGACCGCCTACCGGCGATGGTCGAGCGCCTATGCCGGCCAGGTGATCCGCGAGGACATCCGGGATGCCACCGGGATCAAGGCCGTCGACGAGTTGGAAACGCTCTACCAGCTGCTGCCGGCCCAGGTCGGGCAGCTCCTGCCCGTGCCGGCCCTGGCCCAGGGGCTGCAGGTGGCCTATAACACCATCCGCAGCTGGCTGCTGACGCTGCAGCGGTTTTTTTCGATCTTCAGCCTTGCGCCCTGGTCGCGCGGGGTGCCC
Source organism: Desulfobacterales bacterium (assembly GCA_046496215.1). Lineage (GTDB taxonomy): Bacteria > Desulfobacterota > Desulfobacteria > Desulfobacterales > SpSt-501 > SpSt-501. Next base: position 9,039 of record JAWOHH010000030.1, read on the forward strand.
CGGGCGATCCGCGAAGGGCAGAAGGTTTACCTGTGGGATGTGCCCCGGGTCCGGGAACCGGGGGCGCGCTTCGAGAATATGGTGGCGCTCGAACTCTGCCGGGCGGTGTCGACCTGGAACGAGATGGGCTTCGGGCGCTTCAGCCTTAATTTTGTAAGGACCAAAGACCAGCAGGAGGTGGATTTCATCATCGCCGACGACGGCCAGCCGGTCCTGCTGATCGACGCCCGGGCGGAGGAGCATCAGCCTTCGGCGGCCCTGATCAAGTTCCAGAGCGCTTTGAAGGTACCGGCGGTGCTCCTAGTCCAGGCAGCGGACGGCTACCGGAGGATTTCCAACGACGACCAGGCGGTCCTGATCGCCCCGGCCTGCCAATATCTGGCCGGGCTTCCTTAACGGTTTACGAAAGGAGGGACGCCGGAGCGCCCCGAAGGAGGCGCTTGTCAAACGGGTGGAGACCCCGGCTAAAAAATGTGTTGCAAAAAAAATTTTTGATGCTATTTTTCTGTGTTCTTTTATGAAGGATGGGGTGGATTCCTCGCGGCAGCCCGGCACCGGTCGGGCATTTCCGGACGGAGTCGTCGATCGAACCTAAACACAGGATTTTTTATGATACCGAAAGGGAACACGGGGAGTGGAAAAAGAAGACATCTTGCACGTGGAAGGCCGTTTGGGTGAGCTGGTTATCGGCAACCGGGTCCCGAAGGATTACTTTGTCACCAAGGGCACGGGGCAAAGCGATCTAACCGTTCACGCAGGTTCCTACCATCTCGCCCTCAAGGCGGCAGGAGTGGAGATGTGCAACATCATGACATACTCCTCCATCCTGCCCGCGATCGCCAACGAAATCCCCCGACCGAAGCGCCTCGTCCACGGGTCCGTGATGGAGTCCATCTTCTCCGTCTGCACCGTGAACAAAGGCGAGCGTGCGACCGCGGGGGTCATCTACGGTTGGCTCTACGACAAAAAGACGCGCGCCAAATACGGCGGCCTGGTGTGTGAGCTATACGGCGACCACAGCGTCAAGGACATCGAGCGCCGTCTGCACGCCAGCATCGAGGAGCTCTACTACAACGGCTACTCGGACGACTTCCGACTGAAGGATCGACGCATCATCACCGAGAGCTTCATCCCCAAGAAGAAGTTCGGTACGGCCCTGGCGGCCCTGTGCTTCCTGAACTACCAGGTCCCGATCCTTCGGGTGAAGCTGAACACCGAATGAGCGTTTTCGGTGCGATCCCCCCCGAGTTTGCAAATGAGGCATTTGCAACGGCCGTGGTGTTGCCGGTGCCCTACGATGAGACCTCCACCTGGCTAAAGGGCGCCGACCGTGGGCCGGAGGCCATCATCGCGGCCTCCGCCAACATGGAGCTCTACGACATCGAAACGGACAGCGAGGTCTATCGGCGGGGCATTTTCACCGCCGAGCCGATCACCGAGAAAGGCTCCCCGGAGGCCATGGTCGCCGCCGTGCGCGGGCGGACCGCCGAATGGCTCGAGCGGGGCAAGTTCGTCCTCACGGTGGGCGGCGAGCATTCGGTGAGCATCGGCGCCATCCAGGCCCACGCCGCCCGCTGGCCGCAGCTGAGCGTGCTGCAGCTGGACGCCCACGCGGACCTGCGCGACACCTATGAAGGCAGCGCGTACAACCATGCGTGCGTCATGGCCCGGGCACGCGAAACCGCTCCGGTGGTGCAGGTCGGCATTCGCAGCATGGAGGCCGAAGAGCGCAGCCGCCTTCAGCCCGAAAACGTCTTCTGGGCGCACGAGATCGTCCGCACCCGGGGGTGGATCGAAGCGGTGGTCGCGCGGCTCACCACGGATTGCTATGTCACCATCGACCTGGACGTGTTCGACCCCGCGATCATGCCCTCGACGGGGACGCCCGAACCGGGGGGACTGTCCTGGTATGACGTCCTCGGCCTCCTGCGGGAGGTCAGCCGCCGCCGGAACATCGTCGGCAGCGACGTCGTCGAACTCTGCCCCGCCGCGCACAACAAGGCGCCGGATTTTATGGCCGCCAAACTCATCTACAAGCTGTTGAGCTACCGTTTCGAGGGCTGACCCGCCCAGCGGCACCAAGGGAAACGACCATGGCCAAGAAGCAGTTTCTCCGCAAACCCGTCCGGCACGTCGACATCACCGCGTTCGACGCCACCCCCGTCATCGACGCCATGCGCGAGATGTCCTTCAGCTCGCGCGACGCTGCGGCCGCGGCCGACATCTTCGAGCGCATGCTCAGGGACCCGGGCTGCACCGTCTTCCTGACGCTGGCCGGCAGTACCAGCGCCGGCGGCTGCATGCAGGTCTACGCCGACATGGTGAAATACAACATGGTCGACGCCGTGGTGGCAACGGGCGCCGCCATCGTGGACATGGACTTCTTCGAGGCGTTGGGTTTCAAGCACTACCAGGGCAGCCCTTGCGCGGACGACCGCGAACTGCGCCGCAACTACATCGACCGCATCTACGACACCTACATCGACGAAGAGCAGCTCCAGGCCTGCGACATGACCGTGAAGGCCATCGCCGACACCCTTGAGCCCCGCCCCTATTCATCCCGGGAGTTCATCCACGAGATGGGCCGCTATCTCGCCACACACGCCGTCAAGAAAGATTCGTTGGTCGAGCTGGCCTTCAAGCACGACGTACCGATTTTCTGTCCGGCCTTCACGGACTCCAGCGCCGGGTTCGGCCTGGTCAAGCACCAGGCGGAGCATCCCGAGCGGCACCTGAGCATCGACTCCGTGCGCGATTTTTACGAGCTGACCCGCATCAAGATGGAGGCGAAGACGAGCGGCCTGTTCATGATCGGCGGGGGAGTGCCCAAGAACTTCGTCCAAGACACCGTCATCTGTGCCGAGGTCCTGGGCCGGGAGGTCCCCATGCACCGCTATGCGGTTCAGATCACCGTGGCCGACGTGCGCGACGGCGCCTGCTCGAGCTCGACTCTCAAGGAAGCCTCCTCCTGGGGCAAGGTCGACACAACCTACGAGCAGATGGTCTATGCCGAGGCGACCACCGTGGTGCCCTTGATCGCCAGCACCCTCTATCATCGCGAGACGTGGCGGAAGCGCAAGCGCCGCCGATGGGCCAAGCTGTTCAAGTAAGGCCTTTACCTCGCCCTCCTGAAAAGAGAACCGGCCCTTGCAGCCGGTTCTCTTTTTACGTCACGACCCCTCTCTTCCGTCCCGACACCGGAACCCGAAGGAGGTTGATTTTCCGCATCTACTGGAAGGTCCGCATCATGATCACGGCCACCTGGAAGTAGATCGTGATCCCCAGTGCGTCGATGATGGTCGCCATGACGGGGCCGGCCGTGAGGGCCGGATCCAGGTTGGCCCGCTTGAGCACCAGGGGGATGAGGGCACCGCCCAGGTTGGCCAGAAGCATGGTCGCCAGAAGCGAGATCCCGACGATCCCGGCCAGCAGCAGATGGCGGTCCTGCAAAAACACGCGGAAATAGGCCATAAGCCCCAGAGATACGCCCAGAGCGAGGCCCATGAGCACCTCCCGGCCGAAGACCCGCAGTGAATCCCGCGGGCAGACTTCTCCCAGCGCCAGGGCGCGCACCACCATGGTGGCGGACTGAGTAGCGGCGTTGCCGCAGGTGCCAACCACCATGGGGATGAAAAAAGCCAACGCCACCATCTGCTTGAGCTGTTCGGCGTTCCACTCCATGATGCTGGTGGAGAGCAGCGAGGTGAAGAGCAGAATCGCCAGCCAGCAGAAGCGGCTCCAGAACAGCCGCGGCATCGGGCGCCGGAAATATTCCTCCTCGAAGGGCACCACGGCCGAAATGCGCTGAAAGTCCTCGGTGTTTTCAGCCTCGATGATGTCGATCACGTCATCGACGGTGATCATGCCCAAAAGCCGGTTCTCATGGTCGACCACGGGCATGGCCAGGAAGTCGTATTTCTGGATCTGGGCGGCGGCCGATTCGACATCCAGGTCGTGGGGCACCGAGATGACGTTCACTTCCATGACCTCCGCAAGCCGGGCCTGGGGCTTGGACATGATCAGATCGCGCAGGGAGACCATCCCGAGCAGGTGGCGGCCGCTGTCCGTGATGTAGACATAGTAGATGGTCTCCTTGTTCGGCGCCTGCAGGCGCAGGCCTTCGAGCGCCTCGCGCACGCTGATGTCGACCGCCAGCGAGCAGTATTCCGTGGTCATGACCGCTCCGGCGGTTCCCTCCTCGTAGTCCCAAAGACGCCGGATCTCGTTGCGCTCGGCCTGGGCGATCAGGGGCATGATGGCTTCGCGGATGTCGTTGTCGACGGCCTTGAGCAGATCGACCCGGTCGTCGGGCTCCATGTTCTCAATGAACTTGAGCATCGTCCGGGTGTTGCCGGCCTCCAGGCAGGCTTCCTGGGTTTCGATGGATAGCTGTTCGAATGTCTCCAGGGCCTTGTGGTTGCCGATCCGGACCAGGGTCTCGATGATGTCGAGCGGGCTCAACCCGCTGTTTTCGAGGTGCTCCGCGATATCGGCCGGGTGGAGTTCCCGCAGCGAATCCACATCGTGGATCTCTATCGTCCGGCAGGTCGAGGCGGTTTCTGGGTCGGGGCGCGGTGTAGCGCTCATGGGCTTCTCCTCCACGTCTTGGGTCCATCGGGTCGAGGCCAAAACGAGCAGGAGCACGCCCAGGGTCAGGGGCGGGGTGTTCTCCGGCAGGCGTTTGGGTCTTCGACGGGCCGGACCCGAGACGGCGGAATGGTGCTTTCGCCGAATCGGCTTCGGTGGCAGGGACTACTGCCAGGGTCTCCGTCTTGCATCCGAACGTCCTTTGGTTGCAGTTTCAGACTGGTTGTGGCGGGAACGCCCAGGTTCGGTTCCCAAGGTGCTCTTGAGTGCGGGTGTTTTAGAGTATGCGCCGATCAAAAGCAAGGAAAATCCGCAGGCGTCTCAGGCGGCCCTTATGCGGCGAAGCCCGACACACTTGAGATAACCCGTCTCCGGCATGGAGAGTAGCAGCGGATGGTCTTCGGCCTGGCCTCCCCGGTAGACGACCTGGGCCAGCCCGTTTTCCTTCGCGACGGCCGCAGCCAGCAGCGCGATGAAGTCGGCAGGGGAGATGAGATGGCTGCAACTGCAGGTGATCAATAGGCCGCCGGGCCTCAGCCTCCGCCATGCCAGTCGATTGAGCTTTTGATAGGCCTTGGCCGCCTGGGCCAGATTCCGGCGCGACTTCACGAAAGCCGGGGGGTCGGCCACCACAATGTCATAATCCACCGGGTCCGCAGTGAGAAAATCGAAGAGATCCTTTTGGACAGCCGCCGCCCGCCCGGGAGCAACGCGATTCGCAGCCAATCCCCGTTGAAGCAGTTCCAGGGCCTCGCGGCTCTGGTCGACAAAGGTCACGTGTGCAGCACCTGCCTGCAGCGCCCTCAACCCCCAGGCCCCGGAGTAGCAGCAGAGATCCAGGACGCGGGCGACCCCGCACGCGTGCACCTGGCCTGCGAGAAAACGCCTGTTTTCGCGCTGATCCAGGAAAAAACCCGTTTTCTGGCCACCGATGAGATCGGCGACGCAGCGCACCCCGTCTTCCTCCAGGACGGCCGCTGCCAGCCCCTCGGGGTCCCCGAAGCAGATTCGGTTGAACAGCTCCACCGCCTCCAACCGCCGCACGCCCGCATCGCAGCGCAGGACCAACCCCTGCAGCCGGAGCCCGAACACCTCCTCGACCAGGCCCGGCACCCGCTCCAGAAGCATCGGAACCAGCAGGTCCATGCCGGCAGTGTTGCTTTGCACCACAGCGTAAGGCGGGTAGATGTCTACCACCAGACCCGGCAGAAGATCCGCCTCGGAAAACACCAACCGCAACGCCCCGCCCGAAAACATGGGTGCGCGGCGCAAAAAGGCCTCCCGCAGCCGTTTGACGATCAACGCCTCGAAATCCGGCTCGTCGCCGCGGGCCAGCACCCTGCCGGCGATCAAACTGTGCCGGTTGAAATAGCCGATGGCGGCCAATCGGCCGCCGTGCGTGAACCGGCACAGATGCACCGCGGGCAAGTCGTCCGCCCGCTCTTCGACCTCGTTTGAAAACACCCAGAGCACCCCGGAGTCGATGCGCCGCGCTGCTCTCCCTGAAATCCCGACTTCGGGCAGAGCGCCCTCAGCGTTCAGCTTCTGCGTCGCCATGCCCAGGTGTTTACCTCATGTGCCTGCCGCACACAAGCATCCGGAGGCTCCGACCGGGTCGCTCGCACTCCTTGCGCACCGGTCAAAAGTTGTTGACCGATCCATGAATCAAGTGTTAGAAATACGATTCCTGGGAGGGATGGCTGAGTGGTCGAAAGCGGCGGTCTTGAAAACCGTTTCCCGGAAACGGGACGTGGGTTCGAATCCTACTCCCTCCGCCATAAAACCACTGCGCGATTTTATCCTGTCCGCGGCCGCGGACGGGATAAAATAATAGAGTTTGAAAAAAGGCAAGAACGTTTATTCCCAAATCTTGGGGCTTTTACGGAGAGATGGCCGAGTAGGTCGAAGGCGCTCGCCTGCTAAGCGAGTATACTCCGAAAGGGGTATCCCGGGTTCGAATCCCGGTCTCTCCGCCATTTAGCGACAATAGCCGTTTTGAGTGGATTCAAAGCGGAACCTGCTGGTTTGGCTGAACATCCACCGTCCCGGAAAATTCGGGCAGTGCACCCCCTCATAGTCCCAGTCTCAGCAGATGAACCTCACCGGTGTCCGCCTCCTTGAGTTGGAGACGCAGCTCCGCGGCGGAGGGCGCCTCCCCCGGAAAAAAGAGGAACCCGAAGGAAAGGCTTCTCGGGTCCACCGGCTTGTTTTGAAGGGTCTTTTTGCGAAGGTCGTTGATCACAACCTGCCTGGCGTCATCGGAGGTGTAACCCCTGGCCCCACCCAGTGTCGCCCCGCCGGCACCGCCGATCGCGGCCCCCTTGCCGGCGGTGACCGCCACATTCTCTCCGGTCACGATGCCGACAGCCGCACCGATGATCGCGCCGGCGGTCGCACCGAGGAATGCATGATAGGCGCCCTCCTTGAAGATCTCCTTGGTCTGAGTGAACTTCAAGGCTCTTTCGTAGGCGGTTTCCCGGTCGAGAATCGGCCAGATGTTCCCCGCGTCATCGATGAGAAAGGTTTGCGCCACGTTGATCTCGATCGGGTGCGGGCCGGGGTTGTCGAAAATGACCTGGACCGGCAGCATCCCGGCCGCCCGGATGTCGAATCCGAAGGCCTCCCGCGCCTGCTCGCTGTTTGAAAACGCCTGGGCCGCCACAGTCGCCCCGGCCGCCTCGGTGGCATTCGGAAAAGTGGACGGGGATCTGAATGGCATGGGCTTGGCCACGTAGGCCGAAGAGCAGCCTGCCAGAAACAACAGCGCCGCCGCCAACGCCCGGACGGCATTTCGTCTCGACTTCTTGTCCATGGTATCTCCGCGACACGTTCCGGATATTCGGTTTTGGATCCCATCGTTTGGATATGAACCGCACACATTAAGAAGCATAGTAAGGCTTTTAAACCGAAATGAAACTGCCGCCAGGCCCAAAATTTATTTGCGGGTTTCTCGCATGAAACATGTCCCGCAAAATTCGCTTCCTTCGAATCGCGTCAAATCGAGTCGAATCGGCTTGACAATCGCATTGATTCCAAGTAATTGTTTCCTTTCATACCCGCGCGCTTAGCCTCGCTGAAAAAGGCAGAGAACATAAACCGGAAAAGGAAAGGAGAGAGGAAAACATGGCAAATTTGATACCCCCCCATGGCGGAAAAGGACTGACCTGCTGCTTGCTGGAGGGCGCTGCGCTGGAAGCGGAGAAGAAGAAGGCGCAGGGACTCAAGAAGATCTCGATTTCCCCGCGTGAAAAGGGCGACCTGATCATGATGGGCATCGGCGGCTTCAGCCCGCTGACCGGCTTCATGACCAAGGCCGACTGGAAGGGCGTCTGCGACAAGTTCCTGATGGCCGACGGCACCTTCTGGCCGATCCCCGTCACCTTGTCGGCCAGCAAGGAAGACGCGGCCGGGATCAAGGTCGGGGATGAGATCTCCCTTTACGACCCCGAGGGCAAAGAGATCATGGCCACCATGAAGGTCACCGAAAAATTCGACATGGGGACGGCCGAAAAGAGATACGAGTGCGAGAAGGTGTTCATGGGCGAGGGCACCAAGACCGCCGAGGATTTCTGGAAGATCGCCGAGAAGGACCACCCGGGCGTCCAGATGGTCATGCAGCAGAAGGACGTCAACCTCGCCGGCCCTGTGAAAGTGCTGAGCGAGGGCGAATACCCCAAGAAGTACGCCGGGGTCTACATGCGCCCGGCCGAGTCGCGCAAGATTTTCGAGGAGCGCGGGTGGGAGCGGGTCGCTGCCCTGCAGCTGCGCAACCCCATGCACCGCTCGCACGAGTATCTTTGCAAGATCGCGGTGGAGGTCATGGACGGCGTTTACATCCACTCGCTGGTGGGCAACTTGAAGCCCGGCGACATCCCCGCCGAGGTGCGCGTCAAATGCATCGACTCCCTGGTGAAGCATTATTTCGTGGAAAAGAACGTGGTGCAAGGCGGCTACCCGCTTGACATGCGCTATGCCGGCCCGCGCGAGGCGCTGCTGCACTCCACCTTCCGTCAGAACTACGGCTGCTCCCACATGATTATCGGCCGCGACCATGCCGGAGTGGGCGACTTCTACGGCATGTTCGAGGCCCAGACCATCTTCAAGAAGATCCCGGCCCCGAAGGAGCCCGGCAAGGCCCTGCTCTGCAAGCCGCTTCTGATCGACTGGACCTTCTATTGCTTCAAGTGCGACGGCATGGCCTCCCTGCGCACCTGCCCGCACGGCAAGGAAGACCGCGTGCTGCTTTCCGGCACGGCCCTGCGCAAGATGCTCTCCGAAAACAGCAAAGTGCCCGATCACTTCGGCCGCGACGAAGTCCTCGCCATCCTGGGCGAGTACTACAAGGGGCTGACCGAAAAAGTCGAGATCAAGCTGCACGGGGCCGCCACCGGAGATGGCAAGAAGTAAGCCACCCCGCGCATTATCCGTTCATAAAAAAATGCCCGCCTTCCGGCGGGCATTTTTTTATGGTCTTGAGGAAAAAGCGATCTATGGGGTGAACTTGCGCCCCGCATACTCCGCATAGGCCATGGCCACCGTGCGGTAGACCAGGTGCGCAAGCTTGGTGAAAGGCAGATAGGCGATCAGGAACCAGATCGCGATCAGGTGCAGGAAATAGACGGCAAAGCTCACCTCCGCCCAGCCGGCAAGGCGCGTGAGCTGGGCGCCCATACCGGTGACCCCCAACGCAAAGGCAAGATAGACCAGGAACCAGTCCTTGTAGGCACTCTTCTGATCAGGTTTGTTGACGCGCGCCTTGATCATGATGGCGGTGCCCACGATCAGGGCGATGCCGCTCAGGTTGGCCAGCCATTTGACCGGGTTCAGCTGCGACCACGGCCCGTGCAGCGGCCCGGTGGGCAGCAGATAGGACCCGTAGAGCACCAGGAAGATGATGCTGGTCACGATGAAAAGGCCCACAAAGGACCAGAAGGTCAAGAGGTGGGCGACGTAGCGCTCTTTGTTTTCGGTGCACTCCGAGAACTTGTTGTGTTTGAGAATGGTCGGGATCACCCGCACCAGGGCCTGGATGAAACCACCGACTTCGACCGTCTGCTTGTCGGTCTTGCCCTCGTCCAGCGCGTTCTGGTGGATGTCGGCGATGAACCGCTTGAGGCCCATAGCGAAGACGGTCACAGCAAAAA
>JAWOHH010000036.1:0-67926 GCA_046496215.1 Desulfobacterales bacterium
TATCGGTCTTGGAACAACTCCAGGAGCGGTTGCTGCGCTCCCGCCGGCTCAGGCATGCTCAGCATCCGAGCAAACCGTACTTCTAACGACAGTCCCGCAAAAGGGCCGAGCTGGTTCAATCCAATTTGAAAAAATCCGGCTTGGTTCAAAATAATCAGATAATCATGGTCCATTTATTGTGCAGTTCAACACCGTCTTTGAGTATCCAGAGCGGCCAACCCCGGCTCCTTTAACCCTTGCCATCTGTAACCGCCCCCGATATAATCCCCATAATCGTAAAACCGTAACCGGAAGTTCGATTCCGGTTCAGTTCAACAACATTTTATCCATCATCCCTTAGGTTTTTTTGCTACACTATTACTCAACTCGAATCCCGTCCCCCCAACGCTTTCATCGTAAGGGATGACGGATAAAACGCTATTTGTTCGGCTGCGGAGAACAAGTGAGTGAATGAGGTGCCATAGTAGTGAAAACACTGATTTTCAGCTTCTGGGATCGCATTCGTTCCAGCTTATGGTTCATTCCCACGGTGATGGCCATCGCCGCGGTGTTATTGGCCTTCATAAGCGTCGCCTTGGATAGGCCGGTGACGAACTGGTTGTCGAGTTCATGGGGCTGGACCTTCACCGGTGGAGCCGAGGGAGCCAGCTCCGTGCTGGGCATCATATCCGGATCAATGATCACGATTGCCGGAGTTGTTTTTTCGATGACGCTGGTCGCCTTGTCGCTGGCCACGTCGCAGTTGGGGCCCCGCTTGCTCCGCTATTTTTTACGTGACTCGACGACCCAGGTCGTGCTGGGCACGTTCGTCGCCAGCTTCCTTTACTGTTTGCTGGTCCTCCTCACCATCCGGCGTGCGGAGGAGGTTGCTTTCGTTCCTCATGTGTCGATCACCATCGGCGTTCTCTTTGCAGTAGCGAGCGTGGGGGTGTTGATCTATTTCATCCACCATGTGTCCGTTTCGATGCAGGCCAACGAGATCGTGGCGCGCGTCAGCAAAGAGTTGATCGCCGGGGTGGACCGTCTGTTTCCTGAACACATCAGACGGGGAACACCACGAATTCCGACGGCGCCACCCGATGCGGATTTTCTCGACGTATTCGACCAGGAGGTTCGACCCATTCCGGCGAGCGCGGACGGATACCTTCAGTTCATCGACATGGGCGCCTTGCTGGGGCTGGCGATGCAAAAGGATGTGGTAATTCGATTGGAGCGAGTACCCGGCCAATATGTGGTCGCTGGTAGCCCGCTAGTGCAGGTCTGGCCAGGAGAGAGGGTGACCGACCTGCCCACGGATCAGGTCAACGCCGCCTTCGCTCTGGGTAACCAGCGGACTTCGGGTCAGGACATCGAGTTCGCGGTTACCCAACTCGTGGAAATCGCTCTGCGTGCCCTCTCATCGGGAGTGAATGACCCGTTCACGGCGATAACGTGCGTAGACCACCTGGCGTCCGCGTTGAGTCGTTTGGCTACGCGAGACATGCCATCGCCCTATCGCTATGACAGCACAGATCAGCTGCGGTTGATTGCGCCAGGAGCGACTTTCGCGGAGATCTCAGATGTGGCGTTCAACCAGATCCGGCAAAATGCCCGCTCCAGCGCTGCGGTTACTATCCGTCTGCTGGAAACGATTGCCGTGGTCGTGCGATTCGCACATCGGTCAGATGACCGGGCTGTACTCTTGAGGCACGCGGCAATGATCGCCCGAGGCGCCCGCGACGGGTTATCCGAAGGCGAGGACCGTCAGGTGGTGGAAGATCGCTACCAGTCGCTGATCCAACTGTGCAGCGAATCATCTGAATCTATCCCCTGAATCGCAAGTGCGCAAGGACAGTATCCCCATGGTGATATGGATTGCGCGTTGGGTTGGCTATCTGGGTAATTGGCGAAGATGCCACCGAACAACAGCATGCAGCGGACGGCGCCGGGCACCACCGCTGATGCTGGGCGTTGAAAGTATCACCTCAAAATCGACTCCCAAGAAAGATGGGTTTGTGACAGCCTGTAGGTAACCCCAACCAATTGCAAGAATAATAGATAGACACACTCTATCTCAGCAACTTGCCTGCCGGACTCTGCCGGAAGGCTTACATCAATCCCCCGCTACGGTTTTTTCCCTTCGCCCGCAGGGTTGTCGACCCGAACTTCTCCATGACTGTTCACAGGGTCGAGCACCGGCAGGTCCGGACGGATGAGGATCAGGCCCGCCGGTCGAATGCAAGCCGGCTTCGGGATCGCGCGCAACGTCGAAGTTGAGCATTAGGCGAGGCCGTCCGATTCAATGCGGGATGTACTTGAGGTGGATGGCGAAGTGCACACTCATGGCGATGAAGCAGGCGATCGGCGGGGTAAGAAACCAACCCGACAGGATCCCGTAAAGCGTAGGGCGCCGGATGGTCTGCGCCCCTTTGATGATGCCGATGCCCAGCACCGCACCGATCACCGACTGGGAGGTGGAGACCGGGACCCCCAGCACGGTGTAGAAATGCACCGTCACCCCTCCGGCCAGAACCACCACCAGGGCTGAGAACGGGTCCAGCCGGACCAGTTTGCGCCCCACCGTCTCCATCACCCCACGGCTGTAAGTCAGGACCCCGAGCGCGATGCTCAGCCCGCCGATCAGGGCAGCCGCGAACACCGAGAGGGTCCCCGCGCCGACGAAAACCGCCGTTGCGTTGGCCACGTTGTTGGCCCCCAGGGCGTAGGAGGCATACGATCCGGCCGCGATGAGGCCGGCCCGCAGCAGCATGTCGCTTTGGAAGAGCGTGATCGGCAGCCGATTGTAAGCCGCGCCCAGAACCCGGTACAGCACCAGCGCGACCAGAACCGCCCCGAGCGGGGTCCCGAACCAGCAGGCCACCACTTTGCCCAGGCCCGCCAGGTTGATGTCCTGGTTGAAAAAACCGATCCCCAGGATGGCCCCCACCGCCGCCTGGGAGGTCGATGCCGGCAGGCCGAGGAGGGTCAGGATGCTCACGGTCAGCGCAGCGGCCACCGTGATCACCACGGCCTGCTCCAGGTTGACCGCCGTCAGGTCTCTCAGGGTCTCGATCCCCGCGCGGCCCTCGGCCAGCGCGCCGATCACCACGAACAGCGCGCACAGCCCCGCCGCCAGCCGAAATTTGACCATGCGGGAGGCCACCGCCGAGCCGAAGCAGTTGGCGGCGTCGTTGGCTCCCAGGGACCACCCCAGGAAAACCCCGCCCAGCAGCGGCAGCATCAGACCCGCCTCTTGAGCGTCAGGATGTTGACCCGGCGCGACACGCGGTCGGCCTGGTCGGAGATTTCGCCCATGGCCACGATCAGCTCCTTCAGCTGGAGCTTGTGCACCATGTCGAGGTCGGAATCGAACACCTTCAACATGAGGCTGCGTTCGATGTGGTCGCAGTGGCTCTCGTTGTGGTCAATGGTGGAGAGCAGCGCCCGGATCCCCTGGCGGTTCTTGAGCATCAGATCGACCTGCTTGATCATCAACTCGCAGCTTTCCACCGAGATGCGGATCAGGTCCTTGACCTCGAGCATGAACGCATCGGGAATCTTCAATTTCTGGCTGCGGATCATGTGCAGGATCAGTTCGAAGATGCGCGGGATGATCTCCACCTGTTCGATCAGGTTCATGATGTCCTCGCGCGATTCGGGGATCAGCGCGCGGCTGTACATCAGATAGTTGATCTCGTCGCGGATTTCGTCCGCCTTGGATTCGAACTTGTGAGTCTGGTCGATAAGGAAGCCGAACTCGCCGCAGATACCGTCGTCCAGGCAGGTATCCATGGCCTTGAGGAAATGCTCCTGGGTCTTGCCGAGGTTTTCCAGATACTGGTAAATCAGTGACTCGAGCTGCTTTTCCTTTTTGAACAGGAAGCTGAACATGCGGGTCTCCGTTGCGATTCAGATGAGCCCTGCGCACCGGCATCGGCCGGCGTGGATCCACTCCTCAACCCTTCATGCATGCGGTGCCCGGGCGGCCACTTCGATGATGCTGTTCTCGCTTCCGAAGCAATTCAGGCAGCGCTCGGTGTTGTAGGGGTCGTTCACCCATTCTCCGTCCACCCAGAACCGGTACTCGTAGCGGCCGGGGTGGATCATGACCACTTTGCGCCAGACGCCGTCGTCACCCTTTTTCATCGGGTGAACGTTGGGGTCCCAGTGGTTGAAATCGCCCATCAGAATCACCTGCTGGGCCTGAGGGCTGTCCAGAACGAATTCGATCCTGCGCCGCGTGGGGCCTTTTTTTTTCTGGCGTTTCAGGGCTCGAGCCATCGCAGGCCTCCTTTGGTTGGGGGAAAGTTAAAATTGAAAGCTGCAGAATAATGTTGTATAATCCGACTGCATCATCGGAAAAGCGGGTTGCGAGAGGTCAAACAATAATATTGACATGCCCATTATTTTGTATTAAATGCGGCGCAAATACACCATATCAGGGGGTTTCGGGCATCAAACTATCGGTTTGGAAGCAACGCTGTCAGGCTTGGGCGGTTCGAACCGATCCAATACAATTTTTTGGGGCAGACGGATAATGACACATTACCCCGAAACGCGAACGAATACAAGAGGGGCGGCGATCGCCGTGCAGAAAGGAGCCATAGAGACCCAATGAAACCAGATGCGGCAAGTTTTCATCAACCTGTTGGCCCGTCCGTGCCGGGGTCAGGTGGAGAGCTGGCAGGTGAAAACGAGGACGAACCTCCCGGTTCTGAAGCCTGTCTCCAAAATGTTGTCCCCCTACAGGAAATTTCGCCGCGCCTAAGAGGCAAGATATCGCTTTTTCCGGCATCCCGGTCGCGCCCGGTCTCGAACCCCAGGGCGACCGCCTTCCGCCGGGCCTTTTTCCCCTCGATCACCGACAAGGAATGGAACGACTGGCAATGGCAGATCCGCAACCGGATCCGCCACGCGGAGCAGCTCGAAGGCATGCTGAGGATCTCCGAACCGGAGCGCACGGCGCTCGATAGGACCCAGTCCCGATTGCCGGTCGGCATCACGCCCTACTTCATGAGCCTGCTTTCCAAGGACGACCCGGGGGACCCCCTGCGCCGCACGGTGGTGCCCACCGCGGCCGAGTTCGTCACCACGCCGGAGGAAGCCGAAGACCCGCTGGGCGAGGACTCGATGAGCCCGGTCCCGGGTCTGGTGCACCGCTACCCGGACCGCGTCCTGCTGCTGGTGCTGGATTTCTGCTCCACCTACTGTCGCTACTGCACCCGCTCGCGCGTGGTGGGCCATGGCGCCATCTACCCCAGCCGCTCGCGGCTGGAGCGCGCCATCGACTACATCCGATCCACCCCTGCGATCCGCGATGTGCTGATCTCCGGCGGCGACCCCCTGACGTTGAACGACGAGCGCCTGGGGTGGCTGCTGTCGAAGCTGCGCGAGATCCCCCATGTGGAGATCCTAAGGATCGGCACCAAGGTCCCGGCCGTGCTGCCCCAGCGCATCACCCCGAACCTGGTGCGCGTGCTGCGGCGCTATCACCCCCTGTGGATGAGCCTGCATTTCACGCACCCGACCGAGTGCACGCCGGAAGCCTACCGGGCGTGCGAACGCCTGGCCAACGCGGGCATCCCGCTGGGGTCCCAGACGGTGCTGCTCAAGGGGATCAACGACACGGTCGAAACGATGAGGTTGCTCTTCCATCACCTGCTGCGCATGCGGGTGCGGCCTTACTACATCTACCAGTGCGACCCGATTACGGGATCGAGCCACTTCCGCACACCGGTCGAGACCGGCCTCGAGATCATTCGCGGCCTGCGGGGGTTCACCAGCGGCTACGCCGTCCCCACCTATGTCATCGACGCCCCGGGGGGCGGAGGCAAAATCCCGTTGATGCCCAATTACGTGGAGGGACGCGACGGGGACATGCTGCTGCTGCGCAATTACTGCGACCGCCAGTACCGCTACCCGGACGTGATGCCGGCGTGAGCCAAAGAGACCGCCGTCATGCGGATCGGCCTGACCTATGATCTGCGCAGCGAGTACCTCGCCCGCGGGTACTCGGAGGACGAGACCGCCGAGTTCGACCGCGAGGAGACGATCGCGGCCATCGACGCCGCGCTCACCCGGCTGGGCCACGAGACCGACCGGGTCGGCAACGCCCGGAGCCTGGTGGAACGGCTCGCTGCGGGCAGCCGCTGGGACCTGGTTTTCAACATCGCCGAGGGGATGATCGGGATCGGCCGCGAGGCGCAGGTCCCGGCCATCCTCGACGCCTACGACATTCCCTACACCTTTTCGGACCCGCTGGTCATGAGCCTGACCCTGCACAAGGGAATGACCAAGCGGGTGATTCGCGACGCCGGGGTCCCGACCTGCGATTTCAGCGTTGTGGAAGACCCGCCGGAGGCGGAGCAGATCGGGTTCGGGCCGCCGTACTTCGTCAAACCCGTGGCCGAGGGCACCGGCAAAGGGGTCTCTTCGAAATCCATCGTCCGTCGCCGCCACGATCTGCCCGCAGCCTGCCGGGCTTTGATCGACGCCTACCGCCAGCCGGTGCTGGTCGAGCGGTTTCTGCCCGGCCGGGAGTTCACGACCGCCGTGATCGGGACCGGCCGGCAGGCGGAGGTGCTGGGCACGATGGAAGTTCTGCTTCTAGCCGCCGCCGAACAGCAGGTTTACTCCTACCACAACAAGGAAAACTTTGAAGCCCTGGTGCGCTACCGGCTGCTGCGCCCCGCCGACGACCCGCTGGCGGCCAGCGTCGAGCAGATCGCCCTCAGCGCCTGGCGGGTTCTCGGCTGCCGGGACGCCGGCCGGATCGACCTGCGCTGCGACCGGCGCGGCCGGCCGCAGTTTATCGAGGTGAACCCGCTGGCCGGGCTTCACCCCGAGCACTCCGATCTGCCCATCATCTGCGGGCTGGTCGGCATCGGCTTCGATCAGTTGATCTCACGGATTGTCGCCTCCGCCGAGAAGCGGGTCCGCCCGCACGGGCGGCGTCCCGGCCCATGCGCGTAGTCATCGTCCACAACGCCGTCGACAACCGGGACGCCCCGGACGAGCGCGACGTCCTGGTCCAGGCCGAGGCGGTCCAGGCGGCGCTGGGTGCCCTCGGCCACGAACCCGCCGCTCTGCCCTGCGCGCTGGATCTCTCCGGCCTCAAGCACCGGCTGGCGGGCCTGCAGCCCGATCTGGCCTTCAACATCGTAGAGTCGCTGGACGGAACGGGACGCCTGATCCACGTGGTCCCCTCGCTGCTGGATGCGCTCGCAGTCCCGTACACCGGAGCGTGTGCGGAGGCCATGTTCCTCACCTCCCACAAGATCCTCGCCAAACAGTATCTTTCCGCGGCAGGCCTGCCGACGCCGGCCTGGGTCGGCCCTTTTCCGGGCGGCGCCCCGGGCTTAACCGCTGCCCCCGGCGCACAGGCCGACTCGGCCGAGGGGCCATGGATCGTCAAGTCGGTGTGGGAGCACGCATCGATCGGCCTGGATGAGGAAGGCATGGCGCTCTGCGAGAGCGCGGAGGAGGCCGCCGCGCAACTGCGGGGGCGCGCCGTGCAGCTGGGGGGGACCTGTTTTGCCGAGCGCTACATCGAGGGCCGGGAGTTCAACCTGGCGCTGATCGCCTCATCCGCCGGCCCGCAGGTGCTGGCCCCGGCGGAGATCATTTTCGACGGCTATGCCGAGGACCGGCTCCGGATCGTCGGCTACAGGGCCAAATGGGACGCCGCCTCCTTCGAGTTCAACCACACCCCGCGGCGGTTCGATTTCCCGCCGCAGGACGCGGCGCTGCTGGCGCAGCTTCGCACGCTGGCGCTGCAGTGCTGGCGCCTGTTCGGCCTGAACGGCTACGCCCGGGTGGATTTCCGCGTCGATGCCGGCGGCCGGCCCTGGATCCTGGAGGTCAACGCCAACCCCTGTCTGTCGCCGGATGCCGGATTTGCCGCCGCCCTGGGCGCCGCCGGCATCCCTTTCACCGACGCGGTGGGGCGAATTCTCGCTGATGCCCGCCGCAGGATTGCCTGACCCATGTTTCGCATCCGCCGCATCTATGACGACGTACTGCCGGTGAACCGGGCCGCACTCGAGCAGGTCAAAGCCATCATGCGGACCCGGTTTGCATCGGTCCCGCTGGAGGAGATCGAACAGCTCGGCCGCCACCTCAGCAACCCCTTTCTCAAGCGCTTCCGCACCACGCTCTTCGTGGCCGAAAACGGGCGCCAGCGCGTTTTCGGGTTCGCCTTCCTGCTGCACGAGCCGCGGATCGGCTTCTGCTTCCTGGACTGGATCGCCACCCAGGTCGGCAAGGCCAGCGGCGGGGTGGGCGGCGCGCTCTACGACCGCGTGCGCCACGAGTCCGCGATGCATGGCGCCCAGGCGCTCTTCTTCGAGTGCCTCCCGGACGACCCGGCCCTCTGCCCGCGGGAGGATCTTCTGCCTGAAAACCGTGCGCGCCTCAGGTTCTACGAACGCTACGGCGCCCGGCCGGTCGTCGGCACCGCCTACGAGACGCCTTACAAACCCGGCCAGACCTGCATGCCCTATCTGGTGTTCGACGGGCTGAACCGGACCGCCCGGCCCGGGCGCGAGTTCCTGCGGGAGGTGGTCCGAACCATTCTCGAGAGAAAATACGCCGGGTATGTACCTGCGGATTACGTGGAGAAAGTGGTCCGATC
Source organism: Desulfobacterales bacterium (assembly GCA_046496215.1). Taxonomy (GTDB): domain Bacteria; phylum Desulfobacterota; class Desulfobacteria; order Desulfobacterales; family SpSt-501; genus SpSt-501. Next base: position 8,612 of record JAWOHH010000036.1, read on the forward strand.
GATCGCGGACGACCCGGTGCAACTGCGGGAGTTTCGCTATCTGAAGCCGGCGGCGGTCACGGCGGTGGTCCCCGGAGACGCCTGCGAAAAGATCGCGCTGGTGTTCCACGATCGGCATGCGATTCACCACGTGCACGATCGGGGGTACGTGGAAGCCCCCGTCAGGGTGCGCAGCATCCTGACGCAAATCGCGCAGGCCCCGCTGTTCGAGATCCTGCCGGCGGCAACCTTTCCGGAAAAGCTCATTGCCGGCGTCCACGACGTGGACTTCATCAATTTTTTCCGACGCTCCTGCGCCGAAATCCAGGACGACCACCCGATCTACCCCTACGTGTTCCCGATCCGCAACAAGGCCCGCCTGCCCAAAGAACGCTCCCTGCTCGCCGGCTACTTCTGCATCGACACGTTCACTCCCATCACCCGCAACGCTTACGCCGCTGCGCGGGGCGCCGTCAACTGCGCCCTGACCGCCGCGCAGGAGCTTGTAAAGGGGCGCCGGATGGCCTACGCCCTGGTGCGCCCGCCCGGGCACCATGCCGAGCGCAGGGCCTTCGGCGGCTTCTGCTATTTCAACAACGCCGCCATTGCCGCACAATTCCTCCGGCGCAGCGGACGCGTTGCGATTCTGGACATCGACTACCACCACGGCAACGGCCAGCAAGACATTTTCTACGACCGGCCGGACGTGCTGACGGTATCAATCCACGGCGACCCCTCCTTCGCCTACCCCTATTTTTCAGGCTTTCGCGATGAAATCGGTGCCGGCGAAGGCGCCGGGTTCAACCTGAACCTGCCGTTGCCGGAGACCATCGACGGCGACCGGTATCGCAGGACCCTGGCCTCCGCCCTGCGGCGCACCGCGGAGTTCGAACCGGATTTTTTGGTCGTGGCCCTCGGGCTGGACACCGCCAAGGGGGACCCCACGGGCACATGGTCGTTGACCCGCCAGGACTTCAACCTCAACGGGCGGATGATCGGGGAGCTGGGGATCCCCGTCCTGGTGGTGCAGGAGGGGGGGTACCGCACGCGCACGCTGGGGGTCCATGCCCGCACCTTTTTCGAAGGCCTGTCGGCCGCCCACTGCCGGGCAGCCCCCCGGCGGCGGCCGGAGCGGACGGCCCCCTCGGGGCATCGGGTTCGGCACCACGTGGAGCCTCACGACCCCCGGCGGGTGCGTCGGCTGGTAGAGTCCACCGGCTTCTTCAACCTCTCCGAGACCCAAGTCGCGGAGGAGCTATTGATGGAACGGATCAGCAAGGGGGCCGCCAGCGGATACCACTTTGTCTTCGTGGATGTGAACGGACAAACGCTGGGATACGCCTGCTACGGACCCATTCCCATGACGGCGTCCGCCTTCGACTTGTACTGGATCGTGGTGGCGCCCGAAAGCCAGGGCAAGGGGATCGGCCGGCTGATCCTGCTGGAAACCGAGCGGTTGATCCGCCAGGCCGGGGGGTCGATGGTCTATGCGGAAACCTCGGGGCGCCCCCAGTACGAAAGCACCCGGGGCTTTTACGAACGCATGGGATTTCGGGTGGCATCGGTGCTGGAGGACTTCTACGCCCCCGGCGACAGCAAGGTCACCTATGCAAAACAACTTTAGCGTGGCGTTGGAACTGCTGAATTTTCAAACCTAGCCGAGACCCCTCGCGCAGAAACGGCTCCCGCAGCCAAGTATTGGCTGCGGGAGCCGTTTCTACCAGTGGGGCTGGTTGCCGATGCCCTTGCCCATCACCTCGAGCGTTTCCGTCACCACCATGAAGGCGGCGGGGTCGTGGCTGCGGATCATCTCCTTGAAGCGCGAAAGCTCCTGGAAGGTGACGACCGAGTAGAGGATGCGGAGTTTCTGGCCCGTGAAGCCACCCTCCCCGTTGACGATGGTCACCCCCCGCTGCAGCTGCTGCATGATCTCCTGGGCGATCTCCTCCGCTTTGCGGGATACCACCATCACCATTTTGCGCTGGTTCAACCCGGTGACCACCAGGTTGATCAGGTGGGAGGTGACGAACATGTAGACCAGGGTGTACAGGATGATCTCCACGTTGAACCGAAACAGGCCCGCCAGCAGGAGCACCAGGTTGAACCCCATCACGGTGGTGCCGACCCGTATCGACGCCTTCTTGAGAAGAAGGACCGAAAGGATGTCCAACCCACCCGCCGACCCGATCGACTTTAGAATGACGCCGCTGCCGATGCCGGAGATGATCCCGGCGGCAAGAGCGCTGAGCATGGGCTCCTGTATCGGGAGGGTGGGGACGGGCACCAGCACCAGCAGCGAAAAAATGGTCATGCCGACCAAGCTGTATGCGAAAAACCGTCGGCCCACATATAGCCAGCCCAGCACGAACAGGGGGATGTTCAATAAAAAGTAGAGCACCCCCACCGGCAGCGCCGGCACCGTGTAGTGAATGAAGATGGCCATCCCGCCGATGCCGCCCGCCAGGAACTGGCGGGGGATGAGGATCCCGTTGATGGCCAGCGCGCAAAGCGCGCTGCCGGAGGTGATCAAGGCCAAGTTCCAGATGGCGTTCCACACCGTCTTGGGTTTCATAGCGTTTCACCCTCTGCAGCGAATCGGTCCGGAGGCCCCGGACCCACAACGAATTGCGGCAACCCCAGGAGCCGCAGCCGGCCGCTCACCGGGGCCGCTGCAGTCAAAGGCGTTGCCGCAACAGGTCAATCGGGCATCACCACGGCGCACACGGCAAGAAAGGCCCGGGATCCGCCGCCGCCCGCCTTCTCCGCCGGCGGCGACAAGCGCCCGGCGGGTCTCAGACCGGCAGGTGGTAGCGGATACCGATGCCGAAAGCGGCGGGGCTGCGGTCGGGCAGGTCGCGGCACCACTTCACCTCCGCGAGGGCCGCGGTGCGCAACGGGGCCCCTGCCGGCCCATCCGGAGCACCGGAGACGCCATGGTGCACCCGAACCAGGATGGTGGCCCCCGGGATGATCGAATGCCGGCACTCGAAGTAGCCGCCGCTCGGGCTGACGTTCAGCAGCCGCGCGGCGTGGGCGTCCGGCTTGTTGAAATAGACCCACTCGATGTCGGCATCGCATGTGCTCCGGTCTTCACTGCGCTTTTCGGATTCCTCGCCCATGGCAGGTGCCCTCTCGGCGCGTCCCGGACGCAGGGCGTCCGGATGATGCGTGGCAACCATCGGCTGCGATCCGTCGCGGCTGCGGCCGGCCGGGGGCTCGGCCGCAACGAACATGAACCGCCTGATTGAAAAAAGGAGGATGAGGGCCGGGTTCACGGCGGATGTGAAAATTGTAGGCCAACCGCGCAACAATGTCAAATTGGGGCGCGTTGGAAAAAAGTCTTGAAAAAAATGAGGGCTTCAGGAATAAGGGGTATTCCAGCCGAGGCCATTGACGGTGTGGATTCGATCTGCTACAGATGCCCGGTGCCGAATACGACGTGGGATGCCGCCATGAAAGAAAAAGACCTAAAATACTTCAAGAAGCTCCTCACCCGCTGGCTCGAGGAGCTGCTCAGCCACGCCGACAGTACCATGACCGGGTTGAGGGAGGCCGACGAAGCACTCCCGGACCCCTTGGACCGCGCCGTGTTCGACTCGGAGCGCAATTTCACCCTGCGGATCCGCGACCGCGAAAGCATGCTGATCAAAAAAATCCGCAAGTCCCTGGAGGACATCGAGGAAGGGGTCTACGGGACCTGCGAATCCTGCGGCGAAGACATCTCGATCGAACGCCTGAAGGCGCGCCCCGTCACCCGTCATTGCATCCGGTGTAAAACTCAGATCGAGACCATGGAAAAACTGACCGGCACCTGATGGGTGCCGCTCGTCACTGTGTCCCTCGGCCCATCCCCGCCACTCGCCCGAGCAACGGAGAGCCACCGGCGCGCGGAGGGTCACGAGTATCGACGGAGTTTCGGAACATGGCATCGCCCAAACGCAGCGCGGCCAAAAACCCGGCCGCCAAACCATCCCGGGAACTCACCGCGGAGGAGATCGACAGCGGCATCGACCACGACAAGAGCAAGGTCGAATGCATTTGCCCGAAATGCGGGAAAAAGCACATCATGAATTTTCACTGGATCGGCCGGGGCACACCGCGCAAGTACTGCCAAAGCTGCCGCGACAGCATCTGAGGTGCGGCGGCACCGGCTCAGGATCACCATGAAACCATCACGCAGCGAAAGGGGAAATCGATGAACAAGGCAGATCTGGTCAACGAAGTTGCAGGCGTCGTCAGCACCAAGAAGGAAGCCCAGGCCGCAGTGGACTGTATTTTAGACTCCATCACCAAGGCGCTTAAAAAGGGCGACGTGGTCACCCTGGTCGGTTTCGGGACTTTCAAGGTCACCAAGCGCAAAGCGCGCAAGGGCCGCAATCCGCAGACCGGTGAAGAGATCAAGATCAACGCGTCGAAGGCGCCCAAATTCGTGGCCGGCAAAGGCCTGAAAGACGCCGTCAACTAGAACCCGCAGCGGTTTCAACGCCCCGGGAGCATACGACCCCCCCCGGGGCGCTGGGACCATCGCCGGTGGAAGGCCCTGGTTTAATTCAGACAGCCGGCAGGGCGTCCGACAGCGCAGGGGGTGAATTCCGGCGGACCAGGTAGGCGACGATGCGGTTGCCCTCCCGCTCCTTGACGATCACGGTGAACTCACCGATTTCGATCTCTTCCGAAACCTTGGGGATGCGCCCGATGCGCTTCAGGATATAGCCGGAAAACGTCTCGTACTCCCCGGTGTCGGGGATGCGCATCTGCAGTGCCTCGTTGACCTCGTCGATTTCCGCCTTGCCCAGCACCCGCCACTCACTACCGCTCACCGGAATGATCGACGGCTCTTCGACGTCGTCGGTCTCGTCGACGATTTCACCGACGAGCTCCTCCAGGGCATCCTCCAGCGTGATCAACCCCGACACGCCCCCATGCTCATCCACCACGATGGCCATGTGCTGTTTGCGCCGCTTGAATCCCTGCAGGAGAAGGTTGAGTTTTTTATGCTCCGGCACGAAGTAGGGCTGGCGCATGATCCGGCGCACATCCACCTGCGGGCCGCCGGCGCACTGGTGGAGCAGCAGGTCCTTGATGTTCAGAATGCCGATGATGCGGTCGATGTCGCCATCGGTGACCGGGATGCGCGTGAAGCCGGATTCATAGAGCGCCGGCAGGTCCAGGGGGGCGTTCACATCGATGACGAACATGTCCGCCCGGGGCGTCATGATCTCCGAGGCGCTGGTGTCGTCGAACTCGAAGATGTTGTGGATCAGCTCTCTCTCCTCCTCCCGGAACTCGCCCTCGCCGCCCTTGGCCTCCACGATGGAGAGCAGATCGGCCTCAGTGACCTTCGTCGGGGTTCGGATCCGGGCGGCCATGCGGGGGATGACGTTCAGCGCGAGCACCAGGGGGAGAAGCAGCTTCGACAGCCAGTAGATCGGCACGATGACGACCCGTGCGATGGGGATGGCGTTGGCAATCGCGAGCGACTTGGGAAAGACCTCGCCGAAAACGAGCACCAGCAGGGTCATGACCCCGGTGGCGATGGCGACCGCGTGGACGCTGATCACCTGCAGGGCAAAAGCGGTGGCCTGTGCAGCAGCGGCCATGTTCGCCAGCGTGTTGCCGATCAGGATGGTGTTCAACAGCCGGTCGGGGTCCTGCTTCATCCGGTGGATGAGGGCGTTGGCGCGGCCCGGCTGGTTGCCGAGGACAATGGCCTCGGCCGGCGAGATGGAAAACAGGGCGGTTTCCGCAGCTGAAAAGAACCCCGACAGCGCGATCAGCGCAAGCAGGGAGAGCAGGGTATCCACGGGCATCGACATGGCGCTCAGGAGAGAGACGACCATCGCCGCTGGCGTTTGACGCTGAAGCCGGTCAGAAACCCGGCCAAGAGCACGCCCGCGCCGGCCAGGAACCAATAGAGCGTGGTTACCGGGAAGATGTCCTCCGGCTGCGCGCTCAATTCGGCGATCTGCCGTGTTTTCTGTTCGAGTTCCTCCGCCAGGGCGTCGGCTCGTGCCTTCAGGGCGGCGCCATCGGCTGTTTCGCTTCGGAAGCGTTCAAATTCGGCGCGCAGCGCGTCGAGCGCCAGCTGCCCGTCGGCCGCCGCGGCTGCGAGTTTTTCCTTTTCGGCCTTGACGCGGTTGTTCTCCTCGAGCAGGGCGGCGGCCTGGCTCGTCAGCGTCTTGATCTTTTCCTCCAGCCGGACGAACTGGTGCCGGCCGGGAGGGGATTCCGTCAGGAAGCGCGACAGCACGTAGCCCTCCGCGCCGTTGGGCAACCGCACCAGCGACCACTCATCGCCGGGTTTCAGAATCTCCAGCGACTGCCCGCTCTCGGTGACGGCCAGCGACTTGTGTTCGCTACCCGGACCAGACCGGACGGCAAGGCGGATCACGTCGGAGACATAAACAGTTTGGGACCATGCGCCGCCGGCAATGCCAAGCAGGCCCAGACCGACGGCCAAGCACCATGCAGGCTTCAACGCCATATAATCATCCCCCTGACCTCTCGGCCGGCACGCAGGCCGGGAGGGCGGCAAGCATCAACGCTGATACGAACGGTTTGACGAAAGGGCTGGCATAGTTTATTCTGTAAATACATCTTTTTTTTCGATTAATCCATCATGAAGTTCCCCCGGGTCGAAGAGGCTCTGCGCCGGGGCCATTTCGACACGCTCCCGGAGGAAGGCCGGTCATGATCGCCTACGATTTGAAATGCGCCAACGGGCATGCGTTCGAGGGTTGGTTCGAAGACCGCAGGACCTTTCTGAGCCAGAAAAAACGCGGGCTGATCTCCTGCCCGGTCTGCGATGAAACCGATGTGGTGCAGCTGCCGTCGCGATTCGCCATCCGCGCATCCCAGGGCAGCGCATCGGCCGAAACAGAGGTTCAGACCGAAAAAAGCTGGGGGGCGCTCGGCAAGCAGCTGGGAGAGTTCGTGGAGCAGAACTTCGACAATGTCGGCTGCAACTTCGCCCGGGAGGCCCTGAAGATCCATTACGGCGTGAGCGAACCGCGCAACATCCGCGGTGTCAGCACCGAAACCGAAGAAGAGGTCCTCAAACAGGAGGGGGTGCAATTCTTCAAAGTCCCCCTGCCCCCGCCGCCCGATTCCGACTCCTAGCGGTCAAGTATCCAGTCCACCGCTGACAGCAGATCATCGGCGATGCAATCCGGCGCGATACCGCGGCGGCGCAATTCGTCCTCGGCCCGGCGACCGTTGCCGGTCCGCACGAGCACATTGCCACCGACACCGGCGTTCAATGCACACGCGATGTCTTTGGCGCTGTCGCCGATCATCACCGCGGACTCCAGGTCGATCCCATGCCGGCGCTGGGCCTCGAGAATCAGACCGGGGCGGGGTTTGCGGCAGGCGCAGTTTTCATCGGGCCGGTGGGGGCAAACCAAGATATCGTGGATGCGGCCTCCGTGACCCTGCACGCCGTCGCACAGGCGCCGGTGGATCGCCGCCAACCCCTCCGCCGTCAGCCATCCTCGGCCCAACGCGGATTGATTGGTCACGATGATCGCCGTGACGCCGTGTTCGGCCAGCCGGCGCAGCGCTTCGCGGCTGGCGGGCAGAAACTCGAACTCCTCCACGCTCTTGACATAGCCCGGCGAATCGCGATTGATCACGCCGTCGCGATCGAGGAAGACAACATGGCGCAGGTTGGCAGGTTCCGCCATGGCGGTCTACTCGGCCACGACAAAGGCGTCCTTGAAGCCGCTTTCTTTGAGCCGGGATTCATAGGCGATGGCCTCATCCAGCGACCCGGCCTTGCCGACCCGCAGGCGGTAAAACGTTCGGCCCCCCTGCGCGAACTCGACGATGTGGGCGTTGCCGAAGCGCGGGTTCAGCTCCGCCCCCAGTTTTTCGGCATTCGCGCGGCTGGCGAAGGATCCCACCTGGAAGGTGAAATTCCCGGAGTAAAGGTCCACCGGGCTGCCTGGGACAGCCCCCACCGCCACCACTTCCACCGGCGCCGTGCCCGGCCGGACCACGTCCAGCCGGCGGGCCGCCTCGTAGGAGAGGTCGATGATCCGGTCTCCGACGAAGGGCCCGCGGTCGTTGATGCGGACCTCGATGGTGCGGTGGTTGGACAGCTGCCGCACGCGGACCAGGGTCCCCAGGGGGAGCGTCTTGTGGGCGGCAGTCAGGGCATGCATGTCGTAGATTTCGCCGCTGGAGGTGGGCTTGCCGTGGAAATCCGGCCCGTACCAGGAGGCGACCCCCTGCTGGCGAAACCCGCTCGCATCCGGAATGGGCTGGTACCACTGCCCTAAAGCCCGGTAGGGCTTCGGCTGCCCCGGGGCGGTTTCCGGCGGCGGGCCTTCTGTCCGCGCTCCCGGCCGCGGCAGGGGGGTCGGCGGCGCCGGGGTTGACGACCGCGCGGTGCAGCCCGCGGCGATCAGGCACAGAACCGCCACCGCCGCGACCCGCATTTGCCAGGCCCCCGTGCACCGCCTGCCGGGGGCGCCGCCGTGCGGTGCGGCCCTTCGGGCTTTGGCTGAATCCATCACGGATGCGCTCATGGCCCTGAAAATAGCATCGAGGCCGATTTTTGTAAACCCGCGATCACGTTGGACCCTTTGCCCTGCGATCCGATATGCCGTATGATGCCGGCATGGATCCGGCACCCGCCAGGAATGCGAGCCTCTCCGTTGTCATCGCCGCCCAGTATTTTCTTTTTTTCGGGGTGATGGGCCTGTACCTGCCCTATTTCAACCTGTACTGCTACCACCTGGGGTTCTCCGGGATGGACATCGGCGTGCTCTCCGCGCTGCGGGCGGTCACCCTGGTGGTGTTTCCGCTGCTGTGGGGGGTCGCCGCCGACCGTGCCAACCGGCGGCGCCCGATCTACATCCTGTGCCACATCGCCAGCACGGCCATCTGGGCGGCGTTCCTGTTCACCCAGGACTTCACCGCCATGGCCGTGATCACGGTGGGCTACGGGGTGTTCTACGCGCCGATCATCTCCTTCCTGGAAGCGTTCAGCATGGACATGCTCGGCCGCGACAAGAGCAGCTACGGCCGCGTCCGGGCCTGGGGGTCTCTCAGTTTCATCGCCGTGGTGTTGGGCTTCGGCCGGATCATGGACGCGTTCTCGGCCCGGGTGATCATCCCCGCCATTCTGGCAGGCTCGCTGCTGCATGCGCTGATGTCGTTCAGCGTTCCCCGCGCTCCCGCGCAGCAGCCGGTCATACTCGGCCGCGGGACGCGCGGCCTGCTGCGCCGGCAACCGCTGGGGTTCATCCTGTGCGCCTTCCTGATGCTCGTGAGCCACGGCGCGTACTACGGTTTTTTTTCGATCCACCTGGAGCAGTTGGGATTTTCCAAGACATTCATCGGCGCCAGCTGGGCGCTCGCCTCCGGCGCCGAAATCCTGGTCATGCTCGGGTCGAAACGTCTGTTCCAGCGCCTGTCGCTGGAGGCGACTTTAATGATATCCTTCGCCGCGGCAGTCCTGCGCTGGGGGATCATGGGAGCGGCCGGCTCGCCCGAATGGATTTTGTGCGCCCAGGCCCTGCACGCCGTCACCTACGGCGCCTTCCACATGGCCAGCATCCTCTATATGGACCGCATGGCCTCCCCCAATTCCAAGACCATCGCCCAGGCCGTGAACAATTCCCTGACCTATGGCCTGGGGCTGATGGTGGGTTTTTTTCTAAACGGCTATTTGTACGGGATCATCGGCTTGGCGAGGCTCTTCGACGTGAGCGCGTTCATTGCGCTGGCAGGCGGCCTGCTCTTCGCCGGGTTTCAGGCGTGGGCCCGCCGGGACTCGGGGAAGGCGCGGCATCGGCGCTGACCCCGGCGGCCGCCTCACGCGAAGGCGTCCCAGGAGCGGTGGCTGAAAAGCCCGGCGGCGGGGGTCAGGCCGAACACGGCATCCGCAGCGATGAGCACGCCGGCGTTGGTCCACGTGATGCGATCCTCAGGCCAGATGGTCATGTCCGGGAAGGTGAAGCCGGCCCAATAGGAGCCGTCCTCGAAGCGCCGACCGCCGATCCAGCTGAAAACCACCTTGGCCTGATCGAGCTTGCCCAGGCTGGCCAGTGTCAGCACCAGCTCGGAGGTTTCGGCGATGGCGATCCAGGGCTGGTCCGAGACGCAGCGCACGCCCAGGCCCTCGACCACGAACTTTTTCCAGCCGCGCTCGATGCGCCGCCGGGCATCGGCGCCGGTCACCGCTCCCGACAACACGGGGTAGAACCAGTCCATCGAAAACCGTGATTTGGTCATGTTGAAGAGATGGGGCTTGCTGCGGATGGCCTCGCCGAGCCTGCCCAAGGCCACCCGCCAGGCGGGGCGCCTCTGACCGACCACACCGGCAAGGGCCAGCGCGCATTTGATGCTCATGTAGATCGAACTGGAGCCGGTGAGCAGCGCCATGCGGTCGACGTTGCCTTCGGGGCTGACGGCCCAGTGGACTTCACCGCCAGGCGCCTGGAGCCCCAGCGCAAAATCGATCGCCCGCTCCACCGTCGGCCACAAGGCGCAAACCGCGCCACGGTCGGCCGTCAGCAGAAAATAGTGATACACCCCCACGGCAATGTAAGCCGCCATGTTGGCATCGCGGGTCCGGTCCTGTACCTCCCCGTCCACGTAAGCGCTGTACCAGCTTCCATCCGTCAACTGGCAGGCCGCCAGCCACTCGTAGGCGTTGCGGGCCCTCGCCAGCCATCCTGCGGTGGCCAGGCCCATGGCGGCTTCCACGTGGTCCCAGGGGTCGGTTTTCTGGCCGCGGCACCAGGGGATCTCCCCGCTCGGCCTCTGGGTTCCGGCGATCAGGGCGGCGGGCGCCTCGATATCGATCGGTTGCTCCGGCTCGGGCCGGAGTCGGTTCGGTTCAATTTCCATAGGGTTGTCTGATTGGGTCTATCGTCGGTGCGAGGCGGGTACCATACAAGGCATCGCGTAGAGAAGCAAGCAGCGGATCTTGGATGTGGTGGGGGCCGCGATAACGGCCAGGGGGCAGTTATGCGGAAAGAGTTGATGTGTTTTCTCCCCAACGATCAAGGATAGAGGAACGGCTGAAAGATCAGGGAGTGTCTTGCTGAGTGCTCCGAGGTCATAGCTGCCCCTCTGCAATCTGCCTCCGGCAAGGAGGGTTCCATGAAGAGCGGGTGATCGGTGAGGACGGCAAGGCACGGGTTCCCAGACCCGGATTTGATCTGTTACCAATTAACATGGAGCCGCAGGTGTGAATCGGTTTTCAACTGCTGTTGTGCGTCCAAAACTGCCGGCTTGACTTGGGCGGCTGATCTCCTGTAGACATGAGACGTCGCTCGCATCGTCTCCTGTTGCGCCGGCGAAAGGCTTCCAAGGCCGCCGGTTCCGGTTCGCGTATCGGTCCTCATCCCAGCGGCTGCTCTCGAGCGACCCGCAGGCGCCTCTGACTCTCACTGCGCCAATCTGCCCTGCGTCTTGCAGGCGTTCCATCGTAAGGCCGGAGGGCTTCGGCTGCCGGCTCCGGCACAACCGTCAACCGCTTCATCGCAAAGGAGGGCCTCATGACCGAGAGCATCTACAAAGTCATCGAACTGGTCGGGACGAGCACCAAGTCGTGGGAGGATGCGGCCAGAAACGCTGTCGAGACCGCATCGAAAAGCCTCAAAGACCTGCGTGTCGCCGAGGTCACCAAGCTCGACATGAAAATCGAAAAGGGCAAGGTGGCGGCCTACCGCGCTCGGGTCAGCCTCTCCTTCAAGTATCAGAAGGGCGATTGATAGAGCGTCTCATTCTGCCGGATGCAGCTACCTGAAATCCCCCCGCCTTCTTTGATTGAGTGGGCGAGGGGGATTTCATTTGCGTGGATTGACGTTTTTCATTGCCGGAGCACAGGGACCACCAACGGCGAGGGGGATGGATGGCGGAAAAAGCATTCCAGGATTTTTATGCAGACGATATGAGCCACTGTTATGGATGCGGCCGGCTGAACCGGGAAGGCCTGCAGATCAAGAGCTACTGGGAGGGTGAGGAGAGCGTGTGCCGGTTCAAGCCCCGGCCCTATCACACCGCGCTTCCGGGCTATACCTACGGCGGGCTGATCGCCTCGCTGATCGACTGCCACAGCACCGGGACGGCGGCGGCGGCCGTATACCGTGCGGAAAATCGAGAGATGAGCACCGAGCCGCCGGTGCGTTTCGTCACCGGCTCCCTGCATGTGGACTACCTGGCGCCGACTCCGATCGACACGGTGCTCGAACTGCGCGGGCGGGTAAAGCAGATAAAGGGCCGGAAGGCGGTTATCGCGGTGGACCTTCTCGCACGGGGGGTTGTCTGCGCCCGGGGGGAGGTGGTCGCGGTCCGGGTGCCGCCGGATTGGATCGAGAAACTGGGGAAAGGAAAATGAATAGAAACATCGTGTTCGCGGTCTTCCCTCACTCGACCCCTGGACCCCTTGAATCCTTGGACCCTTATTTTTTCTGTGCCTTCCCGATGATGTGCGTGGCGCTGCCGAGGAACATCTCGGCGGCCTCCGATTCGGTTTCGGAGAGGGTCGGGTGCGGGTGGATGCTCCCGGCCACATCCTCGGCCAGCGCCCCCATTTCAACCGCGAGAACCCCCTCGGAGATCAGCCCTTCGGTGTCCCGGCCGGTGATCCCGACACCGAGGATCCGGCCGTTGGCAGGGTCCACCAGGATCTTGGTCAAGCCCTCGGGCGCCCCCATGGTTGTGGCCCGCCCGGAGAACTTCCACGGAAACTTCTGGATCGTGACCGGGACGTTTTCCCGCCGCGCCTGCTCTTCCGTCAAACCGCACCAGGCGATCTGAGGGTCGGTGTAGACCACGGCCGGGATCGCGCGCGCATCGAAGGCGGCGGCCTTGCCGGCAACGACCTCGGCGGCGATCTTGCCTTCGTAGCTCGCCTTGTGAGCCAGCATCATCCCGCCGACAACATCGCCGACGGCCAGGATGCGATCGTCGGCCGTTTTCTGACATTCATCGACCACGACAAATCCCTTGGGATCGAGCTGCACCCCGGTCTTTTCGAGACCCATCCCTCCGGTTGCCGGTTTGCGGCCGATGGCCACCAGCACCCGGTCGAACTCCTCGCTAACCTCCGCCCCGTTTTCCTCCAAGCGGACGGAAACCCCAGCGCGCTGCTCGCTCAAGCCGGCCACGCGGGTGTTCAGCCGGATCTGCTGGAACAACGACGAGAGCCGCCGCTGCAGCGGATCCACCAGGTCGGGGTCGATTCCGGGCAGCAGGCGCTCGGCGGTTTCCACCAGGCTCACCCGGCTGCCCAGGGACGCGTACACGGTGCCCAGCTCGAGGCCCACATAGCCCCCGCCGATGATCAGAAGCGATTCCGGAACGTCCGCCAGCGCCAGTGCCCCGGTGGAGCTCATAATCCGCCCCCCCGCGGTGAACTCCGTCCCCGGGAAGGGGATCGGCCGCGAGCCGGTGGCGATAATGGCGTGGCGGAAACGGATGCGGCTGACCTCCGCATCTCGCAGGCGCACGCTCTCCGAGGACTCGAACTCGGCGCGGCCCTGGACCAGCTGGACGCCCCGCCGCTTGGCGAGGCTCACCAGCCCGGTGGCCATCTTTTCGATCACCTCCGCCTTCCAACGGCGCATCCCGGCCAGGTCGATCCGCGGCGGACCGAAGCTCACCCCCATGGACTCGGCGCGCGCGGCATCGAAGATCAGCTCGGAGAGAAAGAGAAACGTCTTGGAGGGGATGCACCCCTTGTAAAGGCAAACACCGCCCGGCCGCGGCGCGGGGTCCACCATGGTCACGTCCATCCCCAGATCGGCCGCCCGGAACGCGGCCGCATACCCCCCGGGTCCGCTGCCGACAACCAGCAGATCGGTTTCCTGAGCCAGTTCCCCCATCACCATTTTCAGCGACTCCTTCGCTCCTTTTAAGCGAACCGACTTTCCACTTTTAATCTAAATTGCCTGATGCACCGGCTTCATCAGGCGATCAGCCCTTCGGAGAGGGTCTCCCTGCTGAAACGAAAAGATCGCGGCAGGATGCCGCTCCCACCCAAAAAAACCTACAAACAGGGTGCCCGGTCTACGACGGCTTCGCCCGAAGGCCGAGTTCAAGGCGCGTGAGACCCGCGGAGCGAGGCGTATTTGAAATACGCCGCAGCGAATGCGGAATGCAGCGCAACGCAGAAGATGGGCTTCCGGCGAAGCCGTCAGACGAGGGACATCAGCAGCTCGTCGGGGTCCTCCATGATCTGCTTGAAGCGCTTGAGAAAATACACGGAGTCCGCCCCGTCGAGCACGCGGTGGTCGATCGAGAGCACCACGGGCATGATCAGCCGCGGGACGATCTGCGGGCCCTGCTCCCCCGTCACCACCGTGGGCTGCAGGCGCCCCTGGCCCAGCCCGAGGATCGCCACCTGGGGCGGGTTGATGAGCGGAACAAAGCCCCATCCGCCCATCGCGCCGGCATTGGTAATCGTGAAAGTGCCCCCCTGCAGCTCCTCCAGCCCGATCTTGCGCGAATCCGCCTTTTGGATCAGCTCGTGGAGTTCCACGGCCAGCTCTTTGATGCTCTTGTCATCCACGTTGCGGATGACTGGCACCATCAGGCCCTCGGCCGTGTTCACGGCCACTCCGATGTGGTAGTATTTCTTGATCACGATCTCGCCGGCGGTCGCGTCCAGGCTGGAATTGATCTGGGGGTAGGCCTTGAGGACGGAGGTCGCGGCCTTGAGCGCAAAGACCGTGAAGGTCAGCCGGCCCCCCTGGGAGGTCACCTCTTTTTTGTGTTTTTGGCGAAAGGCCTCGAGCCGGGTCACATCCACCATCTCCTGGCTGCTGACATGCGGGATTTGGGACCAGGCCAGGGACATCTGCCGGGCGGTGGCCCGGCGGATGGAGCGGAAGGGGAGCCGCTCCACCGGCCCCCACCGGGTGAAATCGGGCAGCTCGGGCGAGCCCCCCATCGGCGCTGCGGCGGCGGCCTCGGCGGCCGGTGCGACCGCGGATGGCGGCGCCGCCGCAAGGCCGTTGCGCTCTGCGGCAAATGCGCGCACATCGTCGGCCGTCACCTGCCCCGCCGCCCCGCTGGGCGTCACGCTCGTCAAATCGACCTTAAGCTCCCGCGCCAGCCGCCGAGTGGCCGGCGAGGCCGGAACCGGCCCTTTGCGTTTGGAAGCCGGCGGCGGCGGTGCCGGCGCTTTTGACGGCCGAGCCGGTTCGGCCGCCGGCTCGGCCTGTTCGCCTTCCTGCGTGAAGGTCAGCAGCACCTGGCCGACCTTCACGGTCTCTCCGGGCTTAACGCGGATCTCGACGATCGTTCCCGTGTAGGGGGAGGGGATCTCCACCGCGGCCTTGTCCGTTTCCACCTCCAGGATGATGTCGCCCTCTTTCACCGCCTGGCCCACGCCGACACGCACGGCCAGCACCTCCCCCTCGTGGATGCCTTCCCCCAGGTCCGGCAGTTTGAATTCCAGAGCCATTCTCCCTCCTTTTTCGTTCGTCACGCGGCCAGCAGCCGGCGGGCTGCGTGCACGATGCGTGGCACGCCCGGCAGATAGTGCATCTCCCGGCTGAAGAGCGGGATGACCACGTCGTAGCCCGTCACGCGGGCCACCGGCACCTCCAGGTGATAAAATGCCTTTTCCACCAGCCGGGCGACGATTTCGGCCCCGGGGCCGAAACTGCGCGGGGCTTCGTGCACCACCGCGACCCGCCCGGTCTTGCGGGCCGAGGCGACCAGCAGCGCGTCGTCCATCGGCGAGAGGGTCAACAGATCGATCACCTCCGCCTCGACCCCGTGCTTTGTTCGCAGTTGCTCCGCGGCCTCGAGGGTCGGCCGTATCATGGCCCCGTAGGCGATCAGCGTCAGGTCCCGGCCCTCGCGGGCGATGACCGAGCGGCTAAGCGGCATGGCCTCCTCCTCTTCGGGAACCTCCTCGCGGAAGGCGCGATACAGGGCCTTGGGCTCGTAGAACACGACCGGGTCCGGGTCCCGGATCGCACTCACCAGAAGTGCGCGCGCGTTCCGAGGGCCGGAGGGGATGACCATCTTGATCCCGGGGATGTGGGACCAGAACGTCTCGCGGCTCTCGGAGTGATGCTCCAGCGCCCGCACGCCGCCGCCGTATGGCGCCCGCATCACCAACGGAACGGTGTGGCGCCCCTGAGAGCGCCAGCGCAACCGCGCGGCATGATTTTCCATCTGATGCAGAGTATAATAACTGAACCCGGAAAACTGGATCTCGCACACCGGCTTGAGCCCGTAGACGGCCATGCCGATCGACATGCCAACGATGCCGGACTCGGCCAGCGGGGTATCCACCACCCGCTTTTCACCGAACTGCTGGATCAGACCGTCGGTCACCCGGAAGACCCCCCCGTCGACGCCGACGTCCTCGCCGAGGACAACGACGCTCTCGTCGCGCTCCATCTCCTGACGCAGAGCCAGATTGAGCGCCTGAACCATGGTCATCTTGGGCATGCTACTTCTCCTTTTGCGCTTCAGCCAGCAGGCGGATGAATTCCTCTTTTTGCTCCTTCAGGTACTGCGGCATTTCGGCATAGGCGTGCTCGAACATGAGCAGCGGGTCGCCGAGGCGCTTCATCTCCTCTTCCGCGCGATCCACCGCGGCCTGGATCTCCGCCTGCACGGCGGCCTCCTCGGCGGTAATGGCTTCCGCGGCCAGGAGGCCCTTGTCCGCGAGATATTTTTGAAAACGGGTGATCGGGTCCTTGCGGCGCCACTCCTCGACCTCGGCGTCGGCCCGATAGCGCTTGGGGTCATCGGCGGTCGTGTGGACCGCCATGCGATAGGTCACGCACTCGATCAGGGTCGCGCCCGCTCCGGAGCGGGCGCGCTTCACCGCCTCGTCCGCCGCAACATAGACCGCCAGGAGGTCGTTGCCGTCGACCTGGATTCCGCTGATCCCATAGGCCAGCGCCTTCTGGGCCAGTGTCCGGGAGCGCGTCTGCTTGGCACGCGGGATCGAAATCGCCCACTGGTTGTTTTGGCAAACAAAAATAGCCGGCACCTGGAACACCCCGGCGAAATTCAACGCCTCGTGGAAATCCCCCTGCGATGTCGCTCCATCCCCGAAAAAAGCCATGGCTACATCGTTTTTGCCTCGGTACGTGATCGCCCAGGCGATGCCGACGGCATGCAGGATTTGGGAACCAACCGGAATGGAGATCGGCATATCGTTGCGGTCGGCAGGGATCCGGCCGGCTTCGTTGAACCCATTGTTGGAGACGATGATGCTGTCGAGCGGCCGGCCCCGCCAGATGTCGGCCGCCATTTCGCGGAACGCGGGGACGATCCAATCCGAGGGCCGCAGCATGGCCACGGCCCCCAGGTGGGCAGCCTCCTGGCCGGTGATCGGCGGGAAAGTCCCGATGCGCCCCTGGCGCTGCAGGCTCAGCAGGCGCTCGTCGAACCGCCGCGCCAGGAGCATCGTCCGGTGCAGCCGCAGCAGGGTATCGTCAGCAATCGAGGGTTCGAGCGACCGGTCCAGTTTGCCATGCTCGTCCAAAATTGAGAGAAACTCGATGGCGCCGGGAAGCTCAATCGGGGTCCTGGGCATGCTGGGATCCTTTCGCAGTCATACAACCGAAAACGGGGTTAACACATTGACCTTCAAAATGAGACCTGCAGCGGTCGAGTCAAGACCCTCGGCGTGTCGCCAGCCGCACGAGGCGGCTGGCAGCGGTCGTGGGAACGGGGCGAATAGTGGGGGGCTTTAGCCGGCGGTTCGGATCGGGCTTGCGCTCAGAGGCCGCAGGGCGGTGAGTTGATCCTTCGCCGCGCAGCGGAGGGCCTTATTCCACGATTTCGAGTACGGCCCGCTTTTTGAGCTTGGCGGAGGCGGCGCCCAAGATGGTCCGGATGGCTTTGGCCGTCCGCCCCTGCTTGCCGATAACCTTGCCCAGATCCACCTTGGCGACACTGAGTTCGAGGACGCTGGACTGACTGCCCTCGAGCACGTTCACACTCACCTGTTCAGGATAGTCCACCAACGCCTTGGCAATGTATTCGATCAGCTCTTTCATGGCGCCATCTCCTCAGCACGCAGCGCGAGGTCTGGTTTTTAACCGGATCGCTCGAAACCGGAACGCGGCCGTGAACCTTCGACAGGCTGATTTTTTTGTATATGAGTTGACATTTAGCATTTTTCGGACGCACTTTGCAATAGCTCGCCGCACAAAAAAAATTATATTCAGTAATTCTTGTCTTTTTAATGCATAGACATTAAGTAAAGAATATGAGTATGACTCAAAAAGAACGTGGCCGGTGGTGGGGGATAAGATTTTTATTAGAGTCGATAGAGCCGCTTCCGGCTTGCTGCGCAAGCTTATGAGAAGGAGAACGGGTTGGATTTTGCTATCCCGCAGCAGATAGCGGAGGACGTTGAGCGCTTCCGCCGGTTTTTAAGCGGCCCGTTCGCCGCCGAACTGGCGGCATGGCACCGGGCAGGGGGGCTGCCAGGCGAGTTCTTCGCCGAACTCGGCCGGGGCGGGTGGTATGGCACCGTGTACGCCGGGGGCCGGTTGAGCCGCGGACCGGCCTTGCGGGAAGCCATGATGGCCGAGGTGTTCGCCAAGGTCTCCCCCGGCGCGGCCATCGCAGCCCTGGCCCATGCGGACCTCGGGCTGATGGGCCTGACCCTCTTCGGATCGGCGTCTCTGCAGAAGCGCTACGGCGCGAAAACGGCCGGGGGTGAAACGGTGATGTGCCTGGGCAACACCGAAAGGAATGCGGGCAGCGATGCGGCCGCCGTCGCCATGCTGGCCGAGCCTGCACCCGGCGGATGGTTGTTGAGCGGGGCCAAGGCCTATGTCACCAACGGCGCCGCCGCAGACCTAGCGGTCGTCACCGCCGTAACCGACGCGGCCGCCGCGCGCAACAGCCGGCACTCGATGTTCCTGGTGGATCTCGGCTCCGACGGGGTCCGGCGCACCCGCCTGAACAAACAGGTGTGGGTACCCTCCGATTTGACCCGGATCGAATTCCAGCGGGTGTTCGTGGCCGAAGACCACCTGCTGGGCGCGCGCGGACGAGGGCTGCCGCAGGTGCTGTCCGTCTTCACTCACAGCCGGGTGCCAATCGCGGCACTCTCCCTGGGAACCGCGGTCGGGGCGTTCGAGCTGGCCTTGAACCGGGCCTCACGGCGCACCGTCTTCGGCCGGCCGATTGCGGAATTCCAGGCCAAGGCCTTCGAAATCGCCGAGCTGCACGCCCGGATCGAAGCGGCGCGGCTGATGGTCTGGAAGGCCTGCGCCGCGATGGACGGCGGGGGGGATTTTCGCGCCGAGGCCGCCCTGGCGAAGTACCTCGCGGTGGATGCGGCCCGCACCACCGCCGCCTGGGCGGCGGACCTCTTCGGCGCAGCCTCGGTCATCCGCGACCACCCGATCCACAAGTACCCCATGGACGCGTGGGCCGCCTCATTAGGGGAAGGGACCCAGGACATCCAGAAGCTCGTCATCTTCCGCGAGCTCATGAAACGGTTCGCATAGGCCGGCAATCGCCGCTCCCGACCCCAAAACCACCGACCGGCGGCCTCAAGGTTGAAGGATGATCTTGCCGAAGTGCCCCCCCTGCTCCAGGGCGCGGTAGGCCTCGACCCCGTCCCGAAGCGGGACCACACGATCGACCAAAGGCTTAAGCCGGCCCGCACCGATCAGCTCCACTATGGTGAGAAAATCCTGCCGGCTGCCCATGGTGCTGCCGATCAGGCTGATCTGCTTTCCGAAAATATAGCGGACGTCGATCTCCGCCTGCGGCCCGCTGGTGTTGCCGACGATGACGATGCGCCCGCCGCGGGCCACGACCTGCATGCTGGACATGAGCGTGGCCCGGCCGACGTTGTCCACCACCACGTCCACGCCGCGCCGGTCCGTCAATCGGAGCACCTCCTTGACCCAATTCGCCTCGGACCGGTCGATGACCGCATCCGCACCGAGCGCACGGGCCTTTTCGGCCTTGGCCGCATTGCTCGCCACGGCAAACACGATGGCGCCGGCCAGTTTGGCGACCTGGATGGCCATGCTGTTGACCCCGCCCCCGGCGCCGACCACGAGCACGGATTCCCCGACTTTCAGGCCGGCCCGGTGAACGAGCATTCGCCACGCGGTGAGCCCGACCAGCAGGGGGGCCGCGGCCGCGGAAAAATCGAGCCCCTCCGGCATGGCGAGGAGGTTCTCCGCCGGCACGGCGACCAGCTCAGCCGCCCCGCCGCGCAGGTGCTCACCGAGGATGTGATAGGCGGGGCTGACCGAAGGCTCGCCCCGCCGGGTGTACTCGTCGCTCTTCAGGTTGATCCCCGGGTCGACCACCACCCGCTGGCCGATGCCCCACCCGCTGACGCCCGCGCCCAGGGCGGCAATTTCCCCGGCCACGTCCGCGCCGCACCAATGGGGCATGGGAAGCTTCAGGCCCGGCCATCCGCGCCGCACCCAAACATCCAGGTAGTTCAGTCCGCAGGCGCGCACCCGGATCAGGGCTTGCCCGGCCGCAGGCTCTAGCTCCGGCACCTCGCCGTAGCGCAGGGCGTCGAGTTCTCCATGCTGTTCGAAGTAAACGGCTTTCACGGGTCCACCTCCTGGGTCGGGGGGTTATGGGGGGCCGCAAGCGGCGCGGGGTGCTGCCTGCGCGCTCTGCCGCCTTGACATCGGCGCTGCATATATTACATACTGCGTCATAAACGCTTGCCTTTCAACCTCTCGGTCCGAACAGTGTCATGACCGGCCCGGACGACATGCAAGGCCCGGTTCGCTTCGAAGAAATCGAACACACCGCCGACCGCGCGTTGCGCATTCACGGAACCACCTGGGCGGAGTTCCTCGTCAACGCCGCCCGCGGGATGAACAGTATCCTGGCCGCCGCTCCGGGCCGGGCCCCCGGGCGGGAGTCCAGATCGGTGGACCTCCAGGCGATCGACGCGGAGAGCCTGCTCGTCGCCTGGTTGAGCGAGCTGGCCTTCTGGGCCGAAACCGAATCGCTGGTTTTCGACCAGTTCGTTTTCCAGGAGCTCGACGCCACCCGGGTGAAATCAACCGTCACCGGCTCCACTGCGGAAAAACTCGACCGCCACGTCAAGGCCGTGACCTACCATGACCTCCACATCCAAAAAGACGCCGCCGGCTTTTGCGCCACGGTCGTCTTCGACGTTTAACTCGGACGCCGTCTCGACGGTCCGGTTTCCGGCGGCGTGATCGAGGGGAGCAGCGCCGATGGTTAGCGCACGCGACTTCACACGCATCGAGGAGTTCCTGTACGAACTTCCGGCCGGCTACCGCCCGGACATGCGCGTGCCGGCGCGGTTTTACTCCGACGCAGAATTGCTGCGAGGCCTGGAGGGCGACCGCAGCCTCGAACAGTTGGTGAACACAGCGACTCTGCCGGGAATCGTCGAGCACGCGCTGGCCATGCCTGACATCCACCAGGGCTATGGGTTCCCCATCGGCGGGGTCGTCGCCACGGCGCTGCCGGACGGGGTCATTTCCCCCGGTGGGGTGGGCTACGACATCAACTGCGGGGTGCGCCTGCTAGCCAGCCGACTGGAGCGGGAGGCCGTCGAACCGCACCTCGACGAGCTGGCCTCCGCCCTTTTCGCCAACTGCCCCAGCGGCGTGGGCCGGGGCGGGCCGGTCAGGCTCAGGCCCCGGGAGCTGGACGATGTGCTGGAGGACGGGGCCCGCTGGGCGCTCCGGCGCGGTTTTGCCGGCCAGGAGGACCTCGAGCGCACGGAGGAAGGCGGCTGCCTGGCGGGGGCCGATGCCGCCAAGGTCGGACCGCGCGCCCGGGAGCGGGGCCAGGGCCAGGTGGGCACCCTCGGTGCCGGAAACCACTTCATCGAGATCGACATCGTCGAGCGCATCGTGGATGAGGATGCCGCCCGGGGCATCGGGCTCTTCCACAACCAGGTGGTGGCTCAGATCCACTGCGGCTCGCGGGGGCTGGGGCACCAGGTGTGCACCGACTATGTCCAACTCTACCAAAAAGCGGTGCACCGATACGGACTCAACCTGCCCGACCGCGAGCTGGTCTGCGCCCCGCTGAGCAGCCCCGAGGGGCAGGATTACCTGGCCGCCATGAAGGCTGCGGCTAACTACGCCTTTGCCAACCGGCAGGTACTGGCCTTTCACATCCGCCGCAGCTTCGAGCAGGTCCTGGCCGGCAAGGTGGCCGATTTTCGTCTTTACCAGATCTACGACATCGCCCACAACATGGCCAAGGTCGAAACCCACCGGCTGGGCGGACGGGCCATGTCATTGTGCGTGCATCGCAAGGGGGCCACCCGGGCGTTCGGCCCCGGCGCCGAGGGTCTGCCACCCGCCTATCGGGCCACGGGCCAGCCGGTGCTGGTCCCCGGCTCCA
Organism: Desulfobacterales bacterium; assembly: GCA_046496215.1. Taxonomy (GTDB): domain Bacteria; phylum Desulfobacterota; class Desulfobacteria; order Desulfobacterales; family SpSt-501; genus SpSt-501. The sequence continues at coordinate 30,911 of JAWOHH010000036.1, forward strand.
TGGGCACCGCCAGCTGGGTGCTGGTGGGCACGCAGGCATCCATGGCCCAAACCTTCGGCTCCACCTGCCATGGCGCCGGCCGCACCATGAGCCGTCATCACGCCAAAAAATCCGTCCAGGGGCACAGCCTGCGCCGGGAGCTCGAAGAGCAGGGCATTCGGGTGCGCGCCGGAAGCCTCTCCGGGCTGGCTGAAGAGGCCCCCGGCGCCTACAAGGACGTCGATCGGGTGGTGGCGGTCGTCCACGGGGCCGGCATCGCCAAACAGGTGGCCCGTCTGCGTCCTGTGGCGGTCATCAAGGGGTGAGTTCAAAACGCCCCCGGGCATTGCGCGCGCGATGATTCGCATTCGGGCGGCCGGTAATTGCAGCTCATCGTTTCAGGCGTCGGTTCCAGGGTGACACCCTCTTCGACCGGACGAACAGAAAGGAGGAAAGCCATGAGGATGCGGTTCCACAAGGTCATGTGCGCCACGGACTTTTCGGATTTTTCCAATCGCACGATACCCTACGGCGTGGCGATCGCACAGGAATTCGGAGCCACGCTTTACGTCTGTCACATCATCGACCTCACGGCCCTGACCATCTACGGCGAGTTCCAGATCGACCCCGTGGGCCAGCAGGACCGGATCCGGCAGGAGGCCGACGCGCAGCTCAAAAAAATGCTGGCCCCGCACCGGATCGAATGGGAACCGTTGATCGCCGTAGGCCAACCGGCAACGGAAATCGCGCGCATTGTCGACGAGAAGGAAATCGACCTCGTCGTGTCGGCCACCCGGGGTCGATCCGGGATCAAGCGGCTGATCCTGGGCTCGGTCACCCAGCGGCTGATGCGCACCCTGAATTGCCCCCTGCTCGCGGTCCAAGGCCCCGAGCAGGGCATGATCGATTCCGGGGCGGGCGGGATACGGCTCAAAAAGATCCTGATCGGCTGCGACTTCTCGGCGGATTCGGAGCTGGCGTTGAACTACGGCCTGAGCCTCGCCCAGGAGTTCGAGGCCGAACTGCACCTGGTCCATGTCGTCGAGCCCCCGGTCTACGAGGAGTTTCTGAGCCCCAGCGAGCAGGCCGAGAAGCTGGTCCTGACGGACGTCGTGAGGGAGAAGCTGGAAGGTCTGGTGCCGAAAGAGGCCCACAACTGGTGCTCGCTGAAGTTCGGGGTCCTGCGCGGCCGGCCCTACGAAGAGCTGGTCGCCTATGCCATGGCCCATGAGATGGACATGATCGTCCTGGGCATCCGCGGCTACGGCCTGGTCAAGTCCCTGCTCATGGGCTCGACCACGGACCGCGTGGTGCGCAACGCACCGAGCCCAGTGCTGGCGGTGAGCTCCCAGGCGCAGAAGCCGTGACCGGGTGGCCGGGACGAAACGTCGGCGGGGCGCTGCTCAGAGCAGCGTGGTCAAGGCCCGGGGCGAGGACGGGACCGCCGCAACCGGGTATGTCTCAGCCGTCACCGTCCGATCGCCGATCAGCCTGCCGTCCGATACGATCATCCGCCGGCGGGCATGGACCGCGCACTCATGACTATGGGTGACCATAAGGATCGTCATGCCGGAGGCGTTCAGCCTCCGGAACATGGCCATGATGTCGGCGCTGTTTTTGGAATCGAGGTTGCCGGTAGGCTCGTCGGCCAGGAGCACGGGCGGCTCGTTGACGATGGCCCGGGCCACCGCGACGCGTTCCTTTTCCCCGCCGGAGATCTCCCCGGGCAGGCGGCGGGCCTTTCCGGCCAGCCCGACCTGCGACAAGGCCTCGGCAGCCATTCCTTGTTTCTGTTGCTGGCTGCGTCCCGAAACCACCAGGGGCAGCATCACGTTTTCGATCACCGTGAGGTAGGGCACCAGATGAAACCCCTGGAACACAAACCCGAGGTACTCTCGGCGGAAGTCGGCCTGCCGCTCCGGAGGCAGCGCGTAGACATCGATGTCGTCCACCGTGAGCCTGCCGGAAGTGGGGGTGTTCATGGCGCCGATCATCCCGAGCAGGGTGGATTTCCCCGACCCGGATTCGCCCATGATGCTGACGAACTCCCCCGGTGCAATCCGGAAGCTGATCCCCGAGACGGCATTGACCGCCGTCTCCCCGCCGCCGAAGGTTTTTACCAGATTCTCCGCAACGATGGTGGTCATGGATCTCTCCTGTCAAAGCGAACGCAGGGCGTCGTTCGGGTCCATCCGGGCGGCAAGAGCTGCCGGGTAGGCACTGGCCAAAAACCCCAGCAACAATGCCAGGACCAGGGCCCCCAGGGCCATCTCCGGCGAAAACGGAACATGCACCGGATGCCCCTCCCCCAACGCCTGCAGCGCCAGCTGCACCGCGGCCAGACCCAGCCCGTAACCGAGAACACCCGCCAGCACGGAAAGGATGCCGGCTTCCAAAAACACGATCCGCATGATGTGCGACCGCCGGAAACCGATGGCGCGGAAAACGCCGATCTCCTCTGTGCGCTCACGAACGCTGCCCATCATGGTCACCAGCACCACAAGGCTGCCGATCAACAAAACAACCGCTGAAATCCCATAGGCGAACTGTTTGAACTGCTCGAGCATCTCCATGCGGCTCTGGACCACCTGCTGGATGGCCATGACCTTGGCGCGAGGAAGCGCCTCGGAAATCTGCCGGACCATCTCCTCGATGGGGCAATCCTTGCATAAAGCCGCCACTTCGGCCATGGAGATGCGGCCGGGTTTGTCGAAAACCTCCTGAGCGTCGGCGAGGTTCGTGAACGCGAGGTGGTCATCCTGGGAGCCGGTCGGCGCGAGAATCCCCGTGACCGTCATGCGCCTGCCGCCGACCGGCAGGGAATCCCCAATGTTGAGATTCAGCAGCCGGGCCGCCTCATCCCCCAAAAGGACTTCGTCTTTGGCCGGCATGCGCCCCCGCACGTTCCACCAGGGTTTGAGAATGCCGGCGGCCGAAAAATCCACCCCTGCCATGAGGATGCGCCGGCCCTCAACCGCAGCGACCCCCAGCACCATGGGCCCCAGGGCGGCGATGTTGCGGGCGTCGGGGATGGAGGCGAGGCCCGCCAACTCCGATTCCCTGATCTCCTCCAACTCGAAAGAGACCCCTCCCAGGGCAAGCCCTCCATAGCTGAGGGCGAGATTCTCGGTTCGCGGCACGATCAGGATGTTGGCCCCGTACTGCTCGAGTTTGTGCAGAATGTCGTGGGTCACGGCATTCACATACGTCAGGATACCGACCGCGGTTGCAACGCCGATCACAAGACCTGCCAGGATGAACGCCGCCTTGCTCTTGCGGCGCAGGAGGTTGCGAATGGATATCCACTGCAGGGTCATGGCTCACCCCCTCTTGGAAAAATCGAAATACCCTCGCCCCTCCAGGAGGTCGCTGATGCGGATGTGGAGCGCACCGTTTTCCACCCGCCGGTCGAGGGGTGCTGGGTTGCACCCACCCTTGACCTCGTTGACCCGGTTGGCATGAAACCTCAAACCGCAGTTGCGACACACCATGTAATCGCCCTCCTGGGCATAGCCCTTGCCGGCCGGCCAGCAGACGTCGCAGGCGTCGAAGGCCGCCCGCAGCACCCCGTCGGGACTCTTCACCACGAAATAGCGAATAATGACCCCGTCCTGTCGGTGCTCGAAGTAATGCGCCTTGCCGTCGTCGAAGAAAGAGACCGGCACCGAAACAGTGCCGTCGACAACCCGCGCATCCAATGCCGGCGCCGACGTTTCCTTGGAATCGCTGAAGTATAGATAGCCGGCGCCGACTGCAGCCAGCACCAACACAAAGGCCGCCCCCACCCGCCACAACGGCGAAGGGCTTCGGCGCCGCGCTCCGATTACAACGGCCTTCTTGGCCGCGAGTTTGTCATTGACCTGTTTTGACATCGTCGAACTCCCTTTTAGTGGCTTTGATAATCGTCCCAAAACAGCGCTGACCAATAGCGGCCCGCTTTCCCAATTCCGACACAGAGGGTAGGTGCGCCACGCATCGTCTCCGCTGCAGGATGAGCCTAACGAGCAGGTGTGGTACCGCTATCGGTTGAAAATTCAATTGGATGAAACGATGAGCTGGGTCAGATCAAAAGAGTGAGAATCTGAAGGTAAAGCGCTGTCTTAGGTGGTGGTTTATCCTCTGTGCATCCCGTTTGACGGGTGCGGACGCGATCGGATAGGAAAGCCTCGAAATCTGCAACCGTCGAAAGCGCCACACCGGAGCCCGCCTGTGCCCCGTGGGAGGAGACGAAATCCTTGCTCGCCAGGCTGCAGGGGGCAAAGGCACCCGGGGTGCCGCAGCAGTCCGTCGGGCCGGCGCCCGGGCCCCGGTGACCGGCACCTTCTGTGCTTGGAGAACAGCAGGGCATGCTGCAGGAGGCTGTGCCCGTGCAGGCCAGAGCCGGGTTCAATGCGAAGAGCGCAAGCAGCGACGCAACCGCAAGGATCTTGGAAACGGATGAAATCATATGATTGATGTATATGTTCCGCACTGTCACCATGTCAAGCGATGAAGAACGATACCGGTAGCCCAACACCGAACCCGAACGCCCGCGATCAGGGCGGCCCCTTGCCGGCCTCGGACAACTCCCCGAGCCCCGCCTCATCCAGAAGGACGATCTTCCGGCCCTCCACCCGAATGAGCTTTTGCGCGGAAAGCTTGGCAAACACCCGCGAGAGCGTTTCAGGGATGGTGCCGAGCAGGCTGGCCAACTGGCCCTTTGAGATCTGCAGATCGACAAACTCGCCCCCGCCCTGTTCAGCGGCCACAAAGAGCAGGTAGGCCGCCAGGCGCGCGGGGATCTCCTTGAGCGAGAGGTTTTCGATCTGGGTGGTGAAGACCCGGAGCTTATGGGAGAGGTCCGCCAGCATTTTCATGGCGAGAAGCGGGTTCTTCTGGATCAGGGCCAGGAAGGCAGCGCGGGGGAAAAACAGGACGCGGGTCTCGGCGATGGCCTCGGCGTTGACCGGGAAATGCTCGCCGGCGAATACCGGGACCTCCCCGAAGATCCGGCCCGAGGAGAAAAGGTGGAGAATGTGCTCTTTGCCGTCGGGGGAGAGCTTGAAGACTTTGACCGTGCCCTCGACGATCAGGTAAAACCCGTCGCCCTCGTCGCCGTCGGAGAAAATGATCTCCCCTTTGGCGAAGTGTTTCTCGAGGGCGATCCGGCCGACCTCGCCCAGCTGCTCGGGGCTGAGGCCGCTGAAAAAAGGGATGTTCGAAATAAGTTTGCGGGCGTTCTCCATTCGATACCTCTTTCGCAGCAACAGCGGATAATGTCAAGTTTTTAAGGGGTTGCAAACAGGAATCATTTCTAAAAAAGAATTTCTGAAATTTTGATGTAGGTCAAAGCGGAAAGCGCTGCCCTGGGTTATGTTGCATCCACGCTGGAGGAAATGTTGAATTTGAAGTCGAACGCACAACCTAACGAGAGCAGAAAGGAGATCGCCATGTTTTGTTTTCAATGCGAACAGACCGCCAAAGGGGAGGGCTGCACCAAGATCGGTGTGTGCGGGAAGACCGCAGAGGTCGCCGCCCTCCAGGACCTTCTCGTCTACGCGCTGAAGGGGCTTGCGCTGGTCGCCAACGAGGCGCGCAAGCACACCATCGACCTGACCGACGTGAACCGGTTCACCAACGAGGCCACCTTCTCCACCCTGACCAACGTGGATTTCGACCCCGCCCGGTTCCAGGCGCTCGTCGGCCGCTGTGCGGCGCTGCGCGAAGAGCTGAAGTCGAAAGTGAAGCAGGCCGGCGGGAAGACTGACTTCGGGCACGATGCGGCCGCCTTCGTCCCGGCCTCCTCCCTCGTAGCCCTGGTGGCACAGGGCGAGAAAACCGGAGGTGCCAAAACCCCGGCCGCCGATGCCGACGCCCAGGCGCTGCGGGAGCTTCTCATTTACGGGTTGAAAGGCGTTGCCGCTTATGCCGACCACGCCTGGATCCTGGGGAAGAAGGAGGAGAGCATCTACGCCTTCATCCATGAGGCACTGGCGGCGACCCTCAACCCGGCGCTGGGGGTGAACGACTATCTGGGTCTGGTGCTCACGTGCGGCGAGGTGAACCTGAAGGCGATGGAGTTGCTCGATGCCGGAAACACGGGCACTTACGGCCACCCCACGCCGACCCAGGTCCCGCTGGGCCACAAAAAGGGCAAGGCCATCCTGGTTTCCGGCCACGACCTGAAGGATCTGGAGGAGATCCTGAAGCAGAGCGCCGGCAAGGGGATTTTCGTCTACACGCACGGTGAGATGCTGCCCTGCCATGGGTATCCCGAGCTGAAACAGAAACACCCCCACTTCTTCGGCCACTACGGCACCGCCTGGCAGAACCAGGCCAAGGAGTTCGGCCTGTTTCCCGGGGCGATCCTGATGACCACCAATTGTATCCAGAAACCCACCGACGCCTACCGGGACAACATCTTCACCACGGGCCTGGTAGGCTGGCCGGGAGTGCGCCACATCGCCGACAAGAACTTCAAGCCGGTGATCGACAAGGCGCTGGAGCTGCCCGGATTCAGTGCGGATGCCCCGGGCAAGAACGTCATGGTGGGTTTCGGCCGCAACGCCGTCATGAGCGTGGCGGGCAAGGTCATCGAACTGGTCAAGGCCGGCAAGATCAGGCATTTCTTCCTGGTGGGGGGGTGCGACGGCGCCAAGCCGGGCCGCAGCTACTACACCGAGTTCGTCGAAAAAGTCCCGCAGGATTGCGTCGTGCTGACGCTCGCCTGCGGCAAGTTCCGCTTCTTTGACAAGGATCTCGGCGCCATCGACGGCATCCCCCGGCTGCTCGACATCGGCCAGTGCAACGACGCCTACTCGGCCATCCAGATTGCCGTGGCGCTCTCCAAGGCCTTCAACTGCGGGGTGAACGACCTGCCGCTCTCCATGATCCTCTCCTGGTATGAGCAGAAAGCGGTGGCGATCCTGTTGACCCTGCTCTATCTGGGCATCAAGAACATCCGCCTGGGGCCGAGCCTGCCGGCCTTTGTCACGCCGAACGTGCTCAACGTGCTGGTGGAGAAGTTCAACATTGCACCCATCAAGACGCCGGACGAGGACCTCAAGGCCATCTTGCAGAAGTAGTTTCGGGCGAAGACTGCCAACCCGGGCCCCGGCACTGGGGCCCGGCGCACTTGATACAGAAAGGAGCGAAGGATGAAATGCCCCGGCCAGGACATGCAGTATTGGAAACCGGGAGCGATTTTTGAGACCGAATGCCCCCAGTGCGGCCGGCCGGTGGAGTTTTTCAAGGACGACACGACACGGAAATGCGGCGCCTGCGGCCACCGGTTCGTCAACCCGCAGATGGACTTCGGGTGCGCTGCCTACTGCCCCTATGCCGAGCAGTGCCTGGGCACCCTGCCCGAGGGCCTGGCCGCCCAGAAGGAGGAGCTGCTGAAGGACCGGGTGGCGGTTGAGATGAAACGCTGGCTCAGAACCGATTTCAAGCGCATCGGCAAAGCCGGCCGGGTGGCCCGCTATGCGGAGCGCATCGGCAAAGCCGAAAGAGGCAATCTGGCGGTGATTTTGTCCGCCGCCTACCTGCACAACCTCGGGCAGTCGACCGCCGCGCCACCCGACCCGCCAGGTCCATCCCCGGCACGGTCGATCCTGGAGAAACTCGGCGCCCGGGAGGAGCTGATCGCCGAGGTCTGCGACATAGTTTCCCGCCGGGGTAAACCGCAGGCAGATGAGTCCGCCAATTTCCGGGTCGTGGTGGATGCCGTTCGCCTGGAGGCTCTGGCGGAGGAGTTCAAATCCAACCCGCTCGCGGCCGGCCGGCTCTCCGAGCGCATCGAGCACTCGTTTCTGACCGCAGCCGGGCGCAGCACGGCACGGGAACTTCTGGACCCATCGAGGTGACGCAATGAAAGTGACTCGTAAAATCATCAAGATCGACGAGGAACTCTGCAACGGCTGCGGCAACTGTGTGCCGGCCTGCGCCGAGGGTGCGTTGGAAATCATAGACGGAAAGGCGCGTGTGATCGCCGACCTTTACTGCGACGGGCTGGGGGCCTGTTTGGGGGAGTGCCCGACCGGTGCGCTGACCATCGAGGAGCGCGAAGCCGAGGAGTTCGACGAGCACGCCGTCGAGCAGATGCTGAGTGCGAAGGAGGACAAACCAGCGGCCGGCCGCCGCGAGGTCCTGCCGATGGCGCCGGGCGGCTGCCCCTCGGCGCGCATGGTCCAGAGTTTCGGGGCGCCGGCCGACGCGGCCGCAGGGCCGGCGCACGCCGGGGATCCGGTGGAGTCCGCCCTGAGCCACTGGCCGGTCCAGATCATGCTGGTGCCGCCGACGGCCCCTTTTTTGAAGGGGGCGGATCTTCTGGTCATGGCGGACTGCGTCGCGGTGGCCTTTCCCAGCCTTCACCGCGACCTTCTCAAGGGCAAACGCGTCATGATGGGCTGCCCGAAGTTCGACAACGTCCAGGCCTACATCGACAAGTTTGCCCAGATCTGCAAGCAGTCCGGCATCCGCAGCATCACGTCGGTGGTGATGGAGGTCCCCTGCTGCGCGTCGCTACCGGTGATTGTCCGCAAAGGCATGGAGGTCTCGGGGGCCAAGATCCCCATGGAAGAGATCGTCATCTCCGTGCGCGGAAAGATGATCGAAAAGCGCCCCGTTCAATCTTCCTGACGAATACCCCGAAGGGGCCCGGGCTTAAACAACCGCCCGGGTCCCTACCTGCTTGTGCGCCCCTCCAAGATCATTTTTTTTCAGCTGCCGCGCCTGTCTTGTGAGACAAAGCTGTTTCAAGATGCGACTCGAGACCGGGTTGCAATCTGCTTTCTGCTGTGATATGGCCGAGTTGTTCGCGCAGCGTTTGCAGACCGCACGCCGGCGCAACCCTGCCTGTATCGGGATCGCACGAAGCACGCCGGCCGCGAATCCCTGCCGCTGTACTTAAAATACGCGTTAACTTTCTAAAATTAATACATTTTCGAAAAGTATCGCCTTACGGCCATTCCTGGCACGACATTTGTAATCCAAGTCTGCGATGCGACGCAAGCCGCCCATCGAAAACGGTGCCAGGAGACATGCCGTGAAACCCTGCAACCTGCACATCGTCAGAACCTTGCAGCTGGTGGACGAGATGATCGCCCTGGCCGACCGGGGCGACAGCGACCGCGAGGACAACGGCTGCGGCATCCTGTTCGGCGTGCTGCGGGATTCGGCCTTCAAACTGAAAAAGCTCGCAGAGAGTGAAAGGCACAACCACATCCGCAAGGGATGGTGGCCGGATGAAAACGCGCACGTCAGCGAGAAACCATAATCATTGAACCTTTTGGAGGATGATCGATGGCGAAGTTGAAAGGCTCCCAGACCGAAAAGAATTTGTTGACCTCGTTTGCGGGAGAGTCCCAGGCCCGGAACCGCTACACCTATTTTGCAGGCCAGGCCCGCAAGGACGGCTTTGTTCAAATAGCGGACATCTTCACTGAAACCGCCGACCAGGAGAAGGAGCACGCCAAGCGCTTCTTCAAGTTCCTGGAGGGCGGCGAGGTCGAGATCGCCTGCGCCTTCCCCGCGGGCGTCATCGGGACCACCCTGGAAAACCTCAAGGCCGCGGCCGGCGGAGAGCACCACGAGCATACGAGCATGTACCCTGGCTTTGCCAAGATCGCCGATGATGAGGGCTTCAAGGAAGTGGCGGCGGCCTTCCAGGCGATCTCGGTGGCCGAGAAGCAGCATGAAAAGCGCTTCCTTGACCTGGCAGCCAACATCATGGCCGGTCGCGTGTTCAAGCGCGCCACCCAGGTCACCTGGCGCTGCCGCAACTGCGGCTACCTGCATGTGGGGTTAAACGCGCCCGAGCTATGTCCGGCCTGCGTTCACCCGCAGGCCCACTTCGAGCTTCTGGGGGAAAACTGGTAGTTTCAACTGCACTTAACACCTTCGAAAGGAGACAGGCCATGGCGGAACAACTTCAGATCTACAAATGCGAGGTGTGCGGCAACATCGTCGAGGTGCTCCACGGCGGCGCCGGTGAACTGGTGTGCTGCGGACAGCCGATGAAGCTTTTTAAGGAGAACACCGTGGATGCCGCCAAGGAGAAGCATGTCCCGGTCGTCGAAAAGACGGCCGACGGGTTCAAGGTGAAGGTCGGCAGCGTCGCCCACCCCATGGAAGAAAAGCACTGGATCGAGTGGGTCGAACTGATCGTCGACGGCAAGGTCTATCGCCAGTTCCTCAAGCCGGGGCAGGCGCCGGAAGCCGTTTTCTGCATCAAGGGCGACAAGGTCACAGCCCGCGAGTACTGCAACCTGCACGGACTGTGGAAGGCGTAACCGTCGCGCAGACAAGACCCAGGCCCCGGGCGCTTGGCTGCGCACCGGGGCCGGCGGCAATCGTTTCTGCCGGCGGGCCGAAGTGAATCTGGAAAATCGCCGGGGCAGTGCATTTTAATCCCCGGCGCTGGAGGTGACACCATGCCAAGCTGGAAATGTTCCAACTGCGGGTACATGTTCGACGCGGATTCGCACCCGGACCAGTGCCCGTCGTGCAAGAAAAAATGCGAGTTCCTGGACAACACTTGTTATACGCCCGACTGCGCCGCCCAGGGGGTCGACCCCCGTATCGGCAAGCCCAAACCATAGGACTGCTGCGCGGACGATGAAGGGAGGTTGACCATGGGCAAGGTTCTCATCGCCTATGCCACCCGCACCGGAGAGACCCGGCAGATTGCCGATTTGATGGCCGAGGGGGTGCGTTTCGCCGGCCATCAGGCCGATGTCCTCGACGTAAAAACCATCCAGAACGAATCGGCTCTCGCCGGATACGACGGATACGCCTTCGGCTCCCCGACCTACCACGGCGACATGCTCCAGGCGATGAAGACGTTTTTGTTCCTGGCGGAAAAGGCCGGGCTCGAAAAAAGGGCCGGCGGTGCTTTCGGCGCCTTCGGCTGGAGCGGGGAGGCCAACGACCGGATCTTTCAGACCATGAAGCATGTACTGAAAATGGAAATGGTCGGCGACTGCCTCAGGCTCAAATCCAGTTCCCTCGGTGGCGGCGTCCAAATGGCACAGGAATACGGGCGACAGCTCGCCAAAAAGCTGGGCGCCTGAAACTCAGGAAATCTTCAATCGACCTTGGGAGGTGATTATGTCCACTGAAAAAACCACCCCGCAGCACTGCCCGGGATATGCCAACTTCAAAAGCCTGAAATCCTTCACGTGCGATTGTCCCGCGTGCGGCGCGGAGAAGGAGATATTTTCAGACGAGTTCGACCGCCCGCACAAATGCGGCAAGTGCGGCAAACCGATCGACTTCACTCAATGCCAGCTTTCCGGGGAGGGCAAAAGCCTCTCACCGCGGTGATGGGAGGGACCGGGGGCGAATTTCAGGCCGTCGCCCGCCCCGTCAGCCGGCCAGGGGTTCAACCGAGGAGCGATGATGACGGTCAAAGTGGTGGTCCTGATTGCGTTGGCGCTTCTGGCGGCAGGCTCCTTGATATCGCTGGCGGCGGCGCCGCAGAACCCCGGCGCTCCGGACATGATGTTGGAGGGCGGATCGAGCGGCGCGGTCCCGTTCCCGCACCTGCAGCACCAGAAGGCGCTGGCGGACTGCGAGTTGTGCCACGTCAAATTCCCCCAAACGCCGGGGGCGATCGAGGCACTCAAAGCCGAGGGGAAGCTCGCCAAGAAAGAGGTCATGAACAGCTTGTGCACCAAATGTCACAAGGAAAAACGGCAGGCCGGAGAAAAAGGCGGCCCGACCACCTGCACCACCTGCCACGTCAAAGGATGAGGGAATCCGCCCCATGTTGATTTTAGGCCTGCAGGGCAGCCCCCGCAAGAAAGGCAATACGAACTTTTTGCTTGCCACCTTCATGCAGGCGGCGGCGCGGAAGGGGGCCGTCACCCGTACCATCCAGGTGGCCGAGCGCAACATACTGCCCTGCAAAGAGTATGTGGTCTGCGAGCGGAAAGGTACTTGCCCGATCGAAGATGACATGGCGTCCGAAATCTATGGACTGCTGCGGCAAGCCGAAGTCGTGGTGCTCGCAACCCCGATCTTCTTCTACAACATGACCTCCCAGCTCAAAGCGCTGGTGGACCGCTGTCAAACCTTCTGGGCGCGCAAGTATCGCCTTAAGCTCAGCGACCCCCTTAAGTCGACGCGTCGCGGCTTTCTGCTCAGCGTGGCCGCAACGCGCGGCAAAACCCTTTTCGAGGGGCTCCAACTTACCACCAAGTACTTTTTCGACGCCATCGACGCCCGCTTCGAGGGCAGTCTGCTCTATCGCGGGATCGAAGGGCCGAAAGACATGGCAAACCACCCGGCCATGCTCGAAGAGGTGGAAAAGGCGGTGGAGGCGCTCATGGCCCATTACACCCCGCGGCGCAAAGTGCTTTTCCTGTGCCGCCAGAACGCCTGCCGCAGCCAGATGGCCGGGGCGTTGGCCCAGCACCTGGCCGGCAGCCGCCTCGATGTCGCCACCGCCGGCAGCGAGCCCGCCGATGCGATCCACCCCGAGATGGTGAACGCCATGGCGGAGATCGGCATCGACATGGGGTTTCGCAGGCCTCAGGGTATCGACGCCGCTTTGGCTCAGGGTGATCCGGATACGATCATCACCATGGGGAGCGGCGACCGCTGCCCCGTGGTGACCGGGGCGGATCGAAGGGATTGGGGGCTGCCGGACCCGGCCGGCCAGCCGATCGAGGTCATGCGCCGGGTGCGCGATGAAATCGAGACGCGCGTGAAACAATTGATCGGCGACATCGCGGCCTGACAGCCGTTTCGTTCCATATCATGGAGGCGCGGAAATGGGAAAACCAGAAGAGATGTATCAGTGCCAGACCGTCAACTGCGGCTGCCTGTATGACCCCGATCGCGGCGACCGCCGCGGCAAAATTCCCAAAGGGATCCAGTTCAACGATCTGGGGGAGAACTGGTGCTGCCCGGTGTGCGGCGCCGGCAAGAAGATGTTCAAGCCGTTGAGCGGCCCGGGGTCGGTCAAGGACGAGCTATCGAGCTGAAAACGGTGCTCCTGCCGGGGGAGGCTCCGGCGGTTTTCTAGTTCGCGGAAGGCGTCAACAGACGCATCAACCCCAATTTTATCCAAAAGGAGGAAAACGACATGGACAGGTATGTGTGTCAGGTGTGCGGCTACATTTATGACCCGGCCCAGGGCGATCCGGACAACGGTGTCAAACCCGGCACCCCCTTCGAAAAAGTGCCGGACAGCTGGGAGTGCCCGGTGTGCGGGGCTTCAAAGGCCGATTTCGCCAAGGAGGCATGATCGGAGAAGGCGCAGCACCCCGCTCGCGCATCGCAAATGCCCCTGCCTTCCGGCCCGACCAACCGGCGGAAGGACAAGGGCATTTGCATTTTTTCCATAGATTGCGATTTCTATTGGGATGCTTAAAATGGCACAATCGAGAAAATCAATGCGAGGTGAAGCATGGCTCCAGTGCAGATTGCCCCAGGCGTGTATGACGTCGGCGTGACCGATTGGAACATCCGGGATTTTCACGGCTACTCGACCGATTTAGGAACGACCTACAACGCTTTTCTGGTCGTAGACGAGAAGGTCGCCCTGATCGACTCGGTCAAAAAGGAGTTTGCCGACCAACTGCTCGACAACATCTCACGCATCGTCGACCCGCGAAAAATCGACTTCGTCGTCAGCAACCACACCGAACCGGACCACGCCGGCAGCCTGGCGCGGGTGATGCACCGCGTCGGCGAGGACAAGCCGCTGATTTGCTCGAAAATGGGTCACAAGAACCTGCCCCGCCATTTTTCTCAACAGTGGAATTACCGCCCGGTCGGCAGCGGCGAGGAACTGAAGCTCGGCAAGCGGTCCCTGGTCTTTCTGGAGACCCGCATGGTGCATTGGCCCGACAGCATGTTCAGCTATCTCAAGGAGGACGGGATACTCTTTTCGAGCGACGGGTTCGGCCAGCACTACGCCGGACCTGAAAAGTTCGACGACGAGGTCGGCGAGCGCATCATGGCGCATGCCAAAAAATACTTCGCCAACATCCTGCTGCTCTACACTCCGATGATCGATAAACTGATCCGGCAGGTTCTCGACCTCAAGCTAGACATCCGCATGATCTGCCCCGACCACGGGGTGATCTGGCGCCAGGACCCGGGTAAAATCATCGCGGCCTACCAGCGCTGGTGCCGGCAGGAGCCGGAGAAGAAGGCCGTCGTCATCTACGACACCATGTGGAAGAGCACCCAAAAGATGGCCGAGGCCATCCATGCCGGGATCTTAAGCGAGGGAGTCAAATCCGCGCCGCTCAGCCTGCGGGGCTGGCACCGCAGCGAGGTGATGACCGAGGTGTTCGACGCCCGGGCGGTTGTGGTCGGGTCGCCGACGTTGAACAACGGGCTCTACCCCAGCCTGGCGGACTTCCTCTGCTACATGAGAGGCCTCAAACCCAAGAATAAAATCGGCGCCGCCTTCGGGTCCTACGGGTGGAGCGGGGAGTCCGTGAAGCTGATCGAGGCCGAGTTGACGCAGATGGGAATCCCTCTGGTCCAGCCGGGGCTGAAAGTTCAGTTCGTGCCGGATACGCCGCATCTGGAGACCTGCCAAGAGTTCGGACGGCAGATCGGCCGGGCGGTCAAGGCCCAGCCGCAGGTGGGTCCGAACGTCTCATGAAAAATTTTCAGCATCAGAATTTTTGAACTGGAACGGAACACGCATGAAACGACCGGTCGTTGAACTCAGCGATTGCATTCGCTGCGAGGTCTGTGTGGAAGCATGCCCGTCCGTTTTCCGCATGAACGACGCCGGGTACGTGGAAGTGGCGGACCTGTCGGTCTATCCTGTAGCCGAGGTCGACGACGCCATCAAGAACTGCCCGGCGGATTGCATCTTCTGGCAGGAAGAGTAACGCCTGGCGTCAGGGTGAACCATGAAAAAGACCGCTTTATTCGTAGTCAACAGCGTTCCGAAACGAAGGGTTTGACATCATCACGTTTTAAAGAGCCCCGTCGAGAGCAATTCGAATCGCCGCAAAGGACACCCCCACCGTTATTTCCCGATACGGCAGGCGGCCACATGCCGATGAATAGAACATCCGGGCGGAAGTTGAAGCTAGAGATCATCGGCCACCTGCGCTCAGAGGAACTCACTCTCGCTCTGAAACATATTCTGCAGATTCCGGCTCGGCGAGCGGTGAACCCTCTCTTCACCCTGTTCTGCGACCGAGACCCGCTGCTGCGCTGGCGGGCCGTGACGGCCATGGGTGCGGTGGTGGCCTCTCTTGCGGAAAAGGAGCCGGAGTCCGCCCGCGTGGTCATGCGTCGGCTCATGTGGAATCTGAACGAAGAATCCGGTGGGATCGGATGGGGCTGCCCGGAGGCCATGGGCGAATGCATGGCCCGCAGCGCGCTGCTGGCCGGGGAGTTCGGCTGCATCCTGATCTCCTATCTCTGGCCGCGGGGGAACTTCCTGGAATTTTCAGCCATCCAGCCGGGAGTGCTCTGGGGGGTCGGGCGCCTTGGGCACGCCCGGCCGGCCGCCATGGGCGACGGCGCCGCACGTGTAAACCCGTTCCTGACCGCGGACGATGCCCAGCGGCGGGGTCTTGCCGCCTGGGCGGCCGCTGCACTCGGCAACGCCGAATCGATCCCGCTCCTGGCTCGGCTGGAAGAGGACTTCGAATGCCTGGACTTTTATGATGCGGGGCGCCTCACCCGGATCACGGTGAGCGCGCTGGCCGGCGCTGCCTTGAGAAGGCTGCAGCCTGAATTTCCTTTGAAGGACTGACCCATGGAATGGGCCGCTGACGCTGAAGCCGCCTTGAAGCGGGTCCCTTTTTTCGTCCGCCAGCGGGTGCGGACGCGGGTCGAAGAGAAAACCCGGGATTCCGGCAATTTCAATGCCTTGCCCGCCGTTTTTGCCCGCCCGCGGTTTGACACGGCCTCCGTCGTCACTACTTTGATTTCGGAACCGTTTCGAACCCAACTGCCATAGAGGACGCATATCACATGATAAAGAAGACATTTTCGATCCCGAAGATTTCGTGCGGCCACTGCGTGATGGCCATCAAAAATGAACTGGGCGAAATGCCGGGCGTCGGCAAGGTCGAGGGCAACCCCCAGGCTAAAACCATCGAGGTGGAATGGGATGCCCCGGCCACGGAGGAAGGGATTCGGGCTGCGCTCAACGAGATCAACTACCCGGCGGTGTGACCATGAACCACGACGCGCTGCTGCTGACGGCCATCCAAGCCTCGATTCGCGCCGGGCTCGCCACCCTCGAAGTCTACCAATCCGACCTCCGGGTGGACTACAAGGAGGACCGCTCGCCCCTCACCTTGGCGGACACGCGCTCGCATGAGATCATCGTCCGGCACCTCGCCTCGACCCGCATCCCGATCCTCAGCGAGGAGGGGAAAAGCCTCCCCTACTCCGAACGCCGAACCTGGCAGCGACTCTGGATCGTGGACCCTCTCGACGGCACCAAGGAGTTCATCAAGCGCCTGGGGGAGTTCACGATCAACATCGCCCTGGTCGAGCAGCAGCGGCCGACGCTGGGGGTCGTCTATGTCCCGGTGAAGCGGGTCCTGTACTATGGGCGGCTCGAGGAAGGGGCGTTTCGGCTGGTCGACCCTGATGCGCTGCAGGAGCTTGCAACCGGGCCTCCGCCGGAAGACCCGCCCGCCGCCATCCGCCGGCTCAAATCCCGCTCCGCAGAACTCCCGGACGACCGCAGCACGCATGTGCCCTTCGTCATCGTCGGCAGCCGCTCCCATGCCACGGAGGAGCTGCATGCGTTTGTCGAGCAAAAACGCCGGGAAATAGGCGATGTCAGCTTCGTATCCGCCGGCAGCTCCATCAAGTATTGCCTCGTGGCCGAGGGCCGGGCCGACATCTACCCACGGCTGGGGCCGACCATGGAGTGGGACACCGCGGCCGGCCAGGTGATCGTCGAAGCCGCCGGTGCGACGATGGTCCGCCACGACACCGGAACCCCATTGGCCTACAACAAGGAAGACCTTTTGAACCCCTGGCACGTGGTGACCCGGAAAAAATAGACAGTGAACGTAACGAACAACGAGTAGCGAGAAAGAGCACCAATAACTCCTTGCCTCTGGCCCTTATTCGGTGCTTGCCACTCGTTGCACATGTTTTTTAACGGATATCGGCCCTGCGCGGCTCTCGTCGTTCGTTACTCGTTAATCTTTCATCCTATGCCGACTCAAACCCTCCATATCCCCGTCCACGGCATGACCTGCGCCAATTGTGCGGCCAACGTCGAACGAGCGCTGAAGCGGCTGCCCGGCGTCTCCGAGGTGAACGTCAACTTTGCCGGCGAGCGGGCGGCGGTCGCCTTCGACCCGAAGGCCCTCACGCTGAACGATGTCGTCGCCAAAATCCAGAAGTCCGGCTATGCGGTGCCCACGGCGCGGGTGGAACTGGCGATCACCGGCATGACCTGTGCCAACTGCGCGGCCACCATCGAACGCACCTTGTCCAGGAAGGTCCCCGGGGTCGTGCAGGCGGCGGTGAACGTTGCATCCGAAAGCGCCTCCGTGGAATACCTGCCGGACGCGGTCGAGATCGCGGATCTCGTAGCGGCCGTCAAGGCCGCTGGATTCAGCGCCGGCGTCCCGGGGGAGACCGCCGAATCCGAAGATGCGGAAGCCGCCGCCCGCCGCAGGGAGGTTGCGGACCAAACCCGCAAATTCATGGCCGGAGTCGTCTGTGCGCTCCCCCTGTTCGTTCTCAGCATGGGCCGGGATTTCGGCCTGACCGGCCCCTGGAGCCATGCGGCCTGGGTCAATTGGCTTTTTTGGGCCCTGGCGACGCCGGTGCAGTTCTACACGGGTTGGGATTATTACACCGGCGGCTTCAACAGCCTTCGCAACCGCAGTGCCAACATGGACGTGCTCGTGGCTTTGGGTTCGTCGGTGGCCTATGGGTACTCCGTCGCTGTCCTGCTGCAACCGACCCTGGGGCACCATGTCTATTTTGAGACCTCGGCGGTCATCATCACCCTCATCAAGCTCGGCAAGCTGCTCGAGTCCCGGACCAAATCCCGCACCGGCGGGGCCATCCGCAAGCTCATCGGCCTGAAACCCAAGACCGCCGTTGTTCTGAGGGACGGGGCCGAGAACGAAATCCCGTTGTCCCAGGTCGCCGTGGGGGATATCGTGGTCGTGCGGCCCGGCGGCAGCCTGCCGGTGGACGGGGTCGTGGTCGAGGGGGAATCCGCGGTGAACGAGTCCATGCTGAGCGGAGAGCCGCTGCCGGTGGACAAGCGCCCGGGGGACCTCGTCGTCGGGGGCAGCATCAATACCGCGGGGCTGCTCCGGGTGCAGGCCCGCGCGGTCGGCAAGGCCACCGTTCTGGCCCAGATCATCCGTCTGGTCCAGGAGGCCCAGGGCAGCAAGGCGCCGATTCAGGCCCTGGCGGACCGCGTGGCGGCTGTTTTTGTACCGGCGATCATTGCGCTGGCCCTGCTCGTGTTCCTACTGTGGTGGGCTCTCGGCGGAGATTTCACCGCCGCGATGATCCGTCTTGTGGCCGTGCTGGTAATCGCCTGCCCCTGTGCACTGGGTCTGGCCACCCCCACGGCGATCATGGCCGGCATCGGCAAGGGCGCGGAGCACGGCATCCTCTTCAAGAGCAGCGAGACGCTGGAGAGGACCAGCTTGCTGACCGCCATCGTGCTCGACAAGACCGGCACCATCACGGCCGGCCGGCCGGCCGTAGTCGAGGTCCAGCCTTTCGACACGTCCGCCCTGAACGCAGTGGAGTTGCTCACCCTGGCGGCGTCGGCCGAGAGGGGCTCGGAGCACCCGCTGGGCAAAGCCATCGTCAGACACGCCGAATCCCGGAAGCTCACGCTCGCCGAGCCGGAGGGGTTCAGGGCCGCCGGCGGCAGCGGCGTGCAGGTCCGCGTGAACGGGGCCCGCATCTCCATCGGAAAACCGGCCTGGATCGCAGCCGAACTCGGCATGGCGCCGGGCCCTGAACCGGGGCGCATCGAAGAACTCCAGGCGCAGGGCCACACGGTCGTGGTGGTGGCGCGGAACGAACGACCGGAAGGGCTGATCGCCATCGCGGACACCCTGAAGCCCGATTCCGCCGCCGCCGTCCGGCAGCTTCGGGATCTGGGCCTCCGTGTCACCATGTTGACCGGCGACAACCCCGCCACTGCCGAGAGCATCGCCGCCCAGGTCGGCATCGAGCAGGTCTACGCCGACGTGCGCCCGGAGGAGAAGTCCCTCCAGGTGAAACGGATCCAGGACCGGGGTGAAACCGTAGCCATGGTGGGCGACGGCATCAACGACGCACCGGCCCTGGCCCAGGCGGATGTGGGCATGGCCATTGGGACCGGGACCGATGTCGCCATCGAGACCGCCGGCGTCATTCTCTCCAGCGGCAGCCTGAGCGGGGTGCCCCGCGCCATACGGCTCAGCCGGTCCACCATGCGCACCATACGCGAAAACCTATTCTGGGCCTTCGGCTACAACCTGCTGCTGATCCCGGTCGCTGCCGGCGCCCTGCATTCGATCGAGTCCCTTCCGCCCATGCTGCGCGACCTGCACCCCATTCTCGCCGCCCTGGCCATGGCGTTCAGCAGTGTTTCGGTGGTCTCGAACAGCCTTCGCCTTTACCGGGCCAAGGTCAACTGAGGGCGGCAGTGCGTGTAACCGATACGCCTTCCCGGGCTCCATACCCGACAGTGCGGTCTTAAAATGAGTGGACAAGCCGGACCGCTTTCATTATATACGATGAAGGAGTGATGACATGAAGGAAATTCTGATTCTCGTGGCAGTCGTCGGCGTCTGGGTGTTTCTCCAGGCCTACCTTCTGCCCAAGATGGGGATATCGACCTGACTGCGGAACTCTTGTCAGGTGACAAGGAAAGATGACGGAGTCTCAACCCCCGAATCGTCCCGCGATCCACGATAGCGATACCGAACTGATTCAAGCCATCAACGCCGGCAGCGAAAATCTTTTCCCGGAGCTGGTGCGGCGCTACGAGCAGAGGCTTTACACCTTCGGCCGCCGCATGTGCGGCAACCCGGCCGACGCGGAGGATTTGGTCCAGGACACGTTTTTGAATGTGTTGCGCTATCTCAAGGACTTCCGGTACGAGACCAAGTTCAAAAACTGGCTTTACCGGGTCGCGGCCAGCACGTGCTTGAAGCAGCGCCGTAAATCCAAATTCGCCCCCGAGCGGGAAATGACCTTAGATGAGCTCGCTCCCGACGAAGCGCTCCTCCCGGTCGCGTTCGTTCCGGAGTGGGCCCAAATGCCCCTCGAAAAACTGCTGAACGATGAGTTGGCCCAAACCCTCCAGAACGCCATCCACTCCCTCGCAGAGCCGTACCGATTGGTGGTGGTCCTGAGAGACATGGAGGGGTTCAGCACGGAGGAAACCGGCCGCATCCTGAATATCACCGATACCAACGTCAAAGTGCGACTGCACCGTGCACGCCTCTACCTCAGGGAGAAACTGAAAGGGTATTTCGAACATGGCCTGTGACCCCGCCCTTCACTCTCACTGTCTGGCGCTCTTTGAGAAGCTCTCAGAGTACATCGACGGCGAACTGGCGCCCGCGGAACGCCGTGCGATCGAAGCCCATGTCGCCGGCTGCGTGGCCTGCCTGGCCTGCCTGCAGACGCTTCGGCGGACGGTTGCGCTCTGTCGCACGGGCACCGATCACCCGGTCCCGGAGGAGTTCTCCCGGCGCCTGCACAGCGCGCTGTCCACCCTGCCCCGCGGCCCGGCCTGATCCCGCCCGGGAACCGGCGGACCCCTATCTGGAGACCACCCTGATGCGGCTCAGTGAACTCAAACAGGGCCAGACCGCCACCATCGTGCGTGTCGGCGGAAGCAGCCTGCTGCGGCGCAGGATCCTCGAGATGGGGATCCTCCGCGGCACGGACGTCTACGTCGAAAAATATGCGCCCCTCCGGGACCCCATGGAGCTGATCGTCAAGGGCTACCATGTCTCGCTGCGAGTGGAGGAGGCCGCCAACATCGACATCGCCGACGTGCGGTCGGCCGTCTGATCATGCCCACGAAACGCCTCACCATCGCCCTCGCCGGCAACCCGAATTCCGGAAAGACCACCGTTTTCAACAACCTGACCGGCACCCGTCAAAAAGTCGGGAACTGGCCGGGGGTCACGGTGGAAAAAAAAGAAGGGCACGTGCGTTTCAACGGGCTCGACCTCACCATCGTGGATTTGCCCGGCACCTACAGCCTCACCCCGTTTTCCATCGAAGAGGTGGTCGCCCGCAATTACCTGCTGGACGAGCGACCGGATGTGGTCCTCGACATCATCGACGCCTCCAACCTCGAACGTAGCCTGTATCTCGCAACTCAAATCCGTGAACTCGACTGCAAGGTGCTCTTCGTCCTGAACATGGCGGATGTGGCCGAACACCGCGGGATGAAAATCGACGCCCGCAAGATGTCCGAGCTCCTGGATGTGCCCGTGGTCTTCACGGTGGGCAACCGCGGCGAAGGCATGGATGAGCTGCTGCAGCGCGCCGTGGAGCTGGCCGAATCCCCCGCCGGGCCCCCGCGCCGGCGCCGGGTGAAATACAGCCAGGATATCGAAGAGACGATCGCGCGGTTGCACCGCTTCACGGAGCTGAAAGCCGCGGGGGCGTTGAACTACGACATGCGCTGGACCGCCATCAAGCTGCTGGAGGACGACAGAATCGTCAAGGAACGGCTGGTGGCGGCCCTACCCCAGGCCGGCACGGAAATTCTGCAGGCCGCCCAAACCCTGCGCCGGCATCTCACGGAGCGCTTCGACGAGGAGCCCCAGATCGTCATGACCGCCGAGCGCTACGGGTTCATCGCCGGGATCGTCCGCGAGGTCCAGACCTCCTCCACCCAACAGCGCGTGGACGTATCGCGCAACATCGATCTGGTCCTGACCCACCGCCTGTTCGGCTTCCCGATATTCATCCTTTTCATTTGGGCCATGTTCCAATTGACCTTCTCTCTGGGCGAATACCCGGTGCAGGCGATCGAAGCCGGAGTGGGGTGGCTTTCCGGGGCAGCGGGCGGACTTCTGCCCGAGGGGCTGGTGCGCGATCTCATCGTGAACGGGATCATCGCCGGGGTCGGGAGCGTGATCGTGTTTCTGCCCAACATCCTCATCCTCTTCTTCTGTATCGCGCTGTTCGAAGACACGGGCTACATGGCGCGCTCGGCCTTCCTGATGGACAAGATCATGCATCTGATCGGCCTGCACGGGAAATCCTTCATCCCGATGCTGATGGGCTTCGGCTGCAACGTGCCGGCCATCATGGCCGCCCGGACCCTGGAGAGCGAAAAAGACCGCATCCTTACCATCCTGATCACGCCCTTCATGTCCTGCTCGGCGAAGCTTCCGGTGTACGTGGTTTTGGCCGGGGCGTTCTTCGGGCCGAGGGCCGGCTCCGTGATCTTCGGCCTCTACCTCCTGGGGATCGTCCTCTCCATCCTCACCGGCCGCATCTTCCGCTCCACCTTGCTGAAGGGCGTCGATGCGCCTTTCGTCATGGAGCTGCCGCCCTACCGCATGCCGATGGCCAGGAGCCTCCTCATCCACATGTGGGACCGCAGCAAGATCTTCCTGACCAAAATGGGCAAAATCATCCTGGTCGGCTCGATCGTGATCTGGGCCCTGTCGAGCTTTCCGCGGTCCCCTGAAACGGCCGGCACCCCGCCCCAGCCGAACGCCGCCCTCGCATCCGATGCGGGCGGGCAGGCCGACCTCGAGGCCGCACAGCGCCGCTCCGCAAAAGCGGCGCAGACCGAGTACTCCTTCATCGGCCGCATCGGCCGGTTGATTGGACCGGTTTTTGAGCCGCTTGGGATCGACTGGCGGGGCGGGGTGGCCCTGCTGTCCGGATTCGTCGCCAAGGAGATCGTCGTCAGCACCCTGGGCGTGCTTTACGCCACCGGAGAGAGCGAAGAGGAAGGCGCGCTGGAAAAGGCCCTGACGGACTCCGGCATGACCCCGCTCTCCGCCCTGTCGATGATGGTCTTCGTCCTGCTCTACCTGCCCTGTTTCGCCACCACCGCCGCCATCCGCCGCGAAACCGGCTCAACCCGCTGGATGCTCTTCTCCATCGGCTACAGCACAGCGGTGGCCTGGCTGATGGCCTTCCTCGTCTTCCAGAGCGGCCGCCTGATCGGCTTGAGCTGAGGCCAAGGAGCTGGTCGGGCTTGAGGGGCATGCGATTTGCCGGCAAACCAATTTCGCTTGATTTTTAGACTCGGCTCAGTTACCGTTCATCCATCCTTGGCGCAATTCCCCCTTCACCGGACCTGACACGGAAGCGGTTTTCTTTCTGCGGTTCGGACCTCAGCCCTGCATCTCGCCTCGATCCCATGTGCGGCGGCATTGCGTGAATCTGCCCCGCCTTCAGAGCAGAGGACGAGCGATGGCTCAAAAAGCCTTCCACCGATCGAATCCCGATCACCTTTACGGTCATCCATCTCTCCCCCGCAGGGCGATCCGCTTCGGAGGGGGGATGGGGGAACCCCTTGAGAAAGGCGGACGGTCATGTTCGGGAACACAATGAATCACCTGACGGCCGTGATCCTCCTCATCGCGGGTCTCGCAACAGCCTTTCCCCAATGGGGTCTTGCGCAGGAGGGGCCGGATGAGATCGAGGAGAGCGGCCCGCGACTCAGCGAGGAAGAGGCCCACCGAATCCTCGCGGAGGCCCTCGCGCCGGATGCCCCGCACCAGAAGCAGGTGGAGTACTTCAAGCGCCGCGAACGCGCGGCCTTCACGTTGGGTGACGCTGCGGCCCGGTTGGACGCTTTGAGACGGCTCGTCACTCTGACCGAGCCACCCGACAAAATCTCCCCCTTTATCGCATACCTCTGGCGTGAATTGTGGCGCTACGGCAACCAGTCGGAGGCGCTCGAGGTGGGAGAATCGCTCGTGCGCAACCGTTCAGCCACACCCGAGCAGCGCGTCACCTGGACCGTTCTGCTGGGCCGGGACTATGTGACCCTCGGCAACCCCCAGCGGGCAGCAGAATTGCTGAAGCAGGTGGAGACCGAAGGGGGGCACGTGCAAAATCGACACGGCCCGCATTCGGCCGCGTACACGGCAATATCGACGGATCACCTGCGCGCAGTGGTGCTGCAGGCCCAAGGCGATTCGGACGGTGCGCTGGCCGCCATTCGGCGGTCGGTCGATGCAGGTCTGGTCGAAGTGAAGCGCGCCCGCGCCGTCGCAGGGGCATCGCGGACGGATCTCGAGTACGACACCGCCATTCGGCTGCGCAATGGCGTGATGGGTACCGCCGTCTGGCTCAACTTCGCCCAGGGCCGCAGTGAGGAGGCCGAAGCGATCGCGCGGCTCGGGCTGCGGCTTGCTGCCGAGGAGCACACCAGCGGCGGCACATTGGCCTTCTGGCATGAAAAACTTGCACAGGCGCTACTGGGCGAGCGTCGGTTCGAAGAAGCCGTCGAAGCCGCAAACAAGGCCTTGGCCGTTTACGGCACCAGTGCGGCCGGTAAAAGCTCATTGCGTATCATCAGCACGCAAACGTGTCTGATGCAGGCCCTGTTCAGCCTGGAGCGATGGGCGGATGCCGACCGGCTCGCCGTCGAAATGCGCGCCGCTACGACCGACGACCCGACGGCGCGGGCCATGGTCGACAACCCGGTGCTTCAAGTCTTTCTCCATCTGAAAACCAGCCGGGTCGGCCAGGCGCGCGAGCGGATCGATGCGGTGGTCAGCCACCGCCAGCGCTGGTACGGGGAAAACGTCGCGCACACAATCGAGGCGCGCGCGGTACGGGCGCTCGTGCTGCAGGCGCAGGGCGCTGAGCGCCTTGCCCTCGACGACTATCGGGCCGTGTTCGCGCACGTATTCGCGCCCGAAAAAACGTTCGGCGATTCACAGCCGGCCGGAGTCCGCGGTTTCTATCTGCCGCAAGCGCTGCGCGGGTTTATGGAGCTGGTGCGAGAGCGGCACGAAAAAGCCGGCAGCGGCATGGACGAGGAACTGGTGGATCTCGCCTTCCGCGTGGCGGACCGGCTTCAGCTGAGTACGGTCCAACAGGCGCTGATCGATAGCGCGGCCCGGGTGGTCGCTGCAACACCCGACCTCGGAGCTCTCGTCCGCCGTGAGCAGGAACAGCGCATCAAGGCCCGCGAGACGATCGCCGATCTCAACCAGGGGTTTGCCGAGCACCAGCGACTCTCGCAGGAAGCCAAACAGCGGATTGCGGCCGGAAGGGCGGCGCAGGCGGACGCTAAAAAGCTGGCGCAGCAGGCCGCAGAGGAACGCGAACGGGCGCACGCGCGTCAGACCGCTTTGAAGCAGCTACAGGAACAGCTCGAGTCGGTCGAGAAGGAGCGCGGGGAGCTGCAGAGCGAAATCGGACGACGCTTTCCCGACTACCAGTCCCTGGTGAACCCCAAGCCGCCAAGCGTGGGCGAGCTCGCCGGGTTTCTTGCGAAGGACGAGGCGTTCGTGAGCCTTTATCCCTTCGAGCGGGGCACATTCGTGTGGGGTATTGGAGCCGTTGGGCGCCCTGCCCTCCACGTGGCGGCGCTCACGGCGCCGGAGATTCACAGCCTGGTATCGCGCCTGCGCACCACGCTGGATCTGGCGGGAAACCCGACCCCGGGCCGGGTCGAGTTCGACGCCGCGTCGAGCCACAGGCTGTTCAATGAGCTCCTGGCACCGGTCTGGCCGTCGCTGGGTTCACCGCGCCTGGTGACGATTTCAACATCGAGCGAATTGGCGCAGCTGCCCTTTGCGGTCCTCACAACCCAGCCGCCGCAGCGCCCGTTCGACCCGGCAACGGCGAAGTGGCTCCTGCGTGAGACGGCGCTGAACCAAATCGCCACCGCCGCCGCCTTCCGGGCGCTTCGCGGCGGGGGCCAACGTCCCAAGCCGGGACACATGTTTTTTGGGTTTGGCGACCCTCTTTTCGCAGGCGCTTCGGCGACGCCCGGCGATGCGGGAACCAATCGCACTCCATGGAAACCAAGCCGCGGTTTGCAGCACGTGGAGCAGGCGGCCGATTACGGGACCCTAACACCATTGCCGGAAACACGCGATGAGATCAACGCGATGGTGAAGGCCCTCGGTGCAGACCCGGAGCTGGATGTCCGCTTCGGCGCCCAGGCCACTCGCGCGGCGGCCCTGACCACGGACCTCTCCGACCGGCGCGTCCTCGCTTTCGCGACGCATGGTCTGAGACCGGGCGACCTACCCGGGCTTTCCCGGCCGGCGTTGGCCATGGCCGCCGGCGGACCCGGCGATTCTCCGCTTCTCGTTCTGGACGATGTGCTCACGATGAAGCTCAATGCGGACTGGGTCGTCCTGTCGGCGTGCAATACCGCCTCCGGGGATGGCCGAGCGCTGGAGGCCTTTTCAGGCCTTGCCCGGGCCTTCTTTTTCGCCGGGGCACGCTCTGTTCTGGCGACCCACTGGGCGGTGGAGAGCCTCTCGGCGCAGCAGCTGGTCGCGCGAACATTTGCCCACCAGGCGGCGAACCGAGATGCCTCCCGCGCTGAGAGCCTCCGCCACGCACAGCTTGAACTCATCGCGGGGCGCGCAGACCCCGCTTTCGTGCACCCGTTTTTCTGGGCGCCGTATGCCCTGTACGGCGACCCGGTGCAGTGAGAATCGGGCTAATAATTTTCGATCTGGCGCGGAAAATAATCTTCGAGGGCGCTTTCCCGATAGACGTCTGCCGTGGCGCAGTGCAAACCACCCCCGAAGGCGCTGACAGCGTCGAACGGCACCGGTATCACTTCGAATCCGAGCGCGTCGAACTGCTCCATTTGTTTGATTTCTTGCGAATCGACGCAAATGGTCTTTTGATCGAGCATTAGCGTGTTCATCGACAGCCACTGACTGCAAAACGACAGCGGCGGATACCCGCTCAACGCCGGCTCGGCGCATTCCACAATTTCCCATCCATTTTTCTTGAACAGCTCGATCATCTTGGGCTCCAGTATGACCCGCTTGCGGTTGCTCAAGGCCAAGCCGGGCCGGAGCAGCACAAATGTCGCATCGATGTGTATGGGGTTGGTCTCCCTGAAATGCAGAACGTGCAAGCGATGGTCCCTGAAGTGCCTTCGCAGCCAGTCGATCCCGGACTTGTTCGTCACCGAGGAGTGATACACGAAAAGGTCCTTGCCGGCCCGGGCGATATCGGCGGCATCAAAGA
This sequence comes from Desulfobacterales bacterium, assembly GCA_046496215.1. Classification (GTDB taxonomy): domain Bacteria; phylum Desulfobacterota; class Desulfobacteria; order Desulfobacterales; family SpSt-501; genus SpSt-501. The sequence continues at coordinate 58,013 of JAWOHH010000036.1, forward strand.
GGGGCTCTTCCTCCGTGAGCACCCAGTCGCCGGTGCGCATGGCTTTCTCCTTCTTTGTGTCGCTCCACTTTTTGTATTTCGTCCAATAGTCGGGCTTATAGCTCGCATCCGTCAGGCGAGGCTTCGGGGCGGCCTCCCACCGGAAATTCCCATCTTCTTTGAAGTATCTTTCCAAGAGCGGCCGAAAACACAGGTATTCGAACCATCTGCTGCGGTAGGACATGGTGGCTTCGAGGATTTCGTTGCCGACCGTCAGGAGCAGGTCGCGGGGTGGCATGCACCCGAACATGGTCTTCTGCTGCCAGTCCGGCGTCGACACCGGCTGACCGAAATCCAGCGGGGTGGGCCGATCGACGCGCACCCCTCGTTTCTCGAGCAGCCTGACAAAACCATCCATCTGCTCCTTTGCCTTTAATAACATCTCGTGCGGCAGCGGGCCATAGAGGCCTTTGGGGACGCCGTCCTTTGAGAAGTCACGCTCGACGGCAGGCTCCGGCGCCTGAATCATGGTCCCCTCCGGACAACCGACGATGATGTGCCGGAGCGGGTCCCATTCGTTCCAGGAATTGACAATCGTTTTCTGGTTGCGCATGCCTTTCTCCCGTGGGTCAAGTTGGAGGTTTTCTTCGTTGGTCCGTTTAAAAATTAGTTATTGTTGATGAAAATCTGATTAATGTCAACCGGCCGACCACCCACAAATTCCATGATGGGGCCCAACTGCGAACCAGTGGCCTTGCACCCCGATACAGAGGTGTTTATGGTACGGAACCGTCGGGTGGTCTGGCGTCTGCCCAGACGTGCAAAGCCATTCAGAAATTCAAAATCGATATTATGTTGGTGGTGGCAGGCGCTGCCGGTCTGGGCCTGCTGCGCTCTTTCCTCTGACAAGGACATTCACGAAGCGTTCGAATCATACGGAGGCAGCTATGAGCGATGACCAAGCAAAACTCAAGGGAGTCCCGTTCCAGCTGGAAAAGCATGTCGATTACGCGGCCGGTTCGGTGGTGAGCAAAATGCTGTTTAAAAAAGAGACCGGCAACATCACCCTCTTCGCCTTCGACGCGGGTCAGGGGCTGAGCGAACACACGGCGCCCTTCGACGCCGTCGTCACCATTCTGGACGGAAGGGCGGAGATCTCGATCGGGGGCAAGCCCTTCACGGTCAACACAGGGGAGATGCTGATCATGCCGGCCGACGTGCCTCACGCCCTGCAGGCCAAGGAGCGCTTCAAGATGCTACTGGTGATGATCCGTGGCCAGTAGGGGCCGGCCGTTTTGGAAAGGCGCCGGAAGGTGCACTTCAGCGGCTGTCCAGCAAGGACTCCTCGACGAACCGAGCGATAGCCTCCAGCAGGACTTCACGGGGGAAGGAATTGCGCGTGATCAGGGCGCTGGCCAGTGCCGGGTGCTCTCTGTTGAAAGGCATCGCCACCGCCCAATGGTCGGCGTTCAGGTAGCCTAAAAGGGCTCCGCCGGGGACGAGCGCGTCGTGGAACACCACCTGGCTGTCGTTCAGCGGGTCGACCGACGAGAGCTTGTCGTAGCTCGGGCGCAGGATGCGCGAGATGTTTTCGCGATCGGTAAAGGCCGCCAGAGAATAATATCGGACGGAGGCCGGGAGCCTGTTGGCCGAAAGCCACGCCAGGCGCTCTTTTCGGCTCAGACTTTCGAAAGCCCGGCCTCCCCCGGGTGGGCATCTGCCTTCGAATACCCGATCCGTAAGCCTTTTAAGCACATCCGGGACGTCATCGGCAATGGGAGTGCCGCTGACGACACCTGCCAGAGCAACTACTGCCGCCGTGCGGCGGCTGAGGTCCGGGTAGCGAACCATCGCTTCCAGCACATCCGTGGCACCTTTGGAGTAACCAATGAAAACAAGCTTCTCGACGGGCGCCTCCGGCATGTCGGCCACGGCCTGCCGGATCATCGACGCATTGTGGGCGCTTCCGCCCAACCCGCTGACCATGATGGAATCGGTTTTGAACCCGAGCGACTCGAGATGAGGGCGCGCGTCGGAAAACGGCTGGATGAAGTCGGCAACGCACTCTTCCGAGAGGCCCGGGATGATCACCCAGCGCAACGGCAAGCGGGCGTGGCCGAGATAGACGGGCTTTCCTTCCGGAGCCGACTCGCCCGAAAGCCGGTGCAGGGCCTGGCCGCACGGCCGGTCGTCCGGAAACTGTGAGCCATGGTCCTCTTGGACGGCGCAGAATATCTCTCTGAACCGCGCGCGTTCATCGGATATGCCGGCGTAGCCGATGGGGACCAACGCCGTTGGCGGGGTCTTGCGATCGTATTTGAGCATAGGGGAAGACGCACAGCCCAACCAGAGGAGGAAAAGCCAAACCGGTGCGAAGCCGATGCAAAAGGCGCGGGCCTTCTGAAAGCGGGAACCGCTCAGAATGGTTTTATGGATCGCAAACCGCTCCGACGACGCATTCATACCAGGCACTCTTCCCGCGGGAAAAAGGTGGAATTTGTTCCGCCGTTGTGGCTCCGGCGTCACTCGTACCAGGCAACAATCTCCTTCAAATCAGCCCGTGCGGTGCGAAAGGCGTTTGCGGGAGAGCTCTCGTCTGCATACCCGAGTGCAATACCGAGGAGGATTTCCTTGTCTTCGGAAATGTTGAGCATTTGGCAAATTTCGTCCTTGTAAGCGGCAATCAGCCCGACCGGGCATGTGGCCAGGCCTTTGGCCTGGGCCGCCAGCAGCAGGTAGGAAACCGCCAACCCCACATCCAGATAGCGAATCGCCGGGAAGATCTTGTCGATGGCAACGATGATGGCCACCGGCGCACCATAAAACGAGCAGCTCCCTTCCTCGACAAACCGGTTGAACGTCAGCCCGAGTGCTGATATGTGAGGCTCCATGACAGCCATCGCCTCCTTCGCGCGCCGGTTGATCCTTTCAGGCAGAGGCCTGACGGCGCCGGACCCGCATTTGACCTGCCGTTCCATCCGGGCCTTGAGCAGCCTTCTCGCCAGCCGATCTTTTTCATCGCCATAGGTGACGACAAATTCCCAAGGCTGGAGATTGATCGCCGAAGGCGCGAGGGCGGCGCAGGAGAGGACCTCTTCGATGTCGCGCCGGGAAACTTCTTTGGCAAGATAGGCCCGGGTGCTTCTTCTCTCCCGCATGGCGCTGATGATATTCATATGCTTGCCTTTCTGTTTGTTTTCCGGTTTGGACCCGTTACACTCTGAATTCGTTCAAATCTAACACCCGGGAGGTTTTATGGAAAGAGCTCTCTTGTGGTTCCGGTGCGCCGCCGTGCACGATCCGGTTCGGCCCGTTCTGAAAGGGCCCTCGGTTATCGGGTGGGAGGCGAAGTTTCGCCGGGTCGACTTGGTCATCGAGCGTTTCTTGAAAGGAGAAGAGCTGCTGGCCCGCATGAAGGGGTGGTTCACCGTGGATGTCGGTCGGGTGATAGAAATCGTCCGGCAGCACGGGAAGCTTAAATTGCTCGACGATCGCGACTTGGTGGTGGAAACAGAGGGCGAACCGGAGATGACCTCTCTTGCCGAGAAACTAGCGGAGGCCTTTGGAGAGGAAGTGGGTCTGGAACGTTGCGTCAAAAAGAGGCTCGACTGACGGCAGCTCCTCGAGGCGTTCAAATCCGCGCGATATCTCGGCGTAGATGATCGGGTCGGCGAACAAGCGGTTGGCGGCGCTTACTTCCTCCAGGGCCCGTTCCGACCCATCGGCCCAGTTCGGATCTTTGGGAAAAACCCAAGATTACATTGGAATCTGCGGGTGGATTGAAGAGCCTTTTGGCGCTGCGCCCGCCCGCCGCAGCAGCACAAACAGCAGAAGCGCCGCCACAGACAACCCCAGAAAGACATAAAAAGCCTGCGGATAACCGACAGGCCCCTTCCAGCGCACGACAAGCCCCATGACCGGCGGGATCGCAAACCCGCCGAACGCCCCGAGCCCGCCGATGATGCCCGCGGCGCCGCCGACTGCCCGAGGCGTGAATTTGGGCGCCAGTTTGAAGACCGCAGCGTTGCCGAAGCCCATGCCCAGCGCCATAATGATTTCCGCCGCGACGGCCGCTGCGACGGAACTTTCCACTGCCGTCATTGCCAGAGCCCCCAGGCCGGTCGTGCCCAGAGCGAATGCCACCACCGTTTCCCCGCCCAGCCGGTCGGAGGCCACCCCGCCGGCCACCCGCAGCAAGCTTGCCGAAAGGGAAAACACGGCCGTCAGCAGCCCCGCCTGGACCAGCGTCGCGTTGAAGCGCTCCGTCCAAAAAGTCGGCAGCCACACCGTCAGGGCGATAAAACCGCCGAAGGTGATGAAATAGAAAAAGGTCAGAACCCAGGTGCGCCAGTCCGCTCCGGCCCGGCGGATCGAATTCAGGGCGTTTCCGGTCGGGACCAACTCCTCCCCGCACGCCAGCAGCAGCGCTTCCGGGTCGATCGTCCGGCCCATTTCCCTGTACTGGAAATACGGGGCATCCTTCATGCGCAGAGCGATCAACCCCGTCATCGCCAGCAGGGCCGCCAGCCACAGCAGGTAGGAGCCGGTGAAACCGAAGGTGATCGCCAGATAGGGCAGCAGCACGGCAAAAACCCCGGGGGCGAGATTCCCCAGGCCGCCATAGACCGCCAGGGCCGTCCCCTGCTTGCGCTGGGGATACCAGTAGGAGACCGCCGGCACGCCGACCGAGAACACGGCGATGCCGCAGCCGCACAACATGGCAAAGAGCATGAAAAGCGGGTAATGCGAGAGCGTGAACGGGCCTCCCAGGCGGAAGAGGAGGGTGATCCCCGCAACCCCGGCCGCCGCCAGCACCAAAAGCGTCAGAATGAGTTTTTTTCCCCCGAAGCGATCGACCATGGCCCCGAACGGAATGCGCAGCAGGGACCCGGTCAGAGAGGGGGAGGCCGCCAGCAGCCCCATCAGGAAGGGGCCGGCGTCCATGGTTTGGCGGAGCTTCGGCAGCACCGGCCCGAAGGCCGACACGCCGGCAAACCCCATGAAGAAGGCGAGCGTCGTCCAACCCAGCGCCGCGCGCGGGCTGGAGACCGCATAACAGACATTCTTGTCATCAGCCATATGCAATTTCCTCGGCTGAATCCCGATGACTCTGCAACGTTCAGTTGTGTGGGAACGGCATCTTGCCGCGACCACCCTCTTTTCGGCTTGTGATGGGCTTGCAAAAAGCAGTTTATGGCGTTGGGCGCCCTCCTATCGGTAATGAAATGTCACCCTTGTGGGAGTGGCTTCCAGCCACGATGATCGCGGCAAGATGCCGCTCCCACAGAAGAAGGATACAACTTCATTGGAAGCCGGCGGCGGCGATGGCTTCGTAAGAAGCCCCGGGTCAAGGCGCGTGAATCTCGCGTCGCGCGGCGTACTTAAAGTACGCCGCAGCGACCGCGGGATGATGCGCAACGCAGAGATGGGGTTTCTTACGAAGCCATCTTCACGCCGCCACCCGCCGCCGGAACACGAGCTGCCGCCGGAACAGATAAAAGACCGGCACGCTCCAGATGTGGATCAGCCGGCAAAAGGGCGAATAGGCCAGCAGTGTGAACGCGGCCAGGATGTGCAGCTTGTAGCGCAGGGGCACGGGCGCCATCAGGCCGGGGTCGGGCTGAAAGGTCAGGATGCCGCGGATCCAGGGGGCGATCGAGTCCAGCACGTTGAAGCCGCCGACAAAGACGTCATATGTGCCCACGCCGGTAACGAACACCAATCCGCCGAGCGTCAGGAAATCGCTTGCGGTGGACATCAGGCGGACTCGCTTCACGAACAGCCGGCGCGCGAGCAGCAGCAGGGCGCCCGTGAACGCCGCGGTTCCCACCACCCGGCCGGCCATGTGGGCCAGGGCCGTGTGCGCAGCGCTGTCGATCCCCACCATGTCGTAGACGCTCTGCGGGACCAGCAGCCCGACGGCATGGCCGGCGAGCGTGCCCAGCACCCCGAAATGAAACAGATACGAGCCGATGAAGAGGTGTTTCTTTTCGATCAGCTCGCTCGAATGCGCGTTCCAGGCATACCGGTCGGTGACGTAGCGGTAGGCGTGCCCGACCGTGAAGATGGTGAGACACAGGTAGGGGTAGGCCACGAATGCAACCAGATCGATCGTGCTCATGGATCACTCCTCCACGGCTGCGGACAAACCGTCTGAGATGTTTGAATGCCCCTCCCCGGCGGTCTCCGGCAACATCTGCACCAGAATCTCGAACAGCCCGGCGTAGATCGATGGGCTCTCTGCGATGCGGCCGAGGAGAATCGGCACGGCGCCCAGGCAGCGGGACACCAGGGGGTCCTTCGCCGCCTCCGGGTCAACCGACAGGAATTCGAGCATGAGCGGTAGAAAATCCGGCAGCTCGTTGACGGCCGGCTCGAATCCGCTGCGCTGATAGAGCGCCAACAGCCCGGCCAGAGCCCGGCCGCGCTCCTCGCGGTCCCCCATGAGGTGATAGGTTAGGTTCAGGCTGGCCTCGGGGCGCATGTCGAACACGGCCGTGTAATGCTCCTGCTGGCTGAGCAAAGGCGCGGTCGACAGGTGCGTCACGAACGCTGAAAACCTCTTTTTGAGGTGCCGTTTCTTCATCCCGGCCGCTGCCTCCCGGAGCTCCGGGGCGGCTGCCGCCAGCGCCTCGTCCGGATAGCTCAAGCAGACGGAGAGAAGCTTGAAAAGCTCCCGTGTTTTATCCGGCTTCATGGGTACCCGCAGCTCCCCTGCCTGACGTAAGCGGTGGTTTCGTCGACGCGGCCGGTAGTGGGCAGCACGAACCGCTCACTGTGGTAGGCCAGGGCCAGCAGGCGATACATCGCGGCGGCCGATTCGTTGTTCAGACCCACCGCCTCCAGCACGCCCGGGTCGGCGGCTTCCCGGAGCCGGCCGGCGCGCATGTGGGCCCGCAGCGCCGCCAGCCGCTTGAGCGCGAGACGCACCGGTCCCTCGTCGCCGGCGGTGAGCAGGTTGGCGAGATAGGCCACGGGGATCCGCAACGCGTCGATCGCCGGCTCCACCCCCCGGGCGTCCACGGCATCGCTGACCGGGCTCAAGGGCGGCACGTACCAGACCATGGGCAGGGTGCGGAACTCCGGGTGCAGGGGCAGCGCGATCCGCCACTCCGTGATCAGACGGTAGACCGGGGAACGGCGCGCGGCCGCCAGCCAATTCTCGGGGATGCCCCGGCGCCCGGCCTCGGCGGCGATCTTCGCATCGTGCGGGTCGAGCAGGATGTCGAGCTGGGCCGGGTAGAGGGCCTTGGGGTCTGCGACGGATGCCGCCTCCCGGATCCGGTCGACATCGTAGAGCAGGACGCCGATATAGCGGATGCGGCCCACACAGCTGTGGGCGCAGAGCGTCGGCAGGCCAGCCTCGGTGCGCGGGTAGCAAAAAATGCATTTCTCGGCCCGGCCCGTCTTCCAGTTGAAGTAGGTTTTCTTGTAGGGGCAGCCGGAAACGCAGAAGCGCCACCCGCGGCAGCGTTCCTGGTCGACAAGCACGATCCCGTCCTCCTCGCGCTTGTAGAGGGCGCCGGAGGGGCAGGAGGCGACGCAGGCCGGGTTCAGGCAGTGCTCGCACAGCCGCGGCAGGTAGAGCATGAAGACCCGCTTGAACTGCAGATAGGCGGCATAGTCGAGACCGCGGAAGTTGACATCCCCGCCCCCGGTCTCGTTCACCCCGGCCAGGTCGTCCTCCCAGTTCGGGCCCCAGGTGATCTCCATGCTGGCGTCGTTCAATTGGGAGCGCGGCCGCAACGAGGGCTGGTTGTTCTTCTTGGGGCTGTCGATCAGCTTCTCGTAGTCGTAGGTCCAGGGCTCATAGTACGCGTCGATCGTCGGCAGGTCGGGGTTGTGGAAGATCCCCGCCAGGCGGCGCGCCTTCCCGCCGGCCTTCAGGGTCAACCGACCGCCCTTCAATTCCCAGCCGCCCTTGTGGACTTCCTGGTTTTCCCATTTTTTCGGGTAGCCGATCCCGGGTTTGGTCTCCACGTTGTTGAACCACATGTACTCCGCGCCCTTGCGGTGGGTCCAGACGTTCTTGCAGGGGATGCTGCAGGTGTGGCAGCCGATGCACTTGTCGAGGTTCAGAACCATTGCGAGCTGGGCTTTAATCTTCATGCCACTGCACCTCCCCGGCCTTGCGCACGACGATCAGCTCGTCGCGCTGGGAGCCGACCGGGCCGTAGTAATTGAACCCGTAGCTCAACTGCGCGTAGCCGCCGATCATGTGCGTGGGCTTGACCATGATGCGCGTGACGCTGTTGTGGGTGCCGCCGCGCTTGCCGGAGAGGGGCGAGCCCGGCGTGTTGATGAGCCGCTCCTGGGCGTGGTACATGAACGCCTTGCCCGGCGGGATGCGGTGGCTGACCACGGCCTTGGCCATCACCACCCCGTTCACGTTGAAGCACTCCAGCCAATCCGAATCCTTCACGCCCAGCACCGCCGCGTCCTCGCTGTTGATCCAGATCGCCTCCCCGCCGCGGAAGAGGGTCAGCATGGTCAGAGTGTCCGAGTAGGTGCTGTGGATCGACCATTTGGAGTGGGGGGTGAGGTAGTTCAACACGAGCTCTTTGCGGGCGTCACGCGAGAGGTCGGTCGACCCCAGGAGGGCCATGTCCACCGGCGGGCGGAAGAGCGGCAGCCCCTCGCCGAAGGCGCGCATCCAAGGATGGTCCAGATAGAAGTGGGCCCGGCCGGTCAGGGTCCGGAAGGGCACCTTTTCCTCGATGTTGATCACAAACGGGGAATAGCGGCGCTCCTCGGACTCGATCCCGCTCCACACCGGGCTTGTGATGATCTTGCGCGGCTGGGCGCTCAAGTCCTCGAAGCTGAATCGTTCACTCCGCCGCGCGGCGCTCAGGTGGGAGAGAGAGAGCCCGGTACGCTTCTCGAGCGGCTTCCAGGACTTCATCGCGACCGCCCCGTTCGTTTCCGGGGCCAATGTCAGGATCGCTTCGGCCACCTGTTTGCCGGTTTCCAAGGAAGGCATCCCGTGGCTGACCCCCGGCGCGGCCACCTGCCCGAGCCGCTCCTTGAGCTGGGCGTACTCCTCCTCCGCCGGCCACATGAGTCCCTTGGAGCCGATGCCCGGGTTGGCCGCGAGCGGCCCCAGGGCCGTCATCATGCGGAAGACGTTGGCATAGTCCCGGTTCACCAGCGCGAGGCTCGGCATGGTCTTGCCGGGCACGGGCTCGCACTCGCCCCTGCGCCAGTCCCGCACTTCCGCCTGGCTGATCTCCCCCGGGCTGTCGTGCAGGAGCGGGGTCGCCACCAGGTCGCGCGCCTCCTGCAGGTGGACGGCCGCGAGCTCAGAGAACTTCGCGGCGATGGCCTTGAACTGGTCCCAGTTGGTGCGCGCCTCCCAGGGCGGGTCGACGGCCGGGTTGAAGGGGTGAATGAAGGGGTGCATGTCGGTCGTGTTGATGTCGTGCATCTCGTACCAGCCGGCGGCCGGCAGGGCCACATCGGCGTACATGGCGCTGGTCGACATACGGATCTCGAGCGTCACCAGGAGGTCGAGTTTGCCCTCCGGCGCCGGCTCGCGCCAGGTGATCTCGGCGGGGCGGGCGGTGTTCTCGGTGTTCATGACCGCGCTCTCGACGCCCAGCAGGTGCTTCAAAAAGTACTCGTGCCCTTTGGAGCTCGCCCCGAGCAGGTTGGCCCGCCACAGGAAGAGCACCCGCGGGAAGTTGGCCGGGTCGTCCGGGTCCTCGACCGCAAGCTGGACATCGCCCGTCTTGAGGCGCTCCACCACATGGGCGATGATCTCGGCGTCCGTCTTGGCGCCGGCGGCCGCCGCCTCGGCCACGAGCGCGACCGGGTTGCGGTTGAACTGGGGGTAGGAGGGTAGCCACCCCAGGCGCGCGGCGATGACGTTGTAGTCGGCCGGGTGGCGCGGCATCCCCTCCCGCGCCAGCGGGGAGAGCAGGCTGCCGACGTCCAGC
>JAWOHH010000100.1:0-25358 GCA_046496215.1 Desulfobacterales bacterium
TCGTAGAGCGAGAGCGTGAGGCTGGGCTCATCGTCCGCGGGCGCGCGGGCGCTGCGCGGCCGGCCGGCGTCGTCGTCGGCGAGCAGCCGGGCGCGCACCGCGAAGCGGCCCGGGACGGCGGTCCGGCCCCGGGGCTCCAGGGGACCGAGCAGCACCACCGTGTCGTCGAGCGCGCGCCCGTGGATGCGCGCGCCAGATGCGTGGTGGATCCAATCGAGCAGGAGGCGGGCCTCCATCTCGAGCTCGACGGCCTCGGCGTTGCCGCGGTGATGGCGAAAGCGCGCCACCATAGACGACGTTGTCCCACTGCACCTCGCGCAAGAGCGCCGTGCGGATGAAGGCGACGTATTTCTTCTGGTCGCGGCCGAGCCGGCTCAGCAGAAAAGGGGCGTCGTGGATCGCACGCCGCAGCTTCAGCTCCGGAATGTTGAACAACTGGGACGCCTCTAACAGCACCTCGCGCGAAATGCAGCGGTACCCGAGAAGCGCGGCTGTTTTTTCGGCCACCTCGCGGCCGCGGCTGAAGGAGCCTCTGGATATGGCGATGATGGGCATACGGTCCTTTCTCCCCTGCAATTGGTCGTTGGAGCAAATGATCCACCCCGGCGTACCGATTTTTTATTGCTCCGGCAACAAAATAGCTTCAAACGCCTTATCGGTGGGATAGCCCGGTGGGAGCGAGGCCCCCTTTGAACATGTTTTGTTGCCGTTTTGATATCATCGGCAGCTAGGATTGCCAACCCACTTTTATTAACGGTCTCGAAATTGAATTGACAGGTTTGGTAAAATCTCCCCTGCACCTCTTTTCCAAAGAGGGAGAATCACTCCCTTTGGGAAAGGGGGGTTAGGAGGGATTTGCTGCGGGGGCTGATTACGCGGAGATCGCTACGGTCGGGGACGCGGGGATCCTGCGCGGGATCATGACGCGGAAAAGGCTCCCATGTCCCGGGGTGGACCGGACCTCGATTCGGCCGCCGTGCTGCTCGACGATCTTCTGGGTCACGAATAACCCCAAGCCGGTGCCGTGAGCCCCTTTGGAGGAAAAAAACAGGTTGAATAGCTTCTGCTTCGTCTCGCTGTCCATCCCGGGGCCGTCATCGCCGATTTCGAAGACGACGGTGTCGCTCTCGCCGCGAACGCGGAAGGTGATGCAGTGCCGGGGCTTGCATTCGTCCCGGCAGCAGGCATCCAGGGCATTTTCGAGGACATTGGCCAAGGCGGCCTGCAGGTAGGAGGGGTCCGCGTCGAACCCCCCGTTGCCCGGGCCCACCTCGCAGACAAAATCAACGCCCTGCCCGCGGATCTTTTCTTCAAACCGACCGGTCAGCTCCTGTGCGAAATCTGTCGTCTTGACCCGTTCCGTTTTGAGCTCGCGCTCTTTGGCGGCGTAGAGGATGTCGAGCATCATCTTGCGCACGCGCTCGATCGTGAGCTTGACCGTTTGCCAGCCGTCGGTGATCTTCGCGGGGTCGTTCTTGGAAAAGCCGGACTCGACGAGATAGATGGCGCCGTCGAGGCCGGTCAGCAGCCCCTTGATGCCGTGGGAGATCGAGCCGATCATGAGCCCCAGCGCGGAGAGGCGGCTTTGGAGCTCCGACTTCTCACGGATGAGCTGCTCCAGGTGCTCCGTGTACTCCTTCAGCTTCTGCCGCGTGAGGATCCGCTCCTGGGCTCGCTTGAGGGCGATTTCCAACACATCGATGTTGATCGGCTTGGTGATGAAATCCGTGGCCTCGTGCTTGAGGCTGCGGATGGCCAGATCCAAATCCCCGTGCCCGGTGACCATGACCACCTCGGTGTCCGGGTCCTCGCGCTTGAGCTTCTTCAGAAGCTCGATCCCGTCCATGCCCGGCATCTTGATGTCGGTCACGACGATCGGCGGGCGGGCCTCGCGAAACATTCGCAGGGCCTCGTCGCCGTCGGCCGCCGCCAGGACGTCGTGCCCCATGTCCGTGAGGGCCATGGAGAGGACGTCGCGGATGTCGGGCTCGTCATCGACGATGAGAATCGTTTGTTTCATTATTCTGACCTACAGCGGGAAACTCCAGAATGAACCAGGCCCCCCGGCCGGGGCCGGGGTCGACCCGGATGGTCCCCCCGCACTCCTGGATGATCCCGTAGCTGATGGAGAGCCCCAAACCCGTCCCTTTGCCGACCTCTTTCGTAGTGAAAAAGAGTTCGAAGACCTTTTCAGCCAGCGCCTGAGGAATGCCCATCCCCGTGTCCCGCACCTCGCAGACGACGGTGCGATCCCGGCGGGAGGTTCTGAGCGTGATGAGCTTCTCCCCATCAGCGGCCGCTTGGCCGGCCCATTTCTCCTCGATCGCGTCGCGCGCATTGATCAGCAGGTTGATGAAGACCTGTTCCAGGCGGCTTGCATCGGCCATGATCCGCGGGAGGTCCGGGTCCAACTCCCATCTGACCTCGATGTCGCGCAGCCGCAGCTGCTGGCTGAAGATCTCGAAGGAGCGCCCCAGTATATCGTTCAGCTGCAACTTTTCCAGCCGCAGGTCGCTTTTGCGGGCGAATTGGCGCATGTGGTCGATGATGCGGGTGGCGCGGTCCACGTTGCCGTCTATTTTTTTCAGCATCGCGCCTAAGGTGTCGTCCTGGAGGGGCTCCCCTTTTTCCATCTTTTTCAGAAAGAAGCTGCTGGCCATCTTGATGACCGACAGGGGCTGGTTCAGTTCGTGGGCCACCCCGGTGGCCATCTCGCCCATGGTCGCCATCTTGCCGGCCTGAATCAACTTGCGCTCGGCCTCCAGGCGCTGGGTGATGTCGCTGGTGGTCACCAGCAGCACATCCCGACCGGGGTACTCGGAAGGGGACACCCGGATGTTGACGAAGATGCTCACGCCGGCCTTCGTCCGATGACGGATCTGATTCAAGATGTTAACATGCCGGAGCTGGGCCGCATAAACCTCGGCCTCTTTCTCGGCGAAGATGTCCAGAAAGGAACACCCGAGAATCTCCTCTTGAGTGTACCCATACACCGTCTGGACACTCTGGTTGCAATCGATCACCTCCAGGGTGCGGGCATCCAGCACAAAGACCGGGTTGGGAATGTGGTTGAAGATCTGGTGGTATTTGCGCTCGGATTTGGCCAACTGCTTCTCGAGCAGCTTGCGCTCCGTAATGTCGAGGCTCATCTCCATCGCCGCGACGATTTCGCCCCGGGCATTGCGAATCGGCGAGGTGCGAAAGATCCAGTGGGCCTCGGAGCCGTCCTTGTTCAACCCGGACTCCTCCCCCTGGTGGGGCAGTCCGTCTGCGAACGTTTGCACCACCTGGCACTGAGGGCACTTCTCCTCGAGTCCCTTGTAGGCCCGGTAACAGTGGTCGCCCGGCTGGGGGGCAAAGCGATCGGCGAACTCGCGGTTGAAGCGCAGCAGCCGGAAATCGCGGTCCTGCACCGTGATCAGGCAAGGGACGTGGTCGAAAAGGTTTATGTACTCGTCGCGCTGCTCGTTGAGTTCGGCCTGCTTGTGCGCGATCTCGCGGCTCATGCTGTTGATGGCAAGTGCCAGCTGCCCCATCTCGTCCCGGCGGTCGAAGGGCACGATCTCCGGGTAGACGCCGCGGGCGATCTGCTGGGTACCCTCGATCAGCTTCTGCACGGGGCGGTTGACGAAGCTCAGCATGAGCACGCCGACGATGCCCGAGGTCAGGATGAACACCAGGCCGGCCAGGCCGATCATCCCCCTTTTGGAAAGCTGAAGCTCACGGTCGGTATCCTGCAGGGTGACGACGACGTCCAGTGCCCCCAGGATCATTTTGTCCTCCGGATGGACGTGGCAGCTCCCGGTGCATCCCGGCTCGTTGTAAATGGGGCTGATGATGCCGAGCAGGCGGTAGCCCTGGTTCGATTCAAACAATCGGATGCGGGAGCTCAGCTCCAGATCGACCAGAGGCGGCTCGGTACGGTGGCAGATGTCGCAGGCTTCGGCCTTGATGTTCGTCAGGGTGTCGACCTCGTCGCTGCGGTTCGAGAATTTGATCTGGCCCTCTTTGTTGTAGATGCGGATGTTCGCGATGTCCTTCTGCAGGCCGATGTTGGTGATGATCTGGTTGATGTCGTCGCGCGAGTTCAGCATCATGGCGTAGTGGGTCCCGAGCCGGATCGTGTTCGTGAGCCGGTCCGTGCCGGCCACCACGTTTTCCATGAGCTTGCGCTCCTGGTAGTCAACGTTGAAATAGGCCCAGGTGCTGATTGAAACGAGCAGGGTGAAGCCCACTGCCAGGATGAGGCGGAACACCAGGCGGTGGCGCAGATGGAGAATCCGCTGGAGCAGGGTTGGCTTTTCTCCGGTGGGTGGTGGTGTCATGTCATCATCCCGCTGACCGGTCTTGCGGCCGGTCTCAGGAGGCGGCGGCGGTCTGGGCCGAAAACCGCCTGCGGCACTCCCCCGAGAGGGCCAGGTTGAAGTTCATGCCCAGCTCCGCTTCCGGCAAGCCGAATGCCGACCCGATGAGCTGCGGCAGGTAAACGACGTTGACGTGCAGGTCCTTATGCCGCGACCACGACACGGCATTCTGGAACGCCTCGAGGTTCATCTGGCACATGGGGCAGACCGTGGCGATGGCGTCCGCTCCCCGTGCTGCCTCAAGGATCTTGGCCACCAGGGCCTTGCCGACCTCAGGCCGGGTGTTCATGTGGGAGGCCCCGCAGCAGCGTCCCCCCATCGCCCATGGAAAAACCTCCGCTCCAAGGGATCGGACCAGGGGCTCCATCGAGGTTGGAACTTCCGGGTCGTCGAACACCGCGTAGGGCCGCAGGCACTGGCAGCCGTAATACGGGGCGATGCGCAGGCCGCTCAGAGGCCGGGTGACCTGCGCGCCGATGGCCTCCGGCCCCAGGTCGGTTGCGATCACGTCCAGCAGATGCCGCACCCGCAGCCGCCCTTGCAGCCGCAGCCCCTCTCCTTCCAGCAGAGCGGCGACCGTTGTGCGCAGCGGTGCGTTAACTCGCATCTTCTCCGCGGCCTGTTTCAGATTCAGGTAGCAGGCGCTGCAGGGTACCAGCACATCGCGCGGCTCCGGGCACCGCTCGGCCAGGGCCAGGTTGCGCGCCGGCAGGGCCAGGGCCAGGAGCTCGCTCGTGGCCTCGGCCGCGGAGGCACCACAGCATTTCCAGCCCTCGATCTCCTCGAGTTCCGCCCCCAGTGCCGCCATCACCGCCCGGGTGGAACGATCGTATTCGACCGCCGTGCCTTCCAGGGAGCAGCCGGGGTAATAGTGATATTTCATCGCCCCTCCTCCATCTCCTCGGCCCTGCGGAAGATGGCCTCAAGCGGACGCGTGCGCCGCACGGGCCACCGCAGCGAAAGCTTGCCCTTGGCGACGAGCCGTACCCCCAACCCCGTGTAGCGCAGAGGCAGCAGCGGGTTGCGCATATCGGCGAAGTACAGGCTCATGAACTCCAGCTCGTTCACCCGGCCGTGGCGACGAACGCTTTGCATGAACTGCCGGTAGAAGGCGCTGCTCGCCTTGTAGGGCTTGAGTCGGCGCGCGGCCGCCAGCCGCTTGAGGGCGTGCATGGCCTCCGTAACCGCCAGCCCGCGCGGGCAGCGCAGGGTGCAAAAATAGCAGGCGGAGCAAAGCGAGAAGGTCCGGCTGCCGAACACGACGGCCGGCTGCCCGAGCATCACGTGCTGCCACAGTTGCCGCGGCGTCAGGTCCATGGCGAAGGCGTTCGGACAGGACCCCGTGCAGGTCCCGCACTGGATGCACGCCTGGATCATCTCCCGCACGTGCTCCATCTCGTCAGGTGCGTGAGTCGTTTTCATTCCTGCATCAGCTGACGGAGTCATCCAATTTTCTCCTCCCATTTATTTAATTTTTTACTGCCGACGTTCTGTCGGCGACAAAAAGTTAAATAACCGCGTCGATCATGGCCAGCATCTGCTGGGCGGGATAGCCGTCCAGCACGGAGGCATCGTTGGGGCACACCGCCGCACAGGCCCCGCACCCCTGGCACATGGCCGGGTTGACCACGACCTGTTCGCACTCCGCATCCAGCGTACGAGCGCCGTAGGGGCAGGCCCCGATACACTGCTCGCAGAGGCTGCACAGGCTGTGCCGCACGCGGGCCACCACCCGGCCGGCCACCAGCCGCTCGCGCGCCAAAATGCGCAGCGCACGCTGCGCCGCGGCCTCGCCCGTGGCAATGGACTCGGCGATCGTGCGCGGGGAGAGCGCCAGCCCGCAGGCAAACACCCCCTCCTTCAGCGAATCCACGGGCCGCCATTTCGAATCCGCCTCTTCGAAGAACCCGTCCCGGTCTATCCGCACCCCGTAGGCCTCCGCCAGCTCCACGGGCAGAGTGGGCACCACCCCGGTGGCCAGGATCACCAGCCGGGCGTCGATCTGCAGCACGCGCCCCAGGATCGGCTCATCCACGGTCACGAGGGCTCCCGCCTCGCCTTGCTCCACGCGCGGCGGGCGGGCCACCGGGTAGGGGATGAACACCACGCCCGCCTCCCGCGCCTGGGTGTAGGCCGCCTCGCTGAACCCGCAGGTCATCATGTCCCGGTGCAGCACAAACAGGCGGACCTGCGGGTTGTGCTCGCGGATGAGCCGGGCATGTTTCAAGGCGGTCGCACAGCAGACGCGGCTGCAGTAGTTCCGCGGCTCCTGGCGCGACCCCGCACACTGGATCAGCACCACCGTGTCCAGAGTCGCTGCATCGAGGCGGCCGTCGCCCAAGCGCCGTTCCACCTCGGACTGGGTCAGGACCGTAGTGCCGGCAACCTGGAAGTGCGGGGGGACAGGGGCTTCGGTGCCGCCGGTGGCCAGAACGGTCACGCCGTGCTCGAGGCGACGCACCTCGCGCCCGGGCCCCTCCACCACGGTGCTGAAGGCGCCGACCGCCCCTTGCGCGTGCACCACGCGTGCGCCGACATGCACCCGGATGCGAGGTTGCTTCTCGATTCGCTGGACGGTGTCGCTCAACAGCGCCGGGACGTCATGGCCCTCCAATGTGCGCCGAATCCAGGTCAGGTTCCCGCCCAGCCGCTCCTCCGCCTCCACCAGGTCCACCTCGTATCCGTGGGCGGCGATTACAAGGGCGGCCGTCATTCCCGCAATGCCGCCGCCGACAACGAGCGCCCGGGGTTCGACGCGGATCTCCAGGACCGGTGAGGGGTCCACCCACTTGAGAGTGGCAACGCCTGCCCGCAGCTGGGCCAGCGCACCCCCCGCCCGCGCTGCCTCACCTTCGGACCCTTCCTCCCAGGGGGCGATGTCCACCACTTCGATCAGCGCGGCCGGCAGGCCGCAGTCCCGGCCGAGGTCCCGTAACGATCGCCGGTGCACATGCGGCAGGCAGGCGCCGATCAGCAGGCGGTTGGGGGCCGCCTTGCCGATGCGTGCGGCCAGCTGCTCGCGCCCACCGGTCGTGCAGAGATTATCGACAACGTCGACGGCGCATACCGCCGGGTCGCGTCGTAGGGCACGGGTCAAAAATCCCGGGTCCGCGGCGGGAGGTGCCGCCCGGCCGCAGCGGCACAAGACGGCCAGGATGCGGGCCGGCTCGCGCTGCAGGCTCTCCGGCAGCGTGGTGGCCGCATCCGCCTCCGCCAGGCCGCCGCCGGCGGCGTGGATCACGCGCGAGGCGTTGGCCGCCGCCGCGGAGGCCTGGATCACGGCCTCTCCGATGTCCTTCATGCCGCTGAAGGCCCCGCCCACGAAGACGCCCGGACGGCAGGTGCGGCTGAGCGAAAACGGCTCGGTCTCGGTGAACCCCCAGGAGTTGAGCGGCAGTTCCAGCCGGCCGGCCAGCTCTGAGGACCCGCGTGCCGGGCGCTGCCCCACCGCCAACACCGCCAGATCGAAGCCCTCCTCGTGGCTGACCCCGGCCGGCTCCGTCCAGCGGATGCGCAGCATTCCGTCCGCGGTGGGAACCACCGAATGGGCCCGGGCCCGCTCGAAGCGCACGCCGTGGCGCTGTTCGGCCGCCTCCCGGAACCGCTGGAAGGCTTTGCCGAAGGTGCGCATGTCCATGAAGAAGATGGCCGCCTCGAGATCGCCGTCGGCGCGCTCCTTGGCCAGCAGGGCTTCCTTGATGGAGGCCATGCAGCAAATGTTCGAGCAGAAATCGGCATCGAGCTGCGCATCCCGCGAGCCGACACATTGCAGCCATGCGACCCGGCGGGCCGGCCGACCGTCGCTCGGGCGCAGGAGGCGCCCGCCCGTGGGTCCGGTACCGCTCAGCAGCCGCTCGAATTCGACCTGGGTCAGGACATTCGCCTGCGAGCGGTAGCCGAAAGTGTTCGTGCCGGCAGACGGGTCGTAAAAGGCCGCGCCGCCGCAGAGAACCAGCGCCCCGGCTTCGATCTGCCGGGCCTCGGCCGCCTCTATCCGCTGGTAGACCTGGATCACCTTGGGCAGCAGGCCGTCCACCTCGAAGGGCTTGACGAGATAGTCCATGGCGCCGATTTTCATCGCGTCCACGGCCGTCTCCACCGTGGCATACGCCGTCATCATGACCACGGCCAGCTCCGGCGCCAGGCCCTTGGCCCGCTCCAACACCTCGACCCCATCCATGCCCGGCATTTTGATGTCCAGCAGCATGAGGTGGAACGCTCCGGCCTCCAATGCCGCCAGCGCCTCGGTGCCGGAGGCGGCCATGGCCACCGTGAACCCCTCTTCCTCGAGCCATTCTTTCAACGAGTCGCGCACCGCCAGCTCGTCGTCCACCACCAAAATGCGGAACTTTTTCCGTTCGGCCTCGGGCATCCGAATGGCCCCCGTAGGGCACACCGCGGCGCAGGCACCGCAGCGCGTGCAGGCGGTTGCATCGATGGCATAGGCGTTGGGAAGGGTGTGCGGCACCGGCAGAAAGATGGCTTTGCGCGTCGAGAGCCCGGCATTGAAGTCGTCGCGAACCTCCACCGGGCAAACCGGCACGCAGCGGCCGCACCCGACGCAGCGGCCCGGGTCCACCCATGAGGGCTGCTGCCGGAGTTTCACGCGGAACTTGCCGGGCTCCCCCTCGATGGCCGTAACCTCCGAGGACAACAGGATCTCGATGTTCTCGTGGAAGAGCCCGCGGCGCAGGCAGTGCTGGGAGGCGGCATCGCGCTGGACGAGCGGCAGCATGCGGCACATGCCGCAGTGGTCCGAGGGGAACTGGTAATCCAGCTGGCTCAGGATGCCGCCGATGTGCGGCTCGCGCTCCACCAGGGTCACCCCGTAGCCGACCTCGGCCAGATCCAGCGCCGCGCGGATACCGGCGATCCCGGCGCCGAGCACCATGGCGGTTCCCACTTTGCGTTTCATTCTTCACCCCTCGGCTCGATCATGTTCGGCACGCACGCATCTGTGTTTCCCCCTCCCGTGGCGTCCCCCGCAGGGGGAGAGGGTCTGAGGTAGGAATCAGCCGGCGGCCCGCCGCCGGCTGATTCCTACCACTTCGGGAAACTCCGCTTCCTTAAAAACCGACAGCGGCGGCGCTTCATCCGGGCTGCGACCGGCCTGGTACTCGAACGCCTGCTGGGTGGAATGCGCCACCGTCCGAAACACCTCCATCACGGGGATGTCGTTGGGACAGGCGTTGGAGCATTGCCCGCAGCCGACACAGGCCGTGCTCATGTGCGCCAGTCGGGTCAGGTGGTAAAAGAGCGTGTCGGTCGGCATCTTGAGTACGCCCTGGCGCCCGGCCCACTCCAGGTATTGCGCCGGTTCGTGGTTGAACACATCGGTCACGAAAACGCACTCTTTGCAGTAGCACACCGGACAGGCTACCCGGCAGTTGTAGCAGTTGATGCAGTTGGCGAAATACGCGGCCGCCGCGTCGATGCCGCCGATGGCGCTCAGCGTGCGGGCGAACATCTCGTCGCGGCTGCGGAGGCGCCGCGCCGTCAGCTCCTCCAGCGCCGCCGGGCGCGAGGCGGGCGCCGCGGCTGCAGCCAGGCCGACCGCTTCGATCGCCTCGCGGCCGGCCGGCGAGCACGCCTCCACCGTCAGGGGCCCGGCGGCATCGGTCCCCAGCAGCCCGATGTGAAGGTCGGTGCACGGCGGCACCGGAAACTCGCAGACCCGGCAGGCCGGCGCCAGGTCGGGTTCGAGCATCTCCCCGGCCGACACCCGCCGCAGAAACTCCGCCGTGGCGGCGGTCGGGTCGGACCCGGCGAACGCGATGTAATCCTTGTTTTGGAATGCCCCCAGGCAGTCCACGCTGATGAGAACGACCTCCTCCAGGCGAGCCTGTTTGAGCTTCACGAGCTCCACCAGCGCCCGGATCTCGCAGGGCCGCAGCACCGCGGCCCACCGCACCCCCATGGCCTTGCGGGCCAGGCGCGAGGCGATGCGTGCGGCGTTCATCGGGAAGCAGGGCGCCAGCGGGTCCACGCCCTCCAAGCGCTCGGCCTGGGTGATCAGGGTCGGCATGACCATCGGTTTCATGGGCAAGTGTGTGGGCGCCAGCAATGCATGGACCGCCCCGCTGCCCAGCAGTTTCTGCAGGAAGCCGCGCAGCGCCGCCACCGTGTCGCCGTTCTCCACCTCGAGACGATAGGTGCTGTTCATCGTTTCTCCCCTTGCATGACTGCCGTGCGTTTCACATTGCCAGCGCGAGCGGCGCTCGGCTGGGCCCCAGCGCCCGGACCTGTTCGACCAACTCCCGCATGATCTCCGCGAATTGGATCCCGTCGCTCGCCCCGATCCAGGTCAGACGCAGACGCTCCTGCTCGAAGCCGAAGCGGGGCAGGATCTCCTTCAGCAGCTTTATGCGCCGGCGCGCCTTGAAATTGCCGTTGATGTAATGGCAGTCCCCGGGGTGGCAGCCGCTCACCAGCACCCCGTCCGCCCCCTGGAGCAGGGCCTTGATCACGTACTGGGGGTCCACCATGCCGGTGCACATGACCCGGATCAGGCGCACGTTCTTGGGGTAGGACAGGCGCGAGGTCCCCGCAAGGTCGGCGGCCGTGTAGGTGCACCAGTTGCAGACAAAGGCCACGATCGTCGGTTCAAATTCCCCCATGAGTCCTCCTTTGGAATGCGCCGTGCCCCGCCCGGCGCAGTTCACATCCCGACCGCCTTCAGGGCGTTCATGATCCCGTCGCACTCGGCGAAGATCTGCCCCTTGTTGAAATGCCGCACCTGGGCGGCGCCGCTGGGGCACGCGCCGGCGCAGCTGCCGCAGCCCTTGCACAAGGCCTCGTTGACCACCGACACCGCCCGCCGCTCGTCGAACTCGATGGCCGAGTAGGGGCAGAGTCCGATGCACGTCTGGCAGCCGGCGCAAATGTCCGGGTCGATCCAGGAAATCGTCGAGGGGATGACCACCATGCCCCGAGTGGCCAGCGAAAGGGCCTTGGCGGCCGCCCCGGAGGCCTGGGCCACCGTGTCCGGGATGTCCTTCGGCCCCTGGCAGGTCCCCGCCAGGAAGACCCCGTCGGTGGCCGTATTAAGCGGTCCCAACTTGGGATGCTCCTCGAGGAAGAAGCCGTCCGCCCCCTGGTTCACGCCGAAGACCCGCCCAACCTCGGCCGCATCCCCGCGCGACTCCATGGCAGCGCACAGGACGACCATGTCCACCGGCACCCGCAGGCGCTGCCCGGAGAGCGTGTCCTCCGCGATGGCGACCAGCTTGCCCGCCTCCGCATCGGACTCGGCCTGGTCCGTGATTTCGGCCACCTTGCCGCGGATGAAGACGGTGCCCTCCTCCTGGCAGCGGCGGTAGAACTCCTCGTAGCCCTTCCCGTAGCAGCGCTGGTCGATGTAAAAGTCGTACACCCGGGTGGCATGCCCCACTTTTTCCTTGATCAGGTGGGTGTACTTGAGGGCGTACATGCAGCAGACCCGCGAGCAGTACTCGTGATAGTTGACGTCTCGGCTGCCCACGCAGTGCAGGATGGCGACGCTCTGCGGACTGCGTGTGAGCTGCCCGTTTTCGTCGCGGACGAGAATCCGCCCCCCGGTCGGGCCGGTGGCGTTGCTCAGCCGCTCGAATTCCAGGCTGGTGAAGACGTTCGGGTAACGCCCGTAACCGAATTGGCGCATGGGGCCGGGGTCCATCAGGTCGTAGCCGGTGGCGAGGATAATGCTGCCGACTTTCACCTGGATCTCCTCGGGTTGCATGCCGTGGTCGATCGCCTTGGCCTCGCACACCCGCACGCACTCCATGCACTCGCAGCAATCCCCGCAGTTGAGGCACCGACCCGCCTCGCGCCGGGCCTCGGCCTCGTCAAACCCAAGATCCACCTCTGCAAACGCCTCCGTGCGTTCCGCGCCCCCCAGATGGCGGGGTCTGGCGCGCTCTTGCCGGCGGGTGCCCGCGGGGATCTTCGCCCAATCCCCCTTTACGGGAACCCCGACCTCGACCTGCTCCGACCCGGCGGAGAGGTCCTCCCGGCGAAGGAAGCGGTCGATCGCCTCCACGGCCACATGCCCGGCCGCCACCGCCTCGATGACGGTCGCCGGCCCGCTGACCGCATCCCCGATGGCAAACACCCCGGGCAGACTGCTCTGCAGGGTGTGCGGGTCGACTGCAAGGGTGCCCCGGCTGGTGGTGGCCGGCGCTTCGGAACCGGCCGCCCAGCCGAGGTCGATCCGCTGGCCGATGGCCGGGATGAGGGCATCGCAGTCGATGACGAATTCGGAACCCGCCTTTGGAACGGGACGACGCCGTCCGCCGGCATCCGGCGGCCCCAGTTCGGTGCGAAGGCACTCGAGGCCCGTTACCCGCCCCTCCCGGCCGATAACCCGCGCCGGTGCCGTCAGGTAGCGGATGTCGATGCCCTCGAGCAGGGCATCTTCGATCTCATCGGCGTAGGCCGGCATCTCCTGCCGGGTCCGACGGTAGACGATGGTGACCGACTCGCTGCCCAGGCGCCGCGCCACGCGGGCGGCGTCCACCGCCACGTTGCCGCCGCCGATCACCACCACGTTTCGGCCGGGGATAGCGCGGGCACCGAGGTTGACCTCCCTCAACCAGTCCACCGCGTTCAACACGCCCGCGGCGTCGCGCTCGCCGGGGATGCCCGCGCTCAAGCCGAGGTGGGCACCGACGGCCAGGATCACGGCCGCAAACCCTTCGGCCTTGAGGCTCTCGATCGTGAAATCGCGCCCCAAACGCCTCCCGGTTTTCACCGCGATCCCGTGCTTGAGGAGATAGGCGATCTCGCGGTCGAGGACCTCCGGCGGCAGGCGGTAATCCGGTATCCCCACCCGCAGCATGCCGCCCAGCCGCTCCAGCGCCTCGAAGATCGTCACGCGGTAACCGCGCAATCTCAGGTAGTAGGCGGCCGTGATACCTGCCGGCCCGGAGCCCACGATAGCCACCTGTTCGGGGCGATCGGCGATCTCCGGCAGGGGCAGGGCGGAGAGGTCCACCCGGTCGGCCGCGACCCGTTTCAAGTTGCGGATGGCGACGGGGGCGTCCACCTCGGCCCGCCGGCAGTGCGTTTCGCAGGGGTGCGGGCAAACCCGGCCTAAAACGCCCGGCAGCGGCAGCCGCTCCATGATCAGCCGGACCGCTTCGGTGTATTTGCCCTGGCCCACGAGCTGCACGTAGCCCTGGACATTGATTCCCGCCGGGCAGGCGGTGACGCAGGGGGCGCGCTCTTTTTTTTCGATGGCGAAGGTGATGGGAATGGCCTGGGGAAATGCCCGCCCGATGGCCTGGCGCGTGCCGATGCCGACGTCCCAGTCGTTGGGGATAGTCACCGGGCACACCTTGGCGCACTCCCCGCACCCGGTGCAGACCCCCTCCTTGACGTAGCGCGGTTTGCGGCGCACCGTGACGGTGTAATTGCCGATGAAACCGCTCACCTCCGCAACCTCGCTGTAGGAGTAGAGCGTGATGTTCGCGTTCTGGGAGACGTCCACCATCTTGGGAGTCCCGATACAGGCCGCGCAGTCGAGGGTCGGGAAGGTCTTGTCGAACTGCAGCATGTGGCCGCCGATGGTGGACTGCTTTTCCACCAGGAAGACCGTGTGGCCGCTGTCGGCGACGTCGAGTGCGGCCTGCATCCCGGCGATGCCCCCGCCCACCACCATCACGTCCGGGTGGACGGCGACCGTGCGGGTGTCGAGAGGGTGGTGGCGGCCCACCCGCTGAATGGCGGCCGCGGCCAGGGTCTTGGCCTTGCGCGTAGCGTCGTCCTCGTCCAGCGTGACCCATGAGACCTGCTCGCGCACCGATGCCATCTGGAACAGGTAGGGGTTGACGCCCGCCCGCCGGCAGGCCGCCTGGAAGGTTTTCTCGTGCAGCCGCGGCGAGCACGAGGCTACCACCACCCGGTTCAGGAGATGGGTCCGGATGTCGTTTTCGATCATCTCCTGGCCGGGGTCCGAACACATGAACTTGTAGTCGCGGGCGACGACCACGTTCGGCAGCTTCCGGGCAAACGCCGCCACCTCTTCGACCCGGACCCGGTAGGCGATGTTGATTCCGCAATGACAGATGTAAAAGCCGATTCGAAGGGCCATTCGCATCACCGCAGATTTTTGGTTGCAGGCTGATCCGTGCTCGTTATTTAGTGCCCATCCACAAACGTCGTCTTTCAGCCCATGCCGGTGTTCTCGCTCTTCACAATCCTCGGCGTAGACCCACTACGCCTCCGGTTGCGAAATCCCTGCGGCCTTGGCCTGAACCGCAATTCACCATTTCTGGATGGACATTTAACCAGCAATAAACATGCTCTATTGGGAACCCGTCCGCCCCGGCCACGCCCGATGGGCGTGAGGCCGCCATTGCCTCCAAAGGCTCAGGCGGATGCTCCCGCCGTCAGGGTCTGGACCCAACCGATCAACTCGTCCGCGTTCAGCGGTTTTTTAAGATAGGCGCCGGGCCGGCCGGCGCCTTCCTCCGACGGCAACGAGCAGTAGGTTTTCTGGTACTGGCGAAAGGTCTTCTGGGCAATGCTGGAGACCATGATCACCGGTATCTTCCGCAGCTTCGGGCTTTGCTTCAACTCCCGATAGAGCTGGATCCCTTCCTCGCGGGGCATGGTCACATCCAGGATGATCACTGCCGGCTTTTCCGCCTTGGCCTTGAGCAGGCCGTCTTCCCTGTTTTGAGCGTCGATGGCCTCGTAGCCGCATCCCCCCAGCAGGTTGCAGAGATAGATGCGCATGTCGGGCTCGTCGTCGACGATCAACACTTTGATCCGGCGTTGCATGTCCCACCTAATTTGGAAGGCTGAAAGCCTTCCAAATTAGATGAGCACAGTGCGTGCCAGACGCGTGAAATGCTTATTATATGTTGTTATTCCAATGTATTAGATTAGATGCTTATTTAGTGGAGGGGAACACGAGAATAGGCAAGCGTTTCAAGGCCGGCAACATCAAATATTATTTTATTAAAAAAATCAAATAAGTATAATGTTGCAATCATGTTATGCAACATGATTGCAACATTTTAGCAGGGCCTATGGGGTCAGCTGGTATCGCTTCATTTTGCGCCATAACGTGGTGCGGTCCATGCTCAAGGCCGCCGCCGCCCGGCCGCGGTTCCATGCGCAGCGCTGCAGCACGGCCAGGATGCGCGCCCGCTCCGAGAACCGGGCCTCTTCGGGGATGCCGGCCGCGCAGCCGGCGCCCGCACGCGGCCGGCGCAGGTAGTCCGGCAGGTGCTTGCGCCGCAGGGTGTTCTCCTGGCAAAGGATCAGCGCATGCTCGAGGATGTTTTCGAGTTCGCGGATGTTGCCGGGGTAAGGGTAGTTCAGCAGCACCTGCATGACATTTTCAGAGATTTGCGGAGAGGCCGTGCCCCGGGCGGCGCTCAGGCGCCGCAGGATGTGGCCGATCAGCAGCGGCAGGTCCGCCGGCCGCTCCTTCAGGCTGGGCAGTTCGATCCGGAAGACGTTGAGCCGGTAGAAAAGGTCCTCCCGGAACCGTTTTTGCGCCACCAGCCTCTCTAGACCCTGGTTGGATGCGGAGATGATGCGCACGTCCACCTGGGTGGTGTGGGTGGCGCCCAAGGTGAAAAAAACCTTCTCTTCGATCACGCGCAGCAGCTTGGCCTGGAGGGCGAGCGGCAGATCGCCGATCTCGTCCAGGAAAATCGTCCCGCCGTCCGCCTCTTGGAACCGCCCCGGTTTGTCCTTCTGGGCCCCGGTAAACGCCCCCTTCATGTAGCCGAACATCTCCGATTCGAGCAGGCTGTCCGGTATGGCCGCGCAGTTCACCTTGACCAGCGGCTTGGCACTGCGGCGGCTGGCCGAGTGGATTACCTTGGCCAAAAAATCCTTGCCGGTCCCGGTAGGGCCTTCGATCAGCACCGTGGCATCGGTTTTGGCCACCACCTGCACGTTTTCGAAGACCTGCTGCATCTGCGCGGATTTGCCCACCATGTCATGAAACGTGTAGCGGTTTTGGATCGCCTGGTCGAGCTGGTGGACCAGGGTGAGGTCGGAGAACGTGGCCAGCCCGCCGACGACGACCCCTTTCTCGTTGCACAGGGGAAAGAAGGTCGCCCGGATGGGAACCGGGACCCCTTCCGGGGTGATCATGCGGCTTTTAACGCCGCTGCGGGGCGCACCGCCGGCGATGGTTTCCTTGAGCATTCCCCAGTCGGGCGAGTCTTCCCCATCGAAGATGACGGCGCCGGATCGCCCCAGTATGTTCCGACGGCCGTAGCCGGAAATTGTTTCGGCCGCCGTGTTGAAAAAGGTGACGACGCCACCCCGGTCCACCGTGAAGACCCCGGCATCGAGATTGTCCAGGATGAGCTTCAGGCTGCGCTCCTCGTAGTGGATGCGGTTGACCAGATCGGCAATCGGGGAGTGGTCCTGCAGGATCGTGAGGCAGCCCACCACGCGCCGCCGGGAGTCGTAAACCGGGGCCGAGATGCGGGTAACCAGGTGGGGCTCCTCGTTTTCGCCCGTGATCGGGATCACCGGCTCCGGGTCCGCGCGGGAACCGGAGTGCTTGAAGGGGCAATGGGCCATACACGGCACCCCAAGAAAAACATCCCGGCAGTCCCGGCCGATCGCCTCGTGCTCGCGGATGCCGAGCATGGCTTGAGCGCTCAAGTTGAGGGCCACGATGCGCCGCTCGCCGTCCACCATGAAGGCGCCGACGTTGAGTTCATCCAGCACGCCCAGCCACTGGTCGCAGGCGATGCTTTGGCCGGAGAATTTCATGAGAGGCTCGCTGGCGTTCCTTTCAGGGCTGGCCTCAACTCGCCGCCGGTAGGGGCAGCGCGATGACGAACAGGGCCCCGCCCTCCGGGTGATTTTGGGCCGCGATCGTGCCGTGATGCCGCTCCACGATCCCATAGACCGTGGACAACCCCAACCCCAATCCGTGGCCCTCGCTCTTGGTGGTAAAAAACGGCTCGAAGATGCTGTCCAGAAGCTCGGGGCGGATCCCCGGTCCCGTGTCCCTGACGAGGATAAGAACCGCTGCCGCCTGCTGGTCCAGGCGGGCCTCCATGGTCAGGGTGCCGCCGTTCGGCATGGCATCGACGGCGTTGAAGATCAGGTTGATGAGGCACTGCTGGAGCTGGTTGAAATCCCCCGCCAGCACCGGCAGGCCGGTTTGGGCCCGGGTGTCGAGTCGGATCCGGCTCAGCTCCAGCTTGTGCCGGCTCAGCAGGACGCAGCGTTCGATCAACTCCGCCACATCCACCGGACCGAACGCGGCCGGCGAGCGCCGCGAAAAACTCAACAGCCCGGAGACGATCTGAGAGCAGCGGCCGGTCTCCGATTCGATGATGCCCACGTAGCGTTCGAACTTCTGCTGCCGCTCGCCGGAGAGCGGCCCCTGCTGGAGCAGCCTGGCCATGAGCCGGATGTAGTTCAGGATCCCCGCGAGGGGGTTGTTGATCTCGTGGACCACGCTAGCGGCCAGGCGCCCCAGGGACATCATCTTGTCCTGGTGCAGGACACGGGCCTGGTCCGCGATATCGCGCTCCAATTTGCGCATTTCCCGCAGGTCCCGGAAAAAGCCCACCACGCCGGCCGGCCGGCCCTCATCCGCGAGCGTGACCGCCGACACTTGGACCGGGATCTCCCGGCCATCCGTGGCCTTCAGGAGCGTTTCGTAGAGGTTCAGACGGCCCGCTCCGCCGAACCCCTCCCCGGCCAGCTGGGTGTAGAAGCGCGCCGCCTCGCCCACTGCGAAAAACTGGTCGAAACGCATCCCCGCGAGCGCCTCGCTGCGGCCGTAGCCCGCCAGCCGCTCCATGCTGCCGTTGTAAATCAGCACCCGCCCCTCGTCGTCGCAGCCCAGGATCCCGTCCATCGAACTTTCGATCAGGTTACGCTGGAAGGCGATGGTCTTGAGGAGCTGCTGGCTGGTTTCGGCCTTCTCCTTCTCCAGCAGCTGGGTGTAGTCTTTGAGGCGGCGCCGGGAGGTGAAGCGCTCCCCGGCGCGCTGGAGGGCCAAGAAAAGATTTTCGCTGCTGATCGGCTTGGTGATGAAATCCGAGGCATCCAGCTGAAGCGCGCGGATCGCCAGATCCATCTCGCCGAAGGCCGTCGCCACGATCACCTCGATCTCGGGGTGCTGGGTCTTGAGGCGCTCCAGGACCTGCAGCCCGTCCATGCCGGGCATGCGAATGTCGGTGATGACGATCTGAGGGGGGGCTTCGGAGCACAACCGGATTCCCGCCGCACCGTCGGCGGCCGCTCGAACGGTGTGGCCGGCATCCGTCAGCGTGACAGCCATCACCTCGCGAATGTCCTCCTCATCATCGATGAGCAGGATGTTCCAAGCCTGGGACATGGGGCGTTTCTCCCTGGCAGGCCGGGTTTCATCCCATGAAATCGGGCAAATGGACCCTGAAAAATAGGCGTAAAGCGGTATTTCATTTTTGCATACCACAATCCAGGGGAAAGCGAAACAGGGTTCCCGGCAGAAATATTATGAAATTATGTTCAAAATTATTCTTGACAAAGAATTTGCCGCCATATATATTTTGCACAAATGTTCATAACCAGGAGCCTGCATGCCCAGACCCAGGATGAACCGCCGCGTGTGCCATCAGCCGCCGGTGGGGTTTTATAAACCGCAAGGGGTCCCGCTGGGGAGCCTGCGGGGCCTCACCCTCCCCTTGGACGGCTTCGAGGCGATCCGCTTGGCGGATGCAGCGGGGTTGGACCACGAGACGGCGGCGGCTTCGATGGGCATCTCGCGGCCGACCTTCTCACGGTTGCTGGCGGAAGCGCGCGGGATCGTAGCCCGGGCGTTGGTCAACGGCTGGGCCATCCGCATAGAAGGCGGCAACTACGAAATGGCGGAAGCGGTCGAATTGAGCGGCCACGGCCGGCACCGCCGTCGCGGCGGAGGACCGCCGTGGCTGGAATGAGGCCCTGGGATATGAACATGCCGCACCGCCCGTGAGGGCGCTGCAACCTTACACCATTTTGGGAGGTGAGCATCATGCCAGGATTCAATGGGACAGGGCCCTTCGGGGCCGGATCGAAAACCGGTGGCGGCTTCGGGTATTGTGCACCGACCGCCGTAGGAGCCGCACCTTATCCACGCGGGACAGGCCGCGGGGCCGGCGGGACGATGGGCGGCCGAGGCCTGCAGCGCGGCTTCCGCGGAGGCGGGCGCGGCGCCAGATGCTGGCGGGGGGCCGGCTTTTACGGAGCGCCGGCTGTGTATTACCCGCCCTCCGCGACCGACGAAGCCTCCTACCTCAAGTCCGAAGCGGACCAACTGAAGGCCCGTTTGGACGCCGTCGAGCGCCGCATGGCCGAGATAGACACCCGTAGCGGACCGCCGGAGGTGTAAGCCGTCGGCAAGGGCTGAGGTTGAGGAAAGGGTTCAAGGGGCCGAGGGGTCAAGGGTTCGAGTGAAAATGAATCCGGGCCCCTCGCACTCCATGTATGGAAGTCCTGACAGGGGGGAATCGCGGATGATTCGTGGCTGGAAGCCACTCCCACAAAAACTGACATTGTTTGCGGATTCGACGGCTCCCCGCAGACAAAGCCATGTTATGAGAAAAAGCTCATAATTATTATTGACAGATCGATAAACTTTAATTAATAATGAGCTTAAGCTCATTATTAAGGAGGCATTATGCCGCGCCCGAAAAAATGCCGAATGGTCGACGCCGCACCCGGTGTGCGGCTTTTCAAACCCCAGGGCATCCCCGCCCGGCAGCTCGAAGAGGTCTACCTCTCGCTCGAGGGCTACGAGTCGCTGCGGTTAGCGGACCGGGAAGGGTTGCGCCACGACGAGGCCGCCCAGCGGATGAAGGTGTCGCGCCAGACCTTCGGCCGAATCTTGTCCGAAGCGCGCAAGGCCGTTGTGGATGCAATCGTGGACGGACTGGTGCTGCGCATCGAGGGCGGGCAAAACCAGGTCGCAAACGAAACGAACGGGCCGGAGGGAAATCGGCACGCAGCAAAACACAAAAAAGGAGAGATTACCATGAAAAAAATTGCGGTGAGCAGCGCCGGCCCGACCCTGGACAGCAGCGTGGACCCGAGGTTCGGCCGCGCGGCGGGGTTTGTCGTGATCGACCCGGACACCATGGACTTCGAGTACGTAGACAACGGCTCCTCCCAGACCATGTCTCAGGGGGCCGGCATCCAGACGGCGGAATTGATGACCCATCATGGCGTGGGGGTGGTGCTCACCGGCTATGTCGGGCCCAAGGCCTTCCACGCCCTGTCGGCGGTCGGCATCCAGATCGGCCAGAATCTGGAGGATCTCACCGTGCGCGAGGCACTGGAGCGCTACAAGAGCGGCGCAGTCTCCATGGCCGCCGCACCGAACCGCGGGGCTGGAGGAACTCCGTGATTTTAGCCATCGCCAGCGGCAAGGGGGGTACCGGCAAAACCACGGTGGCTTCTTCCTTGGCCTGGGTCTGGCCCCGGCCGGTGGCGGCCGTCGACCTGGACGTGGAAGAGCCGAACATGCACTTGTTTTTGAGCCCGGTGGTCGCCGGAAGCGAAATTGCAACCATCGAGGTCCCCGTCGCGGACGAATCCAAGTGCACGTATTGCCGGGCCTGCGCGGAGATTTGCCAGTTCAAGGCAATCAACGTCCTGGGGTCGGTGCTGTTGACCTTCCCGGAGATGTGCCACGGCTGCGGCGGGTGCATCGCCGTGTGCCCGGAGAAGGCGTTGAGTGCCGGCAGCCGCGAACTGGGGGAGGTCAGCTGGGGCCGGGTGGACGGCCGAATCGATTTTTTCATGGGGCAGCTGCGGGTCGGCGAAGCCATGAGCCCGCCCCTGATGCGGGCGGTGATGGCTAAAATCGCCGCCTTGACCGCGGACCGTTCGGCTGACATCATCATCGACGCCCCGCCCGGCACGAGCTGCCCGGCCATCAACGCGGTGCTGCCGAGCGACGCCATCGTGCTCGTCACCGAGCCGACCCCTTTCGGCGACCATGACTTCCGGTTGGCCCATCAGGCCTTCAGCCCCTTGAAAAAGCCCATGGCGGTCATTATCAACCGCGCCGGGCTGGGGGACCGCTCGGTGTACGACTACTGCCGCAGTGAAGAGCTACCCATCCTGGCCGAAATCCCCTTCGACCGACGCCTGGCCGAGGCCTATTCGCGCGGCAGGGTCCTGGCCGAGGCCCTGCCCGACATGCGGCAGGTGTTCACCAAACTGGCGGCCGCGATCGATGCATGGACAGCTGGCGAATCCTCCCGGGAGGTAACGGCCGATGCGTGAGATCGTTGTCATCAGCGGCAAGGGGGGCACCGGCAAAACCTCCCTCACGGCCGCCTTCGTGCACCTGGCCGCCGACCCGGTCATCTGCGACCTGGACGTGGACGCCCCGGACCTGCATCTGATCCTCCAGCCCGAAATCGAGGAGCGGCAGGAGTTCTTCTCCGGTCACGAGGCGGTCATCGACCCCGAAAGCTGCAACGGCTGCGGCCTCTGCCGTGAGCTCTGCCGCTACGGCGCCGTGACCGAGACTTCGGGACGCTACGCGATCGACCCGTTGAAGTGCGAGGGCTGCAAGGTCTGCGTTCACTTCTGCCCGGTGCAGGCCATCCGCTTTCCGGAGCGGCACTGCGGCCGCTGGTTCATCTCCCGCACGCGCTTCGGCCCCATGGTCCACGCCCAGCTCTTCCCGGGCGCTGAAAACTCCGGGCGGCTCGTGGCCCTCCTGCGCGAAAAAGCGCGCGACGTGGCCGAGCGGACCGGCCGCTCGCTGATCGTTGCCGACGGGTCCCCGGGCATCGGCTGCCCGGTCATCAGCTCCCTCACCGGGGCCGACACCGCCATCCTGGTGACCGAGCCCACCCCCTCGGGCATCCACGATCTCGAGCGGGTAGCCAGCCTCTGCCGCCATTTCAAAATCCCGGCCGGTGTGATAGTAAACAAGGCCGACCTGAACCCTGAGAACACCGAGGCCGTGCGGCGCTGGTGCGAAGTCGAGAAAACTGATTTCCTCGGCGCCCTGCCCTACGATGCCGCCGTCACCGAAGCCATGGTCCGACGGCAGACGGTGACCGAGTTCACCCCACAGGGGCTCTCGGCTGCGATTCGCAGCATTTGGGAACGGGTTCTGACATTGTCCGAGCGACCAAAGAAACGAGAGCCGATCGCAGGCGCTGCCTGACAACGGCCAATTTCATCCATCTCAGAAAGGAGTCGATCATGAACACCTTAATTGCCATCCCCTCCATGCCCCCCGGCGGGCTCGACGCCGCCATCGGGGCCCATTTCGGCCATTGCGACCTTTACACGTTGGTGGAACTGGAGGAGGGCCGGATCAAAGAGGTCACCGCCATCCCCAACATGCCCCACGAGCAGGGCGGCTGCATGGCCCCGGTGAGCTATCTCGCCCAGAACCGTGTGCGCGTGCTGCTTGCGGGCGGCATGGGCATGCGCCCGCTCATGGGGTTTCAGCAGATGGGCATCGATGTTTACCACTGCGGGCAGGCCCGCACGGTGGGCGACGCCGTCAAGGCGTTCGCGGAAGGGAAGCTGCCGGCCTTCAGCCAGGAGTTCACCTGCGGCGGCGGGCAGGCAAGCGGACCGGCTGCCCAACGCTGACAACGGCGTAAGCCGTATTGACCGAGACGCCCGACAAGGAGACCCCATCCCATGCCGATTTTTGAAATCCACTGCCGCCAATGCGGTCACCGCGGGGAGCTTCTGGTGTTCACGGCTGCGGACCCGCTTGCCTGCCCGGCCTGCAAGAGCCCGGAGGTGGAAAAGCTCATGTCGCCCACCAGCCCGCTCACCGGTGGCGCGCGGCACGGAATGCCCGGGCCCCGCGATCATGGCTGCTGCGGCAGCCGGCCATACGAGGCCGCCGGCTGCGCGGGCCCCGGTTCCTGCTGCGGTCGCGCCCCGAAGTGACCCGGTGGAAACCGCATCATCAGCAGCTTGTGGCGCGCGGCCCCATCTATCGAAAGAAAAATCCCCCCCACCCCCCTTTGTCAAAGGGGGGCAGAGGAAGGAGCCTCGACATATGGGCGGGGCAGAGGGGGGGATTTTCCTGAAAGGCGTCGGGGCGTCTTTGAAAGCGACTAAATAGAAAGAACCACGATGAATCGAATTCTGCTCGCCAGCACGGACCGCAGTCGCTTGAAGGATTTTGCCGACGCGATGGCAGCCAATCCGGAGATCCTAATCGCCTGGACCGATTCCGGAGCAGCGGCGCTCGCCGATGTCAAAACCCACCCCCCGCTGGCCGTGGTCGTCGACGAGTCGCTGCCCGACATGGACGGGCTGGAACTGGTCCGCCGGCTGCTTCCGATCAATGCCATGGTCTACACGGCGGTGATCAGCGAGCTGCCCGC
Organism: Desulfobacterales bacterium; assembly: GCA_046496215.1. GTDB lineage: Bacteria > Desulfobacterota > Desulfobacteria > Desulfobacterales > SpSt-501 > SpSt-501. The sequence goes on from JAWOHH010000100.1 coordinate 23,675, forward strand.
GGAGCGCTTCCACGAGATCAGCGAGGGGCTGGGAGTCCTCGCCCAGCTGCCGTCCCGGCCTACGCCGACACACGCGACAGAGCTGTTCGACCGCCTCAGACGCCTGGCACCGGAATGCTGGTCGCACCCATAAGCCGGCGCTTTTAGTAATAAAATGCAATCCCGGTTCAGGAAGAGAACGATAAGGAGCTGACCGATGTATTTCAAACAGATCACCGTGGAAGGTATGGGATGCCTGTCCTATGTCATTGGCTGCCCCCAAGCCCGTGTCGCCTGTGTGGTGGACCCCAAACGCGATGTTCAGGATTACATCGACATCGCCCGCTCCAACGGAATGAAAATCACCCACATCTTCGAAACCCATGTTCATGCCGATCACGTGAGCGGCAATATGGAGCTGCAATCGCGCACAGGAGCAACCATCCACTTCCTGAAGGGATCGCCGGTCGAATTCGACTTCGTTCCCGTTGAAGAGGGAAATGTTTTCGAGTTCGGCGCCGCCGCGCTGGAAATCCTGAAAACCCCCGGACACACCCCCCACTCCCTGTCGATCCTGGTGACCGACCGCTCCCGCAGCGATAAACCCTGGCTGGTGCTGACCGGCGACTGTCTTTTCGTCGGCGACATCGGCCGGCCCGACTTGGCCGGCGCGGAGCTGATCGGCGAGCAGGTCGAAAATCTCTACCACTCCCTTTACAACAAGCTCGGGCGGCTGGCCGAAAGCGTGGAAGTTTTCCCGGCCCACGGCGAAGGGTCGCTCTGCGGCAAGGGGATGAGCCCCAAGTCCAGTTCCACGATCGGATTCGAAAAGCTGAGCAATCCCGTGCTGAACCTCGCCCCGGACGCGTTCAAGCGCCAGCTCAGACAAAGCTTCCCGGAGCGTCCCAAGAGCTTCAGCCACATCATCGCGACCAACAAGCAGGGAGCTCCGCTCCTGGAGCGCTGCCCCATGGTGAAAGATCTCTCCCCGGCCCAGTTCAAGACCCATGTGGAGCGCGGGGCGGTGATTCTCGACACCCGGGACACAGCGGCGTTCGGCGGCGTGCACATCCCCGGCAGCATCAACATCGGCCTTGCCAAGCAAACTGCCAATTGGATCGGTATGGTGATCGACCCGGCTGCCGACCTGGTGCTAGTGGTTTCGGACGAATCGGCCTACCACGAGATGTGCACCCAGCTGCATCGCATCGGCTACGACACCATCATCGGCTACCTCCACGGCGGCATCGCCGCCTGGCAGGAGTCGGGCTTCCCCATCGCCCACCTGTGGCAGATCTCGGCCGAGAAACTCAGCCGGAAGATTGCGGGCAATCCTGAGCACCTGATCGATGTTCGAACCCAGGCGGAGTGGGACGTCGGCCATATCCGCAACGCGCGTCACCACCCCCTCACCGAGTTGCTGAAGGGCAACGTCGCGCTTCCTAAAGACCGTGAGATTATCGCCGCCTGCGGCGTAGGCTACCGCGGCAACATCGCCGCCAGTTTTCTTCAGCAGCAGGGGTTCGAGCACGTGCACAGCCTGGCCGGCGGCATGAAAGCCTGGATCAACGGGGGCTACCCGACCGTGACCGACTGAAACGCAGGGAAACGGATTTCTGAAAGGAAGTGGCTGTGCGATTCGTGGTGATCGGCGGCGATGCAGCCGGCATGAGCGCGGCCAGTCGCGCCAAACGCGATGCGCCCG
>JAWOHH010000134.1:0-3130 GCA_046496215.1 Desulfobacterales bacterium
ATCAGCGCGGGCAGAAGTTCGGTTTTCAGGTATCTCTTGTTGCCGATGAAATTGTCGTCCACGAAAAAGACATTGGAACGCCAACCGCTGTCATAAATGGCGTCCAGTTCCGCGATCACCTGTTTTGCGGACTTCATCCGGGGTTTGTGCCCGAACAATACGGTGACGTTGCAAAAGTCACAATTGAAGGGGCATCCCCTGGAGAATTGAATACTCATGGAAGCGTACTCTTCCATTCGGATCAAATGCCACAAGGGGATGGGGGTGAGGCCCAAATCACAGTGGTCTTGGGCCCGGTATTCTTTTTGGGGGCAGCCGTCTTTTAGATCCTTAAGAAAGGCCGGCAGCGTGATCTCGGCCTCGTCAAGGACAAGGTGATCCACGTCGTCAAACACATCCGGCTCGCAGGTAAACAGGGGCCCGCCGGCAACGACTCTCACTCCTTTTTCTTTGCACCGGGTGATGACCTGCCGTGCCGAGCGTTGCTGGATCACCATTCCCCCGATAAACACCATGTCCGCCCAGTCCAGATCCTCGTCCGCAAGCAGTTCCACGTTGATGTCCACCAGGCGCATGGACCAGTCCCGCGGCAACATGGCCGCCACGGTCAACAAACCCAGCGGCGGGTAGGCGGATTTTTTCCGGATAAAGGGCAGCGCAAAGGCGAAGCTCCAGAAAGTGTTTGGAACTGCGGGGTTGATGAGCAGGGCATTCATGGAAAGCTTCGCCTTCAAAGGAGATTTATAACGAATTCGCCGATCGTACGGATCATCTTCTCGATATTGAACCCCGGGACGGTGTCAAACAGAATCGGGGCATCCCCGGGAAAGATCCGGGAGTGGATCTCCGAAAAATCAGAAATGAGCATACTCAGTCAGCTGGTCGAGTGACCTCTCGATCCTGTGCAACCGAACGCCCAGACACGGAGCAGGCCCCGGCGGTTGCCGCCGGGGCCTCGTGTTGAACGGATCCGAGTGGGTTCAGCGCAGGTCGAAGCGGTCGAGGTTCATGACCTTGTCCCAGGCGGCCACGAAGTCGTGCACGAACTTCTCCTTGGCGTCGTCCGAGGCGTAGGCCTCGGCGAGGGCCCGCAGCTGGGAGTTGGCGCCGAAGGCCAGGTCGATGCGGGTGCCGGTCCACCGGCGCTTGCCGGTGGCGCGGTCGCGCCCCTCGTACACGCCATCGGTCTTCGACCCCTTCCACTCCGTGCCCATGTCGAGCAGGTTGACGAAGAAGTCGTTCGTGAGCGTCCCGGGCCGGTCGGTGAAGACGCCGTGCGTGGACCCGCCGTGGTTGGCGCCGAGCACGCGCAGGCCGCCGACGAGCACCGTCATTTCGGGTGCGGTGAGCGACAGCAGCTGCGCGCGGTCCACCAGCAGGTGCTCTGCGGGACGGCTGAAGCCCTTGGCGAGGTAGTTGCGGAAGCCGTCCGCCTTGAGCTCGAGCGGGGCGAAGCTCTCGGCGTCGGTCTGCTTCTGCGACGCATCGGTGCGTCCCGGGGCGAAGGGGACCTCGAGTTTGACGCCGGCGTCCTTCGCGGCCTGCTCGACGGCTGCGCAGCCGCCGAGGACGATGAGGTCGGCGAGCGACACCTTCTTGCCGCCCGACAGCTCCTTGTTGAAATCCCGCCGGATCTTCTCGAGGGCCTTGAGCACTTTCGCCACGCGGGCCGGCTCGTTCACCTTCCAGTCCTTCTGCGGCGCGAGGCGGAGGCGGGCGCCGTTGGCGCCGCCGCGCTTGTCGGAGTTGCGGAAGGACGAGGCCGCGGCCCAGGCGGTGAAGACGAGATCGGAGATGGAGAGTCCGGACTCGAGAATCGTCTTCTTGAGCGCGGCAATGTCCTTCTTGCCGATGAGCTTGTGATCGACCTTCGGGACAGGGTCCTGCCAGATCAGCTGCTTCTTGGGAACCTCGGGGCCGAGGTAGCGCGAGATCGGACCCATGTCGCGGTGCGTGAGCTTGAACCACGCCCTGGCGAAGGCGTCGGCGAACTCCCTGGGGTTCTTGTGGAAGCGCTTGGAGATCTTCGCATAGGTGGGATCCATGCGCATCGCCATGTCGGCGGTGGTCATCATGGGGCGGTACTTCTTCGACGCGTCGTGGGCGCCCGGGACCATGTCCTTCTCAGCCACGTTCTTGGCGTGCCACTGCCAGTGGCCGCCGGGGCCTTTCACGCACTCCCACTCGTAGCCGAAGAGCATGTCGAAGTAGCCCATGTCCCACTGGGTCGGCTTCGGCGTCCACGCGCCCTCGAAGCCGCTGGTGATGGTGTCGTCCCCCATGCCGGTGCCGAAGCGGTTGTGCCAGCCGAAACCCTGCGCCTCGATGGGTGCGCCCTCGGGCTCCCGGTCGAGGTACTTCCCGTCCGGCCCGGCCCCGTGGCACTTGCCGAAGGTGTGGCCGCCGGCGGTCAGCGCCACGGTCTCTTCGTCGTTCATGGCCATGCGCGCGAAGGTCTCGCGGATGTCACGGCCCGATTTGACGGGGTCCGGCTCGGCGTTGGGCCCCTCCGGGTTGACGTAGATGAGGCCCATCTGCACCGCGCCGTAGGGGTTCTCGAGCACGCGGTCGCCGCTGTAGCGGTTGTCGCCGAGCCACTGGGCCTCGGTGCCCCAGTCGATGTCCTCCTCGGGCTCCCAGATGTCCACGCGCCCGCCGGCGAAGCCGAAGGTCTTGAAGCCCATGGACTCCAGGGCGCAGTTGCCGGCGAGGATCATCAGGTCGGCCCACGAGATCTTCTTGCCGTACTTCTGCTTGATGGGCCACAGCAGGCGCCGCGCCTTGTCGAGGTTGGCGTTGTCGGGCCAGCTGTTCAGCGGCGCGAAGCGCTGGCTCCCGGAGTCGGCGCCGCCGCGGCCGTCCTGGATGCGGTAGGTGCCGGCGCTGTGCCAGGCCATGCGGATGAACAGCCCGCCGTAGTGGCCCCAGTCGGCCGGCCACCACTCCTTCGAGTCGGTCATCAACTCGTAGAGGTCCTTCTTCACCGCGGCGAGATCGAGCTTTTTGAACTCCTCGGCGTAGTCGTGCAACAGACCACGCTACGTGAGATGCCACTCATCGATTTCAATGTCTCCCCCGGGCAAAGCTGGGCGATTTTCGCCCAGACCGATTCAATTCAGGGATTTGTCAT
>JAWOHH010000028.1:0-14578 GCA_046496215.1 Desulfobacterales bacterium
TCGGAGTTGAGCCCCACCACTAGTCGTTTCCCGAAGTCCTTGGCCTTGTTCAGCAGGTGGATGTGGCCCGGGTGGAGCAGGTCGAAGCAGCCGTTTGTGAAGACGATCTTCTCGCTGTTCGCCTTCCAGGCATTGACCTGAGCGAGCGCGGTCTCGCGCGTGAAGATTTTCGTCTGGAAATGACCGTTTAAAGCGGCGCCTGAGTTCTGCAGGGCGGTCTTGAGCTCGAAGAGATTGATAGGTTGGGTGCCCACCTTGCCGACGACGACCCCCGCAGCCAGGTTCGCAAGGCGGGCGGCATCCGGAAAAGACGCCCCGGCTGAAGCCGACAGCGCGAAGGTGGCGATCACCGTGTCGCCGGCCCCGGAGACATCGAATACCTGCCTTGCCTGGGTGGCGATGAAGACGGGCTCGCTGTCCTTGCCCATCAGGCAGACGCCGGCGGCACCGCGGGTGACCAGGAGCCAGGAGAGATCGAGCCGCTCGATGGCCCGTTTCATGGCGGCGGCGAGCTGTTCGTTATTCTCGAACGAAGCGCCGTCGAAGACCTCCATCTCCCGCGTGTTGGGGGTGAGGCAGGTAGCGGAGCGATAGCGCTCCCAGTCGCGGCCCTTGGGGTCCACGAAAACCGGTATCCCGCAGCTGCGCCCGACGGCGATCACGGCCTGCGCCAAGCCTTCGGACTGCAGCAACCCCTTCCCGTAGTCGGACAATATGATCGCATGCGCATCGGAGATAGTCCCCTCGACACGCCGGATCGCTTCTTTCACAAGATCCGCCCCGGCCGGCCGGATCTCCTCTTCATCGAGGCGGATCAACTGCTGGCCACCGGATACGAGCCGGGTCTTGGTCACGGTCGGCCGGTCCGGGCACTCGATGCTCAAATCCCGGATCGGCTCATGGCTTAAAAGCGCGCTGAGCCTCCGTCCGGCCTCGTCCGCTCCGCGGAGCCCGACCACGGAAACCGCGGCGCCCAGGCCGATCAGGTTCGACACCACGTTGCCGGCCCCGCCGCGGGCCTCCGACCGTTTCTTGACCTGGAATACCGGGACCGGCGCCTCCGGCGATATGCGGTCGACTTCCCCCCACAGGTAGCGATCCAGCATCAGGTCACCCAGGACCAAGATCCGGCACTTTTCAAACCGCGGGAGAACCGTCGACATCGCCATAAAAAAACCTTCCTGGAGCCTTTTCTCTCCTGAATCTTTCAAATGAGGCTGGAACCGGCATTTCGAATTTTAGCTGATATGAGCGGTGCCTTTTCGATTTGATTCAAGTGCATAAACTGATCGCCTCCTTCTGAAAAGCAACTTGCATGCCATCTCATCACACAAATTTTAACGCAAATTTACAGATAGTTAAATTTGTCGCTTTTCGTGATTCGGTCAATTTCGTGACGATGCGTGTGGCTGAGATTGTCTTGCAACCAATACCAGATATTCCATAAAGTTTCCGACCGATACGCCGATATAGGTCAAGAAGAGTCGCAGCAGGGATTGGTATCTGGCTGTCCGCCCGAAACCAATTCACTTACTTGAACACCGGCCGGTGAACAACAATGGACATTTTCAGCGCAAGTTATGCCGACAGCCTCTTTTCAGCAACCCTAACCCAGTCGAACGGGCTGGAGAGTCTTGCAAATGCAGCCCTGCAGCGCGGGATCGACCGCTTCATGAAGAAAGACTTCGAGAGCGCGGTCAAGGAGTTCAAACGCTCGGTGGGCATCGGGAGAGGGTCTTCCTTCGCGGCAGATGCGGCGCAGTACCTCGCCATGTCCTACATCCAGCTCGAGGACACTGAAAACGCCATCAAAGCTTATAAATCGGCCTTCACGATCGACCCCTACCGGGACGACATCCGCGTCAAACTCGGGAACCTTTACTTTGCGGACGGAAAATACGAGGAGGCCCGCGCGGAATACGCCGAGGCGGTGCGACTGAACCCCAGCACCGCGAACCGCTACGCCCTCGGCCAGGCCTACATCGAGCTGGGGCGCTTCTCGGATGCCGAAAACCAGTACAACGAGATCCAGCGCCTGTCCCCCCGCGAGGCGGGTGGATATTTGGGCATGGGGCAGGCCTACAGCCGGCAGGGCAAGCACGAGGAGGCGATCCGCCAGTTCAAGGAGGCCGTCAACCGCGACGAGGCGCTTTATGATGCCTACGCCCGAATGGGATACAGCTACGCCGACCTGGGCGACATGGAAAGCGCCCAGAACATGGTGACCACCCTGGAACGGCTCAACCAGGGGGAGTTGGCCGACACCCTCAGCCGCTACATGTACAAGGTCGACCCGCCCAAGATGATGTTCGCCAACTCAGCCAGCAGTTTCCCGTTCTTGCTTGGAAAAGGCACCCCGCTCGTGGCCTTGAACAGCTACCTGATGACCCCCGGGGCATCCCGGACCGTCTCCATCCAGATCCAGTTCGACAAGCAGATGGAGAGGGAGTCGGTCGAGAACATCACCAACTGGCAGATCGGCCGGGCCACGGGCCTGGGGCCCGGCCAGGCATATAACTTCGGCCTGCCGATCTCCCCGGATGAGGCAAGGCTCCCGCCCATGCCCACTGTCGTGACCTGGGACGAGAAAAACCTGACGGCCACGGTCTATTTCACCGTCACCCAGAATGCCGCGGCCAACGCCACCATCGACCCGTCCCACGTCGAGTTCAAATTCTCGGGCAAGGATATTTACGGCCTGAAAATGAACCCTAAATTCGACCAGTTCACCGGCTTTTCCACGGTGTATTGAAATGGATGCCCCCAGGGCCGCGCGAAAATCGAAATACAGGAAAGAAGCAAGCCGCGGGCGCCCCCTTTTTCAAAAAACGGAAACGAGCTGCCTCGAAGAAAAAGAGAGCCTGTTGAGAGGTCTGTTCGACCTCTCGGCCGAGGGGGTTTTTCTGGTACAGGCCGGCCGCATCGTGGAGTGCAACCGGTTCCTGGCTGAAAAGGCGGGTTACGCGGTCGAGGAGGTTGCGGGCTCGATCTTCGCCAGCTTCTTTGACACCGAGAGCATGGGCAAGGTCGAATCCGCGCTGGCTCCGGACGCCTGCCCCGCCCCCGATGGTGCCGGGTTCAGCGCGCGGATCGTTTGCAAAAACGGCGACGCCTTCACGGCCCGTTTCAGATCCCTCCCCTGCGCCATCGGAGGGAGGCCGGCCAGCCTCGTGGTGTTGAGCGATTCCGGCCGGCCGACACCGCCCGCCGAAGCGGCCTTCGATTGGCAGGCCGGCTTTTTCCCCGAGGAGCCCCCTGCCCGCCTCCCCGGGCCTTCGACGCTTTCATCGAAAAATACCGCCCCACCTACTGCCTGATCGTCAACAAACGCCTGAACGCGACAGTCCAAATGAAACAAACCGAGGTCCGGTTTCTGACGATCTGGGACTTGCTGGGATTCACGCCTGTTGCAGTTTCTTTAGGGTTTTTTCGAATCGGCGGTTGAGATCCAGGGTAAGGCTGACGGCCTCGTTGAGGAGAACCGCCACCTCTCCTTTGGACTCCGCGGCGGCCTTTGCCGCCCAGTCGGAGTAGGTCCTGGCGTGGTCTTGATTGTGCCGGATCCAGTGTTCGAACAGCTTGAGCAGCTTCTCGTCGAAAGAGAGCTCGGCCGATGGTTTGGGGTCATGGTGGTGATGATGATCGTCGTGGTCGTGATGGTGGTCGTGGTCGTGATGGTGGTCGTGGTCGTGATGGCTCATGGATGAAGGTCCGAAGTTTGAGGTTTGAGGCTCTCACGGTTCTGTGCCTTTCAAATTTTAGGCGCGCTAGGCACTGCCCCTTGAGTGGTGTCCATCCAGAAGTGGTGGATTTCGGTTCGGGCCAAGGCCGCAGAGATTTCGCAACCGGAGGCGTAATAGGTCAACGCCGAGGATTGCGAAGAGCGAGAACGCCGGCACGGGCCGAAAGACGCCGTTTATGGATGGGCACTACGTATAAATCGCGTTCACCGGCAGCGGCGGGTACTTCCACACGGTAGGCTTGGGCAGCAGGTGCTGATCGCCCACCGTCAGCCAGTTCAGGTCCGGCTTGATGTCCCGCAGCTTGCCGTCCTCCGGGGGCCGGGCCTGGGAGGTCTGGGAGTAGGTCGCCTGCACGATGCACACCCGCTCCTTGCCCTCCCTGGCGACCACGTAATACTTCTTGATCTTGTGAAACGAAAGCCCGTGCTGAACGGCCAACTGCTCCAGGTCGGCCTTGGTGAACTTCATCAGCACCAGCTTGGAGACCCCGCGTTCGCAGATGCGGATCAGGGCACGGGAGGCGCTGCTGCTCGCATAGACCGTGGCGATGCCCGGCACCCGCCGCAGGTACTGGGCCGCCACGATGGCCGCCGTCCTCCGCCCGCCGGACATGACCGGCTGGCCGTAGTACTCGAAGAGTTTGCGCTGGAGGTCTTCGGCGACCTTCTCGCCCTTTTCGTAGATATCCTTCGAAATATAGCGCAGGCTGCGCGCCAGGTCCTCGGCCGCGTCGCTGATCGGCCAGTCGATGCGCACGTGGTAGTGGGAGAGCAGGTAGCGGTTGCGCGAAGTGCGGCCGGCGTCGCGCTGGATGAGCAGGGCGTAGTCCACCGGCAGGAGGGCGCGGACGAAGTTCCGGAAGTGAATCGACTCCAGGTAGCGGCTGCTGCGATCGAATTCGCCCAGCTGGGGGAAACTCTTGGCGCGCAACAGGTTGACCTTGGTCGTGCGGTTCTCCTCGAAGAAGCGGATGTATTTCTTGTGTTCGGGCGGAACGGCGTCCTCGACGAAGATGACGAGAAACGAGTTGTGCAGATCGTACTCTTCGTCCGGCACCCGGCCGCGCGGCTTGAGCTCGCGCTTTTCGACGAACGGGTAAGGCCGCTGCCGGTTTATGAAGTTGGCGTAGGAGTCGAGCAGCGCGTGCTGGATGAGCGATTGATCCAGGTCGTCGCGCAGCAGTTCGTAGTAGGAGCGCCTGAGCTTGTTCGCGAGGCTCAGCTCCTCGCGGTAGTTCCAGAAGGACAATCCCCTCTCCTTTCTGCTTGCACCACGCGCCCCCGCCCTGTGAATTCCACCATAGCACCCACAGCTGAAAAGATAAAGGCGATCTTTACATCTAATTTTCACCCGGAGGATGAAAATTATTTACTTCTTTTTCTGCTTCTCAAGCCAGCGGTAGAGCGGGTTGCGGTAAAGAAAGCCGATGAGGATAAAGAGCAGCGAGAGGCCGGTGACGATCAGGAAAAAGGTGTAGTCCTTCTGATAGATCGAGGCCCCCTGAACGCTCAGCGCCAGGGTGCCGGGCATCCGGCCGATGGTGGAGACCACGAAAAAAACCCTGGCCGGCAGGTTGGTCAGCCCAAGGATCATGCAGAGATAATCCTTGGGAAAGCCGGGGAGCAGGTAGAGGATGAAGATGACGAAGACGCCCTTGAACTGAACCAGGCGGTTGAACTTGTCGTAGAGTTCCTGGCTGGCCAGCTTGCGCACCACGCCCTCGCCCAGCAGCCGGCCGATGGCGAAATTGACCATGGACCCGGTGGTCAGGGCGACCGTGGAGAGCGCAAAGCCGGTCCAGGCGCCGAAGATGTAGCCACCCAAAAAGCCGGTCACCTCCCCGGGGATGGGTGCAAACAGCACCTGGCCGAACTGCAGCCCCATGAAGACCAGGGCGGCGGCCCAGCCGTAGGACTCGACGAAGGCGCGCACCCACTCCCGGTCGCTCAAAAGCTCGTAGGCGCTCACCAACTGGGCCCGGATCGAAGGCACGAGCAGCAGGAGAAACAGGGAGGACATCAACAGCAGGACCACGATGATGACGGTCAGAGATTTACCCATGGTGCTGGGCTGCGCCCGGTCCTTTCGCGGATGCTACGTCAACTTCCTCAGCCACCTTCGCCAGAACGAAACGCGCCCTGCGGCCGGCCCCCGCCGCTGCTCGAGCGCCTTCTGGCGCGCCCAGCGCTCCAGAAACCCCACCTGGCCGGCCCGATAGGCCCGGCCCAGCTTCTCCTCGTGGACGTCCACCCCCTGCCCACCCGAGACGGCGGCGCGCAGGCAATCGGTCTTGACCGCACACTGCAGGCATTCGGGCGGGGAGTGCCGCAGACCGTCCTCGCCCGGAGGAAAGACGCGCTCCAGCCGGGCGAAGCACTCCGGCAGGGGTTGCTGCGCGTCAGCGGTCATGGGCCGGATCCATACCCCGCGGCACCGGTCTCGTAAACCCCCGGGGCTGCGCCCCGGCCGCCGGCCTCGGCGCTCATGCGGGCGATCCGGCCGCTGTCGGCAAAACTGAAATAGCGCCCATCGCCCATGATCAGATGTTCGTGAACCGTGATGCCCATAACGCGACCGGCCAAAACGAGCTGCTGGGTGATGGCGGCGTCCTCGGCCGAGGGGGTGGGGTCGCCCGAGGGGTGGTTGTGGGCAAAAATCAACGCGGCCGCCCGGTGCTGCAGGGCGGCCCGAATCACCTCGCGGGGGTAGACGCTGCTCGCGTTCAGCGTGCCCTCGAAGAGGGTCTCCATGGCGAGGACCCGGTTCTTGGTGTCCAAAAAGATCGCCATGAAACGCTCGCGCGCCTTGTCGCGGATCGCGCCTTTCAGGTAGTCGAAGAGCTCGCGCGAGTTGCCGAGGGCATCCCTGCCGATCACCCTCTTGGCGAGATAGCGCTCCGTCACCGCCTTGGCCAGCCGGATCCCGAACGCGTTGGCCGGGCCGATGCCGGAGACCTCCTGAAGCTCATCCGCCCCGGCTTCCAGGACCCCCTGGAGGGTCTTGAACCTCGACAGAGCGGCCTTGGCGGCCTCCTTGCAGTCCTTGCGCGGGGTGCCGAGCGTAAGCAAAAACTCGATCACCTCGTAGTCGAGAAACCCCTCCAGTCCGGACTCCAGGAATCGCTGCCGCAGCCGCGCCCGGTGCCCGGCCCCCTTGTGTTCGGTTCTATTCGGCATGGTCCAAATCCATCCGGCTTTTTTCCCGCCATCGGCGGGAAAAAGCGCAACGCCGAAATTGGGCTTTCGGCTTCGCCATCACTCGTCGTCCAGCTCCGGTTTGAGATTGCGCGTCATCAGCTGGTGCAGCGCCTCCTTCGGCGGCAGGTCCTCGTAGAGGATGCGGTAGGTCTGATGGCTGATCGGCATCTCCACGTTCAGCCGGTGGGAGAGGTTGTAGACCGACTCGGAGGTGTGGACCCCTTCGGCCACGCTGCGGGTCCGGGCCAGGATCTCCACCAGGCGCTGCCCCTGACCGATTTTCAGCCCCAGTGTGTGGTTGCGGCTGAGGTCCCCGGTGCAGGTCAGGATCAGGTCGCCGAAGCCGGCCAGGCCGGTAAAGGTGCGCGGGTTGGCCCCCAGGCGCAGCCCCAGCCGCCGAATCTCCGTCATCCCGCGCGTGATCAGGGCCGCCCGGGTGTTCAGCCCGAACCCCAGGCCGTCGACGATGCCCGCGGCGATCGCGATCACGTTTTTGACCGAGCCGCCCAGCTCCACCCCCGTGACATCCTCGTGGGTGTAGACCCGGAAAAACGGGGTGGCGAATGCGGCCTGCGCCAGCCTGGCGAGCTCCGGGTTGCGGGAGGCCACGGTCACCGTGGTCGGCATGCGACGGGCCACTTCCGCGGCAAAGCTGGGGCCGGAGAGCACCCCCACCCGGCTGTCGGGAATGCCGAGGGTCTCCTTGAGGACCCCGGTCATGGTCAGGTGGGTGCGGTTTTCGATGCCCTTGGAGGCGGAGACCACCAGGGTGTCGGGCCTGAGCGCACCGGCCAGCGCCAGAGTCGTCCGCCGCATGACGTGGGAAGGCACCACAACCACCAACAGCTCTTTGCCGGTCGCGGTTCCCGTCAGGTCCGTGGTGGCGTTCAGGTTCGGGGAGAGCGGGACTCCCGGGAGAAATGCGCGGTTCTCCCGCACGGTGCGGATCTGTTCGGCCACCTCGGCCTCGAAGACCCAGAGATCCACGCGGAAGCCCTTCTCGGCGAGGAGGTTTGCCAGGGTGGTGCCCCAACTGCCGCCGCCGAGCACCCCGATGCGAAACCGCTCCGGGTCGATCTGGATGCTAAGTGGCATCGTCTCCGATCTCTTCCGCCGGTTTGTCGTCTTCGTCCTTCTCGCCCAGGCGCGCCGCGCCCACCACCCGCTCGCCCGCGTCCACGCCGATGAGTTTGACCCCCTGGGTGTTGCGGCTGATGACGGAAATCCCGCCGATCGAGGTGCGGATGACCTTGCCGATGTTGGTCATCAGCATGACGTCGTCCTCGTCGTTGACGACGAGGCTCGCCACCACCTTGCCGTTGCGGGCGGAAGTCTTGATGGCGATCACCCCTTTCCCGCCGCGCTTGTGCACCGGGTACTCGTCGATGGAGGTGCGCTTGCCATAGCCGTTTTCGGTGACGGTGAAAAGGGTCTGCCCGTAGCTTAAGACCTCCATGCTGACGAGCTTCTCGTCCGGGGCGAGCTTCATGCCGCGCACCCCCGTGGCCACGCGGCCCGAGGGGCGCACGTCGGACTCGTGGAACCGGATCGCCTTGCCCTCGGCGGAGCCGAGAAAGACGTTCATGGTGCCGTCGGTGATGTGGGCGACGATCAGCTCGTCGCCCTCGAGCAGGTTGATGGCGATGATCCCGCCCGCGCGCGGCCGGCTGTAGGCCATGAGATCGGTCTTCTTCACCAGGCCGTTCTTCGTGGCCATGATCACGAATTTTCCCGGCGCGAAATCGGGCACGGCCAGCACCGTCGTGAGCCGCTCCTGCTCCTGCATGTTGAGCAGGTTGACGACGGCCTTTCCCAGGCTCAGCCGCCCGGCCTGCGGAATGTCGTAGCACTTGCACCAGTAGACTTTGCCCAGGTTCGTGAAGAAGAGGAACATGTGGTGGGTGGAGGCCACGAAGAGCCTCTCCACGAAGTCGTCATCGCGCGTGCCCATGGCGGTCACCCCCTTGCCGCCGCGGCGCTGGCTGCGGTAGATCGTGATGGGGTTGCGCTTGATGTAGCCGCGGTTGGAGAGCGTGACCACCATGTCCTCCTCGGCGATCATGTCCTCGATGGAGATCTCCCGCGCCTCCTCGACGATCTCCGTCAGGCGCGGATCGCCGAACTGGGCCTTGATCTCGGCCAGCTCGATCTTGATGATGTCGAGCACCAGCCGCTCACTGGCCAAAATCTCCTTGAAGCGCGCGATGTCGAGCAAAACGCTGCGGTACTCCTCCAGGACCTTCTCGCGCTCGAGGCCGGTCAGCCGCTGCAGGCGCATCTCCAGGATGGCCTGGGCCTGGAGCTCGGAGAGCCCGTAGCCGCTCATCAGCCGCTCGCGCGCCTCGGCCGGCGAGGCCGACGCGCGGATCAGCGCCACCACCTCGTCCAGGTGGTCGAGGGCGATCTTGAGCCCCTCCAGGATGTGGGCGCGCGCTTCGGCCTTGGCCAGGTCGTAGCGGGTGCGCCGCAGGACGATCTCCTTGCGGTGCAGGACGAAGTGCTCCAGGATCTGCTTGAGGTTGAGCAGCTCCGGGCGGTTGTCGACGATGGCCAGGAAGATGACCCCGAAGGTGGCCTCCATCCGGGTGTGCTTATAAAGCTGGTTGATGATCACCGGGGCCAGCCCGTCCTTTTTGAGGCCCAGCGCAATGCGCATGCCCTCCCGGTCCGACTCGTCCCGCACGTACTTGACGCCCTCGATCTGCTTGTCGCGCACCAGCTCGGCGATTTTTTCGATCAGCCGGGCCTTGTTGACCTGGAAGGGCAGCTCGGTAACGACGATGGTTTCGGTCTGCTGGCGCTTGTCCTTTTCGATCATCACCCGCGCCCGGACCCGGATGATGCCCCGGCCGGTGGTGTAGGCTTCGTGGATCCCCCCCTTGCCGTAGATGATCCCCGCCGTGGGAAAGTCCGGGCCGGGGACGTGCGCCATCAGCTCCTCGCAGCTGATTCCGGGGGTGTCGATGAGCGCGCTCAGGGCGTCGATGACCTCGGAGATGTTGTGCGGGGGGATGTTCGTCGCCATGCCCACGGCGATCCCGGACGAGCCGTTGACGAGCAGGTTCGGGACCTTGGAGGGCAGGACGGAGGGCTCGAGCAGCGACTCGTCGTAGTTGGGACTGAAGTTCACCGTCTCCTTGTCCAGGTCCACGAGCATCTCGTGGGCCAGGCGCTGCATGCGGATCTCGGTGTAGCGCATGGCGGCCGGCGGGTCGCCGTCGATGGAGCCGAAGTTGCCCTGGCCGTCGACGAGCGGGTAGCGCATCGAGAAATCCTGGGCCATGCGCACGATGGTGTCGTAGACGGCGACATCGCCGTGGGGATGGTATTTACCGATCACGTCGCCGACGATGCGTGCCGATTTCTTGTAGGGTTTGTTGTAATCGTTCTTCAGCTCGCCCATGGCGTAGAGCACGCGGCGATGAACGGGCTTGAGCCCGTCGCGCACATCCGGCAGCGCCCGGCCGATGATGACGCTCATGGCGTAGTCCAGATAGGACTTCTTCATCTCCTTTTCGATGCTGACTTCAGGCGATGGGTTCAGCTGGGTCATGAAGGCTCCTGACATGCGATCCGGTTTCGGTCGAGGGGGCGCCGAACGGCAGGGCGCGGGCGACCCTCACGTAGCGGATATCCCGAACGGCGACCTTTGGAAAGGGAATGCGATCCAACGGCGTGCAGCGCATAAAACACGCCACGGCACCCGGGTTGGGTCGGCAACGCGGCGGCCGTGGCGGCGAACGATGTCAAACGCTTAGCAAACGGCGTTATCGGCTGACGAAGGCTCCTGCGGCCATCAGCAGGATGACCTCATAAATGAAGATCGACGTCAGGGAGTCGGTATAGTGGTATACGATGCCCCCCCCGATGATGGCCGGCACCGCGCAAAACACCAGGATCCCGAGTCTGCGAGCGACATCCATAAGGACCGTCCTCCAGGCGATTTTTGGGTTTAACTATTAGCAATAATACCAAATCATGTAAATAAAAATCTTCAGCCCTCGACGACCATGGCCATCCCCATGCCGCCCCCGATGCACATGGTGATGAGGCCGGTGCGGTAGCCCTTGCGGCGCATGTGGTGCATGGCGGTCACCACCTGCCGTGCGCCGGTGGCCCCGATGGGGTGGCCGAGCGAAATGCCGCTGCCGAGTTCGTTCGGCCGGTCGTTCTTCAGCCCGAGCTCGCGCATGCAGCCGATCGCCTGGGATGCGAAGGCCTCGTTCAACTCGATCATGTCGATGTCCGCAAGGCGCATGCCGGCGGCCTTCAGCGCTTTGCGCACGGCCGGGACCGGCCCCAGGCCCATGTAGGCCGGGTCGAGCGCCCCGGAGGCGAAGGCCTTGACCTTGAGAAAGGGCTTGAGCCCCAGCGCCTGGGCCTTCTCCGCGCTCATGATCAACACCGCCGCGGCCCCGTCGTTGATGCCGGAGGCATTGCCGGCGGTGACGGTGCCGTCGGGTTTGAAGGCCGGCCGCAGCTTGGCCATCTTTTCGAGGGTCGTCTCCATGGGCCGCTCGTCGGTGGCGACGACGATGTCGCCTTTGCGGTCCTTGATCACCACCGGGACGATTTCATCGGCAAACAGGCCGCCCGTGATGGCGGCGCGGGCGCGCTGATGGCTCATCACCCCGAGCTCATCCTGCTCGGCGCGGCTGATGTTGTAAAGCGCGGCGATGTTCTCGGCCGTCACGCCCATGTGATAGCCGTAAAAAATCTCGTACAGGCCATCGAACACCATCAAATCCAGGACCTCGCCCCGGCCGGTCAGCTCCATGCGGTAGCCCCAGCGGGCCTTGGGCATGGCCATGGGGGCCAGGCTCATGTTCTCCATACCGCCGGCCACGACCACCTCCGCCTGGCCGGTCATGACCGCCGAGGCTCCCAACGCAATGGCCTTGAGGCCCGAGCCGCAGACCTTGTTGACGGTCATGGCGGGGGTCTCCTTGGAGAGGCCGGCCCGGACCATGGCCTGGCGCGCCGGGTTCTGCCCCTGGGCCGCCTGGAGCACGTTGCCCATAATGACCTCATCCACCGCGATCGGCGCTGCGTTGGCATCCCATGCAGCGGCTTTTTTCTCGAGTTCGATGAGCCCCTGGCCCTTCAGCTTTTCCGGCGCTGCCGCTTGCATGACCGCGCTGGGTTCCGGTCGCAGGTTGGCGCGCTTCAGCGTTTCCCGGATCACCAGGGCGGCCAGATCGATCGCCGCAACATCTTTCAGGGCGCCGCCGAACCCCCCCACCGCAGTCCTCGCTCCACTGACGATCACAGCCTCTTTCATCGCTTCCTCCTCCGTTTGGCATGCCGTTTTGAAAGACAGAAACCCGGTCTCCCGAACTAAATTTTATAGCACACCCCACCGCCCGGGCAAAGCTCTTTTCAGCCCCTGCGGGCCTATCCGGCGTCGTGCCCGGGGGCCTTGCCGCGCAGCCTACGCCAGCGCTCAAGGCGGTCGCGGACGAGCTTTTCATAGCCGCGGTCCGTGGGCCGGTAGAACACCCGGCCCTTCAGTTCATCCGGCAGGTAGTCCTGGGGGACGACGGCGTCCTTGAAATCGTGGGCGTACCGGTACCCCCGGCCATAGCCGAGCGCCTGCATGAGGGCCGTGGGGGCATTGCGGATGTGAAGCGGGACCGGCAGCGACCCGCCCGCGGCGACCGCCTCCCGCACCTCTCCGTAGGCGGTGTAGATGCGGTTGCTCTTGGGTGCGGTCGCCAGGTAGACGGCGGCCTGGGCCAGCGCGAGCTCCCCCTCGGGGTGCCCCAGGAATCGAAAGGCCTCCATGGCGTTCAAAGCGACCCCCAGGGCGTTGGGGTCGGCGTTCCCGATGTCCTCCGAGGCAAAGCGCACCATGCGCCGCGCGATGAAGAACGGGTCCTCCCCCGCGGCGAGCATCCGGGCCAGCCAGTAGAGGGCGGCATCCGGGTCGCTGCCGCGCAGGCTCTTGTGCAGCGCCGAGATCAGGTTGTAGTGTTCCTCCCCGGTCTTGTCGTAGACCAGGGCCTTCTTCTGCAGCGCCTGCTGCAGGACGGCCAGCGTGATGCGCCTGCCATTCGAATCGCCCGGCGCCGCAGGCGGTGCGAGGGCGGCCGCCACCTCGAGCGCGTTCAGGGCGGTGCGGGCATCCCCGTCCGCAGCGCGCGCGAGAAAGGCGGCTGCGTCGGCATCGAGCCCGATGCCCTCCCGGCCCAGCCCGCGCTCCCCGTCCGCCAGCGCCTGGGCGAGGATCGCGGTGATCTCCGCCTCGGAGAGCCGCTCCAGGGTCACCACCCGGCAGCGCGAGAGCAGCGGAGCGATCACCTCGAAGGAGGGGTTTTCGGTGGTCGCGCCGATCAGGGTGATCAGCCCGCTCTCCACGTGATGGAGAAACGCGTCCTGCTGGGCCTTGTTGAAGCGGTGGATCTCGTCGACGAAGAGCACCGTGCGGCGGCGGTGAAGCGCCTGCTGGGTGCGGGCCTCCTCGATGACCGCGCGGATCTCCTTCACCCCCGAGAGCACCGCCGAGAAGTGTACGAAGTGGGCCCGGGTCTCGCCGGCGATGATGCGCGCGAGAGTGGTCTTGCCGCACCCGGGCGGCCCCCAGAGGATCATGGAGAAGACCCGGTCCGCCCGGGCCGCCTGCCGGATGAGCCCCTCTTCGCCCGCGAGGTGGCGCTGGCCGACGAACTCCTCCATGCGCCGCGGGCGCATGCGCTCCGCCAGCGGCCGGGCCGCATCGGCCGCCTCCCGAGCGTGGTGCTCGAAGATGTCCATTTTCGAAGAGTTCACGTCCTGCGCTCACGCTGCCGGAAAAACAGGCGCACCGGGGTCTGCTCCAGCCCCGCATGCTCCCGCAGCTGGTTGAGCAGGTAGCGCTTGTAGGAGAAGTGCACCGCCTCCGGGTGGTTGACGAAACAGACGATGGTCGGCGGCTTGGAGGCGGCCTGGGTGCCGTAGTAGAACTTGACCGGTCGCCCCCGGTGAAGCGGCGGGGGGGTCCTTGCGAGGGCCGTCTCCAGCAGACGATTCAACTCGCCGGTGGCGATCCGGCGACAGTACTGCGCATAGACCGTGTCGACCGCTCCGAAAATCTTGCTCACCCGCCGGCCGCTCAGGGCGGAAACCGTGAGGACCGGGGCAAAGGCGAGGAACTTCGCCTGCCGGCGCACCTGCTCGATGAGGGTGCGCTCCGAGGTGCCGCTCTTCTCCGCCAGGTCCCACTTGTTCAGCACCAGCACGCACCCGCACCCGCGTTCAAAGGCGTAGCCGGCCACGGTGATGTCCTGGTCGGTGACCCCCTGCCCCGCATCCATGACGATCAGCGCGACGTCGCAGCGCTCCAGGCTCCGCAGGGCCTTGATCACCGAGAACTTCTCGATTTTGCGGGAGACCTTGCCCTTGCGGCGGATGCCGGCCGTATCGATCATCAGGTAGGAGGACCCCCCGCGGCGGTGGACCGTGTCGATCGCGTCCCGGGTGGTGCCGGGGATGGGGCTCACCAAAAGGCGCGGCCGGCCCAGGATGCGGTTGATCAGGGAGGATTTACCGACGTTCGGCCGCCCCACGACGGCCAGGCCGATCATCTCGCCGGCCCCCGCATCGCCCCCGTCCGCGGGGGGGCGGGGGAGCGCCTTCACCAGGTCGTCGAGCAGATCGCCG
>JAWOHH010000104.1:0-14751 GCA_046496215.1 Desulfobacterales bacterium
GCGCGCGCGCCGTCCACGTCGATCACTTCGTGATCTTGCTTGTGGTTGTTACCCAGCGCGGCGATGATGGCGAACTTGTCCTCGTCGGTGACGGGCAGGATGATCTTCGGCGTGGCGAGCAGCTTCGGCATCCCGGCCAACAGACCGGAGAAGCTCTCCTCGGTTTTGCTCAGGATTTCCAGCACCTTCAGCGCCACCAGCGGCGCGTCGTCGAAGCCGTAGTAGTCCTCGCCGATGAAGATATGGCCGCTGACCTCGCCGCCCAGCGGCGACCCGATCTCGTTCATCTTGGCCTTCATCCTTGGTCGTTCTTGAAGTTCCCGCACTATTGCAAGCAGGGCTGGCCGGAGGGCTCCTACCGCGTGGGGCCCCTGGGCCGACTGAACGTGATCGACGCCATCCCCACCCCCCTGGCCCAGGAGGAGTTCAAGCGCTTCCGGCAGATCGCCGACGGGCGACCGGTGGAGGGCTCGCTCTTCTATCACTACGCGCGGCTGATCGAGCTGATTTACGCCCTCGAGCGCATCGACCAGTTGCTCGCAGAACCCGAGATCCTGTCCCTCGATACCCGGACCTACGGGCCGGCCGAACCCAGCGACCGCGGGGTCGCCGCCATCGAGGCCCCGCGGGGCACCCTCGTGCACGATTACAGCGTCGACGGAAACGGGCTGATTTCCCGGGCCAACCTCATCGTCGCCACGGGGCACAACAACTGGGCCATGAACCGGGCGGTGGATAGCGTTGCCAAGGCCTTCGTGCACGGCCCGGATGTGGCGGAGGGCATGCTGAACCGGGTGGAGGCCGCCGTGCGCTGCTACGACCCGTGCCTCTCCTGCTCCACGCATGCGATCGGGCGCATGCCGCTTGCGCTGACGCTGATCGGCCCGGACGGGCGGGTGCAGGCGCGGCTCGCACGGTGAGGCAGGAGGCGTCGGCCATGGTGCAGCCTGTGGTGATGGGACTGGGCAACCCGGATCGCGGGGACGACGGCGTCGCCCTCCACGTCGTCAACCGGCTGCGCTGCCGCCTGGGGTCCCCACCCCTCGACGACGGCGACACCGGGTTGGGCGGAACCGCGACGGAGGCCGCGGTGCTCTTCGTCCGCCAGCTGATGCCGGAGCTGGTGCTGGATGTCGGCGGCTGCAGCCGGCTGATCTTTGTGGACGCCCATGTGCCGGCGGAGCCACGGACGATCGTGTGCGCCCCCATCCGGCCGAAAGCGCATTGGGCCTCGGGGCTCACGCACGCCCTGCCGCCGGAGGGGTTTCTCTGGCTGCTGCAGGCGTTCGCCGGACGGGCGCCGGAGTGCTTTCTGGTCTCCGTGCGGGGCGAGCATTTCGATTTCACCCGGAGGCTGTCACCGGCGTCGGCCGCCCTCGTCGACCCCGCCGCCGGCGTCATCCTCAACCTGATCCGGTCGAACGATGACCACCGTTTTTTCACCGATCACCCGAGGGAGGTGTGACATGGCGATCCTCAAGACGGCAACCCCATATGTCCCCGGAACCTATGCCAAAAAGCGTCCCGAGGCCGGCGAAGTGGTCTCCCGCTACGCGCGCGAGTGGGAGGCCCGCCGCCGGAAGCTGGCCCAACAGAAGGGCACCCCCCTGCAGATTCCCCCCTGCGTCTGCTTTTCGCGCAAAATCGGGGTGGGGGCGCTGGAGATCGCCGATCTTCTTTCCCGCAAAATCCGCACGCGGGTCGCCGACCGTGAGATTCTCGAACGCATGACCGGCGAGGCCGGTCTGGACCAGGAGACCGTCCAGTTCTTCGACGAGATTTACCCCGGCAAAACCGTCGAGCTGTCGGCCATGATCTTCGGGAAAAAATCCTTTGTCATGAGCGACTACCTGCGCAGCCTGGTCGGCGCGGTGCTGGCGCTGGCGGCCACGGAGTCGACGATCTTCGTCGGCCGCGGGACGCATTTGATCCTGCCCCGCGCGCGCGTGCTGGCGGTGCGGTTCATCTGCTCCGACGAATTCCGGATCAGGCGGCTGGCATCCCTGTTGCGCGTCGGCGAGGCGGAAGCCGCCGCCACCTTGGCCAAAATCGACCGGGAGCAACGCGCCTTTTTTCAAAAAGCCTTCGGAAAGAAGGATGCCAGCCCCTACGAGTTCGACATGGTCATCAACTGCGACCACCTCCAATCGCCGTCCCTTTCGGCGGAGCTGGTCTCCCGGGCCTTTCGGAAAAAATTCGCCGAAGAGCTCGAAAGCTGAGAGTTCCTGCCCGTCACGTTCTTGACGCACCGCAGGCCGGTGGTGCCCGCCGGCGGCCGTGACGGGCCCGTACGCGCCGCGCGCATCGTGGCGGGGCCCCCTCCCCAAAGGACGCTCCAACGCCCCTCGCGCTCCACCGGCTCGCCCGCCCGGCTTGAGATTTCCCCGGAATCGGCTATGATACCCGCAACCCGCAAAGGGCTCCTGCGCAGAATCCTTGCGGTTACAACCGACCATGTCCATTACGAAACAAACCAGATCCGGGCGCATCATCGTCACCGTTGTCTACCTGGCCGTCATCCTGATCACGACCGGCGGGATCCTGGTCGGCCTCTGGTCCCAGAGGGAAATGCGCACCATCGTGACCGACCAGTTCAACGCCCAGCAGATGGTCATCG
The DNA here is from genome assembly GCA_046496215.1 of Desulfobacterales bacterium. Lineage (GTDB taxonomy): Bacteria > Desulfobacterota > Desulfobacteria > Desulfobacterales > SpSt-501 > SpSt-501. Next base: position 2,618 of record JAWOHH010000104.1, read on the forward strand.
CCCAGACCGCCAAGGCACGCATCGAACGCGAGATCGGCGGCATCACCCGCGAGCTCTTCCACTTGGCGCACCACCTGCAGGCGATGCCCACCGGCGCCCCCGAACAGAAGTCCACACTGAGACAGGGGCTGGAGCGCATGCAGGAGAGCGGGGTGCGCCGGGTGGAAGTGTTGGATCTCCTGAACCGCCGGACCCTGGACCTCTCCCCCCCGGGGAACTTCTCCGAGCACCGACTGCCCGCGAACTCCCCGGAGAACGAAATCCACTTCATGCCCGGGGCCTCGCCCGCCTTCTGGATCTCGCCGGTCCGGATGTCGGCCGCCGGCGCCGAGATGGCGGCGGCCGCCCCGCTCGCGGCGGACCACTCCCGCCTGCTCGTGGCCCGTATCAACGTCTCCGCCCTCCTCGCCGGCCTTTTGAAGAACATCCGCTCCGGAACGAGCGGCTATGCCTGGCTGATCGACGCGAGCGGCACCTTCCTCTACCACCCCAACCCGGACTTCATCGGCGGCAACGCCTTCACCGTGCGTGAAGAGAGGCTTCCGCTCGTCTCCTACGAGCGCATCAACTTCATCCAGCAGGAGAAGATGCTCAAGGGCGAGCAGGGCACCGGGTGGTACTACTCCCCCTGGCATCGCGGGATCGTCAGCCCGACGAAGAAGCTCATCGCCTACACGGCGGTCGCGGTGGCGGACCACCCGCCCCAGTACTGGTCGGTGGCCGTGATTGCCCCCCAGTCCGAGGTGGAGGAGGCCCTGGGGAGCTGGTCCCATAAAATTTTCCTGCTGCAGGGGCTGATCCTCCTCGCGGTGATGCTGGGGGCCGGGACCGTGATCTGGCTTGAGAACCGCTGGTCGAAAGTGCTCGAAGCCCGGGTGCTCTCGAAGACCGAGGCCCTGGCCAAGTCGGAGGAGAAATACCGCTCCCTGGTCGAAAGCGCCGAGGACCTGATTTTCACCGTCGACCGCGAGGGCCGCTTCCAGTCCGTGAACACCTTCACGGCCACCTTTTTCGGCGGCACGCCCGAGGCCTTCATCGGCCGGCCCCTTGCGAACGCCTTTCCGGAACCTGCCGCCGGCCAGCAGACCGCCCTCATTGAGCAGGTGCATCGCACCGGCAAGAGCCTGCGCCAGGAGCTCGAACTGCCGCTGGACGATCAGTCGCTTTGGCTCAGCGCCAACTTCATGCCGATCAAGACCGAAGGCGGCGAAACCGGCGCCGTACTCTGCATTGCGCGCGACGTCACCGAGAACAAAAATCTGCAGCGGCAGCTCGTGAACGCCGAAAAGCTCGCCAGTTTAGGGACTCTCGCCGCCGGGGTGGCCCACGAGATCAACAACCCGCTCGGCGTCATCCTTGGATTCTGCGAACTGCTGCTGCGCAAGGCAGAGCCCGGCTCCCAGCAGTTCGAGGACCTCAAGACCATCGAACGCCAGGGACTGCTCTGCAAGGAGACCGTCGAAAACCTGCTCAGTTTCGCCCGCGCCGAGAACCAACCGATGGCGCAGGCCGAGGTCAACCGCTGCATCGAGGCCATCGTCAAGATCGTGCGGCATCTGTTGGAGAAGAACGGGGTCGAGCTGACCGTGCAGCTCGCCGACCCCCTGCCCCCGGCCAAGGGGGACGCCCGCCAGCTGCAGCAGGTTTTCCTCAACCTGATCACCAACGCCATGGCCGCCATGGAAACCGGCGGCACCCTCACGATCCGAAGTTTCCTGGAACGCAGCCCCCGCCGGGTGGTGGTTCAGTTCCAGGACACCGGGGCGGGAATTTCGCCCGAGAACATGGACCGGATCTTCGAACCTTTTTTTACCACCAAACCCGAAGGCAAAGGCACCGGGCTGGGGCTGTTCGTGAGCTACGGGATCGTCAGCGGCTTCGGGGGCACGATCGAGTGCGCCAGCAGCCCGGCAACCGCTCTCGGCAAGCAAAGCGCGACCACCTTTACCGTCAGGCTGCTGCCCGCATAAAAGGGAAAAACTTATGACCGCCAGGATACTCATCGTCGACGACGAAAAAGACATGCTCGCCCTGCTGCGGCGCATGATCTCCGAGGAACGGGACTACGAGGTCGTCACCGAGCACGACCCCGCCCGCGCCCTGGAGCGGTTTCGGGCCGACCCGGTGGAGCTGGTTTTGACCGACCTCAAGATGCCCGGCATGGACGGGCTCCGGCTGCTGGAGGCCGTCAAGAAGCTCGCACCGAAAACGGCCGTAATCGTCCTGACCGCCTTTGCCACCATCGAGAACGCGGTCGAGGCGACCCGCAAGGGGGCCTTCGACTACATCACCAAGCCGTTCCGGCAGGAGCGCCTGCTGCTGACCGTAGACAAGGCCGTGCACTGGCAGGCCATGGTGCGCGAGAACCTGGCCTTGCGCCAGGCCCTGGCCGAGAAGGAGGGCTTTGCGGCCCTGGTCGGCGCCTCGGCCCCCATGCGCGTGATCTTCGAGCGCATCCGCCAGGTCGCACCCACGATGGGAACGGTGCTGATCACCGGCCCCAGCGGGACCGGCAAGGAGCTGGTCGCGCGCGCCGTCCACCAGCACAGCCTGCGCCGCGACAAACGCCTGGTGACCGTAAATTGCACCGCCATCCCCTCGGAGGTGCTGGAGAGCGAGCTGTTCGGCCACGTCAAGGGCGCCTTCACCGGCGCCTGGAAGGAAAAGAAGGGTCTGGTCGAGGAGGCGCACGAGGGCACCCTCTTTCTGGACGAAATCGGAGACCTCTCCCCGCACCTGCAGACCAAGCTCCTGCGGCTGCTCCAGGAGGGCGAGTACAAGCCGGTCGGCAATGTGGTGACCAAGAAGGCCGACCTGCGCTTCGTCGCCGCCACCAACCACGATCTGAAAGCCGACATCCGCAGCAAGCTCTTCCGCGAAGACTTCTACTACCGCCTGAACGTAATCCACTTCGAGCTGCCGTCCCTGCGAGAGCGCCGCGAGGACATAGAGCTGCTGGCCCGGCACTTCCTCGCCCAGTATGCCGCCCTCAACGGAAAAACGGTGACGGAGATTTCGCCCGAGGCCATGCAGGTGTTGATGGCCTACGATTTTCCCGGCAACGTGCGCGAGCTGGAAAACATCATCGAGCGCGGGGTGATCTTCAGCCGCACCCACACCCTCACCATCGCCGACCTCCAACTTGAGGGCAGTGCCTGCGACGGGCCGCCGCCCATGGAGGCCGCCGCCGCGGAGCTGCCCTTCCGCGAGGCCAAGGAGCGCGCGATCCAGCACTTCCACAGCCGCTACATCCGCCGCCTGCTCGAACAGCACGCAGGCAACATCAGCCGCGCGGCGGAGAGCGCAGGGATCCAGCGCCAGTACCTACACCGGTTGATGAAGGATGCGGGGATCGAGGCCATGGACTATAAACAGAAAGAAGGGTGATTTTTTTCAAAGGCAGGAAAACCGGTGAGGTCTCAGGCTTCGGGGTCCGGAAAAGCCGTAAAATAATCGCGGCTGGAAGCCGCTCCCACAGGAAAACATGAGGGTTGGGGCTGCTGTGGAGGGGCGTTTGCCCCGCCTTGCTTAATAAGCTTCCAGCCTCGAACTTATACCGGTCAGCTTTTTCCGGGCATCTCCAGGCCGATCTCCTTAAAGGCGTCCTCCAACCGGAGCATCCCGACAGCCCGCCGGTTGCGGACCACCGCGATGCGCTTCAGATTGTGGCTGACCATCACCTCGATGGCGCGGGTGATTTTCTCGCCAAGGCCGACGCTCGGCTCGAGCGGCAGGTCTTCGGCACAGGGCCGGATGATGGGGTCGATGTTGCGCGACGGCATCGTTGGCCTCCCCATTTCAGATTCTTCTCTTACCTGCAGTTCGCAGAAAACCACGTGTTCGCCTGCGTTCCGCCCTGGAAGCGAAAGGGAGCAAGGGGCATGCCAGGGGATGAACGGTGAGCGCGGGATCCGCCGCCCCTGACGGTGCCACCAGCCGCCCCGCCTGATTTTAAGGCTATCTTGCGACCACGCGCCGCCCGGCGGCAGTGTCTGCGCAGGGATGACGCCCCTGGGGGGATGTCACCCCCGGATTGCATCGACGAAGAATCATGTCTCCCGCCTGGTTACACTCGTGGCCCTTAAGAGAGCCCCTCCTGTCTATACCAACGCCTCTTCAAAACATTAATTAGTAACTATTTTAATATATTAATCCAATTTCAGGGGGCCGCACCAGCGGCCCCCTGAAATTGGCATGCATCTTGATTCGACTCGTGTCCGAAGATGATCGGCAAACGACGCGGCCGGATAGGGCCGGCCGCCGAGATGAAACCCCGGATCGGAAAGCCCACAAACGTCCAAAGGAGGATTTATGGCAGAAGAACAGGTGAGAAAAACAGGCTTTGAAATTGCCCAGAAACTGGACAAGGAAAAAACTCCCTGGGAGCGGCTCATGCCCGAGAAGTCGCAGGTCACCGCGGCGCTGTGGAGCATCGGCGTCCTCTTTGTGGTCTTCCTGATCGGATGCTGGCTGGCCGGAAACCCCTTCGAGTCCACCCAGCGCATCCCGTCCACCTTCGTCAAGAGCATGGGTTGGGTGGGCACCAGCGAGTGGGCCATCATATGGTCGGTCGTCGGAATCGCGATGATCTTCGAGTTCATGGACGCGACCGCCGGCATGGGCTTCGGCACCGCCATCACCCCGCTCTTGCTGGTGATGGGCTTCGACCCCAAACAGATCGTGCCGGTGGTCATGATCCAGCAGGGGGTGGCCGGCCTGATCGGCACCTTCCTCCACGCCGAGTACGAAAACGTGGAATGGAACTTCAAGCCGATGTCGGAGACCATCAAGCTCTGGCTCTTCATCGCCATCCCCGGCATTCTGGCCGTCACGATCTCAGTGACCTCGGTCTACGCCATCTTCAAGTTCGCCAAGGTGTGGATCACCCTCTACGTCTGCGTGCTGCTGCTCGGCATGGGTTGTATCTCTCTCTACCAGGGGATGTCCGACAAGGGCAGTCGCCGTTATAGACCCAAGATGATGATGTTCTGGGCCTTTTTGGCGGGCTTCAACAAGGGTGTCGGCGGCGGCGGCTACGGCCCGGTGGTGACCATCGGCGGTCTGATCTCAGGCGTCCCGGCTAAAAGCATGATGGCGGTCACCGCCATCTCCGAAGGCACGGTCTCCACCTACTCGATCATCATCTGGCTGCTGATGCTCTCCGGCGGGGTGGTCATCGACTACCTGCTCCTGCCCTCCATGATGATCGCGACGATCCTCTCGGCGGTGGTCGCCCCCTGGGCCACCCGGGTGTTTCCCGAAAAGATCTGGCAGGTGGTGGTGCCGGCCTACAGCCTGATCCTGGCCTTCTACGCCACGTACAAGTCCTGGCCGGACATCAAGAAGGTGCTGTCCCTGTAGTGCACTCGAGCTCACAAGGAGGAACCCCCGTTCTCTGCCTGCTGACCTCCTTGCGACGGGGACCCCGGAAACGGGGTCCCCACTTAAAAACCAAATAATGAAAACGAAAGAAAAAGAGGCCCCACCGATGCAGCAGACCCTGCAGCAGACCCCGGGACGCAGCTATGCCCGGCGCTGGAAATTCCGCTTCGGGCTGAACATGATCGTCATGGCCGTGTGCTTCGGCCTCTACTATCTCGGCTTTTTCGGCCGGGTGGAGGGTCCTCTGAGCATGGCCAACATCGGCCAGGGCCTGGCCGGGCTGGGCTTCACCGTCGCCACCTTCCAAGCGCTCTTGATCGCCATTTTCATCGGAATGCTGACGTGGAACTGGATTCTCAATCTCATCGCTCATTTAACCGGCCAGCGCCTGACCTGCACCCAGGGCAGCCGGGAGCAGGGGTTTTGCGGAGAGCTGGTGGAGCGCCGCCGCGGCCAAGACGGAAAAAGCTGGGCCTACGCCTGCCCGAACGGCCACCTGCGCAGCGAGGCCCATTTCCACCCGATCCGCAAGGGCAAGCTGGCCAACTCGCTCTTGATGGCGAGCTTGGCTGCCGCGATCATGTTTCATTTCGCGTGATGGTAAGGGGCATCGACCCTGTTTTCTCCTCCCGAGAGGAGTGCCGTCGGAATTTGCATGCCACCCCGTTCGCATGGTAAACGAACCATGAGCCGGGGTTTTTGTTTATTAAACCGGCAACAAAACAAATTCAAATGGGGACCCGTCCGTACCGGCTGCGCCCGGTGGGAGTGAGGCCCCCATCGGCTGCAGACATCTCGCCGCAGCCGCTGCGGACGGCAGCTATCCCGCTCACAGTTGCCCGAAACAGCCCCGGACCCGGTGCTTCACGGCGGCCGCCCTCCCTGCTGCCTGGCAGGGGATATCTTGGGGGTTGCGGGGGCGTTGTCGGAGCCCGGGGGAATTTGTCTGCCGCCGATGGGGGCCTCCCTCCCACCGGGCTATCCCACCGATAGGGCGTCTAAAAGCATTTTGTTGCCGGAGTAAAAGCAGTACCAACCGTGGAGCTTGAAGAGGAGATCCCGGTGGAAAACCAGCCCATCCGTGTTCTGCTGATCGACGACGAAGAGCGCTTCGTGCTGAACCTGGCCAAGCTGATGCGCGGCCGCGGATTCGAGGTGGTTACGGCCTTCGACGGGCCCTCCGGGATCGCAGCGGCCGAGCAAGGGGTCGATGTCGTGGTGTTGGACGTGAAAATGCCCGGCATGAGCGGCATCGAGGCCTTGCAGCGCATCAAGGAGGCCTCCCCCGAAACCGAGGTGCTGATGCTCACCGGTCACGCCGACGTCGAGACCGGCATCGAGGCCATGCGCGCCGGCGCCCTCGACTACCTGATGAAACCCTGCGACATCGAGGATCTTGCCGCGAAGATCCGCGAGGCCCATGAAATCGAGTCCATCAAGCGCCGCCCGGTGCTCTGGCCACGGCGCTTGGTAAAGGAGATCACCTGGCCCTCCTTCGTACGGCTGGAGGCCGAGGACACCCTTTCGAGGGCGCTCGACGTGTTTGCACGCCAAGCCGGGATATCCGCCCGGGACGAGCTTTACATCCTCGACGCGGAAGATCGCTTCCAGGGCGTGGTCTCACGCCGCGATCTGATGGATGCGGCGCAGCCGGACCCCCCGCGGCCGTCGCCCTCCTGGGAGGAGCTGGCGGCGCACCCGCAGTGGCTTCCCGACCGGCCGCTTGCCGACATCATGCGCACCGGGCACCCGGCCGCCGCCGACCCGGAGGCCGACTTGGCCGATACCGCCCGCCGCATGCTGGAAGCCAGGGTGCGCTGCATGCCGGTGATGGAAAATGGCCGGGTGACCGGCATCGTCCGGCTGAAGGACGTGCTGACGCACCTGGCGCGTTAAAAGACGTAGGGCGGAGAGCATCGGGTAAAAATTGAACCGGCTCATTTGACTCGATGCCCTTTTCCCTCTGCCCCATGCTCTCTGTTCTGTGCCTTTTAGACCTTATGCCAAATGGGAGGCTCCGCCATGGCCGCCAACGGCAGTGCTGAACGATCCGCGCGCAGCGGGGATTTTCCCTACTTTCGCAGCCTCTGGAACACAGTGGTGGTCTCCCTCCTAACCGCCGCGTTCCTGCCTCTGCTGGTGCTGGGGGGGGTGGTTTATGTCTACACCAGCGAGGTCCTGAAAAACGATGCGGCGAACGCCCTGCGTATCCAAGCGGCCGATCACCGCGACATGATCGACCAGTTTTTGAGCGAGCGCACCGCGGACCTCAAAGCGCTGGCCGGCAGTCTCGGATTTCGGCAGCTCACGGAACCGGGTGGCATCGAGCGCGCCTTCCGCTCACTGCGGGAGGGCGTGCCATGCTTCACCGACCTGGGGGTCATCGACGGGGAGGGCCACCACCGGGCCTATGCCGGCCCGTTCGACCTGATGGAACGCAACTACCGCGAACAAGCCTGGTTCGCACCGGCACTGGAAACCGGGGTTTACATCAGCGATGTCTACCTCGGCTACCGGCAAATCCCGCACGTCATCATCGCCGTGGGACAGCCGGATGCGGATGGCGCCTGGGTGCTGCGCGCAACCCTGGATGCCGACTTCTTCGATCGCTTCGTCTCGCGCAGCGCCGGCGAGTTGAAAATGGACGCCTACCTGATCGACTGCAAGGGGATCTTTCAGACCCGGCCCCAGACCGCGGGCGACGTCATGGAGCAATCGCGCTACAGGGAGCCGCCGCGCTTCGAAGAAGTTCGGATCGAAGACCATGGTGCGCGCATCGTCGCCATGGCCTGGCTGAAGGGCGTGCCCTGGCTCTCCGTGGTCGAGGTCAAGCGGACCGACGTCTATGCCTCTTTTCAGCGGGTGCGCTGGATCGTGCTCCTGATCTTCGTGCTGGGGGTGTTCCTGATCGTCCCCACGGTGCTCCTCACCACCAACCAGATGGTGCTGCGCCTCGAGGCCAAGCGCACCAGCCTGCAGTTTCTCGACCGCCAGCTGCAGCAGGCGAGCAAAATGGCCTCCGCCGGCCGGCTCTCCCAGGGGGCGCTCGAGGAGATCACCGACAGCCTGGCCAACATCCACGCCGCCTCCCAGTGGCTGCGGGTTCTGGCAGGCCGGCCCCCGGAGGGCTCGGTCGACCCCGAAGAGGTGCGCGGCACCCTGGAGCAGATCGACGCCGAAATCCATCGCAGCGAAAAAGCCGTTAAACAGGGGCTGGATCTCGCCCGGCCCTCGGAGGGGCCGGCCTGCATCGATTTCGACATCCAGGTGCTGATCGCCGAACTCCTGGAGCTGATGCGGCGCGAACTGCACTTCAAGCGGATCCGGGTGAACCGCGAGGCGGACACCGCCGCGGCCACGGTCTGCAGCGACCCCGAAGACCTGCGCCAGGTGCTGCAGAACCTGATCACCAACGCCGTGGCCGCCACCCCGGAAGGCGGCACGATCGAGATCCGCACGGATCGCACGGAAAACCGGCTCTGCGTGACGGTTGTCGACAGCGGTCCCGGGATCCCCGAACGGGATCTCGCGAAGATCTTCGAGCCGCTCTACACGACCAAGCCCGACGGGCTGGGCCTGGGGCTGACCATCAGCCGCACCATCCTCGATCGTCTGGGTGGCACCCTGACGGTCAAAAACGAGCCCGGCCAGGGTGCGGCCTTCACCGTGGAGCTGCCGCTCAAATGAAACAGGCATTGCGTTCGGCTGACCGGGTTCAGAATAATTGCAAAGTGCCCAGGGGCTCGGGGTGAAATGAAATGAACGGACATGGTCCCTCCCTTGAACCCTTGACCCCTTTTCCCTTTTGATGATCAAGCGCGAGCACATAAAGCGGGCCATCGATGCCATCGGATCCCGGCGACCGGAGATCGGGAGGGCGCTGGACGAGATGCTCGGCATGGGTCGGATCGCCCCTCAGGCCGAGGCCGCGAGCCCTCCCGAGGGAACCGACTTCTATTTCCTCTTCGACCGCAACCCGGTGCGGGTCCCCAGATTCCTCTTCATCCGCGATGGCAGCGCCCCCATCGAACGGGGGCTGCTCATCAAATACGGGGAGCTGCAGCGCCGGCAGGAGATGCGGCAGACCCGCCGCGACCGCGACCTGCTCCAAGCCGCGCGCGAGGTGCGATCCGCCGGGCTCAGGCTGCTCGTCGACTACGAAACCGACCTTGCCCTCACCCGGGCCCGGGGGGCGGCCGCAAGCCCAAGCGGCCCCCGGGCAGCCGCCGCAGAGGAGCGGATCGCACGGCTTTCCGCCATCCGCTCGGGGGACCCGCCGCTCAACGTGCCGCTCTCCGGCCGGGACGATCGCGTCATCTTCCAGGGGCACCTCGATGAGTGCCGCGAGGCGCTCTTCCTGCACTTCCCTTTCGGGCGCGAAGCGCTGGCTCAGGCGGCGGACATCAACCTGGAATTCTTCGATCTGCGCTTCCTGCTCGAGTGCCTCATCAGCGGTTGGGAGCAGCGGCTCTTCGTCTGTGCCCTGAACGGCCGGATCGTCGGCATGCTTTTTTTGGGCCTCAAAACCGGCCTCTTTTACAGGGGACTCGAGATCAAGTACATCGCCACCTTGCGCGGCCGCTCCGGCGAGGACGAGCCGGCCTCGCCGCGCGGGGTGGGCCGGTTCTTAGTGGCCGGGGCGTGGCTGCTCTGGAAGCTCGGCTTCGGCCGGGCTCAGGAGATCGTCCTGGACTCGGAGCACGCGGCGCGCCGCTTCTACGAGCATTTGGGCTTCCGGCCCAAAAGCCCTCACCGCTACGTGCTCTCCCGGCCCAGCCCCGATCTGGTGCGCGCCCTTCTGTCGATGGCCTCCGCTTGCCCCGACCTGCCGCCCAAGGTTACCATCGCCTTGAGCGATTTGGTCGCTCACCACATCCGGGCCATGCGCCGCTTTTCGCGGACTGCGCCGGAGGCATCGGAACAACGGCAGGTCGAAGCCATGGCGCAGGCGGCGCTCGCCCTGCGCACCCACCCCGCCATCGCCACGGCCGCCACCCGGGCCCTGCTGCGGGTGCGCCGGAGCATCTCGGAGATCGAACACCTCGTATCGGCCGCCGCTCAGAACCCCGACGTTTGCCGCGTGTTCAATCCGGATCCGGCGGTCATCGACGTGGGGGTGGTGGTCGACGAGCGCTTCGCGCGCCACCTCCGGGGCGTCTTCCACATGGAGAGCTCCAAGCGCTGCGAAGCCATTCAAGCCGTGCTCCAGGACCCCGCCCTGGCGAGCCGGACCCTTCAAGTGGCGTTGCGGCCGGCCGCACCTGAGGAACTCGCCTGGGTCCACACCCCGGACTACATCGCCCGGGTGGCCGCCACCGCAGGCCAGCCCCTGACGTCGATGGATGTGGACACCCAGACCACGGCCGATTCCTATGACACGGCCCGCCTGGCGGTCGGCGGCGTTTTCAGCCTACTCGATGCGATTCAGGAGGGCCGGGTAAAGCGCGGTTTCGCCGCCGTGCGGCCGCCGGGCCACCACGCCGAGCCGGGGCGGGGGATGGGGTTCTGCATTTTCAACAACGTCGCCCTGGGCGCCCGCTACCTGCAGGAGCGCTGTGGGGTCAAGCGCGTCATGGTGGTGGACATCGACGCCCACCACGGCAACGGCACCCAAGCGGTTTTCTACCAAACAGACGCGGTGCTGGCCCTCTCGATCCACCAATTCCCAGGCTTTCCGGGCACAGGCAGACTCGGCGAGGTCGGCGCCGGCCGGGGCGAAGGCTACACGGTGAACGTGCCCCTGCACAAGGGGCACGGGGACCGGGACTTCCTGTGCATCCTGCAATTCCTGGTACGGCCGCTCGCCAATGCCTATCGACCCGAAGTGATCCTGGTGCCCTGCGGGTTCGACCTGTGGCTCCACGACCGGCTGGCCGAAATGCGGGTGACCGCCGAGGGCTACGGTCTGATGGCGGCCCTCCTGTCCGAGATCGCGGAGGAAGTCTGCGGGGGCCGGATTTTGTTTGTGATGGAAGGCGGCTATAGCGCGGAGGGGATCCGCGAGTGTGGCATGAAGGTCATGGAGTCGCTCTGCCGCCTGTCGCCGGCCGTGCTCGACAGCCTGCATCGGATTCCCGCCGAAAACCCCGACCGGCTGCCGGTGCTGAAAAAGGCGATCCAGATCCACCGGAAGTACTGGCCGACACTGAAATAACGAATACCCGCTGATGTCACCCTGCGGGTGACATCAGACAGAGTGTTTTCCGGGTCGCCGCGATGGAAAAATAGCCGACGGCCGCGTGGTGACAGGGCGTTGCAGGCTCGGGGCCCGGATTCAAATGATATGGTTTTTATGGCATGTTTTTTGATAGCGATATAAAAGAGGCCTCAGGCCCGTGAAAATTCAATTATGAACTCCCTCTGACCCTTTTCAAAAGGGGGAAACGCGGGGCTCGCCGCCCCACCCTGCCCTCCGCTTGAGGGAGGAATGGGGAGAAGAAGGTACGAGTCCGGGGTTGGAAAAAAGGATCTACAGCGGTCCGGGCAATTTCGAGAAGACGCTTGAGATGAGATCAACCGTGGATAGCAAGAAGGCACCACCCAGCACCCCCCCGCGCGCGGCGGAGCCCGAGGACATAGCCGCCACGCGCCAGGCGACCTATTCCCGGCTGTTTCGCAAATTTGTCTGGCTGACGCTGCTCTGCTCGGTGGCTCCGCTGCTGCTGGTGGGGTGGGGGATCAACCTGCACTACACGCGCTTTGCGCGGCAGCGCATGCTCAACTACTTCGAAACCCAGGTCGACTACCACCGC
>JAWOHH010000074.1:0-24392 GCA_046496215.1 Desulfobacterales bacterium
CTCCCAGTCCAGGATGGTGGACATGACCTCGGTGCCCACGACCAGCACGCGGCGGGCAAAGCCCGTCTCCACCTGGGCGCGGGCGGCCTGCAGGGCGTAGATGAACCCGCTGCAGGCGCCGCTCAGATCGTAGCCCCACGCCCGCTCCGCCCCCAGCTCGTTCTGCAGGATGCAGGCGGTGGACGGAAAGAGCATGTCGGGCGTGACCGTGGGGACGATGATCAGGTCGACGTCGGCCGCCGCCATGCGCGGCACGTTCGGCAACATCCGCATCAAGAACCGGATGGTTGCCCCGAAGGAGGGCAGCTTGACCCTGGAGTTCCCCGAAGGCCGCGAACGGTTCGTCTACGAAGCCGCAACGGCCTACAGAAGGGAGTCCATCCCCTTGGTCATCCTCGGCGGGCGGGAATATGGAGCCGGTTCCTCCCGGGACTGGGCCGCCAAGGGCCCGAGCCTGCTTGGCGTCAAGGCCGTCATCTGCGAATCCTTCGAACGCATCCACCGCAGCAACCTGGTTGGAATGGGCGTGCTGCCGCTGGTGTTCAAGGAGGGCCAGAGCGCGCAAAATTTAGGGCTCGACGGGTCCGAACGCATAACGATCAAGGGGGTGACCGCCATCAAACCCCGTTCAACGCTGCCCGTAGCGGCGGTGAAACCGGACGGCCGGGTCATCGGCTTTGATGTGACCGCGCGGCTGGACATGGATATGGAGGTCGACTACTTCACCCACGGCGGCATACTGCCGTATGTGCTGCGCCGGATCATGACCACCGGGTGACCCGCCGGCGGCCACCTTCAGTGCGGGCCATGCCAGACTCCCGCGAGCGCCTGATCCTTTTCACCCGCTACCCGGAGCCGGGGACGGCCAAGACCCGGCTCATCCCGGTGCTGGGCCCGGAAGGCGCCGCCGCCTTTCAAATGCGCATGAGCCGGCATGCGCTGGAATGTGCCGGCCGGCTGTCGGCGGAGCGAGGGGCGTCCATAGAGATCCGCCACGAGGGCGGAAGCGCCGACCGCATGCGGGCATGGCTGGGTTCCCCGCATGCCTATCGCCCCCAGGGGCCGGGCAGCCTCGGCCGCAGAATGGCGCACAGCCTCGCCCAGGCCTTCGACTCCGGGGCCGAGCGGGCAGTCATCATCGGTTCGGACATCCCCGGCATCACCGTTGCAGACCTTGCGCGGGCGTTCGACGCGCTGCACGGCAACGACCTGGTTTTCGGCCCGGCATCGGACGGCGGCTACTACGCGATCGGCGCCACGTCCACTGGCTTTCGGCGCGGGTCGCCCTACCTCGACGAGCAGATTTCATGGGGCACCGCCAGGGTTCTCGCGCAATCGATCGAAGCTGCCCGGGCACAGGGATTCCGCTGGGCGCTGCTGGACGTGCGTGATGACGTCGACCGGCCGCAGGATCTGCCGGCCGCCATGAAAATCCTCTCCGAGGCCGCCGGCCCGCCCCGCCTGTCGGTCATCATCCCCGCGCTGAATGAGGCGGAACAGATCGGTGCGACACTTTCCTCCCTGCCCGCCGCACCCGCTGTGGAGGTGGTGGTGGTCGACGGGGGCAGCCGCGACGGGACCCCCGCCATCGCCGAGTCCTGGCAGGCCCGCGTCCTGAGGGCGCATCCTCCGCGATCGATCCAGATGAACGCCGGCGCCGCCTTGGCCTCCGGGGCCTGCCTGGTTTTTCTGCATGCGGACACCCGCCTGCCCCCCAACCTGGCCTCAGCGATCACCGCCACCCTGGCACGGCCGAAAACGGGAGCCGGGGCCTTTCATCTCAGGATCGACTCCCATCACCCGGGCCTCAAGCTGATCGGGCGCGCGGCCAACTGGAGGTCCCGCTGGCTGCGGATGCCCTATGGAGATCAGGGGATTTTCATGCAGCGCGATCTTTTTTGGACGCTGGGGGGGTTTGCCCCGCTGGCGATCATGGAGGATTTCGAAATGATCCGGCGCTTGAAAAAGCGCACCTGCATCCGGTTGGCTCCGGGTTGGGCCGTCACTTCCGCCCGCCGCTGGCAGCGGCATGGGATCTTCACCACCTGGCTTTGCAACCAGTGGATGATCGCCGCCTTCTGCCTCGGCGCGTCCACCGACCGCCTGGCGCGCTGGTACCGGTTCAAAGGCTAAAGTCGCGGTGACGAAACGCCGATACCCTCCTGTGATTCCAGCTTAGACCGTCTGCCGGCCGCCGTGGCCCGCGTCGTGGTTTTCACCGGGTCCTCCCCCAACCGGACAACGACCGAACGTTGCTTGCGGAGGCTTCTTTTGGTATTATGTTGAATTTGGACAATTCCACTCGCACTCAGGGCACCGATCCCATGGCCGTCGACAACACCCAGCGAATATTGTTCGAGCGCCCCAATCTGCCGGAGTTGAAACGACGCTATGCGGTGGTCGACATGCATTTCCACAGCGAGCTTTCCGACGGCCATTCCGCGATCGAAGCGATCGCCCGTCGGGCCGCGGAGTTGGGGATCGGCATTGCCGTGACCGATCACAACTGCATCCACGGCGCGGTGGAGATCGACCGGTTCAAGGAGGTGTTCAGCATCCCCGGCATCGAATTGACCTCCTATGAGGGCACGCACCTGCTCGTCTATTTCTACGATATCAAGAGCCTGCTACGCTTCTACAGCCGTCACGTCCAGCCGTTCATGGGGGCCGAGATCATGTCCTCCCTCTCGTTGGAGATGGAGGATTTGATCGGCAGGGCGCGGCAGTACGAAACGGTCATCATCTTTCCCCACCCTTACTGCGGGACCTACACCGGGGTGCACAACCCTTACTTCGCCAACGGCCGCTTCGACCAGATCCTGGCCCTAGCAGATGGGGTGGAGGTCATCAACTCCGAAAACCTCAACAAGTGGAACCTGAAGAGCGCCTTGCTGGGCTTCAACCTGAACAAGGCCATCACGGGCGGCAGCGACGGTCACCGACTGGTGCAGATGGGGCGGGTGGTCACGGTTGCCGGCTGCGCCTGGAGGCGCCGGTCTTTCTTGGATGCCGTCCGGCGCCGCCGAACCCGGGTCATCGGCAAGGAGATCGACATCCTCCGCAAGATGACCTCGAGCGGAGCGAAGCTGCGTTCGAGCATCCGCCATTACCCGGACCTGGTCCAAAAAAACCTGCGCTACCTCAACACCACCTCCCGGGCGATTCGAGACAACGTCAAACGCTCCCTGAATGAACGCCTGCGCGACCGCCGCCAGCGAAACAGAAGCGCCTGACCCGATTATCCCCCCTGTTGGGTTGCGACCCTTGCAAGCAAGGCCCGGCACGGCCGATCGGCCCGGGTTGCAGGCTTGCGGGCCGATTGCGTCTCGTGCTATGAGGTGAAGCAGCGCCAAGAAAGGGGATACTGTGTGTCGACCGGCCTCCTCATGGCATGCCACGAATGCGACCTTCTGCACCGCGTCCCGGAAGTGCCGGAAGGCGCCGTCGCGCGCTGCTGCCGCTGCGGGGCGGTGCTCGTCCGAAACAAGCCGGACAGCTTCCAACGCGCCCTGGCCTGGTCGGTGGCCGGTTTGATCCTCTTCGTTTTGAGCAACCTCTTTCCCTTCCTGTCGTTCAAGATGCAGGGCCTGGTCCAGGAAACGCTTCTGCTGAGCGGCATCAAGCAGCTCTACGGCCAGGGATTCGCCGCCGTCGCCGCTCTGGTGGCCTTCACCACCTTCATCGCCCCCGGGCTGCAGCTGGCCGGCATGATCTACGTCCTCGCCCCCTTGCGCTTTTCCCGCAAGGCACCGGCCATGTTCAAAGTGTTCCGTTTGCTCCGGAGTTTGCAGCCTTGGGGCATGATGGAGGTATTCATGCTGGGCATCCTGGTCAGCATCGTCAAACTGGCCAAGATGGCCCAGATCGTGCCCGGCGTAGCCGTTTTTTCCTTCATGGCGCTGATCTTTGTCCTGGCGGCAGCCATCAACAGCTTGGACCCCCATGACGTCTGGGACCGCTGGGAGAGTGAGCGATGAGGCCCGGCTCCCTGACGGCCCGCCATGCCGGCCTGGTGAGCTGCCCGGTCTGTCATCTGTTGAGCCCCGCGCCCCCGCTGCCGGATCACGGCCGGCGTTCTATCTGCCCCCGCTGCGGGGCCACCCTGCACCCGCGCAAGCCCAACAGCATCGCCCGCACCTGGGCGCTGGTCCTGTCCGCTTGTATTTTCTACATCCCGGCCAACGTTCTGCCGATCATGGTCGTCACGTCCTTCGGCAAGGTCAAGTCCGACACCATCATGAGCGGTGTGATCTACTTCGTCCAAACCGGGAGCTGGCCGGTCGCCCTGGTGATATTTGTCGCCAGCGTACTCGTCCCCCTCTTGAAGTTGGTCGTTTTGACGCTGTTGCTGATCACGGTGCAACAGAGCTCTTCCTGGCGGCCGAAGGACCGCACCCGTCTTTACCGCCTGATCGAGGCGATCGGCCGCTGGTCGATGGTCGACATCTTCGCCGTGACCATCCTGGTGGCGCTGGTGAGCCTGGGCGCCCTGGCCAACATTCAGGCCGGCCCGGCGGCATTGCATTTCGCCGCTGTAGTCGTCATCACCATGTTCGCGGCAAGGAGTTTCGACCCCCGCCTCATCTGGGATGCGAAGGAGCCTTGACATGACCGAGCCAATAGCGTGCGATCCGGACCTTCCGGATCTCCCCCAAGCGGATGTGCGGAGTCGCCGGAGGCCCTTTTCGTTGGTCTGGCTGGTTCCGGTGGTCGCCGCCCTCATCGGCGGCTGGCTGGTGGTCAAAGCGCTGTACGAAAAGGGTCCGGAGATCACCATCACCTTCAAGGCCGCCGAGGGGCTGGAGGCGGGCAAGACCCGGATCAAATACAAAGACGTGGAGATCGGGCAAGTCACCGGTATCAGCCTCGGAGAAGGTCTCTCCCACGTGGTCGTCAAAGCTCAGCTCGTGAAGGATGCCGAACATTTTATTTCGGAGAACACCCGTTTCTGGGTGGTGCGGGCGCGCGTTACCGCCAGCGCCATCTATGGCTTGGGAACCGTTTTCTCCGGTGCTTTTATCGACCTCGACCCGGGCAGCCGGGGCAAGCCGGCGCGCGCGTTCACGGGGCTCGAAGAGCCGCCCGTCGTGACCTCGGGACTATCCGGGCGGCATTTCGTCCTCGAGTCGGAGCGGCGGGAATCGCTGGAGGTCGGCGCCCCGGTTTACTACCGACAGCTTCGGGTGGGGGAAGTCGTCGCCTACCGCCTCAAGGAGGACGGATCGAAAATCGAGATCAAAATTTTTATCCGCGCCCCCTTCCACGAGTTCGTTCGTCAAAACTCGCGGTTTTGGAGTGCCAGCGGGGTGGACGTAAAGATGGATGCCTCCGGCATCCGGGTCAACACGGAGTCGATCGTTTCGATCCTCATCGGAGGCATCGCCTTCGATACGTTCGACCATGAGGTCGCACCGGCAACGCCGGCACCGGAAGAGAGCATTTTCACGCTCTTTAAAAATCGCGAGGCCGCCCAAGCCAAGATATACAGCACAAAAAATTATTTTGTCCTCCTCTTCGAGGAGTCGGTCAGGGGCCTGTCCCCTGGCGCGCCGGTCGAGTTCCGCGGAATCCAGATCGGGCAGGTGGTCGATATCAGACCGGAGTTCGATCTCAAGGTGAACAAAGTCAAGATTCCGGTGATCATCGCGGCGGAACCGGAGCGGATCTCAGCCGCCGGAAAACTTCCAAGGGGCGTCACCCAGGAAGCTTTGCTCGACCATCTGGTCGAAGCGGGGCTGCGCGCACAGTTGCGCATGGGGAATTTGCTGACCGGCCAGAATTATGTCGTGCTGGATCTGTTCCCCAACGCCAAACCCGCCCAGATCGTCCGGGGTGGCAAATACGGGTACCCGGAGTTTCCGACCACCCCGACCCCGCTGGAGGAAATCGGGCCCAAACTGACGCAGCTGATCGCAAAGCTGGACAAAATCCCTTTGGAGCAGATCGGCGTCGACCTGCGCGATGCCATTCGGGGCGCGAAAGAATTTGCCAATGCGCCGGAGCTAGGGGAGGCCATCCGTTCCCTGAACGCTGCACTGAAGGAGCTGCAACAGCTCACTGCGCAGGTGCGCACCCAAACAGCCCCCGAACTGTCGGCCACCCTGCAGCAGGCGCAGCGCTCGCTGGCTGCCGCCGAGAGTTCGTTCGAGCCGGATTCACCCCAGCACTACCGGCTGAAGGCCGCGTTGGATGAAATCGCGGGCGCCGCCCGTGCGTTGCGGGTGCTGGCGGAGTATCTTGAAACGCACCCGGAGTCGATCCTGAGAGGAAAAGGGGCTGAAAAATGAAGTCTACCCGATCGTTGCCGGCGAGGTCTCTGTTTAGGCCGAGTGCGTTTGGGCGGCCATGCGCGGCGTGTCACACGCGCGGGGTCTTGGGGTCTTTTTCAGCCAGCAGCATACGGGAGTCCGCCGGCGGCGGCGGGCCCTCGGCGGCGGGGGATGCCCGTTCGGACAAAACATCCTGAAACGCCACCCCGTAGATCTCCCACACCGTGACCAGGAGCGCGGCCAGGATCGGTCCGATGATGATCCCCGCCGGCCCGAACATCAGAATCCCCCCCAGCGTTCCGAACAGGATCAGCAGCTCGTGCATGCGGGTATCCTTGCCCACCAGCCGGGGGCGCAAAAATGTGTCGATGCTGCTGATGACCAATGCGCCGAAGAGCAGAAGGCCGATCCCCTTGCCGTAGCTGGCGCCCATTAGCAGGATGATGCCCGCCGGCAGCCACACGATGGCCGTGCCGATGCCGGGGATCAGCGACGTCACCCCGGCCACCGTCCCCCAAAAAACGGCGCTCGGGATCCCCAGGACGGCAAATGCGGCCCCGGTAAGCGCCCCTTGAAGGATGCCGATCACGGCGACTCCTTTCATGGTGGCCCGTGTCACCGAGGTGAACTTTTCGAGCATGCGCTGCTGATCGCACGGCTTCAAAGGCAGGTAATACAAAATTTTGTTTAAAATGCGTTCGCCGTCCACCAGGAAAAAAAACATCGTGTAGAAAAAGATGAAGAGCAGAAAAATGATCTGGGCCGTCATCACCGTCACGGAAGAGAGGCTGTTGATCAGGTAGCTGCTCAAACGGCCCACCAGCTCCCCGGCTTTCTGAAAAATGGTCTCCTTGTAGGGGAGAAGTCGGTCGTAAAACGGTATGGCCTGCAGCCATTCGGAGAATGCCGCCGGCTCGGCGATCTGTCGTTGGATCCAGGGTTTGACCGTTTGGCTGACTTTGATGGCTTCGCCGGTCACGGCGCCCAACAGAGCGGCGAGCGGGAGAATCACCGCAAAGAAGATCACCAGCAGCGTTACCAGCGCGGCCGGGCTGCTGCGGCGGCCGAAAATCCGCCGCAACCGCCGAAACAGGGGCCACGCCAGCCCCGAGAAAATCGCCGCAAGGAGAATCGTCATCAAGAACGGGAAGATCATGGCCATGAAAATCGCCGTGATGAACAGCAGCAGCAGCACGCAGGCCTTGTTGAATTTTTCGTGGCTCATGAGAAATATCCCTTTGTGATCAGAATGAATCCTGCGCGTCGGGTCAGGCTTCAGGGGGACCCTAACCCAGCCGGCGCACATGCATCAGGTAATTGACGTGTGAATTTCCGCCCAGTGAATACCTTCTCACAAACGGATTGTAGTTCAATCCGCTGAGATCCTGCAACGCGAGCCCACAGGCCTCGCACCAGGCCTTCAGCTCGGAGGGTTTGACCAATCGCCGATAGGAGTGGGTTCCCCGCTGCACCAGCCCCAAGACGTACTCGGCTCCGATGATGGCGAACAGCCAG
Source organism: Desulfobacterales bacterium (assembly GCA_046496215.1). GTDB lineage: Bacteria > Desulfobacterota > Desulfobacteria > Desulfobacterales > SpSt-501 > SpSt-501. The sequence goes on from JAWOHH010000074.1 coordinate 7,785, forward strand.
GACTTCAGGTTACGGTTGAGTGTGGCGAAAAAAACGTCTCCATCGATTCTGACCAGGCGGGCGCAAGCCGCCACGATCGATGACGGGCCGGGAACGTGCTCCAACAGCTCCATGCAGGTAACGATATCGAAAGCCCCGGGGGCCTCCGCGGCGAACTGTTCCGCTGTCGTTTGGCGGTAGTCCACCCTCAGACCGGATGAGCGCGCGTGATGCTTCGCAACCGCCAGGGTTTCCCCGCCAGCATCGATACCGGTGACCACAGCGCCCAGCGAGGCCATGGCTTCGGCAAGAATACCGCCGCCGCACCCGACGTCGAGCACCGATTTGCCCGCCAGTCCGACGCGCGCATTTACGTAGCCGACCCTCAGCCCGTTGATGTCGTGCAGGGCCTTGAACGGCCCCTGGCGGTCCCACCAGATCGGAGCCAGCGACGCGAACTTGGCGAGTTCAACCGGGTCGATGTTTGCGCCCGATGGAGTGATGACGGTGTGGGTTGACCTCTTTGACATGCGCATACCCGACACCCGACAGGAAATTCTGCCCTTTTTAGCCTTTCGCACGCCATGCGCGCGTGGAAGCGCGTGAAGCCCCTGCAACCCGAATCATCCTCTTAGGGCCCACAGCTGCGACAGCAGCATCCCGCCCAGCATGAACCCACAGCCGGCAAGCGCACGCAAGTTCAGGGCTTCGTCCAGAATCCACCAGCCGCCCACAGCGGCGAATAGCGCCTCGAGATTCATCAAAATCGAGGCATGGGCCGGGCGGGTGCGGCGTTGGGCCGCAACCTGCAGCGTATAGGCAAACTCCCAAATGGCCGCTGTCAGCAATAGCAGAAAATCGGCAGTCAGGGGAGAGGATCGCATCGGCTCAGCGGCTGCGCCCGTGCAACAGGGCTGCCATCTCCCGGTGCTGACCGACCTGAACGGTGACGATCCCGCCCACGATGAGAAGCAGTGCCAGGAGGATCATCGCACTGATGGGCTCATCCAGCAAGAGCCCCGCCAGCAGAACTCCGGACACCGGAATCAGAAAGACAAAAGAATGCAGAGCGACCGCTCCATACGCGTGCATCAGGCGCGTCCAGGCCACAAACGCGAACGCCGTTGTCAGGACCCCCTGGAACAGGATGGCGGCGGCGATCTCGAAGTTGAACTCCGCCACCATGGGGGAGTCCCACACCGGCGCCCCCACGGCAAAAAGCGGGATGGAGCACAGCAGCTGATAGAAGACGATTTGAACCGAGGAGATGCTTTTCAGCAGGTGCTTCGTGTAGGCGGCGCTGCAGGCCCAGACCAGTGTGGAGGCCAGCAGCAAGAGATCGCCGGCCATGAAATTCCCATGGACTCCCGGCCGGTCCAGGAAGACGCAGGCGGCGCCGGAAAACCCCAACACCAGTCCGATCAGCTTGAGCGGTGTGATGCGGTCCCCCGCCAGGAAAAAATGGGCGAGGAACAGCAGAAAGAAGGGCTGAAGGTTGGTCAGCAGGGCGCCGCGAGAGGCTTGGGTCATGGTGAAACCGACGTACACGAGGGCCAGCTGCAGGGTGAACAGCAGTGAGTTGACCACCAAGGGCCGCAGGTGCCCGGGCGCAGGGCGCAGCGGATGCCCGGCGATCAGCGCCCACCCCCACAGGATCAGCGTGGAGATTGCGAACCGCACAGCGGCGGCCGTCAAGGGGCCCAGGCCCGAGAGGCTGAACTTGATGGCCACCGTATTGGCCCCCCAGAGCACGCATAGAAATGCCGCCAACGCAGAGGATAGAAACGGGAGTTTGGGGACAGAAGGCAGGGGCGCCATGGGAGGATCCTGTCGGCTGCGGATTCGGGTGCGGTGCCGGCGCTACCGAGCCGGGTCGAAGCAGTAGCGGACTTGCTGGTATGCGCCGCGGAGGCGCTGGACCTCCTCCCGCACACCGTTTGCGCCGCGGAGGCATTCCCCAATGAGCTCTGCAATCCGCCCCATTTCCGGCTCACCCATACCGAAGCGCGTCATCTCCTGCACGCCGATACGGATGCCGTCGGGGTGGTCATGGCTGCTGAGCGGCTCGTGAGGCAGCATGTTCATGTTCAGGATGATATCGTTGGCTTCGAGACGGCGAGACACCTGTTCCCCGCCGCCGTGCGCCCTCACGTTCACGGCGACCTGGTGGCTTTCGGTGAACCCATGCTCCCTGCCCTGAACATCAAAGCCCAGCCGGTCCAAGGCCGCCGCCAGCGCCTTCGCGTTGCGAATGACGTCGTCGGCATAGGGTGCAGCGAATTGCAGCATTTCCTGGGTGCAGATGGCCATCTGGGCCAACGTGTGCAAGTGGTGATTGCTGGAGGACCCGGGAAAGGCCCCCCGGTCGATCCTGCGCCAGGAGTCCTCGTCCATGCTGCTTAAAATGACACCCCGCTGACTGCCGAAAAACGTCTTGTGGGTGCTGCCGGTCACGAAGAACGCCCCCTCCTTGAGCGGTTGTTGAAACCGCTTGCCGGCGATGAGACCGAGAACGTGAGCCCCGTCGTACAGGATCCTCGTGCGCGTCTGCCGGCAGACCTCGGCCAGCTCGCGGATCGGCTCGGGAAACAAAAAAAGGCTTTTCCCCAGCACGATCAGCTTGGGCCGTGTTTTTTCGATCAGATAGGCGGTATTTTCGATATCGATGTGGTAGCCGTCCGGGCCCAGGGGGAAGTCGATGATGTTGCGGGTGAATTTGCCGAGCGACCCCATGCGATGATGGCTGATGTGCCCCCCGCCGGGGGTCGAATTGACCATGACCACATCGCCGGGGCTGACGAACCGGCTGAACACGGCCTCGTTGGCGTTGGTACCGCTGATCGGCCGCACTTCGCAGTGGTCGCATTCGAATAGGCGTTTCAGGTCGGCCGTCAGCTCGTCTTCGATCCGGTCGATATAGGTGGTCCCACGGTAGTAGCGCTCACCGGGGTGGCCTTCGGCATAGCGATGGGCGAAGTCCGATCCGGCCACCGCCCGCGCCCGGCGGCTCATCACGTTCTCACTGGCGATCAGGTTGATGCAGCGGTTTCTCCAGCCATCCTGGCGGCGGATCAGTTCCTCGATTTCGGCAAGTTTGGTGTCCTGCATGGAGAACAGCGCTCCTTCCCGGAGATGGCATCTCTGCGACGCGGCTCCCCGTCCGCGGTGCGTGAGAATGCCGGCAGCTTAAAAAAGTGACCATCTATAGGCCAACGGTTTGCTCAAGTCAACGAGCAAACGGCAGCGGGTCGCGGCGGGGCTGTCTTCGGAGATCCGACCCGGTTGCATCGGCGGCGGGTCATGGTGTAAGAAGCTGCTCATGAATTCGAGGTGTTACTGCGCCATCCTTGGAGTGACGTTGATCCTGGCTGCGAGTGAAATGACCGCGCCCATCCACCTGTTCGCTGCCGCCCCCGTCATCCGGCCGGACGGTTGGGTGGAGTTCGTGCGGCCCGATGGGTCCGTCGCAGCGCAGCTGGTTGTCGAAATTGCAGAGACCCCCGCGGACCGTGCCAAGGGATTGATGGGGCGCACGCTCACGGACTTCACGGGCGGGATGATCTTCCTTTTCGATACGGCTGCACCTCAAGTGTTTTGGATGCGCAATACCCCCACCGCATTGGATATCATCTTCATCGACACCGCCGGCCGGGTACTCAACGTCGCCGCCCACACCGCACCGATGTCGGATCGGCACTATGCATCCGCCGGCCCCGCACAGATCGTTGTTGAAGCCAAGGCCGGGTTTGCCGATCGATTCGGCATCCGCGAGGGGTTCATGCTGCGCTGGAGGCGATTCCAGCGCTGAAACCATGGGATTATTCTCGCGCATTCTCAGAGGGATCACGCCGGCCGGGGCAGCCGCCTGCCTGCTCAGCGGCGCGATCGCACTGGCGCAGAATACCGGTTTTACCGGAGTGAACTACGGTCCCTTTCATCGCGCGGGGCAAAGCCCGGAGATCCCCTCCCGGCTTGCGGCGGAACACATTGCTGCAGACCTCGATGCCATATCGGCGGCAGGCTTCCGGGTCATTCGGATTTTCGGCCTCGACAACGGACTGGAGCAGATCGTGCCCATCGCCCACCGCCGGTTCCCGCACCTGAAGTTTTTCCTGGGGGTCTATGTTTGCGGGACACACCACGACGATCGGGCCAATCCGCACAGCACGCGGTCCCAGATGGATGAGGCCATCCGCCTGGCCAACGCCTTCGCATCGGTTGAGGGCATCGTTGTCGGCAATGAATGCCTGGCCGGCGAACCCGAAGCCTGCCGCCAGCCGGTGTCCCTTGAACAGTTGATCCAAGACGTCGAGACCGTCCGCCGGGGGCTTGCCGGCAGGGCGAGCCGTCGGGTCCGAGTGACCACCGCCATGTCGATGCTGGCCGCAGTGAAACACCATGAGACCCAGGGTCGACGGTTGGCAGGGCATGGGGATGCCGTGATGGTGAACATCTACCCGTTTTTCGACAAAGTCGCCGCAAGCGATGCCCCCAAAGCCTTTGCAGGAGCCCTGGAGCATGTGAGCCGCCTTTATGCGGCCGGCGGGAAACCCTTGATCGTGGGAGAGACGGGATGGCCCAGTGCCGGCCCGGCCAACGGTGCTGCCGCTCCCGGCCTCGCGAACCAGGCCAACTACCTCCGCGCGGTGAGCCGTTATGCCCGGGTCAACCGCCTCGGCCTGTTTCTTTTCGAAATGTTCGACGAACCGTGGAAATCGGCAGCCGAGAGCGTCGGCCCTCACTGGGGACTTTGCGACAAGGACGGGCGGCCGAAATTCAAACCACCGTTTCCATGGGAGGCCGATTGACCGGATCAGTTTACGGAGCGCAATTCAACGGGGGTCGGTACAGCTTTCCGGCCGAACACCGGATGGCGCTTGGCTGCCAACTTGATGAGGTAGCCTGCCATGTCGCCGTGCGAATACCCGGCGAATTCGGCCGCGCTGGCCATGCTGGCATCTTCGCTGATGTCGGGGTTGGGGTTGATGTCGAGCACGTAGAAAACCCCGTCCCGCATCCGCAAATCAATGCGACCGTAGTCGCGGCAGCCGATGGCCTTATAGGCAGCCATGCACACGCGTTCCAATTCCGCGCGCTCGGCATCATCGAGCGCCCCGGGGATGACCGTGTGGATGTTCTCGTAGTGAACCGATCCCGGCATGAACTTGGCATCGAAAGAGCAAAGCCGGTCGTGTACGTCGTCGAGGGCTGAAAAGTCCATCTCGGCCGGCGGCAACATCTCGACCCGGCCGTTGCCCCACAGGGACACATGAAACTCCCGCCCGTCGATGAAATCCTCCACCAGGGCGGGCAACCCGACGTCCTCGACCAGATACGAGATCCGGTCCTTCAGCTCCCCTTCGTTCACTGCCACCGATTCCGAGGTGACCCACTCGCTGCAGTGGCCGATGGCGGGTTTGACGATGGCCGGGAAGTGATGCCAGCCGTTGGATTTGGATGAGGTATACAACCGCCAGCGCGGCGTGGGCACCCCGTGGCGGTCGAGAATTTCCTTCACCCGGTGTTTTTCATAACTGAGCGCCAGGGTTGCGGAGCTTGATCCGGTGAATACGAAACGCATCTGCTCCAAGTGGCGGGCAACGATCCACTCGCTGTGCTTGTGACCGGGGATGCCGTCACACCAGTTGAAAAGAACACATGCTTCGGAGTTGAACGAACTGAGCTTCTCCGGAAAATGATGGTCAACGACCGGCATAAGATCGACGCAGAAGCCGGCCGAGTTGAGGTGTTCGGTGAGCCGAGCGTGGGCTTCGGAAACGTCCTCTTTTTCTTTGGATGTCCACTGCGGGTTGAAATCATAAAGCAGCAGGACATTCATTTCCGAGGGGGGCAAGTTGACGGGCATTCAAACCTCCTCTCCGCATCGGCCCGCATAACGAGCGGGCCACGGGGGGTATTCGGTCGAGGCTCACCTCCGAGTAGAAAAGCCGCTTCGGCGATCTTTATGAATTATAAAGTCAGCGATCGATAACCAACTTTATTGTTTATTTACACCGAGACCCTCTCGGAGCCCACAGCCGTGTAACTGCAATTACGCCCCTTGGAGATTCGAACCCGCAGTCGATGCCGCGGCCAACCCAATTAACCTATATTTACAATTAAAGTCTGATGGTTATGCCATATTCAAAATTGTGAATTGATTATAACCAAGCGAATATTGTGTGTCAAGCTTTAATATTACACAATATTTGGTGGTCCAAATTCGATCTCGGCATTCTTGAAAAGATTTAAAACAGGCGTGAAAGAGAAGTATTTATACTTATTTCAAGGGGATTACGATTTTTGAACAAAAACAAAAGGAAGGATATGAAATTATCTTCCGAAAATAACGAAAAAGGAACATAAAAGGAGAAAATCGCCATGCTTGTGGCTCATGTGCGAAGGGTTGACTGAAGTTAAATAACTTAATGATCAGTGATTCATTTTCATGGTGGCGGGGGATCAGTGAAAGGGCGAAAAGCTTGTAAAATGCTCGTTGATGAGGCAGGCGGGTCGAAGCGTGAGGGGTGACGCAAAATACTTTCTAGTCATGCAAAATCAACCGGCTGGAAGGCATTTTCAGGGGTGCTTCATCTCTTCCTTTCGGTTTTCTTAGAATCGCAGTTGTCGGGACCGCATCCTGGAAATTTTTCTTCTCTTTACTTCTCAAATTTTCTTCTACTTTTTCTGCCGTTCTCCTCGACCTGTTCGTGATTTTTTTGAGCGCGCTAGCGTTTGAAGCGTTTTTGGATGGCATCTCTTTCCGGGGGGGACAACCGGTCCCAGCGCTGAAGGTCGTTTTCAATTCGCCGCCGCTCTTCGGGCGAAAGCTGCTGCCACTGCTGGTAGCGCTGCTGATAGCGATTCCGCTCCTGGGGCGGCATGCGATTCACGTCATCCATGCGCCGGCGCATGGCATCCTTTTGCTCAGGCGGCAGGGACTGCCACTCCTGGTATTGGCGCTGCATCCGCCGCGGGTCGTCGCGGGATGGGGTCTGGGTCCAATAGGGACGGCCGCCGAAGACGGGCGATGCCCCGCTACCGGGGGGGGGGGCAATGACAGAAGGAGGGGCCGGAAACGGATCGAGTCGGGGCGTGGGCGCTCCGGCCAACACCGGCACGCTAAGCGCCAACGAAATCGACGCTATCAGAACCGGCCGGGAAACCGCACGGCATAGAAAGCGATGGATGGCCTTAGGCGATTTCGGTCGCATCGCTCCGCACCTCATGCGCTTGAGGGGTTTCTTCTGCGTTCGGTGCAGCGCCGGGAGACAGGTCAGGGTCAACGACCTGTACCAGCTTTTCGATCGTATCCAGGCTTTTCAAAAAATCGAGCTGCTTAATCACTTCTACATCCTGCAACGGCAGCTGCTCTTCGAGCCGAAGATCGGCCACTTTTTCGGAGCCGAAAAACTGATCCCGGGAAAAATACCCGACCGCGGCGAGGATGATCATCACGCCCGCTGCGGCCATGGCCGGAGTCAGGCGCAAACGCCATCCGGCACCCACCCGCCGGTCGGCCGGGCGGCGCAGTTCCCGGAGCACCCGCCCCGCCATGAGGGTTGCCTGCGCTCCGGAAAGCTCCGGTGGTGCGGCGGACTCCCGCATGGATGCAATCAGGCGAACCAATCGCTGTCTCTCGACGCGGCATGGGGTGCACGCCTCGAGGTGGGCCTCCCACGTTCGACGCAGGCGATGATCGCTCAACTCGCCCATGGCGTCCAGCACCAAGGTCTCTTGATAATTGCGGCATGCCGGCTTCATGGCATTCTCCTTCCCGCTTATGGCTCGACCCAGCGGCGAAGATGCGCGCGCACGGCCTGGGTGGCTCGAAAGAGGTGGGACTTGACGGTTCCCTCGGCCATGCCCGTTGTCTGGGCTATTTCCGCGATGCTCAACTCTTGGAATATTTTAAGCTGAAACACAACGCGTTGGTTCGTCGAAAGCGTATCGAGTGCTGCCGCCAGATCCTGCTTGAGCTCGCCTCCACTCACCCTGACAAGCGGGTCGTCTCTGTCGGGTTGGGCCGGAATGCGCTCGATGGGATCCTCCGAGTCTCGGTCGCTTCGGTTATCCCATCGCCATGGGAAAATGAACTGGGTCCATCGACGCCGGCGCCGACGCATGTCCAGGCAGGCATTGACGGCCACCCGATGGAGCCAGGTCGAAAACTGGGAGCGGCCTTCAAACCGTTTGATGTTCCTGAAAATCTGCAGCAGCGCTTCCTGCGCCATATCTTGCGCTTCGGTTTTGTCCAGCCCACACATCTGGTAGGCAATGCCGTAAACTTTCTTTTGGTAGCGTCCGATGAGCGCCTCGCTCGCCTGCGAGTCGCCGTTTTGCGCACGCCGCACCAAATCGCTCTCTTCCGACCAAACAGACCGATCCGGCCCACCGGCCTCCAGGGATGCTTTTGACCCTCGAACCGCCACCGGCTTCGGCGTTGTCGCATCCATATGACTGGGGTTCTCCCCCGGGTACTGAGCTGGCGGAGGGGCCCCGGACCCTTTTCGAAGAGGCTCGCTCGGTTTCACTGAAGCAGACTATATCACCATTTGCCGATCGTTCCAAAGCCGCCCCCGAATCACGCCTTTAGAAAGATGCCAGAAAAAATGGATCTGTCAGCGCCATGCCAAGAGCCGTCGCTGCCATTTGGAAATATTAGACGAGCCGGCTGCTGATTTGGTTTACGGGGCCAGGGCTGAAAAGGCGGGCTCAGGCAGGCTCGATCCTTGCGGCGGCGGCATCTATTTCTCTTCGTGGATGGGTTGATCGCCTCCGGATGCGCATTAGGTTAGATACAAATATAGTCATCGAGCCCTTTTTTCAATTTTGAAACTGGGGCGGCACTGAAAGGAAATCATTCGCATGCCGTTTTCGATCATGATTGCCGTTTACGCCCTCATGCTGGCCGTATTTTTGGCAGTGGATTTGATTTGGTTGGGGATAGCCGCCAAGCGGTTCTACAACAAGCACCTCGGCCGATTTTTTGCCGAAAAGGTGAAATGGCCGGCGGCGTTCCTCTTTTATCTGCTGTTCGTGGCCGGCATACTGATCTTCGCAGTCGATCCCGCCCTGACCGATCGATCGCTCATGCGCGCCGCGGTTCTCGGATCCTTGTATGGTCTGTTTACCTATGCCACGTACGATTTGACAAACCTGGCGACATTGAAGGAGTGGCCCATGCCCATCGTGGTTGTGGACATCGGGTGGGGAATGGTTCTGAGCGGTCTGGTGTCGTCCGCGGGATACCTGGCAGCCGCGAGGATGATCTGATGCGCGACCCTGCGGCACAAGCCCCGGAGAGGTTAGGTAGGCTTCAGGCTTCCCCCAGAGCCAGAGGGGTGGTTGTCAGCTGCCTGAGGCGCATGGCTTGACGGCGGGCCTCGTTTTGCTCAAAGCGCTCGGCGGAGCCGGGTTCCTCCGATTCGAAATAAGCCAACGCTAGCTGCAGGAGATGATAATCCACCTGGATTTCGTTCCAGCCGAGATAGCAGAGCTTTTCGTTTGCCGATGCCGTATCGATTTCCGGGTTCGACGAAAGGATCTTGGAAAGAGCCCGCAGCATCCCCGGCAGGCTGGAGGGGTCGGCGCCTTTCTTGAGAAGTTGGTCGATGAAGATCTGCCTCAGATTATTCATGGATCGGTCCTCCTGTTGTTAGGATGACGCTTCCGGGTCTGGGTAATAGAATAGGATGATACATGTTGTGTGTCAAGTTCGGCAATGACGCAATCTGTGGTGGCAAAAGCCCGTTGCAAATCCAGTTGACTGCACCCAGCCTTTCGGCTTAAACTGGGCTATCCGACTTCGGCCGAACCCCGCTCAGGCGGGGTTTTTTACGAACAGCTTGTCATGACCACACAGGAAATCAAAACCTGGGCCGCCCTCATTTTGAGCGGCCTTTTGTTGACCGCTGCCTTTCCGAAGCCCTCCTTCGATGGGCTGGCGTGGCTGGCGCTCCTGCCGCTGCTGTGGGCCCTCAATGGAACCGCCCCGAAGGAGGCGTTTCGGCGCGGATTCATCTTCGGGATCGCCCATTTTTGTTCACTCCTCTACTGGCTGGTCCCAACGATGGTCGTTTATGGTCATCTTTCGGCACTGCTCAGCGTGGGGATCCTTTTCCTCTTTGCCGGTGTGTTGAGCCTGGTGTTCGTCGCCCCGATGACCTGCGGCTTCGCTGCGGCCGGCCGGACCCCGCTGCGGGCCTTGCTCTTCTTCCCAGTGATGTGGGTCGGATCCGAATACCTGCGCTCCTTCCTCTTCACCGGTTTTCCCTGGGCCCTTTTGGGATACTCCCAAATCCCCCGTTTGCAACTGATTCAACTATCGGATACAGTCGGGGTGTATGGCGTCTCCGCCCTGATCGCAACGGCCAATGCCGCCCTGCTGCTATGCGCGCTCGCCATCTTCCGGAAAAGCTGGCACACCTGCCCGGTGCCCGGGCGGCTGGCCATCGGCGGCATTGTCGCCGCAGTCGGGTTGATAGCCCTGGCCTGGGGGTACGGAACGCTGCGCATGGCAGAAATCGACCGACTGGCTTCGACCGCACCGACTGTGCGCATCGCCGTCATTCAGGGCAACATCGAGCAATCGCAGAAATGGGACCCGGCATTCCAGGCGGCGACCATCGAAAAATATATCAGGCTCTCGCTCTCCACCCGGGACCGGGAGCCTGAGCTCATCGTCTGGCCGGAGTCGGCAGCGCCGTTTTATTTTCTCCGGGAAGTGCCCCCCACGCGCATGCTGCTCGAGGGTGTCGCGGCCGCCGACACCCATTTCCTGATCGGGGCCCCGGCCTTCGAACCGCGCGGCCCTGCGGTGGAGTATTTCAACCGGGCCTATCTGATAGGCCCCGGCGGCACCGTGCTCGGCCACTACGACAAGGCGCACCTGGTCCCCTTCGGCGAGTACACGCCGTTCAAGGAATATCTTCCCTTCTTGGGAAAGATTGTCGAACACGTCGGCGACTTCGCCGCGGGGCCGAAAGGACGGGTGCTGGACTGGGGGGAACGCAGGCTCGGGATCCAGATCTGCTACGAAATCATCTTCCCGCAACTCTCTCGTCAGTTGGCCCAAAACGGCGCCAGGCTGTTGATCACCATCACCAACGATGCCTGGTACGGGACGACCGCCGGGCCCTATCAGCATTTTTCGCTGGCCACGCTGCGGGCGATCGAGAACCGCCGTGCACTGGTCCGGGCGGCCAACACGGGAATCAGCGGGTTCATCGACCCGGTCGGCCGGGTGCTCGATTCCACGGCCTTGATGGTTGAGGCCGTCGTCACGCGGCCGCTTCCGCTGTTGGACGCAGAGACCTTATACGCACGCTATGGAGACCTCTTCGCCGCCGGTTGCCTGGCGATCAGCATCGCCGGCGTCGGGTGGGGATGGTGGGCTGCGCGCAGAAAGCGACCCGCACCCCGCGGCTGAAAACCAATCGACACCGCATCGCCAAAGGAGGAAAAGCAAATGTCCTACGAGATCAAGCAGACCCTCAGGGATGTCAGCGCCAAAATCCAAAAAATCAGAGACTGTCTTTGACGTGACGGGCAAGGAGCGACGCCTGGCGGAGCTTGAGGCCATCGTCGGACGAGAGGGCTTCTGGAACACGCCCGACAAGGCCAAAGTCGCATTGAAGGAGCGCACCGCTGTCAGCAATCGACTGGAGCGATACAAGCAGCTGCAAAAGGAGCTTGAGGAGAATCTGGGGCTTCTGGAGATGGCCGCCGAGGAGCATGACGAGGCCACGCTCGCCGATCTCGGCCGCCAGGCTGAAGATCTGCGCCGGCGTGTGGATCGCTTCGCCGTCGACATCATGCTGGATGGAGAGGACGACGATCGCAATGCGATTGTTTCCATCAATGCCGGCGCCGGGGGCACCGAGGCCCAGGACTGGGCCAACATGCTCTTTCGCATGTACACGCGCTGGATGGAGCGCAAGGGCTACAAACTCGAATTGATCGACCTGCAGCCCGGAGAGGAGGCGGGCATCAAGAGCGCCACCTTCACCGCTAGCGGCGAAAATGCCTTTGGCTATCTCAAATCCGAAGTGGGGGTCCACCGTCTGGTCCGGATCTCCCCCTTCAACGCCAGCGGCAAACGGCACACGTCCTTCGCATCGGTTTTCGTCTTCCCCGAGCTTGACAACGAAATCGTGGTGGACATCGAGGATAAGGACCTGCGCATCGACGTCTTTCGCGCCAGCGGCTCCGGCGGCCAGCACGTCAACAAGACCAGCAGCGCCGTGCGCATCACCCACCTGCCGAGCGGAATCGTCGTCCAGTGTCAGCAGGAAAAATCCCAGTACCGCAACAAGGAGCTGGCCATGAAAGTCCTGCGTGCGCGTTTGCACCAGCGCGAAAAGCAGAGGCAAGACGAAAAGCTTCAGGAGATGCACGACAACAAGGAGGAGATCGCCTGGGGCAGCCAGATCCGCTCCTACGTGCTGCAGCCCTACCAGTTGGTCAAGGACCACCGGATCGGCTTGGACATCGGCAACGTGAACGAGGTCCTGGACGGAGGCATCGATCCTTTTATCGAAGGGGTGCTTCTCGCCCGTAGCATGGGGGGCGGCACGCCGGCCTGAGCGCTCCCATGGACCCTGTCGAGATCATCGGGCGCTATTACGCGCCGGGATCGGTATCCCACCGCATCCTTCTGGAGCACGGGCGGCTTGTGGCCCGCAAGGCATTGGCCGCTGCCGCCCGGGTGCCCCACCTGCAGCCGGATCTCACCTTCATAGAGAGCGCCGCCATGCTCCACGACATCGGCATTTTTCTCACCCGCAGCCCCGGCTTGGGCTGCGGGGGCCGCGAGCCCTATATCCGCCACGGGCTCCTCGGCCGGGAGATTCTCGATGCCCTGAAGATGCCCCGCCACGGCCTGGTCTGCGAACGGCACGTCGGGGTGGGGCTGAGCGCCGAAGAGATCCGCCGCGACCGGCTGCCGCTGCCGGAACGGGACATGCTGCCAGTTTCCATCGAAGAGCAGCTCGTCTGCTACGCCGATAAATTCTTTTCGAAGAACGAAAACGGGCGGCCGCCGGAGGAAAAACCCATCGACCGGATCCTCAACAGCCTGCACCCGCGCGGCGCGGACAAGGTGGATCGCTTTCTGAAGTGGGCAGCCCTGTTTAGTTAAGGCGACATCCCGCCCTCACCCCCGGCCGACCGCAGGCTCGGCAGACAAGGGTCCGCTGTGATTTCGGCAGGGGGCTGGCGCGGCCCGGGTCTGCCCCGCGCATGCGCGTTGACTCCGATTGCTAGCCGTGGTATCCCGCAGCCTGATTTTCATTCTGATACCTACGCGGAGGCCATGTCAACGGAGAGCATCATCCTGGTTCTCGGATACGCCGTGGGCCTCTACATGGCCTGGAACATCGGCGCAAACGACCTGGCCAACTCGATGGCCTCGGCGGTGGGCGCCAAGGCGATCACCGTCCGGCAGGCCATGGTGATCGCCGCGGTTCTAAACGTGGTCGGAGCCGCTTTCATCGGCTCCCACGTGACCGACACCATCCGCCACGGCATTGTCTCCCCCGGGGTTCTGGCCGACCCCCGCGACACCATCGTCGGCGCCCTCTCGGCGCTTCTTTCGGCGGCGCTCTGGGTCAGCTTCGCCACCTGGCGATCGCTGCCGGTCTCCACCACCCACTCCATTGTCGGCGCCATGATCGGCTTCGGCGTCACCGCCAGCGGGTTTGCGGCCATCCAATGGAAGGTCTTGGGCGGAGTGGTGCTGAGCTGGGTCATTTCCCCGCTGTTTGCGCTGGTCATCGGGCTCTCCATGTTCAAGCTCATCGTATGGCTGGTCATGGCGCGATCCAAGCCCCACGAGCGCGCCCTGCAGTATTCGCCGCTCTTCATCGGGCTGGCCGTTTTCATCGTCGTCATGTCATTTCTTTACAAAACCCCGTTGGGTCGAACGCTGCAGGTGGCCACCCCGCTGGCGACGGTTCTCTCAATCCTGGCGGCAGCCATGGTGGGCTATGCGGGAAAATGGGTTTTGGACCTTACGGTGCGCAGGCACCCCGAGCAGGGGGCGGAGGCCGTTTTCCGCTTCATCCAGGTCGGCACCGCCTGCTATGTCGCCCTGGCGCAAGGCGCCAATGACGTCGCCAATGCCATCGGACCGCTGGCCGTGATCTATTTTTTCGTGACCTATGGGGAGATCGGCAGCAAGGTCCCCGTTCCCATCTTTTTGCTGCTTTTCGGCGGCGTCGGGATCGCAGCGGGCATCGTCATGGCCGGCCGCCGGGTGATGGAAACGCTGGGCGAGCGCGTCACGACCCTGACCAACACCCGCGGTTTTTCGGTCGAATTCGCTGCCGCTACCACGGTGCTGATTGCATCCAAGCTCGGGCTGCCGGTGTCGACTACCCACTCCGCCGTGGGGGGCATCATCGGGGTCGGTCTGGCCGGGGGGATCGACGCCGTCAACCTGAGCGTCGTGTTTCGAATTATCCTCTACTGGGTTCTCACCGTCCCGGCGGGGGCGCTGACCTGCGTGGCCGTCTATACCATCCTTCGGCTCTTCCTGTAGAAACAAGGAGGCAGACATGCGGTTTCCATTTTTCAACTTGTTCAAGCCCTCGCCGCTGGAAGGGCTGATCGAGCACATGGACAAAGTCAAGGAGTGCGGAGCGGCTTTCCAGGAAGCGATCGAGTGCCACATTTCCAACGAGTGCCAGCGCTTTGTCGAACTCAAGCAGGTCGTCGACGACCTCGAGCACCAGGCCGATGCCATCAAGCGCCGCATCCGCGGCCACCTGCCCAAGGGCACCCTCATGCCGGTGGACAAGTTCCAGCTGTTCCGCTACCTCGGCGAGCAGGACAACGTCCTGGATTCGGTGCAGGACACGCTCGATTGGCTGTCGTTTCGAAAGGAGCCGGGCGTCCCGGAGGAGCTGCACAAGGACCTCCTGCTGCTGGTGGAGGCGGCGCTGGAAGCCGTGGATGCCATGGGGATCATGCTCGCGGAAGCCCGGGACTATTTTCGAACCTATTCCGAAGGCCAGCGCGCGAAGGTCAAGGACCTCATTCGATCCATCCGCCAAAAGGAGCACGACGCCGACCTTGCGGAAGATCAGGTCAAGGAGAAGGTGTTCAATATGGGGCTCGACGGGGTCACGGTCTTCCACATGGTACGGCTGGCGGAGATCATCGGGTCGATTGCCGATCACGCCGAAAATGCCGGCGACATGATGCGTGCCATGATTGCCAAATAAAAACGCCGGGCAGGCCTGAGCCTCCCGGCGCGACGAAGGGCGACTGAAAAAACTTACCAGCCGTAGTTCAAATAGTCGTGGATGGAGTTGGCGGCGTCACGGCCCGCCCCCATGGCCAGAATGACGGTGGCGGAGCCGGTGACGATGTCCCCGCCGGCCCAGACTCCTTTTTTGCGGGTTTTGCCGGTCTTGGGATCGGTGTCGATGTAGCCCCACTTGTTCAGCTTGAGGTCCGGGGTCGAGCTTGTCAAGAGCGGGTTGGCGCCGGTGCCCACCGCGACGATGCACAAGTCGCAGTCGATCTTGAATTCCGAGCCCTTCACGGCCACCGGCCGCCGCCGGCCGGAAGCATCCGGCTCCCCCAGCTCCATCTTGATGCACTCCATGCCCGTGAGGCGCCCCTTTTCGTTTCCGAGGTAGCGCACCGGGTTGGTAAGCAGGAAGAACTCGATGCCCTCCTCCTCGGCATGGTGGGCCTCGGCAGCCCGTGCCGGCATCTCCTCGCGCGAGCGCCGGTAGACCAACCGCACCCGGTCGGCCCCCAGGCGAAGGGCGGTACGCGCCGAGTCCATGGCAACATTGCCGCCGCCGAGCACCACGACCTCCTTGCCTCGCGGGATCGGGGTGTCCACCTTGGGGAAAAGGTAGGCTTTCATGAGGTTGGCCCGGGTGAGGTATTCGTTGGCGGAGAGAATCCCCACCAGGTTTTCGCCCGGGATGTTCATGAACTTCGGCAGCCCGGCACCCACGCCCAGGAAGATGGCCTGGAAGTCCTGCTCGAACAACTCGTCCAACGTGATGGTCCGCCCCACCACCGCATTGCACTCGACCTTCACCCCCAGGCGCTCCAGGAAGTTAACCTCCTGGGCCACGATCTCCTTGGGCAGTCGGAACTCGGGGATGCCATAGAGCAGCACCCCGCCCGGTTTGTGGAAGGCCTCAAACACCGTCACATCGTGGCCCTTCTGGATCAGGTCGCCGGCTACGGTCAGCCCGGCGGGCCCAGCGCCGACCACCGCCACTTTCTTGCCGCTGGAAGCGGCTTTCGGCGGCAGTGCGCCCGTGCCGTGCGCCCGCTCCCAGTCGGCTGCAAAGCGCTCCAGGTTGCCGATGGCAACCGGCTCGCCCTTCTTGGCCAGAATGCACTTTCCCTCGCACTGGATCTCCTGGGGGCAGACCCGGCCGCAGACCGCCGGCAGGCTGTTCATGGTCCAGATGTGGCGAATGGCCTGGGTGAACTCGCCCTCATGGACGAGCTTGATGAAGCCCGGGATGTCGACGCCGACCGGGCAGCCATCGACACACCCGGGGTTCTTGCACTGCAGGCAGCGCGACGCCTCCTCGCGTGCCATCTCCGGCGTGTAACCGGTGGGCACCTCGAGAAAGTTCCGGGCCCTGACCT
>JAWOHH010000076.1:0-14425 GCA_046496215.1 Desulfobacterales bacterium
TCGGATTTTAGCCATGAACGTTCCCCCTCGCACCTTTGCCCCCGCCGGTTCTACCGGCGGTTCCCGTTGCGGTGGCGCGCATCCGCCATCTGCCCGCTACTCTTGTCCCTCTGTCGGCCCCGGTGTCTCGGCGTGCGTTTCCGGTGCGCCCTTGAGATCGGTGGTTTCGGTGCCCGTGCCTGCATCCGTTGCCCCTGAAGCGCCTGGCTTTTCGGCATCCGGGGCCTCGGCGGTTTCGTCCGAATCCGCCGCATCACCCGCTGCCCCTTCGGCCTCTTCTGCGGATTCGAAGGCGTCTTCGGATTCCGCCGCTCGACTCGCTTCCGCCTCGGCGGCCGCCTGACCGGCAGCGATCAGGCTGCGCGCAGCCTCCTCGTCGATCCCTCGGACCTGCAGCAGGTCTTCTACGGAGGCCTTGCCGATTCCGCCGGCGGAATAAAAGCCCTTCTCATACAGCGCATCGGCGAGGCTGATGCTCATCCCCGGCAGCGCCATCAGCGAATTGTAGCCGCTCTGCATGGCTTGGTTGTAAGAGCTTTCGCTTTTGACGTCGAGATGCCACCCGGTGAGTTTGCTGGCCAACCTTACGTTTTGGCCCTTCTTGCCGATGGCGATCGACAGGAATTCGTCGGGCACGATCACCTCCATCGACTTGTTGTCCTCGTCGATGATGACCCGGGAGATTTCGGCCGGAGCCAGTGCATTGCAGACGAATTTGGCCTGGTCCACGTGCCAGGGGATGATATCGATTTTCTCGCCGCGCAGCTCCTGTACGACGTTCTGAACGCGGCTGCCCTTCATGCCCACGCAGGCGCCCACCGGGTCGATGTCCGAATTGTTGGAGGCGACGGCGATCTTGGCGCGCACGCCCGGTTCGCGGGCGGCCCCCATGATGGATACGATGCCTTCGCTGATTTCGGGCACCTCCGTGCGAAACAGCGTCATCACGAAACTCGGATGGGTCCGTGACAAGACCACCTGGGGCCCGCGCGACTCCTGCATGACATCCAGGACCATGGCGCGAATCCGGTCGCCCCGGCGGTAGCTTTCCCTGGGCACCTGCTCGCGCAGCGGCAGGACCCCTTCGGTCTGGCCGAGGTTGACGATGATATCCCCGCGGTCGATCCGCTGGACGATGCCGTTGATGATCTCCCCCCGGCGGTCGATGAAGCTCGAGTAGACCGCATCTTTTTCGGCGTCCTTGAGCTTCTGGATGATCACCTGTTTGGCCGATTGGGCCGCAATGCGCCCGAAGGTGGTCGTGTCCATCTTGGTGCCGAGGCTGTCGCCGACCTCGCATTCCGGGTCGAGCTGACGCCCTTCCTCGACGCTGATCTGGAGCATGGGGTCCTCGACCACTTCGGCCACCTCTTTGAACTGGAACACTTCCAGGTCGCCGGTCTCCTCGCTGTATTGGACTTCGATGTCGATTTTGGGGCCGTATTTTTTCCGGGCGGCGGACTTCAAGGCCTCTTCCAGCGCCTTGATGAGCACCTGCCGATCAATGCCCTTGTCCCGGCTGACCTGCTCAACGACCCGTTTGATTTCCGAAATCAGCATGGGGTTTCTCCGTGTAGTTGACGAGCTGTGCCTTCAAAATGTCCTTGATCGGGACGGCCACGGTGATCGGGCCCTTGGCCAGAAGGACCGCTTGGCCCGATACGCCCTCCAGAGTTCCGGTGAAGTTCCGCTGCCCGTCGATCGGGAGCAGGGTTCTGATTTTGGCCGGCCATCCTTTGAACCGCTCGAAATCCGCTTCCCGGGACAGCGGGCGGTTGACCCCGGGAGAGGAGACCTCCAGGTGATAGCGCCCGATGTCGGGCAGGTGCACATCCAGCACATCCCCCAGTTCGCGGCTGACCGCAGCGCAGTCCTCCAGCGTGACGCCGCTGGGCTTGTCGATGAAAAGCCGCAGGACCCGGCCGCCCCGGTCACGCAGGAATTCCACGTGGACGAGCTCTATCCCCTGGGCATCGCACAGCGCCTCCGACAGAGCCTGGACCTGCTCGACGACGGCGCTCGCTCCCGGCGAATTCGCCGCCGGGGTCCGCGGTTCCGGCCGCCTCCGGCCGGGCGATGGCTTCGGTCTGACCATGGCCTTTCTCGCATCGGTTGGTGCAAATAAAAAACGGGCATAACGCCCGTTTCCTCATGTTCGGCTGGACCCTGTGGCTTGGAGCTTACTGTGTCATCCGCTCATGCCAGAATCATGGTTGCATCCTGTCGCGTCACATAAAGTCCGCCTCAAACCAGCGAGCAAAACGGATAAAGCCTGGATGGAGCGGGCAACGAGATTCGAACTCGCGACACCAAGCTTGGGAAGCTTGTACTCTACCAGCTGAGCTATGCCCGCTCATCCGAGACCGGTTTTCTATATCATGCCGCGGGCATTGTCAACAGGTTTTTTGCAAGCAATCTCGATGATTTCTCGGCGTCTTTCCCGCAACCGGCGGAACTGCCCGCCGCGTGCGGCAGCGTTGGCTCGTGTCCATCCGTAAACGGCATCTTTCGGCCCACGCCGGCTTTCTCGCTCTTCGCAATCCTCGGCGGTGACGAACACCGCCTCCGGTTGCGAAATCGCTGCGGCCTTGGCCTGAACCGAAATCCATTATTTCCGGATGGACACTCATCCGAGAAGCTCCCGCAGCGCCTGGAGCTCTGCGCGCAGCTCGCTGATCCACTGCCACAGATCCGGCTGCGTGCGGGCCGCCGCCGACCTCAAATGCCGGCGGGCGCCTTCGATGGTGAATTTGCGCCCATAGAGAAGGGTCTTGATCTCCAGGATCAGCTCCACGTCACGGCGCGTGTAAAGCCGCTGGCCGGAGTCCGTTCGGCGGGGGCTGATGCGCGGGAACTCCGACTCCCAGAAGCGCAGGACGTGGGTCGGGACCCCGGCCAGCTCGCTCACCTCTCCAATCTTGAAGTAAAGCTTGTCGGGCAGGTCAACC
Source organism: Desulfobacterales bacterium (assembly GCA_046496215.1). Classification (GTDB taxonomy): domain Bacteria; phylum Desulfobacterota; class Desulfobacteria; order Desulfobacterales; family SpSt-501; genus SpSt-501. The sequence continues at coordinate 2,949 of JAWOHH010000076.1, forward strand.
GTGATGGACGGCGATGGCGTGCGCATGGGAACCCGTCGCCGCTGCCGGTTCAGCCCGGCAGCCTTGCATGGAAGTTGGCCAGCAGGCGCTCCGTGAGGGACTGGTGCACCTCGCGGACGTCCTCGTCCTCCAACGTTTTCTCCGGCGAGCGATAGGTGAGGCGGAAGGAGAGGCTCTTGCAGTCGGCAGGGATGGGCTCGCCGGAAAAAACGTCGAAAAGCTCGATGCTCTCGAGCAGCTCCGTCTTGAAGGCACGGGCCGCCTCCAGGATCTCCCGCGCCTCGATCGCCTGGTCGAGTATCAGGGTGATGTCCCGCACCAGGGCCGGGAAGCGGGTGATCCGCATCCGGTATTTCGTCTCCGAGAGCGCTGCTTGGAGCGCATCCGCGTGAAGTTCGAAGACAAAGGCCGTCTGTTTGAGGTCGAAGGCCGCGCCGACCGTGGGATCGATTTCTCCGATGGTGCCGAGAAGCCGATCCCCTGCCTGGATGCGGGCCGATGCGCCGGGGCGGGTGTAAAAACAGGCGTCGTCCTCCAGGCGGGTACAGGCGACCTCTTCCAGTTTCAACGCCCTCAGCAGCCCCTCCAGCGCCCCCTTGAGATCGTAAAAATCACATGGGGTCTCCTTGCCGTGCCAGGAGAGGGGGGTGCGGGCTCCCGACCACAGCCCGGCGATGATCTCCGGTTCGTCGGGAAGCTCGGAGGCGCCGGTGGAGATAAAGACCTTGCCGGTTTCAAAGATTTTGACGTTGTGGACCTGCTGATACAGGTTAAACCGCAGGGTGTCGAGCAAGCCGGGAACCAGCGAGGAGCGCATGACCGACTGCTCTTCGGTCAACGGGTTCAACAGTGCCACGGTGCGGCGGCGGGGATCGCCGGCCGGCAGCCGCAGCCGTTCCACGGCCTGCGCGTGCACGAAGCTGTAGGTGATGACCTCGGCGAACCCGAAGCCCGTGAGCAGGGACTGGATCCGCCGGCGCAGGTTCAGTCGCGGTGCCGGCGGCCGCTCGCCGGCCGGGATGGGCGGATAGGTCGTGGGGATGCGGTCGAACCCGGACAGGCGGGCGACCTCCTCGATGAGATCTTCGGGGCGTGAGACATCCACCCGAAAGGACGGGGGGGTCACGATCAATTCATCGCGCTCCGGTGAGTTGTCCGTGATGAACTCGATGGCGGACAGAAGCCGCGCGATCTTGGGTTTGCCGACAGCGGTGCCCAGCAGCCGGCGGGTGCGGCGGACGCTCAAGCGGATGGGCCGGGCCGACCAGGGCCGCGGGTTTGCGTCGATGACCCCGCCGACCATCGAGCCGGCGCCGATATCGGCCATGAGGGCGGCGGCCCGGTAGGCGGCCCGCACCGTGCCCTGGGGGTCCACGCCGCGCTCAAAGCGGCGGGAGGCGTCGGTGGAGAGCCCGATCTTTTTTGAGGTCTTGCGGACGCTGATCGGATCGAAGCAGGCGCTCTCGATCAGCACCCGGGTGGTGTCGGGCTCGATCTCCGAGTTGAGACCGCCCATGACGCCGGCGACGGCCACCGCTTTTTCACCGTCGCAGATCATGAGCATCTCGGCGTCGAGCGTGCGCGTGCGTCCGTCCAGCGTGACGAAGGTCTCTCCGGCGGCGGCGGTGCGCACCACGATCCGGTGGCCGGCCAGCCGGTCGAGGTCGAACGCGTGCAGGGGCTGGCCCCACTCCATCATGACGAAGTTGGTCACATCCACGATGTTGTTGATCGGCCTTAAACCCACCGACAGCAGCCGCCCCTGCAGCCAGGCCGGAGAAGGGCCGACCGCGACCCCCTCCACGAGGCGGGCCGCATACCGCGGGCAATGATCAGGGGAGGCGATGGTCACGGAGGTCATGTGGTGGATGCGCTCATCGCCGCCCAACGCCGCCTGCATGCCGGACGGCAAGTTCAGGCGGGTGTTCTGAATGGCGGCAACCTCCCGGGCCACGCCGATGATGCTCAGGCAATCCGCCCGGTTGGGGGTCAGGTCGAGGTCCAGCACCGGGTCGAAGAGCGCCAGGGCGGTGTTCAGCGGGGTGCCGATCGTGAGGGTGGGATCCAGCACCCGGATACCATCGGCTTCGGGCCCGAGGGCCAGCTCGGCATCGCTGCAGAGCATCCCCTCTGAGCGCTGTCCGCGGATGACCCCCACGGTCAGGGTGGTGCCGTCCGGCATCAGCGTGCCGGGAAGAGCCACTGGGGCCAGCATGCCGGGGTTGACGTTCGGTGCGCCGCAGACGATGTCGACGACGCCCTGGCCGGTGTCGACGCGGCAGACCGTGAGCTTGTCCGCGGCCGGGTGGGAGTCCACGGCAATCACCCGGCCGACCCGAACCGTGTCCAGGTAGCGGTAGCGATCGACGACGGCGTCCACCGCCAGGCCCACCCGGGTCAAGGCTTCGGCCAGTTCGGCCGGAGCCATTTTGACGGGAGTGTAATCGCTGAGCCAGCTGAGGCTAACTTTCATGAGGAACGGGTGATTCCTTTTTTGGGACGGCAGGCGAAACCGCCCCGCTTCATCCGTGTTCGGGATGGGCCGGGCCCGCCGGAAAAAGTCAAAACTGACCGAGAAACCGCAAATCGTTTTCGAAGAACCTGCGCAGATCGTCGATGCCGTATTTCAGCATCGCGACCCGTTCCACCCCCATGCCGAAAGCAAACCCGGTAAAGCGGGTGGTGTCATAGCCGACATTTTCGAACACGGCCGGGTGCACCATGCCCGAACCCAGGATTTCCAGCCAGCCGGTCTGCTTGCAGACTCTGCAGCCTTTCCCGCGGCAGATGACACACAGGATGTCCACCTCGGCGCTCGGTTCGGTGAACGGAAAGAAGCTGGGGCGGAAGCGAAGGCGGGTCTGCTCGTCGAACATCTGGTGCACGAAGGCGGTCAGGGTGCCTTTCAGGTCCCCGAAGGAGACGCCCTCGTCCACCAGCAGGCCTTCGACCTGGTGGAACATCGGTGTGTGCGTCTGGTCCGAGTCGCAGCGGAACACCTTGCCGGGCGCAATGACGCGAACCGGCGGGGGTTGCGTTTCCATGGTGCGGATCTGCAGCGGCGAGGTGTGGGTGCGCAAGACCACATCCTCGGAAACGAAGAAGGTGTCCTGCATGTCGCGGGCGGGGTGGTTCTTGGGGATGTTGAGGGCCTCGAAGTTGTAGTAGTCCTTTTCGACTTCCGGCCCCTCGACGATATCATAGCCCATGCGCACGAAGATGTCGCATATTTCGCGGCTGATCTGGGTGATCGGGTGCAGCGGCGCGCTCCGGTGGGATCGCCCGGGCAGGGTCACGTCGATCCGATTCGCCTGCGACCGGTCGTGCGCCGCGGCAGCCTGCAGGGCCGCCGCCAGGTCGGCGGTCAAGCGTTGCTTGATCTCGTTGGCTCGGCGGCCGGCGGCGGGGCGCACTTCGGGTGGGAGGCTTGCGATCGAACGCAGGAGCAGGGTGATGGCCCCCTTGCGGCCGAGATACTTCTGGCTGAGCGCCTCGATTTCCTGGCGGTTTCCGGCGGCAGCGGCCAGTTCCCGGTGTGCCCCCGATTCAATCTCGTCGAGTCGATTTTCCACGCGTCTGCTTTGCGACTTGAAAAGCTCGATATCCCGCTGGCAAGCCGCCCCCGGTGCGGCGGGACAAATGCCGCGGGGCGCCTGCTATGCCTGCGGCAATGCCATCCGCACGATGCGCGCGAACCCCTGGGGATCCGAAACGGCCAGCTCGGCCAGGACCTTACGGTCCAAACCGACGTTGGCGGTCTTCAGCCCGTGGAGGAACTTGCTATAGGACAGATTGTGCATGCGCACGGCGGCGTTGATCCGGGCGATCCAGAGCGCGCGGAAATCTCGTTTGCGAGCCTTGCGGTCCCGGTAGGCGTAGCGCAGGGCGCGGTCCACGGCCCCGGCGGCGGTGCGGTAGAGCTTGCTGCGGCCGCCGCGAAAGCCCTTGGCGAGCTTGAGGACTTTTTGTCGACGATGTCTGGCTTTGAATCCACGTTTTACACGCATGACGAATCACCTCTACCCTGGCCGAGCTACCCGTTCGGGAGCATCAGCTTGATGGCCTTCAGATTGGTCGAATCGACCAGCGGGCTTTTCCTCAGGCTGCGTTTGCGCTTGCGCGATTTGGTCGACAGGATGTGGCTGCCGAACGACTTGTGATAGGTGTAATTTCCGGTTCCGGTTTTTTTGAACCGTTTGGCTGCCGAGCGGTTCGTTTTGATTTTGGGCATATCCTCATTCTCCTGACAGAGTGCATTGAGGCGACACGCCATCGCCTTCGAAGAAACACAAAACAGATGGCGTGAGCAGCATCGCCACAGGCTCACGCCACCTGGATTTCCAAAACACGTTCCTGGTTCGTTTCTCGATTACGACCCGGAAAATTCAGCCGATGGGCATTCTTAAAATCATCACTTCGGGGTCAGCACCATGAACAGGGTGCGGTGCTCCATTTTCGGGAATTGCTCGACGGAGGCCACGTCTTGCATGGCCGTCGCAATGCGCTCGAGCAGTTCTCGGCCCATCTGGGTCAGGGCGATTTCACGCCCCCGGAACATCACGGTCACTTTGACCTTGTCTTTTTTTGCGATGAACTCCCGCATGCGCCCCAGCTTGACCTGCAAGTCGTGCTCGCCGGTCTTCGGCCGCACCTTGATCTCCTTCAGCTTGAAGGCTGCCTGCTTCTTTTTGGCCTCCTGCTTTTTCTTGGTCTGCTCATAGCGGTACCGGCCGTAGTCCATGATCTTGCAGACCGGCGGGTCGGCGTTCGGCGACACCTCCACGAGGTCCAGCCCAAATTCTGCCGCAGACGCCAGCGCCTGCTCGATGGGAATGACCCCGATCTGATTGCCTTCCGGGTCGATCACCCGGACTTGCCTCGCCCGGATTTCGTTGTTGATGTTGGTCCGGTCGGATCGGGGGGGTAATGGCCGCATCGATCGAGTCAGGGTTGCTATACGCTCACCTCCCGTGTCAGGGGTCCCGCCGGCCGCTATGGCCGGCATAGAACTGAAATTAATTGAATTCCAACAGTTTGTCTTTGCCGCGGTCCCTGCCGGGCACCCCATGGTGTGCCCGTATTAGTAGACAACATCAAGAAATGCAAGAGAAAAATTAAGTCTGTGGCGAATTCGGCATTTGCTGCCCCAGAGTGTACTCCGCCAGCAGGCTCCCGCGCCAGTACCCCCGGCGTGGGTCGCTGAAAAAGTTCTTGAACAGGGCCAGGCTTTCCGGCCGTCGAACGCCGGTGCGAACCCCGATCCCGCTCTCGCGATAAAGCGGTTTCAACTGCGACCGATCGCAGGCAGCGCCGCCGCCCATGACATCCTCGTAGGCGTAGACCAGGTTCCCGATGCCGGCCAGGATGATGGCGCTGAAGCACATCAGGCAAGGCTCCAGGGTGCAATACGCCGTGACGCCCGCAGGCTCGAAAACGATCCCCGGCCGCAGGAGCTGCCGCAGAGCGAGTATTTCGGCGTGGTCGAGTTCGTTGCGGCCCCCTTCGGAAGTCCCCGTGCGGGAGCCACGCGCCAGGACCCGGTCGCGGTAGACCAAGACGCAGCCGACCGGGAATTCCCCCTGCGCGAGCGCCTTGGACGCTTCAGCGAGCGCCTCGCCCATGAAACGGTGGTCGACGTCCATACTCCCCTCAACAAATCAAAGGCGGCAGATCGTTTCGTCGCATGGGCACGCATCGTCGATCTCGTAGCAGAAAGCGATGCGCGCCTCCAGCCCGGAACGCTCCGGCGGTATCGGGGCCCATCGAAACCCCGTCAGCGCGGCAGCCAGCTTCGCCCGGGCAGGGATGGCGTCCAGCCCGCGGCCTACCACCCGGCCGGATTCGCCTTCGAGAACCTCGGCGTCCTCCCCGTTGGTGACCACGGCCAGCGGAACCTGATAGGGCTCCAACAGCCGGGAGACAGCCAGCGTCGGCCGCTCGCGGGACACCAGGGAGCCCGGCCCGAAGCGGATCACCATAACCACCCGTGCCTCGAGGCGCACGATGAAGTCCACCCGGATGACGGCCCGTCGCTCGCCCGCTTGGAGCAGAAGTTCGCGCCGCGGCTCGATCTCCGCCCGCCGGAACCCCTTCTCTTCCAGCAGCAGGCGGGCGATCTTCTGGCGGTAGCGCTCGTCGAGCGTGTCCTCCAGGGTCTCGCCCGTGACGAGGTCGGTGAGGGTCCCAAGGATGAGGTGATGGCCGCTCATCGTTCATGCCGATTTTTCTTCGTAGCGTCGCACGCCACCTGCGGCGGCGGTTCGTCAGAGGTCAAGTTCAGCCGGGGTGGGAGTGGCTTCCAGCCACGATCCGATCGCGTTCCCGCTGCGGCGGGACTCGCACAGAAAGAAAGCCCGATTGACTTGAAGGCTATTGTCCATCGTATATCATCCCGCCACGACCGGCAACCCTATCCCGGAGATTTCCAGTGCGCCGTGGCTGCAGATAGCGCTTTACAAAAGGATCTGCGGAGCCTACAATTTTTTCGATCGAAGTAGGGTTCCGCCGATCGACGATGCCGTACTCGAACGGGCTGACGATGCCGATATCCATCCGCGAACAGTTCGAAAAACGCGAAGACGCCTTCATGTCCCCCTTCGCGTGCCCCAGCTCCCGGTCGAGCGGGAGAGTAACGGCGGAGACCTCCTGCGCGGTGCGGACGGCGTTCCAGGTGGACCGCGACCGGATCGTCTACAGCAACGCTTTTCGCCGGCTCAAGCACAAGACCCAGGTGTTTCTGGCCCCCCTGGTGGACGATTACCGCACGCGACTCACGCACACCCTCGAGGTGGCGCAGATCGCGCGGGCCATCGCCCGGGCGCTTTACCTCAACGAGGACCTGACCGAGGCCATCGCGCTGGGCCATGATCTCGGGCACACGCCCTTCGGGCATAGCGGCGAGACCGTTTTGAAGGAGATCTACTCGGCGGGGTTCTCGCATGCCGAGCAGAGCATCCGGGTGGTCGAAGTGCTGGAAAACAGCGGCCGCGGCCTCAACCTCACCCGCGAAGTCCTGGACGGGATCCTCAAGCACTCCAAGGGCTACGGCAAGATCCTGCCGGAGGACCCCGAAGAGCTCGCCGCCACCTTCGAGGGGCGAGTGGTGCGCATCGCGGATTTCATGGCCTATCTCAACCATGACCTGGACGACGCCATCCGCAGCGGGATCGTCACCGCCGGGCAGGTGCCGGCCTCCTGCACCCGGCGGCTGGGGGCCACTCACTCGGAGCGGGCGACCACCATGATCAAGGACCTCATCTCCACCTCGCGGCCGGAAGACGGGACGCTGCGGCTGGCATTGAGCGCCGACGTGCACGCTGCCATGCTGGAGCTGAGGCAGTTCATGTACGAGCAGGTCTATCGCTCCGAGCAGGTTCACCGGGATTTCGAGAAATCGAAGAAGATCCTCTCCGAGCTCTTCGCCTTCTTCCTCGAGAACGATGCTCAGCTGCGGCGGGGCCTGGCAGACCTGCAGATGGAGGGCCGCATCGCCGACGGGCAGCCGCGGGAGCGTCTGGTGTGCGACTTCATCGCCAGCATGACCGACCGGTATGCGATGAACCTTTACACGCGGTTGTTTTTCCCTTCGCCGTTCCAGGAAAAGATCAACTGATGCGGCCTGAATCGCGCGCCGAATTCCTCGAGCGGCTGCGGCGTATGTACGCTTGCATGGATGCCGGCTACGAAGCGGCCGCCGCGGCCTACGGTTTTGTCTGCGCGGGCTGCGAAGAGAGCTGCTGCCGAACCCGCTTCCATCACCACACCCTGATCGAGTATGCCGGCCTGCGGGAGGCGTATGAGCGCTTGCCGTCCGGTCTGCAGGCGCAGACCCTGCGCCGGGCAGAGGGGTGGCAGGCAGCGCAGGCCGATGAGTGGGGCCGGCCGCCCCTGTGCCCGCTCAACCGCGAAGGCCGGTGCGTTCTTTACGCAGAGCGGCCCATGATCTGCAGGCTGCACGGCATCCCCCACGAGCTGGGTCGGCCCGGCGCCCCCGCGCAACGCCGCCCCGGGTGCGGCGAGTTCCACCAGCGCTGCGGTGGCATGACCTATCGGCGTTTTGACCGCACGCCGCTCTATGCCGAGCTGGCGCGGCTCGAATCCGAGTTCCAGCGGGCGCTGGGCCTGTGCCGCCGGTTCAAACACACCATCGCCGAGATGCTGCTGAGCGACGGGCTGGCCTCGTGAAACCGCTTGACCCCGCCGACATCGAAAAGCTACCGGGCCTGCGGCTGCACGCCGGGGACACCTTCCGTTTCCGCTGCCACCCGCAGGTGGCCTGCTTCAACCGCTGCTGTCGCAACCTCAACCTGTTTCTCTACCCCTATGACGTGATCCGGTTGCGCTCGCGTCTTGCGATCCGCTCGGACGAATTCCTCGACCGGCATGCGGATGTCGTGCTGCGGCCGGGGAGCCATTTCCCCGAAATCCTGCTGCGCATGGCTGAGAACCCCGAGAGAACCTGCCCGTTCCTGGGTACCGAAGGATGCCGCGTCTATCCCGACCGGCCCGACACCTGCAGGACATTTCCCCTGGAGCAGGGACTGCTGCACGATGCCGAAACCGGCAAGGACGAGTCCGTCTTTTTCTTCCGTCCGCCGGGGTTCTGCCTGGGGCCGTGCGAGGATAAGCAGTGGACGGTTCCGGAGTGGGTGGCGGACCAGGAGGTGGAGGTTTACCACCGCATGACCGTCCGCTGGGCCGAACTGCGGCGGCTGTTCCAAGACGATCCATGGGGCGCGGAAGGGCCGACGGGCCAGCGCGCCAGGATGGCCTTCATGGCTGCCTACAATGTCGACCGCTTCCGCGAGTTCGTTTTCGGCAGCAGCTTCCTCAAACGCTTCAAGGTCAAACCGGAGCTGCTGGCCCGAATCAAAAAAGACGACGCCGAGTTGATGCTGCTCGGCTTCGACTGGATCAAACTCCTCCTGTGGGGAATCAAAAGCCGACGGCTGTCGTCCCGAGGGCGATAGCCCGTAGAATTTTCAGGTGAGTGAAAGGTGTTACAGCACCCCCTTGGGCATGGGTGGGACCCGCTCCCCGCCCAGGACGTAGCCCCCGTCCAGGCGCAGTACGCTGCCGGTCATGAAGGCGGCGTCGCGCAGAATGAAGGCCGCGGCCTTGACGACGTCATCGATCGTGCCGGTGCGGCCGAGCAGGGTGTGGTCGAGGATGGCCTGCTTCTCGGAATCTCTCAACAGCCCCCAGCCGCGGGTGCCGGGGCCGTGGCGGGTGTCGACGAAACCGAGCATGATCTCGTTTACGCGCACCTCGGGCGCTGCCTCGCGCGCCCAGGTCTCGGTCAAGAGCGAAACCGCGCGGCTGGCGGCGGCGTAGCCGTCATTGAAAATCGGCGCGGCCGGGCCCGCGCGGCCGACCAGGGCCGCAATCGAGGAGAGGTTGATCACGGCCCCGTCGCCCGAGGCTTTGAGGTGGGGCAGGGCCGCGGCGAACACCCAGCGCTTGGCGCGCAGGGTGGTCTCGATTTCGAGGTCCCACTGCTCGCAGGTATAGGTGCCGTGAACCACCGGCCACCCGCCGCGCTCGATGTTGTTGATGAGGATGTCCAACCGGCCGAAGCGCTTGATGACGGCCCGCACCATCGGATCAGCATCGCCAACTTGCCGCAGATCCGTCTTAAGAAGGAGATGATCCCCGCCGGCTGCCGCCAAGTCGCCTTGGAGGCTTGCCAGCTCCTCTTCCCAGTCGCAGTAATTCAAGGCGACCCGGGCACCGGCCCTGCAGAGCGCCAGCGCGATGCCTTTGCCGATGCCCTTGATGGAACCGAGCACCAAGGCGGTTTTACCTGCAATGTCCATGGGGCGTACCTCCACGATCGGGTTAGAGCGTTTCGGCCGCAGGCTCCGGCGGCCGCCGCTTATCGCTCCAAAATACGCCTCACCCAGGAGAGCCCCGCATGCAGCAGCTGAAGGTCGTCGCCCTCGAGCGCGTTGGGGAATGCCTCCAGCAGTGCCCCGGCCTCCGGAATTCCCCCGTCCGCGAGCTGACCGCGAAACGCATCGAGGTCGTACAGCGCCACTGTGAGCATGGCGATCGTATCGGCCGGCAGCGGTCCGGGACGCAGACGGTTTTTAAGGCTGATGACCTCGATCATCCGGTCGTTTTCCGCGTTGTAGCCGGAAAGCCCCTGGTCGTCGATCCAGTCACGCACCGTCCGTTCCCGCGCCTCGGCAAAACCGCGGCAGTGCGACTCGCGGAGGATATGATAGGACTCCACGGCAGCACCGGTCTCCCGTGAACGGCTGAGCGAACGCACCAGTGGGTAGGTGCGGCAGGAGGCCGGCCGGTGCGGATAGACCCGGCAGCCGGCCGGGGTCACGAACGGACACACCCGGGTTTGCATATCGGCCGGTTTCAGCGTGACCACCGGGAGTCCCGATACCGGCCCGGTGTGCGTTCGGGTGTACTGCTCGAGGAAACGGCCGGAAGAGAGGCCCAACCCCTGACGGAGGCGCAACACGTCATAGGGAGTCAATGCCTGCACGAGATCGCGGCAGCATTGGTTGAAACAGTCCACTTTGGGTGAACATTCGAACCGGAAGAAGGTGCCCTCTGTGATGGGAGTCACCATGTCGTCCATTGTCCCACCCCCGCCCGTAAAGTCACCGACATTGGATCTTGATGTGGTCGATTTTCAGGACGGTGTCAATCGGATTGTAATCTGTGCCGGCCGGCCCCGACCATATTTTGTGTCTTTTCTGCAACACGACCCCATATGTGGCGATCAGCAATACCCGGCAATCCTTCGAAATTCAAGCGCTCAAAAATTCTTGACAAGTCGTAGTTCGTGATGGTAAGGCTTTTCTTCCGCCAAAATTTATCTTCCTGATATGACGTGAAATTTTCTATCAACCGCAGCGAAAACCGCTGGCTCGCCATTGCGGCGGCGAACAATAGGAAAGCGGATTCTGGCCCAAAACGGCTGTGAAAAATTTCAACCAATGAAGGGAGGTGCAAAAGCGGACAGCTGAAACCTGATCGTTGAAACAGTTCGAAAACCCAAGTCGAATCATCATAACCACTCCTGAGGAGGTACTTAGATGCCAAGCTATGTCATTCAAGAAAAGTGCGATGGTTGCAAGGGTGGCGAGAAGACCGCCTGCATGTACATCTGCCCCAACGACCTGATGGTGCTGGACCCGACGGTCATGAAAGCCTACAACCAGGAGCCGGATCAGTGCTGGGAGTGCTTCTCCTGCGTGAAGATCTGCCCCACCCAGGCGATCGAAGTGCGTGGCTATGCGGACTTCGTCCCGTTGCGGAACTTGCAGGTCCACATGACGTCCTCGGTGCCCAGCATGGGCATGATGCTGCTTCCCAACGGGACGAAGTCCGCATAGCCACGCACTTCGATCGCCTGGGTGGGGCAGATCTTCACGCAGGAGAAGCACTCCCAGCACTGATCCGGCTCCTGGTTGTAGGCTTTCATGACCGTCGGGTCCAGCACCATCAGGTCGTTG
>JAWOHH010000090.1:0-32780 GCA_046496215.1 Desulfobacterales bacterium
CCCCACCGCAAAAACTCGTATCGCTCTCGATTCCGCTTAAACTCGAGCGCAACGTTCTTTTCGAGGGCATCGTCGCTCCCGTAGTGGTCGACCTGGACACCCCCAGGTTGCAGGCTTCCAGCGGCAGCAGCGGCTGCTCGCCGCAGGGGTTGGTGGACTCGATTTCCCCCAGGGCGGGGGTGGGGTTGTCGGCGTTCATGCGGTCGAGGAAGATGATACCGGGGTCGCCGGTCTTCCAGGCCTGGGTAATCAGGGCCTCGTAGACCCGGGCGGCGTTCAGGCGGCCGGTGGGCTGCTTGTCGCGGGGGTCGAGCAGGTCGTAGTCCTGCTGGGCCGCCACCGCCTCCATGAAGGCGTCGGTCACCCCGACCGAGATGTTGAAGTTGTTCAGCTCCCGGCCGCTGCTCTTGCTGTGGATGAACTCCATGATGTCCGGGTGGTCCACGCGCAGGATAGCCATGTTGGCCCCCCGGCGGGTGCCGCCCTGCTTGACCTGCTCGGTGGCGGTGTTGAAGATCTTCATGAAGGAGACCGGCCCGGAGGCCACCCCGCCGGTGGTGCCGACGTTGCTGTTCTGGGGCCGCAGCCGTGAAAAGGAGAACCCGGTGCCGCCGCCGGACTTGTGGATCAGGGCGGCGTTGCGCAAGGCGCCGAAAATGCCCTCCATGCTGTCCTCCACCGGCAGCACGAAACAGGCGGCGAGCTGCCCCAGCCGCCGGCCGGCGTTCATGAGGGTGGGCGAGTTGGGCAGAAAAACAAACTGGGTCATCAGGTCGTAGAAGATTTCTTCGACCTCCTTGACGCGCTCATCGTCGGCCCCGTAGTTCTTCTCGGCCTTGGCGATGTGCTGGGCGACCCTCCGGAACATCTTCTCCGGGGTTTCGATCACCTTGCCCTGGTTGTCCTTTTTAAGATAGCGCCGCTTGAGAACCGTGAGGGCGTTTTCCGAGAGGGCGAGAGGGGTTTTCGCGCTGGCCGGAGCCTCCTCGGCAACTGGTTCCGGCTGGATCGCGCCGAGTTCTACAGTCTGGTTTTTTGTCATGTCGAATCGCCCCTCGTCTTTTACCAAGATTTTGCCCTGCTGTTCCACGGCAACGCTCCTTTGCGACCCGAGATTTCGGATCTGAAATTCAAACGAACACCATTTATCGAGGACGAGAAACCGGAAGTATCGGTGCTCACTGCGGTAGGATTAAATAATCGCATACTATATATTGTGCGTCAATGAAAATTTTACCCAATATATGCGAGTAGATGACTCTTGCTGTGGGAGTCCAACCTTGGCTTGACCGCGAAGTTATCGTGGCTGGAAGCCACTCCCACAGGCTCTGAACTTATTTTGTGTCCATCCATAAGGGCGTCTTGCGGCTCATGCCGGCGTTCTCGCTCCTCGCAATCCTCGGCGTAGATTGACTACGCCTCCGGTTGCGACATCGCTGCGGCCTTGGCCTGAACCGAAATCCACCATTTCTGGATGGACACTGATATTTATGGTAATTGCGGATAGACCGCCGCCGCAGGCGGCATGCAACGCCATCGCACAAACACGATTATTACTCCGGCAGGAACGCATGTCAAAGTCCACGGCGGTTGAAGCGCCGGATAAGGGTGCCGGTCAACGGGCTTCGAGATATCGGTTGCCGGAGTAATAGCCAGAACTTTCAACTCGCTCGGCTGTTGACAGGTCCAGCCGGAGGGTATAAAGATGCAGGATTGCCACAAGACGGGAGAAATTGCCTCACATGAGACAAAAATACCAGATCATCCGCGACGACGAGAGCAAGAAACTGATCATCCGCGAATTCGCCGAACTGGACAAGGACGTGATGTCCCTGCTGTGCGAGGAGGAGTACGACCGCAAGGCCGTCAAGGCCGCCATCTCGTTGGGCCGGGAGGAGCTTTCGGCCGCGCTCAGGACCAAGAACCTCTACCCCCCGGGCATCTACATCGGCAAAATCGCCGACAAGGTGGCCGAGATCTACGGCAGCAAAGAGAAGACCTCCGAGGAGCTTGTTTTCGACGACATCGAATTCCTCTCCCGCGAGATCGAGGCGGCCGAAGCCGCCGCCAAGTACGAGGCCGAAGCCGGCGATATCGACGAGCTGCTGGATGTGGGGCTCGAGGACGAGAAGTTCGAGGAGGGCGAGGAGATCAAGAAAATCGATACCACGCTGAAAATCGAGGACGACGAATTCGCCGACATCGACGACGAAACCTGAACCATTTGATTTGGTGCGACACTTTTCGTTTGACTTGCCGAAAAAACCGGCATATGAAAATCCGAACGGGCGGATCTAACTCAGACAGGCAGAACTCCCTTTTGCCAAGCCATCTTTCCAGTCAACTCACCATCTTCTTTTGCTCCAAACACCCTCCGGCGCTATTTCTGAGTTGCCGGATGGGAAAGCACTTTCTGTTGTCTCTCCACTAACGGAAGCGGGTATCGGACCCATCACCAATCGCATCAAGGAGGTGCAAATGGACAAACAAGAAAGAGCGTTTTACGAAAAGCTGGAGGGAAAGGGCGTCTCCCGGCGGGACTTCATGAAGTTCTGCACGTTCCTGACAGCGACCATGGGGCTCTCCTCCTCCTTCGTCCCCAAGGTGGCCGAGGTCTTCGCCCAGCCGGCCCAGCGCCCGCCGGTGATTTATCTCCACTTCGGGGAGTGCACGGGCTGCACGGAAGCGCTGATTCGAACCATGTATCCCTGGATCGACCAGTTGGTGCTGGAGGTCCTTGACCTCGCCTACCACGAAACCATCATGGCGGCGGCAGGCGACCAGGCCGAGCAGGTGCTGCAGGATACGGTCAAGAAATATGCGGGCAAGTTCATCTGCGTGGTGGAGGGCGCGGTCGCCACCAAGTTCAACGGCGGCTACGGCAAGGTCTCCGGCCACTCCTTCCTGCAGATCGCCAAGGACGTCTGCCCCAAAGCGGCCGGCGTCATCTGCATCGGCGGCTGCTCCGCTTACGGCAACCTCCCCTCCGCCAAGCCCAACCCCGGCGGCTACAAGGGTGTCGGCGAAGCGCTCGGCATCAAGACCATCAACATCGCCGGCTGCCCGCCCAACCCGATCAACTTCGTGGGCACCGTGGTCAACTACCTGCTGCTCGGCAAGCTGCCGGCGGTGGACAATTTAGGCCGCCCGCTCTTCGCCTACGGCCAGACCATTCACGACAACTGCGCCCGCCGGGGCCACTTCGAAAACGAGGAGTTCGTCACCGAGTTCGGCTCCGAGGAGGCCGCCCTGGGATACTGCCTCTACAAAGTCGGCTGCCGCGGCCCCGAAACCTACAACAACTGCGGGATTGTCAAGTTCAACAGCGGCACCAGCTGGCCGGTGGAGGCCGGGCACCCCTGCATCGGCTGCAGCCAGCCCGATTTCTGGGATAAGTTCACGCCGTTCTATGAAGAGCTCTAATCCCGGGCGATGAACCTAAGACGAACATCCTTACCCGATTGACGGAGGAGATAAAATGGCTGAGAGAATCATTATAGACCCGATTACCAGAATCGAAGGCCACATGCGGGTCGAAGTCGAGGTGGCCGGAGGCAAAGTCGTCAACGCCTGGAGCTCCGGGCAGATGTTCCGCGGAATCGAAATGATTCTGCAGGGACGTGACCCGCGCGACGCCCAGCACTTCGTGCAGCGCTCCTGCGGGGTCTGAACCTACATCCATGCTCTGTCCTCGGTGAGGGCAGTCGACAACGCCGTCGGGGTTACCATCCCCAAGAATGCCAGGCTCGTGCGCAACCTGATGCACGGCGCCCAATACCAGCACGATCACATCGTCCACTTCTATCACCTCCATGCCCTGGACTGGGTGGATGTGGTCAGCGCCCTGAAGGCCGACCCGGCCAAGACCGCGGCCCTGCAGGACAGTGTCTCCAACGCTCCATGGGGCGGCACCAACTATTTCAAAAACGTCCAGCAGCGACTGAAGACCTTTGTGGACAGCGGCCAGTTGGGCCCCTTCGCAAACGCCTACTGGGGCCACCCGGCCTACAAGCTGCCGCCGGAGGCCAACCTCATGGCCACCGCGCACTACATCGAGGCCCTGCGCCTGCAGGCCAAGGCTGCGCGCATGCACGCCATCTTCGGCGGCAAGAACCCGCACCCGCAGTTCCTGGTGACCGGCGGGGTCACCTGCGTGGGGGATCTGACGGCGCACCGCATCGCGGAGTTCCTCTACATCACCAAGGAGACCCAGGACTTCATCAAAAACGTCTACATCCCCGATCTTCTGGCCGTGGCCTCGTTCTACAAGGACTGGGGCGCCATTGGCGGCACGAGCAACTTCTTGGCCTACGGTGATTTCCCCCAGAGCGAGAAGGAGCCTGAAAGCCTCTTCATGCCGCGCGGCGTCATCGCCAACCGTGCCATGTCCGGCGTGAAACCGGTCGATCCGGCCAAGATCACCGAGCACGTGGCGCGCTCCTGGTACGAGGGCAAGGACGCCAAGCACCCCTATCAGGGCGAAACCAAACCGATCCAGGCCGACCCGCAGTACGAAACCAAGAGCGACAACGGCCGTTATTCCTGGCTGAAAGCACCGCGCTATGACAACATGCCCTGCGAGGTAGGACCCCTGGCGCGCGTGCTGGTGGCGTACGGCTACGGCCACAAGCAGATCGCACCGGTGGTGGACATGGTGGTGAACAAGCTCGGCGTCAAAGCCGACGCACTGTTCTCGACCCTGGGCCGCACCGCCGCCCGCGGCATCGAGACCCTGGTCGTCGGGGAGGCGATGCAGGGCTGGGTCATGGAACTCGTCGAAAACCTCAAAAGCGGCGACACCAAGACCTGCGCCTCCTACGAGATGCCGAACAAGGCCCAGGGCTTCGGCCTGAACGACGTGCCGCGCGGCGCCCTCGGCCACTGGGTGGTGATCGAAAACAAGAAGATCAAGAACTACCAGTATGTCGTGCCCTCCACCTGGAACCTCGGCCCACGGGATGCCGCCGGGAAGCCAAGCCCCTTGGAAGAGGCCTTGATCGGTACACCCATCGCCGATCCCAAGAAACCGCTCGAAGTTTTGCGGACGGTGCACTCGTTCGACCCCTGCATTGCGTGCGCGGTGCACGTGATCGATCCGGATTCGAACGAAGTCTACAAAATCAAGGCGCTGTAAACCGCGTTTGTAACCCGCCGGCCTCCTCCATTGCGGGAGGCCGGCGGTTTTTTTGAGACCTACGAGGTTGACGCCCCGTCTCGGTTGAACCAATTTCATCCGCGGATTGCATCCCAAAGAACCTTTCTAGAAAAGGACCTGATTTTTGGCGAACTCGGAGCAAAGCCCTTTCGATGCTCTCCACTCCCCGGAGATCATGATACTGGGGATCGGCTCGATCCTCTTCTCGGATGACGGATTCGGCATCCGGGTGGCCCAGCGGCTCGAAAAGGAGTTCGAGTTCGCCGACAACGTGCTGGTGGTGGACGGCGGGGTGCTGGGGATCAACCTGCTGGGCGTGATCTCCAAGCCCAAACACCTCATCGTGGTGGACACCATGCGCAACCACGGCAAGCCCGGCGACATCTACCGCATCGAGGGGGACCAGATCCCCGAGCGGATCCGGGCCAAGAACTCGCTGCACCAGGTGGACTTTTTAGAGGCGCTGACCCTCTGCCAGGCCCTCGACAACGTGCCCAAGACCGTTATCATTGGAATCGAACCCGAGGACATCCAGACCCTGAGCCTTGCCATGACGGCGACGGTTGAGTCCAAGGTGGACGAAGTTATCGGGTTGGTACTGGCCGAGCTGGATCGGCTGGGGGCAACTTACAGAAAGGCGGTTTCAAGCGATGTGCCTGGCGATCCCTTCCAAGATCACAAAGATCGATAATCAGATGGCCGTCATCGACGTGGACGGGGTGCAGCGCGAGGCCAGCCTGCTTTTGCTCGAGGACGCCCGGGTGGGGGACTACGTCATCGTGCACGCCGGCTTTGCGATTTCCAAAATAGATGAAGCCTCGGCCTTGGAGACCCTGACCCTGCTCAAGGAGGCGGCCGCCCTCATGGATGCCCGAACCGACCGTGAGGAGGAGCCGGATGCCTGACCCATGGAGCACCGGCGCGAAGCCAAGCGACTGCAGGTCAACGGCATCGTCCAGGGCGTGGGGTTCAGGCCTTTCGTCTTTCAGCTGGCCGATAGATGCGGCCTGAAAGGCGAGGTGGCCAACACCTCCGCCGGTGTGTCGATTCACATCGAGGGGGCACCCGAGTCCATCCACCGGTTCGAGCATGAGCTCTCCCAATCCCCACCGCCCCTGGCCCACATCGTCGAGATCGCAAGCCGCCCAGCACCCTTAGGGCACTACCCGGACTTCCGCATCACCCACAGCCGCGGCGAGTCCGCCATGGCAACCCTGATCTCGCCGGACGTCGCGGTCTGCGCTGACTGCATAGCCGAGATGTTCGACCCGGCCGACCGGCGCTTCCGCTATCCCTTCATCAACTGCACCAACTGCGGGCCGCGCTACACCATCATCGACGACATCCCCTACGACCGGCCCAAGACCTCCATGCGCCACTTTGCCATGTGCGCCGCGTGCCGGGCCGAGTACGAAGACCCCTTGAACCGCCGCTTCCACGCTCAGCCCAACGCCTGTCCGGTCTGCGGGCCGCAGGTGGCGCTGTGGGGCAACCAGGGGAACCCGATCAGCGCTGAAGACCCTATCCGGCAGGCGGCCGGACTCATCCGGCAGGGTCGCATCCTGGCCGTAAAGGGGCTGGGCGGCTATCACCTGGCGGTGGATGCCCTTCAGCCCGCGGCCGTGGCCGAACTGCGCCGGCGAAAGCTGCGCGAGGAGAAGCCTTTCGCCGTCATGTCCCCCGACCTCGCCGCCATCCGCGCCTACGCCCTCGTCGGCCCGGAGGAGGAGGCGCTGCTCCTCTCGATCCAGCGGCCGATCGTGCTCCTGCGCAAGGCGGGCTCCTTTGCGCTGGCCAAGGAGGTGGCCCCGGGCAACCGCTTCGTCGGCGCCATGCTCCCCTACACGCCCCTGCACCATCTGCTGCTCGCGGAGGGCTTCGCCGCCCTGGTCATGACCAGCGGAAACTTAAGCGAGGAGCCGATCGCGATCGACAACGAGGAGGCCTTCGCCCGGCTGGCCGGCATCGCGGACTATTTTCTGACCCACAACCGCGAGATCTATCTGCGGAGCGACGACTCGGTGGTCCGCCGCGCCGCCGGCGGCACGCGCTTCCTGCGCCGCTCGCGCGGCTACGTGCCCGTGCCGGTGTTTCTGAAACGGCCGCTGCCGCCGGTGCTCGCCTGCGGGGCCGAGCTCAAGAACACGGTCTGCTTGACCAAGGGGAATCAGGCCTTCCTCAGCCAGCACATCGGCGACCTGGAGAACCTCGCGACCTACGAGTTCTTCCAGCAGACGATCGCCCACATGCGGCGCATCCTCGACCTACGTCCCGAGCTGATCGCCTGCGACCTGCACCCGGACTACCTCAGCACCCGCTGGGCGCAGGAGCAGACCGGCGTGCCGGTCGTTGCCGTCCAGCACCACCACGCCCACATCGTCAGCGCCATGGCCGAGCACCGTCTCGAGGGCCGGGTGATCGGCGTCGCCTGCGACGGCACGGGCTACGGCCCGGACGGCACGGTGTGGGGCGGGGAGGTGCTGGCGGCGGACGCCGCCGGCTTCGAGCGCGCTGCCCACATCGCCTGCGTGCCGATGCCGGGCGGCGCCGCGGCCATCAAGGAGCCCTGGCGCATGGCCGTCAGCTACCTGCACGATGCCTACGGGGAGGCATGGCCGGAACTGGACCTGCCGCTGCTGAAGGCGGTCGGCGAGAACAAAACCCGTATTGTAGGCGAGATGATCGTAAAGCGGGTCAACTCGCCGCTGACATCGAGCCTCGGGCGCCTGTTCGACGGCGTGGCCGCCCTGGCCGGTTTGCGCAGCCGGGTCAACTACGAGGGCCAGGCCGCCATGGGGCTCGAGATGGCGGCGGCCGACGAGACCGAGGAGACCTACGAATTCGACTGGGAGGGCGGCGACCCCATCCGCATCCCGCCCGCACCGATCATCCGCGGGGTCGTGGAGGACCTCGCCCTGCGCGTACCGCTGCCGATCGTCGGCGCCCGGTTCCACAACACCGTGGTGCAGGTTTTCGCAGAGCTCTGCGCCCGGATCGGCCGCGAGCGGGGTTTGAACCGCGTCGTCCTGAGCGGGGGAGTCTTCCAGAACGCCCGCCTGCTGGAGGGCATCACCCCCGCGCTGGAAGCGCGCGGGTTCGAGGTATACAGCCATCGCCGGGTGCCCACCAACGACGGCGGTATCGCGCTGGGGCAGGCGGTCATTGCGGCGGAGCGCCTCCGGAGTAGAGCAGACCGCACTTGATCCCCCTGACCCCCTTTTTCAAAGGGGGGCGAAGGGGGGATTTTATCGATGGGAACAAGGATCAATGACATGGCCATCAAGCACAGTGAGGAGTACCGGGACGCCGACCTGTCCCGGCAGCTTGCAGAGAAGATCCGGCAGACCAGCCGCCGGCCCAGCCGCCTCATGGAGGTCTGCGGCACCCACACGGTCTCCATTTTCAGAAGCGGGATCCGCTCCGTGCTGCCGAAGACCATTTCGCTGCTCTCCGGCCCGGGCTGCCCGGTGTGCGTCACCGACCAGGCCGAGATCGACGCCTTCGTCGAGCTGGCCCGGCAGCCGGGTGTGACCGTGGCCACCTTCGGCGACCTGATGCGGGTACCGGGCAGCGCCTCCTCCCTGCAGCGTGAGAAGGCCGACGGCCGGGATGTCCGGATCGTCTATTCGACCATGGATGCCCTGGCCATCGCCCAAAAAAACCCCGGCCGCCAGGTGGTCTTTCTCGGGGTGGGGTTCGAAACCACCGCACCGACCGTTGCCGCCGCCATCGCGGCGGCGGCGGGGCTGAAACTCGCCAACTTCTCGGTGATCTCGGCCCACAAACTCGTGCCGCCGGCCTTGGAGGCACTCATGGCGATCGACGAGGTCAGGGTCGACGGGTTCATCCTGCCGGGCCACGTCTCGGTGATCATCGGCCTCGATGCCTACCGGCCCTTTTTCGAGCGGCACCGCATCCCCTGTGTTGTGGCCGGGTTCGAGCCGGCGGATATTCTGCAGGCCGTGGCCATGCTGGTCGGGCAGATCGAAGCCGGCCGCCCGGCCCTGGAAAACGCCTACCCCCGGGCCGTCAGCCCGGATGGCAACGCCAAGGCGCGTCAGGTGCTGGCGAACGTGTTCGAGCCGGCGGATGCCTGCTGGCGCGGGATCGGCCTGATCCCTGACAGCGGTCTACGGATACGCGCGGCCTATGCCGGCTTCGACGCGCAACAGCGCTTTGGCCTCCGGCTGCCGGAGGCCAAAACCCCCAAGGGGTGCGCTTGCGGTGAGATCCTGACGGGCAAGAAGACCCCGCCCGAGTGCGCCTTGTTCAGGAAGGTGTGCACCCCGCTGGACCCGGTGGGACCGTGCATGGTCTCGAGCGAGGGGACGTGCGCGGCGTACTATAAGTACGGCGAAGCGTGAAAAGTCGGAGTTGAAAGTAACGAGCATCGAGTGGAAGCAAGCGGTGCGTTGGAGAAAAAGAAGTAAGAGGTTCTTGTCCCTGTGGGAGTGGCTTCCAGCCACGATATGATCGCGGTCCCGCCAGGGCGGGACTCCCACCCGAAAATAAAACTGCTTCATTGTAGCCAAACAGGTGCACTTGATGAAAACCGACAAGATCCTGCTCGACCACGGCAGCGGGGGGAAGATCTCGCACCGGTTGACCCAAGAGATGCTGCTGCCGGTGTTCGACAACCCGATCCTGGCCGAGCTGAACGACGGGGCCATCTTCGAACTCAGCGGCCAGCGGATGGCCTTCTCCACCGACTCCTACACTGTGGACCCGATCTTCTTCCCGGGCGGGGACATCGGCGAGCTGGCCGTGAACGGCACGGTGAACGATCTGGCCATGTGCGGGGCCGTCCCGGCCTACCTGAGCGCGGCGCTCATTATCGAGGAAGGATTCCCCGTGGAGCAGCTGCAGACGATTGTGGCCTCGATGGGCCGCGCCGCTAAAATCGCCGGCGTGAAAGTGGTGACCGGCGACACCAAGGTCGTCCCCAGGGGAGCGGTAGACCGGATCTTCATCAACACCTCCGGGATCGGCGTCATCCCGGCGGCCGTGGAGGTGGCAAGCCACCGGGCCCGGCCGGGCGATGTGATCATTCTGAGCGGCACGCTCGCCGACCACGGCGTAAGCGTCCTGGCGCGCCGCGAGGGGCTCTCGTTCGACACCACGGTGCAAAGCGACACCGCTCCCCTCAACCACATGGTCCGGGCGATGTTTGCCGCTGCCGGCGGCATCCATGTGCTCCGGGACCCGACGCGCGGCGGGCTGGGCACAGCCCTGAACGAAATCGCCGAAAAATCAGGCGTCGGCATCCGGATCCATGAGGACCGCATCCCGGTCAAGCCCGAGGTTGCCGCCCTTTGCGAGCTATTAGGCTTCGACCCCCTCTACCTTGCCAACGAGGGCAAACTCATCGCCTTCACCGCACCGGAGGATGCCGAGGCGGTCCTGCAGGCGGTGCGATCCGATCCATTCGGCCGGGACGCGGCCGTCATCGGCGAGTGCCTCGCCGATCGCCCCGGCCGGGTATTCATGCAGACCCGCATCGGCGGCACCCGCATCGTGGACATGCTGGCGGGGGAGCAGCTGCCGAGGATCTGCTAAAAATGCCCTCTGCCCTCAGCCCTCAGCCTGTTCGCATCATCCTTTGTATTGCAGCGCTAATGCTATCGGCCGGCTGCGACGCGCGGCGCGAGCACTTGATCGCGGGGCGGACTATGGGCACCACCTACCAAATCAAGGTGGTGACCGGGGACCTCGGGTCGGTGAAAGGGCTGCAGGAAAAAATCGAGCGGCGGCTGGATGAAATCAACCGCAGCATGTCGCCGTACCTGCCGGATAGCGAGATCAGCCGTTTCAACCGCTTTCAGGAGGCGGGCGTCGAGTTCCCCGTCTCGGCCGATTTCCACCGGGTGATGCGGGCGGCAGCGCGGGTGCACGCGCTCTCGGAAGGCGCCTGGGACGGGACCGTGAACCCGCTGGTCGACCTGTGGGGCTTCGGACGCGCCGGGCGCGGCGCAGAGCCGCCACCGGCTGAAAAAATCGCGGCCCTGCTCGGCGAGGTCGGCTTCGAGGCCATCGAGATCCGGGAGCACGGGGCACTGGCCAAACGCCGGGCGTCCGTCACCCTGGATCTCTCTTCGATCGCCAAAGGATATGGTGTGGACCAAGTGGCGGAGGTCGTCCGCAAATCCGGGTTCACGGATTTCCTGGTGGAAATCGGCGGAGAGACCTATGCCGCCGGGCGGCGGCGGGACGGGCAGGCCTGGCGGGTCGGCATCAACTCGCCGAACCCCGAGGCCCGACCGGACGAGATCCACGCGATCGTCACCCTCCGGGACGAGGCTCTCGCCACCAGCGGCGACTACCGCAACTTCTTCGTCAAAGAGGGCGTTCGCTACGCGCACATCATCGACCCCCGCACCGGATATCCGGTGGCCAACCGGGTCGTCAGCGTTTCCATACGGGGGCGAGACTGCACCCTGGCCGACGGGCTGGCCACGGCCGTCCTGGTCATGGGCGCAGAAAAGGGCCTGGCGCTGATCGACCGGCTCGACGGCACCGAGGGGCTGATCGTCGTCGCAAACCCCGATGGGCGCCTCGATGACCACTTGTCCAGAGGGTTTCGGGCAGAGTTCCCCAGACCTTGAGCTGAACTTCCGAGAAGTTGACAATCGCAGCCCGTCTCTTAGAATCATAATAGACATCTAATTCAATTCGCGCCTTGCCCTGGAACGACGTGCACGAAGTCCTCGCCCTTGGCACCCCGCGAAGCACCCCGAAACCCTATGAAGCTTCATTTGACCAGCCTCGGCTGCGCAAAAAACCAGGTGGACAGTGAAACCATGCTCGGTCTCCTCCGGCAGGCCGGCTGGACCCTGACGGACGACCCCGAAGAGGCGCACACCATCGTCGTCAACACCTGCAGTTTCATCGAAGCCGCGGCCCAGGAATCCCTCGACACCATTCTCGAGCTCGCCGAGTACAAAAAAACCGGCGCCTGCAGGCGCCTGGTGGTCGCCGGCTGCCTCCCCGAGCGCTACCGCGAGGATATCGTTCAGACCATGCCCGAGGTGGACCTCTTCATCGGCACGGGCGCTTTCGACCAGATCGTCGACGCCGTCGGGGATACCGGCCGAACGCACGCAGCCCTCCTGCCGGACCCCGATCGCGCCGACGGCCACCGGCCGGATGGCCCCCGGGTGCTCTCCACCCCCCACATGGCCTACCTGAAGATCGCCGAGGGCTGCAGCCGCAGCTGCAGCTACTGCATCATACCCAGGCTTCGCGGCCGACACCGGAGCCGCCCCATGGAGGATGTGGTGGCGGAGGCGCGCGCCCTGGTCGCCTCCGGCGTCAAGGAACTGGTGCTGGTGGCCCAGGACACGACCGCCTACGGCGCGGACATGGCGCCCCCCCGGTCTCTCGGCCGGCTGGTCGAATCCCTGGCGGGGCTCTCCTCGGGCGGAGGCGCTCAGGCGGACAAACCGTGGATTCGGGTCCTTTACGGCCACCCGGAGAGCATCGGGGACGACTTGATCCGCGCCGTGGCCACGCACCCCAATGCCTGCTCCTATTTCGACGTCCCGATTCAGCATGCCAGCAACCGCGTTCTCAAACGCATGGGCCGGCGCAGCACCCACGAGCGGCTGCGCAAGCTCTTTCTGCGCATCCGCGGCATGGTTCCGGACGCCGCCCTGCGGACCACGGTCATCGTGGGGTTTCCGGGCGAAACCGACAAGGACTTCGGCGAACTCATGCGCTTCGTCGAGGAGATCCGGTTTGACCACCTCGGCGCTTTCGTCTATTCTGATGCGGAGGACATACCGTCGCACCGGCTGCGCAGCCATGTGCCCAAGGCGATTGCGCAGGAGCGCTATGACCAGTTGATGTCGACCCAGATGGAGATCGCCGCCGAAATCAACCAGGGACGCATCGAAAAAACCTACACGGTGCTGATCGAGGAGAATCTGGGGAGCCGTCTCTACGCCGGGCGCACCTATTTTCAGGCGCCCGAGGTGGATGGGGTCACCTACGTGAACGCTGCGCCCACCGGACACGAACTCACCATCGGCCGGTTCGCGCGGGCGCGAATCAACGACGCGCTGGATTACGACCTGATGGGGGAGGTGGCGTGAGCGATCTCAAACACAAGATCCTGGAGGCAGTCAAGGACGATCTGCAGGCGATTGAAAACGAACTCGCGGCGAACCTCACCCCGCACCTCGACCTCGTGCGGGAGGTGGCCGGCCACATCCTGTTCAGCGGCGGCAAACGCCTGAGGCCGCTCTTGATGGTGCTCTCCGCCAGGGTCTGCGGCTACAGCGGATCCTACGACAAGACCTTTTCGACCGCCCTCGAATACCTGCATGCCGCCACCCTGCTGCACGACGACCTGGTGGACGGGGCCTCCCTGCGGCGGGGCAAGCCGGTCGCCAACCGTCTGTGGGGCAACTCGGTCGCCGTCCTGGTCGGGGATTTTCTGCTGGCGCGCGCCCTGGCCATCGCCGCCGGCACCGAGCGGATTCAGGTCGTGCGCATCCTGGCCGAACTGACCGAGGCCATGTCCCAGGGGGAAATCCACCAGTTGCTGCGCAAAGGCGACATCAGCCTCTCCGAGGATGAATACCTGGAGGTCATCCGCCGCAAGACGGCGCTTCTGTTTCAGGCGGCATGCCGGGTGAGCGCCGTCCTGGCCGATGCGCCCGCAGAGCGGCAGTCCGCCCTCGCAGAGTTCGGCTTCAACCTGGGCATGGCCTTCCAGGTCGTCGACGACCTGCTGGACTATGTGGCCGAGACCCCGCTTCTGGGCAAGGAGCCCGGCGCAGACCTGCGGGAGGGCAAGCTGACCCTGCCGCTGATCCATGTTCTGCGCAGCGCCCGTTCCACCGACCGCAAATGGGTCAAGAAAATGGTTCAACTCCAGAACACGATGTTCACGGCTGAGGATTTCCAGAAACTGATCGGGCTGATGCGGGACAGCGGCGCCTTGCGCTACACCGAGAAAGTGGCAGCCCTGTACGTCGAGAAAGCCAAGGCGGCCCTGGCTCTTTTCCCACCCTCATCCGCACTGGACACCCTGCTGGACATTGCCGACTACACCCTGAGCCGGAAGGCGTGAGTTTTCGGCTTGATCCAATCCGCGTTCTCGTTTATGAAGAGCCTTTCAACCCGCACCCCCTGACGCACGGACGGGCTTCATGATCACTCGCGTGACACGGTTGACCTATGTGGAGGCCGCTTTTCTGGCGCTGCTGCTCCTCTGCGCCCCGGCCGCCGCCCAGGCGCCGGAGGAGACAAAGACGGTGACGGTCGTGGGGTCCGCGCCGCTGCAGGGCGGCAAGATCCCCGCGGCCCGCGAAGCGGCTATTGCCGACGGCTTGAAGCAGGCGGTCGCCGCCGCCGCCATCGAAATTTTATCTCCCGTGGGCTTTGCCGACAACTTCAAGGCCCTGAACGAACTGCTCCTGGGCCGATACGAGGAGTACATCCAGGGATTCAAGCTGTTGTCGGAGGCACCCTCCGGCAAGCACCACCTCGTGTTGCTCCAGGCCACGGTGGCAACCCGCAAAATCCGCGCGGCGATGGCCGATAGCGGAGTCCTGGGGAAAAAGCCGGCGGCAGACTCCACCCCGGTGGCGCTCACCGTGGTGGGCAGCGGCAACCTCGCCAATTTCGTCAAACTGCGGCGGGCGCTTGCCGCTATTTCAGGGGTCGCGACGGTGCAGGTCAAGGAGATGAAGCCCAATGAGGCCATCCTGCTCGTGGACTTCACGGGTGGCGGCCGGGAGCTGGCGGCGGCACTGGCCCTGCAGGCATTCGACACTTTCGAGGTGAGTGTGTCTGAGGTGCAGGAAAGCGCCTTGAAGGTGGAACTCCGCCCGAAATTGGTTAGACGGCCCCAGGACAAACCCTATCCGGCGCAGGCGTCGAGCGACCATGTCGGTTTTCCAACCAAGTGGCTTTCGTAGAAGGCCCCGGCTGACCATCAACATCCCGAACATTCTGACCGTTCTCAGGATCCTGCTCATCCCGTTGTTCGTGATCCTCCTGATCCGCGGCCTGCACGGGTATGCCCTGCTGGTCTTTATCGGCGCCGGGGTGAGCGACGGCCTGGACGGGTTGATCGCGCGCGCCTTGAACCAGCGCAGCGAACTCGGCGCCATTCTCGACCCGATCGCCGACAAACTGCTGCTGACCGCGGCATACGTCACGCTGGGGGTCCTCGCGGACATCCCCGGCTGGCTGGTCGTGGTGGTGATCAGCCGCGATGTCCTGATCGTCACCGGGATCGCCGTGCTGACCTTCACGCAAGTGCCTTTCACCATCCGCCCCTCGCTCATCAGCAAGTGGACCACCGTCGCCCAAGTCGTCACGATCGCCTTCAACCTGATGGGGCTGCAGGCGGCGTGGGCCGGAACGGCGATGCACTCGCTCTACTGGGTCACCGCCGCCATGACCGTTTTTTCCGGTCTGCACTACACGTACGTGGGGCTCCACATCCTGCAATCCGGGGTGGGCAACAGCTCCAAAAAGAGCGGCTGACTCGGACCCGGAAGCCGGCAAATGGGCTTGACAGCCACCAGCACGGGTGTTAAAAATTCTTTGTTTATAGGCACGTAGCTCAGGGGGAGAGCACTACCCTGACACGGTAGGGGTCCGGGGTTCAAATCCCCGCGTGCCTACCATAGAAGATCAAGGGGCTGCGGGAGTGACCGCAGCCCCTTTTTCCTTGGCTGCTGCAATTTTCCGGCACGCATTGAAAAATAATTTAGTCGGTTTACGGGATTTCATGATGGACAAATTGCTGACGGACAAGCACCGGGCCGTGAAACGCAGCGTCAGAGCCTTCTGCGAGCGTGAGCTGCGGCCGATTGCGGCGGAGATCGACCAGGAAGCGCGTTTCCCGTGGGAAGTCGTGGAGAAGATGGCCGCCTTGGGGTATTTCGGGATCCAGGCGCCGGCGCCGCTCGGCGGTGCGGACCTTGACGCTGTCAGCTATGTCGTAACCGTTGAGGAGATCTCGCGGGTCTGCGGCGCCATGGGGCTCTGCATTGCGGTCCACAACAGCGTGGCCCTCTACCCCTTGATGGCGTTTGGCAGCGAGGCGCAGAAAGAGCGCTGGGTGAGGCCCATGGCCCGGGGCGAGAAGATCGGCGCCTTCTGCCTGACCGAACCCAACGCCGGATCGGACGCAGCGGCCGTAACGGCCACCGCCGTCGCCGGGGACGGCCGCTACACGATCAACGCCAACAAGGTCTTCGTCACCAACGGGGGGGTCGCCGATGTGTGCCTGATCTTTGCCCGCACCGACCCGTCCGCCGGGCGAAAGGGGATCAGCGTGCTGGTGGCGGAACGAGGGATGCCGGGCTTCATCGTGGGCGAGTTGGAAAACTTGTGCGGCATGCGCGCCAATCCGGTCGGCTCGATACGGCTCAACGACTGCCGCGTCCCCCTCGACCACCTCCTGGGGCGAGAAGGCAGCGGGCTGCTGATCGGCCTGGCGGCACTCGATGTCGGACGCATGGGGATCGCAGCCCAGGCCGTGGGGATTGCCCAAGCGGCGCTGGAAGAGGCGGTCCGGTATGCCAGACAACGCCGGGCCTTCGGGGTGGCGATCGAGAACCACCAGGCGATCCAATCGATGATCGCCGAGATGGCCACCGAGGTGGAGGCAGCCCGCCTTTTGGTCTACCGTGCCGCCGAATTGAAAGACAAAAACCTCGCATTCACGAAAGAGTCGGCCATGTGCAAGCTCTTTGCCTCCGAGGCCGCGTGCCGCGTGACCGATGCGGCGGTGCAGATTCACGGCGGCTACGGGTATTCCAAGGCCTACGCCGTGGAGCGCTACTATCGCGACGCCCGCGTGACCCGAATCTACGAGGGGACCTCCGAGATCCACAAACTGGTGATCGCCCGCTCCGTTTTTCAGGAGGATTAGCGTTGATGGGATGCATCAACAAGACCTTTCCGATGGGACCCATGGCATGAGCCTGCACATCATCGTCTGCATCAAAGCCGTCGTTGTCCGAGCACCCCGGGGTCGCATCGTTCGAACCTCGGACAATGTGCAGCTGAACCCGTTCGACACACCCGCGATTGAATCGGCCCTGCAGCTGAGGTCTCAATGCGGCGGGAGCCTCACCGTCCTGTCCATGGGGCCGCCGTCTAGCCGCATCGTGATGACCGAGGCGTTGGCCATGGGGGCCGATCGCGCCGTGCTGGTGAGCGATCCCTGCCTGGGGGGTGCGGACACACTGGCGACATCGACGACCCTGGCCGCTGCGCTCCAAAAACTCGCCCCCTTCGAACTGGTGCTTTTCGGTTTCCGGTCTTCGGATAGCGACACGGGCCAGGTGGGGCCGCAAACCGCCGTTGCGGCCGGCATCCCGCTTGTAACCGGCGTGCAGCGGATCGAACCCCGCCCCGGCGGCCTCTCCGTGGAGCGCACACTGGACGACCGAGTGGAGACGTTCGAGGTGGACTTTCCCGCCGCGCTGACCATTCGGCCCGAGGCCGCCCGCCCTCGAGACATTGCGCTGGGCGGTCTGGCCCAAGCGTTCGATCAGAGGGAGGTGGAACTGCTCACCTGCGCGGACCTCGGCCTGACGCCGGAGCGCGTGGGCGAGGCCGGCTCACCCACGCGCGTGCTCTCCATGCAGCCGATCACCTACGAGCGGCGCTGCCGGCTCCTGGAGGGGGACTATGCGCAGATCGCAGAGCAGCTCATGGATCATTTGACGGCGAGGGGCCTGGTCGACTGAGCCTGGCTCGGGCCTCGGCCTTTTTTTCAGAACCGATGATGCGGAATGACGGATGAAAGCGGCACTAAGCAACGATATCTGGGTTTACATCGATCTGCGGAACCGACGGTTTTTCGATTTTTCGCTTAATGTCGTCTGCAAAGCGCGGCAGCTGGCGGATGCCACCGGCGGGAGGGTGGCGGCATGCGTGTTGACGCAGCTGCAGGGATCGGTGCCGGCCCGCTCCGAAGGGGATGCCTGCGTGCTTGGGCAGACTGCTGAGACCGAGTGCCTCGAGCATGGCGCCGATCAGGTGATCGTGCTCGAAAACGCTCGGCTCTCCCCGCCGTGCACCGATCTGTTCGCTCAGGCGCTGGCCGGCGTCGTCATGGAGACAAGGCCCCTCCTGGTGCTGTGCGCCCTGACCGACTTTGGCCGAGAGCTGGCGGCGCGCGTGTCCAGACTCTGCAATGGCGGCCTCATCGCCGATTGCAAGGACCTTCGCGTTGATCCGGGGGGCCGGGTGGTCGGGTTGTGCCCGGCCTGGGGGGGCAGCATCGTATCCGAAATCACCTATGCGCAGGGCTGGGGCACCGGGTTTGCGACGGTCCAGCCGCAGTGCTGCAAGGCGGCCCCCGTCGACGCACCGGGCAGTGAGGTCATCCGGCGCAACGTGCCGGACCTGCCGGCACCGCGCGGTGTTCGACGGGTAAACTCGTTCCCTGCGCCGGGATCGCACCGCAGGCTGGAAAACGCCGAAATTGTGGTGGTCGGGGGGGCTGGAATGGGCAGTGCCAAGGCCTTCGGCAAGGTGCGTGATCTGGCGGCCGCACTGGGTGCGGAAGTGGGCGCCACTCGGCCGCCGGTAATAGAGCACTGGGTGGATGAACAACGTCTGATCGGGCAGACGGGAAAGCACGTGGCCCCTCGGCTGCTCTTTTCGATCGCCACCTCGGGCGCCGCCCAGTACACCGCCGGCATCACGGAGGCCGAAACCATCGTCGTCATCAACCGGGACCCGGCAGCGCCCATTTTCGAGATCGCCGACATCGGCATCGTGGCGGATGCCAACGAGTTCCTGCCGGAATTGATCGAGCGCGCCCAGCGAACCGTAATGCGACGCCTGGCCGACAAGCTCTGCGAGACGGCTGTTCCCGGGGCCGACAGCACCGCCTTCGGCGCCAAGCTCAAAAAGCTGCGTGATGGCCGGGGCTGGAGCGTGGAAGCATTGGCCGAGGCAACCGGTCAGACCCCCGACTTCATCGCGCAGGCGGAGGCCGGCGAGATCCTGCCGCCCGTCAGCTTCTTGTTGCGCATCGCAGGCGCTTTGGGAGTCGATCCGGGCACCTTTCTGAGAAAGGAGGAGCAGTCGGCCATCCGCGACCGCCGACTGGAGTCCTATGAGCGCCGAACCCAGAACTACTCCTACCAGACCTTGACGGAAGGCGGGGAGCACGACCACCTCCGTGCATTTCTGGTCACCATAGAACCCCACCAGGCCCACAAGCCGGTCGACTACAAGCACGAGGGCGAAGAGTTCATATACGTGATATCCGGCGAGTTGGAGCTGACATTGGGCACCAAGGCCCAGGTGCTCAAGGCCGGCGAGTACACTCACTTCAACTCCTTCATCACGCACAAACTCAAGAACTTGTCCGGCAGCCGCACGAAGTGCCTGGTGGTGCTTTACACCGCCTGACCCGCGGACGGCAAATCCAACCATCGAGGGACTATGGCGGCAGCCATAGCCCCTTTAGATTGTGAATCCCGAAAAATCCAGAAGAGTGCTATTTTCCTTTGACAAGAAACACTTTACATGGTATTATGTAATTAAATACATATTTATGAATATAAATGGATATATTACTATTTACTTTATTGGTCAATTTTTACAGAAACAATCAGGCTGAGCTTTTAATGCCTAATCCCGATGGCCATCGGGAGCGGGGGACCCAGTCAATCGGGGCGAATCGCCACACGGCGATGGGCAAACCTTATCGGCCCTAGCCCTTCAGCTAACCTCGCAGGCGTCGATGAGGAAAACCTCCGGAATCGAACCGAGGTTTTTACTCCACCACACCGATTCCGGAGGTTGAAGCCATGCCCCTCACGCATTCCGCCGCGGTCCCGCAACGCGCCCGTGCATCTTCAAAGCAGCCAAAAAGACCAGACATCCCACCGCACCACATCTTAATCCTTGCCTGGTGTGCCCTTGTTGTCCTTTACGGGCCAGCCACCCCCCTGCCTCCGTCCAGTACCCAACGAAATAAACACGGCCCGATCGATTGCTGATTGCCGACCGATTGAGCCGGCCCATGTACCCATGTTCACGGACCACATAAAACATAAAGCCCTTAACAGGCTGAATTTACCAAGGAGATTACCATGACGATTTCCATGCGGATCGGCAGGTTCTGGATATTATGCCTCGAAATCATAATAATCGCAATTATTAGCACCGTCGCCTCCGATGCCTCGGCCGCCGATGTCACTTTGGCCTGGGACCCGAACTCGGAAACCGACCTGGCCGGTTACCGTCTGCACTACGGCGCAGCCAGCGGAAGCTATTCGGTTCACATCGATGTCCGCAACGTCACCACCTACACCGTAACGGGGCTGACGGCCGGTCAAACCTATTACTTCGCCGCCACCGCCTACAACACCTCAGGCAACGAAAGCGGGTATTCCAATTCCGTGAGCTATACCGTCCCGGTCGTGAACGGGGCGCCCTCCACCCCGGCAACACCTTCAGGGCCGGCCAGCGCGCTGGTTAACACGTCCGTCACATTCAGCACATCGGCCACCGACCCCAACGGCGACAGCCTGCAGTACCGTTATGACTGGGGCGGGGGGGTACTCTCCACCTGGGGGGCCGCCAGCCAGTCGCGCAGCTGGGCCGCGGCCGGACAGTATGCCGTGAAAGCCCAGGCGCGCGACAGCCAGGGGGCGCTATCGGGCTGGTCGGCCGGTAGGACCGTCACCGTCACCCAGAGCTCGCCCCCCGTGACCGTGGATTCGGACGGGGACGGTGTGCCCGACAGCCAGGACGCCTTCCCCAATGACCCGAAAGAGTGGACAGACGCGAATGGAAACGGTGTGGGCGACAACGCCGATGCCGCCGCGACCGCCGCAACCGCATCAACACAGGCACCGGCGGCGCCGTCCCTGGTGTCGCCGGCAAACGATGCGCTGGTGAGCGCCATGCCTGTTTTGAAAACCGGCGCCTTCCGTACCACGGCTGCGGGCGCCACCCACGCAAAAACACGCTGGCTGGTGTTTCGGGACGAGGATGATGCCTGCGTGCTGGATATCCAGAGCGCTGCGGCGCTGACCAACCTCACGCTCCCCAGGCTCGTGCTCGATGAGGGCACACCCTACTTCTGGCGGGCACAGTTCATCGATTCCAAGGGAAGGGTTTCGGCGTGGTCGGATTACGAGCACTTTGCCACGGGAAGGACCGGCAGCGATCTCAACGCCAACGGCATCCCCGATGCCCAGGAAGTCCCGTCCACGGTGGACCTGGACAGGGATGGCGTCAGAGACAACCAGCAAACCAGCATCAAGTCGGTCAAGATGGAGGGCACCAGCGTCCAGATCGGCGTCAGCATCAAGGGCAGCCCGACGGCGATAGGCGTTGAAGCGGTGGAGTCCGAAGACCCCCGACAGCCGGACTCGTATGCTTACGGCAAACCGCACCGAATGCCGTTCGGGTTGATCAATTTCAAAATCGCCGTCGCCAGGCCCGGCGATCAGACGGCCGTAAAGCTGCATTTCTCGGAGGCCGCACCCTACCGCAGCAAATGGTACAAATACGACCCCACCGCCGACCGATGGTCCGACTTTTCGTATTACGCGCGCTTCGCCGCAGACCGCCGATCGGTCACACTGACCCTGCGCGACGGGGGACCGGGCGATGCTGACGGGGTCGCCAACGGGGTCATCGTCGATCCGGCCGGTGTGGTGGAAGCGGATGCCGACGTCGGTGGCGCCGGAAGTGCCGGCGACGGTGGCGCCGGCGGCGGGTGTTTCATCGAAACGGTTGGCGTCAGAGAGCCCGGAGGCATTTCGCTGGCCGCTTTAGGTCTGTGCGGTGTATTGACAGCGCTGCGCCTGTTGCGCCGGAGAAGAAGCGTGGTTTGCTAGCGCTTTTGCACCGGCAATAACATCCAGCTTTTTGGCCGGCCGGGTGGCAAGCGGACCGGAAAGCCTCTTACGCTGTGACTGGCTTCGACTGAAGACGTACCCAAATGAGAGTAGATCTAAAAAGGAGGAGACGATGCAGTCAATCGCCGCGATAAAAATGTTGCTTTTAGAAATTTTGGAATCCGCATTTCAGGGCGCAGACGTGCACGCCACCCAGCAGATGGGTGTCAGCATGTCGAATGCCGTCAAACGTGAAGGCGTGGTGATCATCCAGAATCAGAATGTGGAAGTGTATGCCCGCATCATGCCGCTGATGGTGAAGACGCTCAAGCTCTGCGATGCCGTGGAGACGAACCGGCTCAGCAAGGAGGCGGTCGAAATAGAACCCCAGCAGAAGCAGCTCCCGCCGCCGGCGACCGACGACTCGGACCCGATCGAGAGCTGCTGCGCATGGCTCTATGATAACCACATCACCTGGCAGGCCATGCAGGATTTGATGAAAGCCCGCTATTTGGAATATGTGATCGGCCGTTTCAAGACCAAGGCCGAGGCCGCCAAGTGGCTGGGGGTCGGCAGCACCTACCTGTCCAAGCTGACAAGCCTGCACGCGGCCGATCGAAACTGAATGCCCGCCGGGACCCACGTGGAGCTCATGAGCCCCGGGTGGGTCTCGAGCATAATGGCATGGGGTGTTCGGGGCCTGGCTTGGGTTCCGCTACGCAAAAAGCGGATCACACCGCTGCCGCCCAGCGTTTTTTGGAAATCATGCAAACCGCATTCGCTGCGAGCAGGGCCATCACCATGGCCAGATGAGAGAGGTTCAAGCCGATGACGAAGGCGTCGCTGAAATAAACATGGGGAAAATTCTTGATCACGATCAGCGCCCCGGAGATCACGACCCCCGCCAGCAGGGCCAGCCGCAGGGCTCCTGACCGCGTCAATCTCAGGTTCCTCTTGCGCTGCAGGAGGAAATCGACCCCTGCATAGCACAGGAGGGCCAGCAGCACGGCCGCCCCGAGATAGTGAATGTTCCGGGTAACGTAAAAGTCCGCCAGCCAGCCGAGCCCGGGGACATCGCTCAGGTAGTAGCGGTTGTAGAGGGGCATCTGGCCGAATCCGGTGAGCGCCATGACGGCCAGCGTCGCCGTGTAGAGCCATGCCGTCCACTTGGAGGATCGTGCGCCTGCGGCGTGCTCATGTGAGGCGGTCTTCATGCGGCGTTCCCCCCTTCCTGATTCTTGCGGGCGTTCGCGACAAAACGAGCCACGGCGGCTGCAATCCCTGCAACGGGTGCGATGACCATGGCGGCCGCCAGGTTGTTGGCTTCCGCCATGGAGTCGGCGGCCGGCTCGAAATGCGGCCGGCCCTCCCCCCGCTCCATCGCCCGATTCAACTCCTCGAAGGGCACCGGCGACACGTAAATCGTGTTGGTGCCGCCGTTTTCCGTCTCGCCGTAGATGAAACCGCCGATCTCCCGCGCGATGCCCCGGGCCTGGACGACGATCTCCACCCGCGGCCCGATGGTCTGCACCCCCTCGGGGCAGGCCTCGATGCAGGCCGGGGCCTCTCCCTTGGCGATCCGGTCGTAGCAGCGGTCGCACTTGAACACCACCCCGTTGCCCGCCAGGGAGGGCATGAGATCCAGGTAGAGACCCACCCCGGTCTGGCGCTGGGGGATGTCCCAGGGACAAACATCCTTGCACTTGGAACCGCCCAGGCAGATCTCCGGGTCGATGCGCGAGATCCCGTTTCGCAGCTGCTTGGCCGAACCCCACGGGCAGAGTTTGACGCACGGCGGGTTGACGCAGTGCATGCAGCGCCGCGGGATCGTCAGCTCGGTCTCCTCTCCATTGACCCTGACCGTGGCATGCTGGATGGTCAGCCAGTTGTAGGGCGTGAGGCGCTCGTTCACCTCGCGATTGTCGGACCAGTCCGACACCTTGACCCGCGCCGGATACATTTTGGGAAACGGCTTTTTCGGCTCGGGATACTTATGGGCGTTGGCTGCGCGGCAGGCATCGACGCAGGCCCCGCAGCCGATACACTTGCGGATGTCGATCAGGGTGGCCAAGTGGCCCTGTTCTCCGGCCTCGGCCGCGCTGATCGGCCCGGGCATCCCGGATGCGGCCACGGCAGCCGCAGCAGCCAATCCACCCCTCAGAAAAGACCTTCTTGAAATCACCCGCTCCATCGGCGTCCCCTCCATACGCGTCCAAGCGCGTCAATTTGGTAAAAACTGCGCGTAAGGATCCCCACCATTCATAATGGTTACACAAAACGAGCTTTTGCTTGACTAAGTTACATCGCAGCTCTAATGTAGCTTCAAACTGGATACCGACCGATGCCGGCCGAACCCCATCCGGCAGGATGACCATCAGCGCACTGGGCGCAAAACGAGTCTGGGACCGGGAGGCCTACCGAGGTGGCCGCAGAGAAAAATCACCCCCACAGAGTTCCGGATGACGAGGAAGCGGCGGACGATACCGGGCCGGGAGCCGCCCTGCCGGACCCCAGCACCCGAGTCAAATTCGAGATCTTCGGCGAGGAGATGATCGAAAAACGGGTCAAGGCCAGCGGAAACAGCGGCCGCGTCTATCTGCCTCCCGACTGGGTGGGGCACAAGGTAAAAATTATCCGCATCGATTGAACGGGAGCCAGCCGCCGTGGAGAACATTCGCATTCGCCGATTGCAACTCGAGGACGCCGGGGAGATCAGCCGGATCTATGCCGCCATCACCCGCAAACCGATCAGTGACGACTTCAGGCATGTGGTGGAAGAGCACGCCCGCCGTCAAAAGGATGTCTGCCTGGTGGCCGAGGCCGGCGGCCGGATCGTGGGGTTCATGATCAGCACCATCCTAACCGCCGGTTTCGGGATGGCCCAAAGCGCCTGGATCGCCACCATGGGGGTCGATCCGGACGTCATGGGGCAGGGCATCGGCGCCAGGATGGCGGAGGAGATCTTCGCCTCCTACCGGGCCCAGGGCATCGACAACGTTTACACCTCCGTGCGCTGGGATTCGACCGACATGCTCTCGTTTTTCAAAACCCTCGGTTTCGACCGCAGCAACTTCATCAACCTGCGCAAGGTGTTGAACTGAGCGGGTCCTCCGCCCCGAAATTCCGCACCGGCGTGCCGCCCGAGGCTTCAAACAGCTCGATCCACTGGTCGACCCGTTCGGCTCCGTAAGACTCCCGCCAGGCCGCGATGATCTCATCGACCGGTATGTCGTGGCGACTGCCGCGCTCCCGCACATACTCCATGAAGCGCCGGCCCTGCCGGTTGAACGGCTGAAAAACGGAATCTTCCCGCCCGTTGAACTCAAGGGGTTCGACCCCGTGGCGCCGGCAAAGGTGGGTGTTGAAGGCGGGCGTGGCCTTGACCCACTTGCCCTCCAAAAAAAACTCGGTGACCCCGTGAAAAACGAAGATGTCGGTGCCCATGAACTCGATCAATTGGCGGGTGGCCAGATGGTTGCGGACATCCGCGAACGCCAGGCGCGAGGGGATGCCGCAGGCCCGGCCGAGGGCGCACAGCAGTCCGGCCTTGCCGATGCAGAAGGCCCGGCCCTGCTCCAGCACGCGGCTGGCGCGGTAGTGCTCGGGCCGGTAGAACGGCAGATAGGGGTCGTACCAGATCCCGTCCCGCACGGCGGTGTAGAGCCGCACGGCGGTCTCGACCGGATCGCCCGGAAGGGTGCCGACAACCGCCCGGGCCTTTTCGCCGACGGCGGGGTGGTCGGAATCGATGATGGCCGTTGGGCTGAGATAGCCTGCGATGTTTGCGTCCATAGTCCTCGGCGGTGTCAGGGAGACTGCCCGTAGCGCAACCACTTGAATGCCTGCCGGGTCGGTTCGGGAACATCGGAGCCGATCCGCGCCATGAAGATGTTTTCCGGCTTCAGGCAGATGTTGGGTTCGTTGGTCGTGTATTCCTGAAATTCGAACGGCTCGAAAAGGCGCATCATCATCTGGCGGTACTGGGAGGCCGTCATCCGGTTGCCGTCCAAGTCCCACGTCCACGAGTAGCCGACGAAATAGGCGATCTTGGCTTCGATCAGCGGGTGGACCATCATCATCTGGACGATGGCCGTCGCAACCTTCTGGGCGCGCCATTTGCGGTTCACCTCGATCGCGTTGACCTCCAGCATGATGCTCGGCTGAAGCTCGGCCCAGCGCTCGTCCGAGTCCGGGTAGGCCAGCACCCCGAAGCCGACGATGTGCGCGGAGTCGGCGATCGCCAGCACCACGTTCGCATCGGGCTGCTCCGCCTTGCGCTCGAGGCTCTCCCGTTTGGTGAACAGCGAGCGGTAGTGGGCATGGGTGCCGAACTGCCGGTCGAAGCTGAGCTGTCGGATATCCTGCGGTGTGCAGAAGGAGCGCACGCGCAGTTCGCCGAGCGAGGTGACCGTGCAGATTTCATGAGAAGCGTAGGCGGTCATGGCCGTGGGTCAGAAATCCCCCCAGTCCTTGTGGAGCTGCTTGGTCATGATCAGCAGGTCGTGCAGGCGTCCCTGGGTGTCGATGATAAAAGCCTCCAGCAGGGCCTTTTTGAAAAAGTCCAGACGGTTCGCCGACTCGATGGCCGCCTGCTCGACCCCCACCACGAAATCGGCTCTGATCTCGCGCAGTCCTTTTTCCATCGCCACGTGGATGAGGTCCAAAATCATCCAGCTGCCCAGGCGCTTTTGACGGTATTGGGGGAGTACGATAATGCGCATCCGCCCTTGGTGGTGGTAGCATCCGTATTTGTGCGTGTGCAGCCGGGCGTGCGCGACGATTTCGCCCGCAGCCACCGCGATGATCGAAATCACCTCTTCCCTGTCCTGCACCCAGCTGCGGATCACCGCCGGGTCCATGACGTCAAAGCGCATGTACCAGCGGTCCTCCTCGGATATCTTGCTGTAAAAAAGCCGCAGCGCCGCCTCGTCCTCTTCGGCCAGCTGCCGGATGATCACCTCGGTGCAATCCTTGAGAACGATCTCTTTGGGGTATCTCACCGGGTTTGCCCTCCTTGTCGATTTCGAGGATGCTTGCCTGCAGCGACTGGGAATGACCTCCTCTTAACAACCGGATGCTAAAACTTCAAGGCCATACTCGACACCGGCGCTGGCATCACCACCGCCGAGGCCAAAAGAGGCGCTTGCCGACCAGACGATCGGGAAGGCCGTTCTCGTAACGACCGCGGCATTTTTTTCTTGACTTAGCTAAGTCATAGCTAATATATAGCTATCTGACCTTGCATCCCACAATCACGGCAACGTCATCCGCCGCGTCGGCCAAGCTTCTTTATTCCATCAACACCTTATGCGTCTCTTTTTGCATTTCTTTTATGTTGAACCCACAGAAGGAGGTGAGGAGAATGGGAACGGTACCGGATAAAATTCAAACCTGGCAAATGGTGCAACCGACAACCAAAGACAAGACGAGCGGGGAAATCAAACCGGGCAAGCTGGAAAAGGCCTCGATCCCCGTGCCGGCCCTGCGCCCCGGCGATGTGCTGGTGCAGGTGGCCGGATGCGGTGTCTGTCACACCGACCTCGGGTACTTCTACGACGGGGTGCCCACCGTCAGCAAGCCGCCGCTCACGCTCGGTCACGAAATCAGCGGCACCGTCGTCGCGGGGGATGAAAAATGGATCGGCAAAGAGGTGATCATCCCCGCCGTCATGCCGTGCCGTCAGTGTCTGCTCTGCAAAACGGGCCGGGGCAATCGCTGCCTGGCCCAAAAAATGCCGGGAAACAGCTTGGGGCTCTACGGCGGGTTTTCGAGCCATATTCCCGTGCCCGCCATCGACCTGTGCGAGGTGAGAAATCGCGGCAGTGTCCCGCTGGAGCATCTGGCCGTGGTGGCCGATGCCGGGACAACGCCCTACCAGGCGGCCAAGCGCGCCGACCTTCAGCCCGGGGACAACGTCATCATCGTAGGGGTCACCGGAGGCGTGGGCGTTTATATGGCCCAGACGGCTAAGGCGCTCGGAGCCAAGACCGTCATCGGGATTGCCAGGAACCCGGAGAAGCTCCAGCGCTCGTTGAAGTACGGGGCGGATTTCGTCATCAGCTCCAAGGACAAGGCGCTCAAGGACCTGCGCAATGAATTTCGTGAACTGTGCAAAAAGAACGGCCTGGAGTCCGCTTTCGGCTGGAAGATCTTCGAAGTTAGCGGGACCAAGGGCGGGCAGGAGATCGCCCTCGAACTGCTTTCCTTCACGGGCAAGCTGGTCATCATCGGGTTCGGCATGGCGAAGAACGAATACAGCATCTCCCGCCTCATGGCCTTCGATGCTGAGATTATCGGGACCTGGGGGTGCCTGCCGGAATACTACCCGGTGGTTCTGGACATGGTGCTATCGAAAAAAATCGACATCGGCCCCTTCGTGGAGAAGCGGCCAATGAGCCAGATTGCGTCGGTTTTCGAAGAGGTCCACAAAGCGGGATCGCCGGAGAAGAGAATCGTGCTGACCCCCGACTTTTAGGCAGGAGGCCTTTTAGGCAGGCCAAATCTTTTCACCCATAAAATTCACCCGAGAGAAAGGAAGAGCTGGCTATGTCGTTAACATGGATGCCGAGAGAACATTCGATTAAGGATCATGACCGCCACGGCAAAGAGCACTGGGGCACAGAGGCCCCCTGCGTGGTGTATGAGAAAAAACCTTTAAAGGATCTGAAGGGGGGGGTCGTCCCGGGGCTTTACAACGCCTGGATTCGGCTCAACAACCCGGCCCAGTACAACTCCTACACCACCGAGATGGTCAAGGGCGTGATCGCGGGCTTTGAAAATGCCTCGACCGATCGCTCAGTGGTGGCGGTGGTCTTCACCGGTACCGGTCCCTTTGCGTTCTGCACCGGCGGCAACACCAAAGAGTACTCCGAGTATTACAGCATGCGGCCCGAGGAGTACGGTGGCTACATGGAACTCTTCAACAACATGGTCGACTCCATTCTGATGTGCAAGAAGCCCGTCATCTGCCGGGTCAACGGCATGCGCGTGGCGGGCGGCCAGGAAATCGGGACGGCCTGCGACCTTACGGTGGCCTCCGACCTCGCCATCTTCGGCCAGGCAGGCCCGCGGCACGGGTCGGCCCCGGTGGGCGGGGCCTCCGACTTCCTGCCCTGGTTCCTGACGATCGAAGATGCGATGTGGAACTGCATCAGCTGCGAGATGTGGTCGGCGTACAAGATGTACCGCAAGGGCCTCATCTCAAAATGCGTTCCCGTGCTCAAGGACGAAAAGGGCAACTGGGTACGCAACCCCCAGATCATCACCGAGACATATCTCCAGGACGGGGACATCGTTTACGGGGATTACAAGGCCGGCGACGAGTTCAAGAAGACGCGGGAGTGGGTCGGCGGCAAGCTCAAGGCCAACGACTACGATTTCGCCCTGCTGGATGCCGAGGTGGACCGGATCTGCTGGACGTTTGCCAACCTCTTCCCCGGCTGCCTGATGATGTCCATCGACGGAATCCGCAACAAGAAAAAATATTTCTGGGATCAGGCCAAAAACCCGAACCGGCACTGGTTGGCCGCCAACATGATGGGCGAGGCGTTCCTCGGTTTCGGCGCCTTCAACACCAAGAAGATCACCGGCGCCGACACGATCAATTTCATCAAGTACCGCCAGAACATTGCCGAGGGCAAACTGGTGAATGAGAAATTCTTCGAGGAAGTATTGGGAAAACCTCAGAGCAAATAAATCCACGGCCGAATCCTATGCGAGAAAAACTGGCATGAAAGATACCCTTTGGGCAACTTCCCAAAGGGTATCTTTTTATTCGAGACGGTCGAACATTTTTTTCTTGACTTGGTGCGGCCGTAGCTACTATTTAGCTACATAATAAATAAACCGCATTTACCGACAAGCTGCGCACATGTGCCGAAATCAATTTAAATGCTTGAATTCTAAATATAATAGCAGTCTGCTTCGGATCCGGCAACGGTATCCGCCCCCGGAATCACCGTTCGAGTCGTGAAATTTCTATCGCTGGGAGGATATATGCTTCTGGAGAATAAAAATGCTCTCGTCACCGGCGGATCCCAGGGCATCGGCGCCGCCATCGCGCTCGAACTGGCCCGCGAGGGCGCCAACATCTGCTTCACCTATCGCAAGCACGAGGCCGAGGCGCGGGACTATGAACGGCAGATCCGCGCCCTGGGACGCAAGGCACTGGCGGTGCCCTGCGACATCGCCGTCTTTAAGGACGCCGAGCGCGTGGTGCAGACGATGCTCGCGGAGTTCGGCAGCCTCCACGTTCTCGTCAACAACGCCGGCATGAACTGGGACGGGGTGAGCTGGAAAATGAGCGAGGAGCAGTGGGACCGTGTGCTGGAGGTCAACCTCAAGGGCTACTTCAACTTTACCCGGCACGCGGCCCCCATCCTCAAGGATCAGAAATACGGCAAGATCATCAACATCACCTCCATCAACGGGCTGCGCGGGAAGTTCGGGCAGACCAACTACTCCGCCTCCAAGGCCGGGATCATCGGCTTCACCAAGGCCCTGGCCAAGGAACTCGGCGCATTCGGGGTGAATGTCAACGCGGTCGCGCCCGGCCTGATCGAAACTGCGATGCTCAAGGAGTCCGACGCCCGCGACAAGATCATCGACCTGGCCATGGGCGAAAGCGCGTTGAAACGGGTCGGGCAGCCGGAAGACCTGGCGCACTTGGTGGTCTTTCTGGCCTCGGACCGGGCCCGCCACATCACCGGCGAGGTCATCAAGGTCGACGGGGGGCAGTACATATAGGGCGCCGGAGGTGAAGAGGACGCGTTGAAGGTTAAAAACGGCCCGGGACCGCAGCACCGCAAGCTCGCAACGCAAATTGTTTAAACCGAAGGAGAGATTCATGTCACGAGTGGCCATCATCGGCGTCGGTCAAAGCGAGTTCGTACGGGCCTATCCGGGCTCGGTGCGGGAGCTGGCATTCGAGGGGTTCAAGGAGGCTATGCGCGATGCCGGACTCACCACGAGGGATATCGACGCATCCGTCGTGTGCTCCGCGCCGGAATACGACAAGCAGCGATCGCCGGCCGGCGTCTTTGCCGAATACTTCGGGCTGAACCCCCAACCCACCTTTTACGTCGAGAGCCTATGCTCCTCGAGCAGCATGGGCCTGCGCCTGGCGTACTCGCTGGTGAAGTCGGGCCTGCACGACGTGGTGGCGGTCGTCGGCTTCCAAAAAATGTCGGAAATCACCTCCGCCGAATCCCAGGAGCGCATGGGCCGCGGGGCCGACATCCAGTGGGAGAGCCCCTTCGGCACCATGATGCCGGCCTACTACGCCATGTATGCCCGGGCGCACATGGCCGCTTACGGGACCACGCTCGAAGACCTGG
Source organism: Desulfobacterales bacterium (assembly GCA_046496215.1). Lineage (GTDB taxonomy): Bacteria > Desulfobacterota > Desulfobacteria > Desulfobacterales > SpSt-501 > SpSt-501. The sequence goes on from JAWOHH010000090.1 coordinate 31,329, forward strand.
CCCTGATCCGCGTCAAGGCGGCCACCTACGGCCAGCTGAACGACAAGGCCGTCTACCGCAAGCCGGTCACCCTGGCCAACCTGAGCAACCCCGAGGACCGCATGGCCGGGCCGGTCGCAAGCCCCCTGCGGGTGGGCGACTGCTGCGCCAACGCAGACGGCAGCTCCTGCGTCATCGTCGCCAGCGAGGAGAAGGCCAAGGCGTTCTGCAAGAAACCGGTGTGGATCCTGGGGCTGGGCGCCGCCACCACCAGCGTCAACCTGGCCGGCCGGGAGGTGTTCACCGGCCTGACGGCCGCGCGCGAAGCCGCCCGCCAGGCCTACGCCATGGCTGGCGTCGGGCCCAGGGAGATCCGCGTGGCCGAAGTGCACGACTGCTTCACCATCGCCGAAATGATGGCCTACGAGGACCTCGGGTTCGCCAAACCGGGCGAGGGCAAGGAGCTGATCCGGAGCCGGGCGACCTACAAGGAGGGGCCGATCCCGGTGAACGTGGACGGCGGGCTCCTCTCCAAGGGCCATCCCATCGGCGCCACCGGCGGCAGCCAGATCCGCACGATTGTGCTGCAACTGCGGGAGGAAGCCGGCCCTATACAGGTCAAGCACCCGGAGATCGGTCTGGTGCACAACATCGGCGGTGTCGGGCTATACGGCAATGTCAGCATCTTCGGGCGGTGAGGAAACAGGAGACCCATCATGGCGGAAAAAAGGGAAAGCGACGAGCGCTTCAAAAAATTCGGGACGGTCAGCTTCACCTCCCTGACCAAAACCAATGCCTTCATCGACCACCTCGAAAACGGCAAGGTGACAGGCACCCGCTGCAAGGGCTGCGGCAGGGTTTTCTTCCCGCCCCGCGCCGATTGTTTCCAGTGCCTGGCAGGCAACATGGAGTGGTTCGAGGTGACGGGCAGCGGCCGGCTGGTGTCCTTCAGCAAGCTGGAATACGGCCCGGCCGGGTTTCAGGACGATGTGCCCTATAGTATCGCCCTGCTCGACTATGGCGCTTACAAGATCTTCGGCCGCATCGCCCCGGATCTGCCCGACGCGGATATTGCGGTCGGCATGCCCATGAAAACGATCGTGAACCGGCTTCCGAACGGGCAGTTGAATTACGTTTTCACAAACCCATAGTTTTCAGGGTTCAGGGGCGAACCCTGAAAACGAATCTGAGAGTGCCTCTTAAAAACAACATCCTCGAAAGGGGGAATGTCGTGACCGATCTCCGATTCGTGAAACTCGAAAAGGCAGTTGGGGTGGCACGCATTGCGTTCGCGCGGCCCAAGCACAACGTGCTCAACATCGAAATGATGAGGGAGTTGATCGGCGTACTCGAAGGACTTAAAGCGGATCGGGATCTAACGTGCATAGTGATTTCGGGTGAAGGCCCGAGCTGGTGCGCGGGGGTGGAGGTCGCCGACCATAAGCCGGACCAGGTCGACGCCATGATCGCCAC
>JAWOHH010000081.1:0-28954 GCA_046496215.1 Desulfobacterales bacterium
GCTCTGGCAATGTCCCGGTAGCTGAAATATAGTCGTCGTATCGAATTGAGATCGGTGATTTTCATCAGGGATACCTAAATAACACTATTGTTAATTTAATATATTCTACAATACTTGGGGTGTCAAGTCGGCGCCGGCGCAGCAGGCTTTCGCGGCATGGCATGAACGGTGATGATGAGGGTGTTTTCTTCAGGTCATCCTTACGAATCGACTCAAAACATAAAAAGTGACGGATGCCTTATGCTTTCACGCAGAGAGATAGAGGGCGCCTTGCGCAAATGGTTTCAGGCCTGGGCCGATTACGACCTCGACGGGGTGATGGAGTTGTTCCACGAGGACGTCCTCTTCGAAAACTGGACCGGCGCAAAGGCGCAAGGTCGTGAAAACCTGCGCCGGGCATGGTCGGACTGGTTTGCCCGCCCCGGCGGGTTCCGCTTCATCGAGGAGGAGACCTTCGTCGACGAATCCCGGCAGAGGGCCCTCTACCGCTGGCAGCTGGAATGGCCATCAGTCGAGAAAGGCCTTGAGGGCAAACCCGAGAAGCGCCGAGGGGCCGATGTGATGCATTTCGCGGACGGCAAGATCATCCGAAAGCTGACCTATTCGAAAACGACCCTGGAAATAGACGGGCAGAGAGTCCGTCTCCTGCCGGAACGTCAAAAGTGATAGCCTGAGCCCTGCTGTCAGGAGTTCATTGCCGAGGCGCACGCTGAGGACCTCTGAAGTGACCGATATCCGGATTGGAAAGCAGCAGGAACAACCGAAAGGCTGGTTGAATCGCACGGTGGCCGGTGCCGGTCTGACCAGCGCGCTGGGCGACTTTTGCTACGAGACCACCACCGTCATCCTGCCCGGTTTCCTCGCGGTGCTGGGGATCCCGGCGGCGGTGTTGGGAATTATCGAGGGTGTTGCCGATGCGGTCGCCAGTTTCACGAAGATGATCTCCGGCTACATCGCCGGCAAGCTGGGCCACCGCAAGCTGCTGGTGGTGGTCGGCTACGGGTTGACACCGCTCGGGCAGGTGCTGATCGCGCTGGCGGCCGGTTGGCCGCTCTTGCTGGCGGGGCGAGTGGTCTCCTGGTTCGGCAAGGGCCTGCGCGGCCCGCTGCGGGACGCGATCGTCACCCAAGCCATCAGCCCCGAAACGCGCGGGCGGGCGTTCGGTTTTCATCGGGCGATGGACACGGTGGGGGCGGTCGTCGGCCCCCTGCTGGGAGTGGCGCTGCTCGGCTGGGCGCAGGGGCTCACCTGGGAAGACCCCGCCGGGCCGTTCCGCATGGTCTTGTGGTTCAGCATCCTGCCCGGGGCGCTGGCCGTTTTGGCCTTCCTGACGCTGGTGCAGGACCCCGGGCACTCCCCGAACCCGGCCCTGAGGTTCTTCCGGGCCCTGAGAGGGCTGCCGTCGCGGTTCAAGCGCTACCTGGGCGCCGTGGGTCTTTTCGGCATCGGCGATTTTTCGCACTCCTTGCTGATCCTGGCGGCCACTCAACTGCTCACAGATTCGATGGGCGTGGTTAAGGCTGCCCAGATGGCGGGCATGCTCTATGTGTGGCGCAACATCGTGCAGGTCGCCCTGTCCTACCCGGTCGGCATGCTGGCGGATCGCATCGGGCCGCTGCCGGTTTTGATTGTCGGCTACACGTTGGGCGTCCTGACGGCCAGCATGACCGCAATGGCCTTTTGGTTCGGAATCGACAGCCTGCTTGCCTTGGGTGCGATCTTCTTTGTCGCTGGCTTGTATATAGCCGTGCAGGAGGCGCTGGAATCCACCGTGACCGCCGGGATGGTGAGCGGGGATATGCTTGCGATGAGCTTCGGCGCGCTCGGCACGGTGAACGGCACCGGCAAACTCGTCTCCAGCAGCCTGGTGGGCGTGCTGTGGACGGTTGTCTCGCCCGTTTTCGGCTTCGGCCTGGCTGCGGCGCTGATGGCTGCCGGTACGCTGGGCTTGACGCGGGTGCGCGGGTGATGAAAGGGGGCGGCTCTCCATGGCATTCGAAGGATGGAAAGCAAAGGCGCGAAAGCTCAAGCTGGAGGTGCATGCGCTTTATCTCGCGTCCAGGGATCGCCGGGTTCCCTGGCATGTACGGGCGCTGGCGGTCGTGGTCGTGGCCTATGCCTTCAGCCCGATCGACCTCATTCCCGATCCCATCCCGGTGCTCGGTTACCTGGATGACCTGATTCTCATCCCCCTCGGGATCGCTCTCCTGATCAAGCTGATCCCGGCCGAGGTCCTGCAGGAGTGCCGCCAGAAAGCCACTTTGGCCCGGACGGACGGCAAACCCGGAAATTGGGTCGCGGGTGGAGTCATTATCTTGATCTGGCTGATCATTTTTGGTTTCACTTTCTATTATTTGAGTGCTATGTATTTCGCCGCTGAGTAGCCTGGCGGCTGCTCAGCAGGCCCGAAAGGGGATGGAGTCCCCCTCATAACCGCCCCGCCGGGGCTGATGACTCCTGCCGCGCACCTCATGCCGCGGCAGGGCCGTCTGCCCAGCGACGATGCCCGCCGCAAGGCGGGTTTTTTTTGTGCGGCCCCTGATTGATGTTTTGAAAGGAGTTTTCCAACATGGAGCAGTTCTTCGCCACTGCCGCCGTCTGGTTGTCGCTTGCCGTCCTCTCCTCGGTAATCGCCTACCACCTGCGCATCTCAATCGCCCTGATCGAGATCTGCGTCGGCGTGGCTGCGGCCGCGGTGGCCACCTACCTGGGGATGTTCGAGGCGTTGGGCGCAAACGAGGAGTGGCTGCGGTTTCTGGCCTCCTCCGGGGCGGTGCTCCTCACCTTTCTGGCGGGCGCGGAACTCGAGCCCGAGGTGATTCGCAAAAAATGGAAGGAGGTGAGCGTGGTCGGGGTCGTCGGCTTTCTGGCGCCTTTTTTCGGGTGCGCGGCGCTCGCCTACTACGTCCTCGGGTGGGACCCGCGCGCCAGCTGGCTCGGCGGGATCGCCCTCTCCACGACTTCGATGGCCGTGGTCTACGCGGTGATGCTAGAGACCGGATTCAACCGCACCGATTACGGCAAGGGGATCCTGGGGGCCTGCTTCGTCAACGATCTGGGCACCGTCCTGGCGCTGGGGCTCATCTTCGCTCCGTTCACTTACAAGACCATAATTTTTATAGCCGTGACCGTAGCGCTCCTCGGCCTGCTGCCGTTTTTGACGAAGCTGCTGACCCGGCGCTATGCCCACCGCACGGCGGCCATCCGCACCAAGTGGCTTTTGCTGGTCCTGATGGGGCTGGGCGCGCTGGCGCTCTGGTCCGGGAGCGAGGCGGTCCTGCCGGCTTACATCGCCGGCATGATCCTTGCCGGCAGCGCGGCCCAGGATGCCTTCTGGGTGCGCCGGATCCGAACGCTCACCGTCGGTTTTTTAACCCCGTTTTATTTTCTGCGCGCCGGGACCCTGGTCTCCCTGACGGCGCTGGTGACCGCTCCGCTGGTCCTGATCGCCCTCCTGGCGGGCAAGGTGGCCTCCAAGATTTTCGGTCTCTTCCCCATTATTGCGATCTTCCGCCGCGGGCGCAACGAGCGCTGGTACTATACCCTGCTGATGTCCACCGGTCTGACCTTCGGCACGATCTCAGCCTTGTACGGGCTTTCGAACGGGATCGTGACCCAGGAGCAGTATTCCTTCCTGGTGACGGCCGTGATCGCCAGCGCGGTGATACCCACACTCATCGCCGGCATCGCGTTTATCCCCCGCCACCTGTTGCCGCCTCCGGCCGCAGAAGCGCCACCCGCCACGGTCTGCATCCCCGAGCTTCAAAACGGCGGGTTGGCTGAGGAGTGAAAAACAGCACCCCCGGCGGCCGGCCCCTTTAAACCGGCGGCAACACGGTTATATTAACTCCATTCGACCGCGAGGGGTAAACAACGAATGGACACCGTGACGCAAATCGGGTTGGGCGCCGCCGTCGGTGAAGCGGTTCTGGGGCGCCAGATTGGCCGCCGCGCCATGCTCTGGGGCGGCATCGGCGGCCTGCTGCCCGACTTGGACATACTGGTGCCGCTGGGGGATGCCGTCAGAAACGTCACCTATCATCGCGGACCCAGCCATTCGCTTTTCGTTCTGGCGGCCCTCACCCCTTTGATGGTTTTCCTGATCCTGAAGATCCACCCCCAGACCGTTGTTTACCGGGCGCGCTGGCTCTGGCTGGTGCTCCTCGCCTTCGTCACACACGTGCTCCTGGACTGTCTGACCGTTTACGGCACTCAAATTTTTTGGCCGCTCTCCACTCCGCCGGTGATGTGGTCGAGCCTCTTTATCATCGACCCGGCTTACTCGCTGCCGCTCCTGGCAGGTGTTCTGGCGGCGATCGTCATGCCCCGCAGCAGGGGCGGGGGGCACCTTGTCAATTCGATCTGCCTCGCCCTCAGCATGCTTTACATCGTCTGGAGCATCGGCGCCAAACTCCATGTGGAGCAGGTGGCGCGCGAATCCTTGCGGCAGCAGGGCATCGCCCACAGCGCTTTGCTGACGACCCCGACGGCGTTCAACACCCTCCTGTGGCGGGTGCTGGCGATCGATGGCGACAATTACGCGGAAGGCTACTATTCGATTCTGGATGGAAGGCGCGAGCTCCGCATGACGCGCTATCCCGTCAACCGCCACTTGCTGGCAGGTCTCGAGAACCATTGGCCGGTCAAGCGGCTGCAGTGGTTCACCCATGGGTTCTATTCGGTGCGGCCGTTCGAGGACGGGATCGTGATGACCGACCTGCGCATGGGCATGGAGCCCGATTACACCTTCCGCTTCCAGGTGGCCGTGGCGGGCAACCCGCATCCGGTTCCGGCCGCAGCTCGCCGCATCCGGGAACCCCGCAACCTTGCGGTGCTGGAGTGGGTCTGGCAGCGGATTTGGACGTATTCGGCGGGGGACGCACCCGCCGAATCGGCATAACGCCTCTCGCGGTGAGAAACGACAGGGTCGTTGCTCAACCGAGAGCCAGGGCGACGATGCCGGCGACGATCGCCAGGGCGGCGGGAACGCGTAGCCGGGCCTCCCCCTCCAACAGCCAGCGGGTGCCCATGACGGTGCCGATCAGGATGCTGACCTCCCGCGCCGGGGCGATGTAGCTGACCGGGGTGGTCACCAGCGCGGTGAGCACCAGAATGTAGGACAGAGGGCAGAGCGCCCCCACGGCGATGATCACTTTGCGTTTCTCGCGCCATTGCCGCCGCACTTCTCCCCATTTGCTCAAGGCGATGGGGCTCAACAGGAGGACGCGGCCGGCGTCGATCGCCCACACCAGCACCAGCGGCGGGATAAGATAGGTGCTCACGGCCAGCTTGTCCCAGAGGGTGTACATGGCGATGACCGACCCGGTGAGCAGCCCGTAGAAAACCGCGGGCCTGTGGCCTCCCCGCGGCCCGCCCGCCCCGCCCGCCAGGGCGAACACACCTGCTGCCACCATGAGTCCCCCCGCGATCGCAAGCGCCGAAGGGCGTTCGTGAAACAGCAGGATTGCCAGCACCATCGAGAGCACGGGACCGGTGCCGCGTGCCAGGGGGTAGACCAGCGATAGGTCGCCGACCTTGTAGCCCTGCTGGAGAAGCAGAAAATAAGCGATGTGAATGAGGGCGGTCACCAGCATGACCCCCACCTCGAGCAGCCCGATGTGAGGCTTGACCCACACGACAGCCGCGGCCGCCATGGGCGCGTAGATCAGGGCTGACATGAGGGCGAACAGCCAAACGAACACCGGGCCGCCGCCCGCCTGTTTGGCGAGAAAATTCCAGCCGGCATGGATGAAACCAGCGCACAGAAGCAGCGTTAAAGCAAATACCGTCATTGAACGCTCCGCTGTTTGGCTCCCGTCACCCGGCATCCGCCGATTGGCTTTTAGCGGTCGGTCAATACGCGCATCCGGAGGGCGTGGTCTCAGGCTATCCGGATCGTGAGGTTTCTTTCGATTGAGTTCAAAAGAGTTCTAAAGAGTCAGACCTTTTTTTATAAGCCCGACACCTGAGAGCGCACAACTGATTGTCTCTACTACAGTTTTATGCCATCATGCGACCAGTATTTTTCAGGAGGGTGCTGCGATGAACATGCGGTTTCGGGGTAAGCCCAAATTGAAGCGGCCGGCCAAGCCCGCGGCCTACACAGGGCCGAGCATCGACGAAATCATCCGTGAGGCGCGCCAAAAACGCTCCGCCGACGGCGAATACCGGGAGCGATCGCTGCGGATCCACGGACTCATCTGCGCCAAGTGCGGCCGGGAGTTCGACCACACCAACCGGCACTTGCTGACGGTGCACCACAAGGACGGCAACCACCGCAACAACCCGGCGGACGGCTCCAACTGGGAAAACCTCTGCGTGGACTGCCATGAGGATGAGCACAGCCGAGGGATCCTGGCGGACTACTTGAGCGAGAAAAAAGACGGGTGAGGGGTGGGGAGTCGAACAGCCCGTTTCGTATTATTACTCCGGCAACAAAATATCGTCAAAGACCTTATCGGTGGGATAGTCCGATGGGGGCCTGACTCCCACCGGGCGAGGCCGGGACGGATGGAACCCAATTTGAACCTGGTTTGTTGCCGGTTTAATATCGACCTGCCATTGTGGCAGCGGCTTCCAGCCACGATACCATCGTGGTCGCGCCAGGTCGGGCTTTCTATTAGGTTATGACCTCCTGCAGCTCCGCTACCACCAACCCCTTGCGTCTTGTCGGCCTGATGTGCCTGGCGGAAACCCTCAGCATGACGGGCTTTGCCGCCTACCCCGCCTTTCTCGCGCTGCTGCGGGACGCCTGGGGCCTCAGCAATGCGGAGGCGGGCTTCATCGGCGGGGCTTACTTTGCCGGTTACATGGCCGCCGTGCCCATCCTCTCCAGCTTGACGGACCGCTTCGACGCCAAGCGCATCCATATCCTCTCATGCCTTCTGGCGGGCGTTGCCAACATCGGTTTTGCCATGGCGGCCGGCGGGGTTCTGACGGCTGCATTTTTTCAGGCGATCGCCGGCGCCGGGCTTGGCGGAACTTACATGCCGGGCCTTAAGGCTCTCACCGATCGGACGGCCGGGCCCCGCCAGAGCCGCTTCATCGCGTTTTACACGGCGACTTTCGGCATCGGTACCAGCCTCTCCCTGCTTTTGTCCGGATGGCTCGGCGGCCTGCTGGCCTGGCCCCTCGTCTTCCTTCTGCTGGCCGCTGGCCCCATGGCCGCGGCGCTGATCGTCTTCACGAGCTTGACGCCGCACCGCCCGCCGCGGCCTGAGATGGGGAAAAAGGCCTTGCTGCGGCTTGACGGTGTCCTGCGCAATAACAGCGTGAGGCGCTTCGTGCTTGGCTACGCGGTGCACTGCTGGGAGCTTTTCGGGCTGCGCTCCTGGATGGTGGCCTTTATCCTCTTTGCCTACGGCCTTCAGCCCTCAGGCCCAGCGCCGATCAGCGCCACCGCAGCGGCAGCCCTCATCAACATGTTCGGGATCCCGGTCAGCATTTTGGGAAACGAGGCTGCCGGCCGGCTCGGGCGGCAGCGCTATATCCCCTGGGTGATGGGGGCCTCCGGCGGACTGGCGTGGCTGGTGGGTCTGACCTCCGGCGAGGTGTGGTGGGTGGTGCTCACGCTCGTGGGGCTCTACTTCATTGCAGTCATGTCCGACTCCGCGGCTTTGACGGCCGGTTTGGTTGCCGCCGCTCCCGTGGACCGGCGCGGTTCGGCCATGGCCTTGTATTCTTTTTCCGGCTTCGGGGCCGGGTTTGTCGCCCCGCTCGTCTTCGGCGTGGTGCTGGACCTGGCCGGCGGCAATCAGAACCCCTTCGCCTGGACGATCGCCTTCGGCAGCCTCGGCCTTGGCTGTCTGGTCACATCGCTGCTGTCTTTCGCATCATTCCGACGCCGTTGAACGAAACTGCGCCGAAGAAACACCGATTCGGACGTCGGCCAAGGCGACTGCAGGCTGGAGGGACTCTGGGCGGCGGAAAAAAGGCTGCAGGAACTTCCCATCGAGCCTCCGAGCTTCCCGGCCTCAAGCCGTTGCTATGCCGGGCAGTCGATCTGGGGCTTCTGCTCGGCTTTGGCCGCTGTCTCCGCCTTTTGGTCCCAGACGCGGGTCAGGTAGTCCTTGCTATCCTCGAACTGTGCCGCCTGCTCCTCGACCAGGGTTTCCGCCTCCAGGGAGGACATGTTCCAGCTCTGCCGGACAAAGGAGGCCACCCGGGCGAAATAGAGCGGGGTCATGATGTCGAGCAGCTTGTTGCGGTTAACGCTCCAGTGCCGGTAGGTGGCAGCCAGCTCATAGAGGATCTTCAGCCATACCGCGGTGGGCATGTAGAACTCTTTTGCATCCAGGCAGGCGGTCTTGTTGATCTCGGCGAAGTTCTCTTTGCTGAAGACATCGCGGTAGATGGGTGCGAACTGCTGGTAGCCGGTCTTGAAGAGGTCGATCATCAAATCGAGGTTCACCTTGACCGGTTCGGGCTCGAGGGCGCCCTCGAACCCGAAGGTCTCCACCGGCTCGCTTCCGGAGATTTTTTTCCAGTAGCTCTCGTGGCGCTCCATCAGGGAGAAGAGAGCCGAGAGCACCTGCCGGAACATCGGGCCCAGGTGCTGGCCCGGGTCCTTGACGTCGTGGATCTTGACGCCGAGGTTCGACTGGCAGATCCGGAACCCCTGCGTGATGGCCGTGGTGCTCATCCAGATGTCGATGCCGAAGCGCGCCACGTCGGTCAGCCAGACGTCCTGCTCGGCATAAAATTTGGCCGCATCCCGCGAGATGGCAAAGTCGCCCCCGATCGGCTGGCGGATGCGCTTTCCGTATAGGGCTCGGGTCAGGTTGTAGACGATGTTGTTGGTGATGGTGCCGTCGTACTTGTGGCGCACATAGACGGGCGCCACAAACTGGTAGCCGTGCTCGAGCACCGGGTCGAGCAGGTATTTGACCCAGTCGGGGGTGATGCTGCGCAGGTCCGAGTCCACCATGGCGCAGACCTGGACCTTGAGTCGGTTGGCCGCCTCGAACACCGATCGCAGGGCCGTGCCCTTGCCGGCCGAGCCCCGGTAAATGGATACGATCTTCTCCTGCCAGGGCTTGATCTGAAACTCCTTGGCGACCTCGCGGGTGTCGTCGGTCGAGCCGCCGTCGGCGATGAAGATCACGCTGCGCCGCCCGCCGTAATGTTTGGCCAGGCCGTGGGTGATCATCTGGATCACGTGCGTGATGGTGCTCTCGTTGTTGTAGCAGGGCACGCCCACCAGTATGTCGGCCGAGTCGATCTCCTCGATGCGTTTGGCGGTGTAGGCGCGCAGGGCGGTGTCGTAGTGCATGCGTTGGCCCCCTTTAATGTTATCAATTGTTTACAACTATATGGTGCTGCATGGGCTCCGTCAACCCCCTTTCGCGCTCCCCGGCGGCCGAACTCATCTCAGGGGGAAGCGGCGGCCGGGGGGCTGAAGCGGTTCAGGAGACGGTGGGTGCGCATGGCCGCGTAAGCGGCAAGGTTCGGAAAGAGCAGCCGGCGGTCGAACAGGGGGTTTCCGACCCCGCCCAGCGACGCCAGGGTGAAAACGTGCTCAGCCACCGACACCGGGCACCCCTGGATGTGGACGTAAGGCCGCCCGAGGCTGAGTGCGCTGCGGGCCATGGCCTGCCCGACCTTGAGCAGCATGTCGTTCGATGCGGTGTCGGCCTCGTCCACCTCGCTTGCCTTCCGGTAGCTGCCCTCGATGTCCACCCGCCGACCGTTGATCCGGCCCTGCCAGCGGGTGCAGCGGCCGGCGAAGATGACCTTCTCGCCCGGGGCCAAATCCAGCGGGCCTTCCACCGCCCCCACCACATAGCGGAGCTTGCCCATGCGCCGGTCCACGTCGGGGGTGAACCCCCGCAGGATGTGCATGGCCTCCTGCAGTGCGCCGGGGCAGCCGCCCCAGCAGTAGTCGGCGGAATGCGGCTCGGGGAACCGGCCGACCGTGCAGCGCAGGTTGCCGCTCGGGCCGAAGTAGTCGTCGACCCGCTCCAGGCAGAACTGGAAATCCCGCGTTTTCGCCCGGACCTGCTCCAGCGGGAAATCCCCGCCCACATCGATCTCATCCAGGCGCATGGGGCCGAACCCGCGCGCGGAGGAGAGCTTCAAGTGCGTCAGGTCGGCGGGGTCGACATGCACCATGTGGCATCCCACGGTGTCCACCGCGCAGGAGTTGGTCCCCATGACGATCGCCCCCAGATCGAACGGGGTCGGGGTGAGCATCATCTTCTGGCCGGCGGTGATGGCGTCGATGGCGATGAAGCGGGGCTGGATGACCGACTGCAGGTCGGCGATCTTGTGTTCCAGAAACTGGTTGTGGTCCACCAGCCGGTGGCGGTCGTCCTGGAGGCCAATGAAATTCTTTAAACTCAGCGTCAACCGGCACCAGGGGTGGGCCTTGAACTTGGGCAGGTTGATCAGAAAGCTGCAGAGCGCGATGGGTTCGGGGATAAACAGCCGGCGGCGCAATGCCTGCGTCTGGTCGAGGAGAACGCCGACGTGGCGAGTTTCATCGAAAAAGTAGGTTTTGACCCCGTGCTTTCGAACGATCGGTGCGTAGCCCGCGTTTTTAAAGCTGTAGCGCGTGGCGATGGTGATGCCGGAGCGCTCACCGACGGCGATCTCTTCGACATCCGTCGCCAAGGCCTTGACGGCCGTGAGGACCCCATCCAAAAACTCCTTGCGCGTGAAGGCATGGGGGAAAATCTCGGGATGGGCCAGCACCAGATTGGGTTTGAGCAGGATCCGGCCGTGCGGGCGGACCCCCAGCTCTTCCATGCCTTCCCGGACGATGGCGGCGATCCGGTCCGGGTCGTACTGCGGGCAGCGACGGATCAGGACTTTGTAACGTGTGCTCATGGCCGCCTCCTGTTCTTAAAACAGTGGGTTCAGGTGGAGCCCGGAATGCGGGGAAGTCGCCGCAACTACCTCACTATTTGATTTGAGTGTCAAGCAAAACCTGACGGCCATACGCCGAACCCCGTTCGTCTCAGACCCGCAGGCAAGACGTGGGGCCATGAATCGGTTGCTTGCCCCGGCTGAAATCACCCTGCTTTGCTTCAGCCGAACTTGGGGCTCGAATTCAAGTCCGGTTGGCTGCGGCATGCGCCATGACCCGGATTTGAATCTTCCGGCCAACCAACATATACATTTTGAAACAGTTGCCTTGCGCGGGTTTTTTAAATGGATCCTGAGGGCTGAACGTATGAATCCCCCTGATTTGCTCGAAGCATCATGGACGCAGGAAATTGTCGTTCTCGGGGTTCCGCTGGATTGGAACTCGTCATTTCGGACCGGATCGGCTCTGGCGCCCGAACGCATCCGGCAAGCGCTCCTCTGCGAATCGTCCAACCTCTGGACGGAGAGCGTGGTCGATTTGGGGCGCGGCGTTGGATGGAGGTTTTCAGATGACATTGAGTTTGCCGACCCCACGGGGGCATTTGCCCTGATCGAGCAGCGGATATCCAGGCTGTTGGAGAGTGGAGCACGGGTTATTTCGTTGGGCGGAGATCACTCGATCACTTATCCCATCATACGGGCCTACGCGAGGCGGCACCCGGCCCTGAACATTCTGCATTTGGACGCGCATCCGGACTTGTACCATGAATTCGATGGCAACCGATATTCTCATGCCTGCCCCTTTGCGCGCATCATGGAGGAGCGATTGGTGTCGAGGCTGGTGCAAGTCGGGATCCGAACGTTGACGGGTCATCAGCGCGAGCAGGCCCGGCGGTTCGGCGCCGAGGTCATCGAGATGAGAGAAATCAGGAAAGCGGCCGACCTTTCCTTCGAAGGGCCCGTGTATCTTTCGGTTGACATGGATTGCCTGGATCCGGCTTTTTCACCGGGGGTCTCCCACCCCGAGCCCGGTGGAATGAGCACCCGGGAAGTGCTGGGGGTCATCCAGAATTTTTCGGGGGCACTGGTCGGTGCCGACATCGTCGAATACAACCCGGAAAGCGACCATCAAGGGATGACCGCTATAACGGCCGGAAAGCTTTTAAAGGAGATCTTGGGTAAAATGCTTGAAGGAGTGCGTGATCCCATCTGAAAACAAGACGAACCCGAAGCCGTCTCGTCGCGGAAGCGCGCGTGCGACGGCCTGCGGTGCCTTCTTCACGGCGAAAGCGGCGATCACTGGCGGCCGGTCATGTACCGTTTGGGGCAGCTGCGGCAGGGCAGATCGGGGTCCCCGCTGGCCAGGCGCTCGCGGAAACGCAGGAACTCGGGGCTTTCCCAGATCTGCAGCGGGTCCTTATCGCGCACGCTGCCGAACACCCGGCGCCTGGAGTCGGCGGTGGTTGCCGGCACGTTCACGTAGACACAGGGCGACACCGAGCCGTCGGCCGAAACGTAGAGGGAGCGGCTGATGTTCTCGCGGCAGCTCGTGCCGGCTGCGCCGGGATCAGGGAGCTCGTAGTGGAAGTCCAGGTCGAGTTTGCGCGCCTCGGCGGCCGTCTGCTTTAAGATGGACTCGGCTTTAGCCAGCTTGGAGGTCTCTGAAGGAGAGAACGCTTCGTTTTCGAGCCCTGGCTCCGGAATATAGTCCAGGGTGGAGACGACCGCGGCGTGGACGCCTAAGCGCTGCATCAGAACCGGCAGGCCGGCCACGGCTTCCATGGTGGAGGCGAGCATGAGGTAGGCGAGGTGAATCTCTAAGTGCACGCCCATGCGCTTTCGGCGTACCGCCTGCAGGGTGGTTATGGCCTCGCAGACGCGGTCGAAATCGACCCCCAGCCGCGAGGTGTTGGAGGCCGCATCGGTCCCCGCAAGCGAAAAGGCAACGATGTCGATCCCGCTCCCGACGATCTCTATGGCCAGCTTCTCGTCCATGCGCAGCCCGCAGGTGGTCGTGGAGACCTGGCAGCCGGCTTTGCGGGCCAGGGCCGCCATTTCAAAAAAAGCCGGGTTGAGCAACGGCTCCCCCCACCCTTGGAGGTGGACGCGCCCTGAGCGGCGCATCAGCGGCCAGAGCCGGCCGAAGGTGGTCATCTCCATGTCCCGCGCTTGCCAATATTCTTTCTGGGTGGTGTGGGGGCAATAGATGCAACGGCCCGGGCAGCGCGAGGTGACCTCCACCTGGATGCAGTCGAGCAGTCGCTGCAAGCCGAAAAAAGCCTCCTTGATGGTCTCCCAGAGGCCGGGTCCGCGGAACTCGTTTCCCGACGTTGACGCTGGGTTCTTCGTCACTGCGGTCTCCTCCGGAGCAGGGCGGTCAGACGCGAAAAAACGCCTGTCGGCGCAAGCTCCCAGCTGGCTTCCACAAAGGGCAGGAAGGGTTCGGCGCCCCATTTGCGCTTATAGAAACGGATGCCCTCGCTGACCCCCAGGCCCAGGTTCATGCGGGTTTGTCCGCGCTCGCGGGATTCCTCCAGCAGCCCGGATAAAACCAAATCGGCGCTGCCCGGCGGGGCCAGGCCGGGGTCCCGGAAGCAGAACATAAAGAAGGCCGTGGAAAGGGATGCGAACTCTCCCACGGCGAAGGCGGCGAGGCGGCCGTCGGCCCGCCGGGCGGAGACGAGCAGCGAACCCGGGGAGAGTTCCAGGTAGCGGGGCAGCTGCCTGAAGATGTGCCGCGTCCCGTCTGAAAAGTGGCGCTCATTCAGGTAGCGTTGAATCAGGTTCGAATGGCCGTCATCGAGGCGCCCACCGCGCTCCAGGGTCACCTCACGCCCGGCCCGGCGTAAAAGGTTTCTGAGTTTCGGCCCCGGAGGCGGCCCCGGCAGCGGCAGGGCGTGGTAGCAATCCTCCGCCACCGTGGCGCTTTCCGGTGCCTGAGAGGGGCGTGCCGGGCCGATGACGGTCAGCCGTTGCAGCCCGGGGGTTTTGAGAACCAGGTCCACGGCCTCCTCCATGGCGCTCACGTCGCGGGGGGCGTGCAGGGGGTAGCCCACCAAGACGGTAGACCCGTCTGACTCGTAGCCGATGCAGGCGCCCCACAGTTTCGGTTTCGATCCGGCCACCGCACGCACGTAAGCCGTCACCTGCTCGGGGACGGCCGCCCCGGCGGAAACACGGTCCAGGCGGTCGGGCCCGATCACCGGCACCTCCGGACGCTGAAGCCCGCCTCGGCCAGCATGCCGCGCAGGTTGATCATGTGGGCCGAGCCCACGAAGACCGCGCAGCGCCCGGCCTCAATGAACGGGCGCATGCGCTCCAGGAACCGCGCGTCGCGACGGTGAATGACGAGCTCGGTGCGGGTCGGAAATTCGATGCTGGTCCCGAACATGCTGTCCACGTCGCCCTTGAGGTAGGCGCGTACGTTGCGCCGGATGTAGCGGTCCCACTGCCCGCAGTGCCGCAGGAACCGCACGATCCGTTCGAGGCTGATGTTCTCCAGGGTCTCGATCTGCTCGGGGATGCTCTCCATGCCGCGCACGGCCTTGCCCATGTCGCGTGCCAGGTGCCAGGCCTCCAGGTCGACCGACTGGGACCAGCCCTTGCGGGCGAGAAAGCCGGTCCACAGCGAAAAAAAGGCCATCCAGTGGCAGGTCTCTGCCAAAAGACGGTGCACGTCCGGTGCGCCCTCGTGCTCCAGACCCATAATACGCGCCCAGAACCCGCGCGGCCCGCAGACCACCCGCTCGAGGCGGCCGACGTCGGCCTCGGTCAATTCAGCGATGAGACGGGGGCTTTCAGGTCCTGGACTGCGCCCGATGGCAGACACCCGGTCGAGGCTCTCCGGGTCGAGCGGGCCCTCGAACAGCACCGTGTCGACGCTCTCGAAAAGCTTGCGGAAAGAGCGCTCGAAGCTGTAGCAGAAAAAGTGCGCCGTGCCCCCTATCCAGGAGCGGCGGCCGTTTTTACGGATCTCCCAGAGCATCGCGAATTTGCGCTGCGGCGGCAGGCTCGCCAGAAATTGCTGCTTCGACATGGGCTCGCGGGGCGCGGCTGCCAGCAGGCGCATGAAGCTGTGGACATCTTCGCGCATCTCCCGCCGTTCTTGCCACTGCGCCATCTCGTAGGGCGGTCCCGGGGCGCCGCCCCACTTGGTCTTGAAGCGGCGGATGCCCTCGTTCACGCCGAGGCCCAGGTGCAGGAACTCCTTCCCGTCGCGTCTTGCCGTGCGGATCATCTCGCGAAAGAGAAGGTCGGAGGCATAGGCCGTGTAGTGCTCGCGCGAGTGGGCGCCGAGCAGGTAGCTCGTAAAACGGTGCGGTGCCGCATCCAGCAGCAGGCAAGCCGCCAGGCGGCCCTCCCGGTCCCAGGCGTTCAGCAGCGACATGCCGGGGGCTTTCGGGAGCACGGCCTCGGTGCGAGCGTAGAGCTCGCGGACGTTCGGGGGCAGGGCCGTGCGGCCCATGAACTCGGCCCAGAGGCGGCGGTGGGCCGGCGTGTAGGTGATGTTCTCCTCCACCGTGAGCACGGCCGCCGCCCGCTCTGCCAGCTGCCCCAGGCGCGGCGCCACGGGGGCATCGGCAGAAAGCAGGTAGTAGTCATCCCGGTCTTGGCGGTGGGCTTTCAGCCGCTCGGGGAGAGCCGGGCAGATGGCCCAGCACTCCCGGGCGTGGGTCCGGCGTAGCGCTTCGGCCAGCGCCGCCTCGAACCGCTCCGGGCTGTAAATGCCCTCCAGCGGGTATCCCACGGCCAACAGCCAGTCGTCTGCGCCGATAAAAAGGTAATCGCCTGTCAGAAAGGCATCCCCACCCGACATGGCCTGCATGAACGCAACGGAATGCTCCGGGACAGTGGCCTTGGCGAGAATGGCGCTGATGTCGGCAGGGGTCAAGAGAGAGCTCCGGTTTCGAAACAGAGTGGCCATTTTTCTACCATTTTTCGGGATGCTTTTCCATCGAGCGCGTAAGGCCTGATATGAGCGGTCCGGCATCGGGCCGGAATGGCTCGTTTAACTTGAGGATCCATTCAAATCGTACTATAAAAGACCATCTCGGCTTTTTGCGCATCGCAACGCGCTCATCTCCGCAGGCGAGGCGGGCAGCCGTTCGGGAAGCCACCCGGGAAAGGGGGATCGCATGCAACATCGTTTCAGCTGGAGACCATATCTGGCCGGCGCCTTGGTGGGCGTCCTGGCGACCCTGTCCGTGCTGGTGTCCACCCAGGTGCTGGGAAAAACCCAGTTCCTGGGCGCATCCACAACCTTTGTGCGCGCGGCCGGGTACATCGAGCAGGGGATCGATCCGGCCCATGTGAAGGCGAACCCGTATTTAGCCAAGACGGCGCCCAAAATCGACTGGCAGTTCATGGTGATCGTCGGGATCTTCATCGGGGCCCTGGCTGCATCCATGGTGGACGGCAGCTTCAGGCTCGAGGCGGTGCCGCCGGTGTGGCGCGAGCGCTTCGGGGGCGGGATCGGGCGGCGCGCCGTCGGCGCCTTTCTGGGCGGGGTCGTCGCGATGTTCGGCGCCCGCATGGCCGACGGGTGCCCCAGCGGCCACGGTCTGAGCGGGCTGATGCAGCTCTCCGTGAGCGGGTTTATCGCCTTGGCGCTTTTCTTCGGGACGGGCATCCTGGTGGCCGCCGCAGTCTACCGGGGGAAAGGGGGTCTGCGATGAACGAGCAATGGCTGGGTCTGATCACGGGAATCTGTTTCGGCGCCCTGCTGCAGCAGGGCCGCGTGCTGCGGTTCGAGAAGCAGGTCGGTGCCATGCTGTTGAAGGACATGACGATCATGAAATTCATGATGTCCGCCATCCTGGTGGGAATGGTCGGCATCCAACTCCTGGTCTCCATGGAAATCGTCAAGCTCAGCCCCAAAGCGACCCTGCTCGGCGCGTTGATCGTCGGCGGGGCCCTGTTCGGCGCCGGGTGGGCCGTCATGGGGTTTTGCCCCGGGACATCCGTCGGGGCCCTCGGCGAGGGCCGCTGGCACGCGCTCTGGGCGATCCTCGGGATGATCACCGGCGCTGCGCTCTACGCCGAAGCTTACGGCCACCTGCAGAAGAACCTGCTCGCCTGGGGGAATTTCGGCAAAATTACCCTTCCCGGCGTGCTGGGGGCCAATCCCTGGGTCGTCATTCCGCTGCTGGGTGTCGTCTTCCTCCTGGTTTTTGTGTTCTTCGAAAAGAAAGGGCTGTAGCGCTCGGCCCGCCGAACCGGCCGTGCAAGCGGGCGGCCACCGGCCGCTGAGGAGGCAACCGATCATGGACCCGAAAGGCCGCAGCAAATGGGAACTTGATACGCCCTGCCTGACCATCGATCTGGACCTGCTGGACGAGAACCTTCAGAAGATGCAGGCCAGGGTCGCTGCGGCCGGCAAGTCGCTAAGGCCGCACGCCAAGACGCACAAATGTTCGATGCTGGCCAAGATGCAGCTGGCGGCCGGCGCCATCGGCGTCTGCGCAGCCAAGGTTTCCGAGGCCGAGGCGCTGGTTTCCGCCGGTCTCGAGGGGGTACTCATAACAGGTCCGGTCGCGACCCCGGCCAAGGCGGCCCGCTTGAAGTCGCTGCTGCGCAAGTCGCGCTCCCTGATGGCGGTTGTGGACCACCCCTCCGGAGTGGTGCTGCTGGAAAAATTGCTGGCCGGGAGCGGGTTGCGGCTGGACGTGCTCGTGGATGTGGACGTCGGCCACCACCGCACGGGAGTGGCGCCGGCCAGGGCCATGGACCTGGTCCAGCGCGTCATGGCTTGCCGGAGCCTTTGGCTGAGGGGGATCCAGGCCTATGCCGGCCACGTTCAGCACATTCCCCGCTATGTCGACCGACGGGCGGCGTCCCTCAAGGCTTTAAGGCAGGCTGCCGCCGTGTTCCGGCAGCTGCAGAAGCGGGATGAGGGGTGCACGATTTTCAGCGCCTCTGGGACCGGTACGGCCACGACCGACCTGGCCGTGCCCGAGCTGACCGAGCTGCAGGCCGGCTCGTATGCGCTCATGGACGCCGAATACATGGCGATCGAGTGCGAAGACGGGGCCGAGTGTGCCGACTATCGTCCCGCCCTGACCCTGCTGACGACGGTGGTGAGCCTCGGCCACGGCCGGCAGGTGACCGTCGATGCCGGACTGAAGGCCCTTTACCGGGACGGCGGCCGGCCCCGTGTTTTGAATGCCGATTTCTCCAAGCTGCAGTACGACTGGTTTGGGGACGAGTACGGCAAGCTCAGTGCCGCCGGCCGGGGGGCGCTTTTGCCCGAGCTCGGGACCGTCCTGGAGCTGGTGGTCTCGCACTGCGACCCGACCGTCAACCAGTTCGACCGGTTTTACATCACCCGCGCCGGCAAGGTCGTGGACGTCTGGCCGATCGACCTGCGGGGCAAGTGCCAGTAAAAAACGGCAGCGGGCCAAGTGCCTGAGGTCATACGGAAGAGGAAAACGCTGACACGGGGAGGAGCCTCGAGTGAAATACGTGAATCTCGGAACCACCGGGCTGCAGGTTTCGGAGCTGTGCCTGGGGACTATGACCTTCGGCAAGGAGGCCGACCGCCAGGCGAGCGCGGCGATCTACCGGCGTTGCCGCGAGGCGGGCATCAATTTTGTCGACTGTGCCAACGTCTACGCGAACGGGAAGTCCGAGCGCATCCTGGGGGAGTTGATCGCCGGCGAGCGGGGGGAGCTGATCCTCACCTCCAAGGTCGGCTGGGTGATGGGGCCAGGCCCCAACCGTGAGGGGCTTTCACGGCGCCACATCCTCCAGGAGTGCGAAGCGAGCCTGCAGCGGCTCGGCATCGATTGGATCGACGTCTATTTCGCCCACCGCTTCGATCCCTGGGTCCCCGTCGAGGAGACCCTGCGGGCATTCGACGCGTTGGTCCAGCAGGGCAAGGTGCGGTATCTCGGTGTCAGCAACTGGGCGGCCTGGCAGATAGCCCGGGCCCTCGGCACCAGCAGCCTGTGCGGGCTGAGTGCTTTTCGGGTCATGCAGCCCATGTACAGCATCGTCAAGCGCCAGGTCGAGGTGGAGCTTCTGCCGCTGGCGCTCGATGCCGGGATGGGAGTCATCACCTACAGCCCGCTCGGCGGCGGGCTTCTCACCGGCAAGTACGGTTCAGCGCCGGCGCCGGACGCCGGCCGGCTCTCCGAAAACCGGATGTACACGCGGCGCTATGCCGATGCCTGGATGTTCGAAGCGGCCCGGGGTCTGAAGCGGATAGCGGAAGAAACCGGGCTCTCGCCGGTGAGCCTGGCCGTCGCCTGGGCGGCCCGCCACCCGGCGGTCACCTGCCCCATTGTCGGCGCACGCAATCTGGAGCAGCTCGAGCCCTCCCTCAGGGCAGTGGAGATCGAGATGCCGCCTGAGCTCTATGCACGGCTGTGCGCACTCGCGCCTGAGCCTCCCCCGGCGACGGACCGCACGGATGAGCGGGGATAGCCCGAAGGTTTGAGAACATTAGGTCAATCATCCCAGATCGGGTTCGATCTGCAGGGTATCGTTGAAGCGGTTGACCATGTTGGCCAGGGCGATCACCATGACCAGCTCGACGATCTCATCTTCGGTGTAAAACCGGCCGATCCAGGTGAGTACGGACTCATCGATGGTCGCCGCCCCGCGGGTCACTAGATCGGCGAATCGGATCGTGGCCTTTTCCTTCTCGTCGAATGCTGGGCTGTTGCGGTAGAACCGCAACTCCTCGATCTGCTGGTCGGTCACTCCGGCCTGCTTCGCCGAGGCCGTGTGGGCACGCAGGCAGTATTGGCAGGCGTTGATGCTCGCGGTTTTCAAGTAGGCGATCTCTTTGAGCTTGGCCGGGATTCGGCCCTTCAACATGACTGCATTGTAGAAGGGCACGAAACGCTTGAGCGCGGCCGGAAATCGCGCCAAGACGCCGAAGATATTGGGCATTTTTCCGAGGGCGGCGTGCATGCCGTCGAAGATCTCCGTGATGCTGACGTCCGCCTGATCCTTTTTGAGCGGTTTGGGTATTCCCATTGCAGTGTCCCTTTCACTATCCGTTAGCCCGTTGCGTCAAGATCCGACCATTCGGCGAGCCGGGCCAAGGGTGATTCAGAGCAGGTAGGCAAGGATGAAGATGCCCACCATGGTGAACGCCAGCACCAGTTTCACCAGCGACCCCAAGACGAACCCAACCCAGGCCCAAACCCCGACTTGGCCCGCTCGCAGCAGGTCCCTGCGGGAGAGATATTCGCCGGTGGCCGCCCCGATGAAGGGCCCGATCAAAATCCCCACCAGCCCGAAAAACATGCCGACAAGAGTTCCGATGGCTGCGCCGATCAGCGCCTTGCGGCTGGCACCGGCCCTTTGCGCCCCGAGGCCGGCGGCGATGTAATCCATCAGGAAGGCCAGCACCGTCAGCGCAGCCAGCACGAGCAGGGTCGATACCCCCACGTTCTGAAAGCCATCCGCCCAGGCGGCCAACACCAGCCCGCCGAACACGAGGGGGGCGCCCGGCAACCCGGGCAGGAGCGTCCCGGCCAGTCCGAAAAGGATGCACAGGGCGCTCAAAACCAAGGCCGCCGTGGTGATGACCTCTGGACCCAACGCAGGCATTGTGAAGGCCCTCGCTGCCGGTTTCCAATCTGCTCTCCGGAGTGACAACTTTAATACGAGCGGCTGGCCATGGCAATAGATCTCGACGCAAATCGTTTTTTGACCTCCGATCGGGTTGATGATAATGCAGGTGAACCGTCATCCTTGCAACCGAGACAGCCGATCGATTGAACCGCATGGTCGATTTTTCGCGGCGCAAAGCGTGAAGGGGGCCCAAATGAAGCTTACAGGCAGGCATTTTCTCAAGCTGTTGGATTTCTCCCCGGAGGAAATCGGATTTCTGCTGGAGCTTTCCGCGGAACTGAAAGAAGCCAAGCGCGCCGGCCGGGAAAGCCAGTTTTTAAAGGGCAAGCAGCTTGCGCTCATCTTCGAGAAAACATCCACCCGCACGCGCTGCGCCTTCGAAGCGGCCGCATACGGCCAGGGCGCCCACGTGACCTATCTCGACCCGGCCGGATCGCAACTCGGCAAGAAGGAGTCGATCCGGGACACGGCGCGCGTGCTGGGCCGCATGTACCACGGCATCGAGTACCGGGGCTTCGAGCAGGCGCGGGTGGAGGAGTTGGCCCGGTTCGCCGGCGTGCCGGTCTGGAACGGGTTGACCAACGAGTTCCACCCCACCCAAGCGCTGGCGGATCTTTTTACCATTCAGGAGCACAGCGACAAGCTCCTCAAGCAGGTGGCGTTCGCTTTTCTGGGCGACGGGCGCAACAACGTGGCCAACTCGCTGTTGGTCGGTGCGGCCAAAATGGGGATGGATTTCCGCGTGGTCGCCCCGGCGACGCTGCAGCCGAATCCGGAATTGCTGGCGGCGGCCCGCAGGGTCGCCCGGGAGACCGGCGCACGGCTGTCCCTCACCGACGACATCGCCCGGGGTGTCGCCGGCTGCGATTTTCTCTATACGGATGTGTGGGTTTCGATGGGCGAACCCGATGCGGCCTGGGAGGAACGCATCCGCCGGCTGGCGCCTTACCAGGTCAACCGGGCCGTTATGGAGATGACCGGCAATCCGAAGGTCAAGTTCCTGCACTGCCTGCCGGCCTTCCACGACCGGCAGACGGAAATCGGTGAAGCCATTTACAGAAAGTTTGGCCTGGACGCCATGGAGGTGACCGATGGGGTGTTCGAGTCGCCCGCCTCCATCGTTTTCGACCAGGCCGAAAACCGGCTGCACACCATCAAGGCCGTCATGGTGGCCACTTTGAGTTAACAACCAGCAAAATTGATATCCGCCATGCAGAAACCGTTGCTGTTGATCGCCCTTGGCGGCAATGCCCTGATTCAAAAAGGGCAGGAGGGAACCGCCGAGGAGCAGTTCGCCAACCTGAAAGTCCCCATGCGGCAGATTGCACGCCTGTCTCGGGATTACCGCATCGTGATCACCCACGGCAACGGCCCCCAGGTGGGAAACCTGCTGCTGCAGCAGGAAAGCTGTCGCGAGGTTCCCGATATGCCGCTCGAAATCATCGTCGCCATGACCCAAGGGCAGATCGGGTACATGATCGAATCGACGCTCGATCGGGCCCTGATGGAGATCGGGGTCATTGATGAGCAGCTCTTTGTGTCTCTGATCTCCTATGTCGTGGTGGACGAGAAGGACCCGGCATTTCAGAATCCCACCAAGCCGATCGGCCCCTTTTACACCGCGGAGCAGGCCAAGGCCCTGCCCTATACGCTGGTCGAGACCGACAAGGGCTTCCGGCGCGTGGTGGCCAGCCCTGCGCCGCTGGCGATCGTCGAGCATCGTGAAATCCAGAAGCTGATCGATATGGGATTCATCGTCATCTGCTGCGGCGGGGGAGGCATCCCGGTCATCCGCAAGGAGCGCAAGTTCAGGGGCGTGGATGCCGTGATCGACAAGGATCTCGCCAGCTCGGTCCTGGCCGCCGCGATCCAGGCCGACATCTTCGTCATCGCCTCGGATGTGCCCGGCGTATTTATCCACTGGGGGAAACCGCAGCAGCAGCAGGTGGGTAAAATTTCCTCGGCCGAGTTGGAGCGATACATGGCGGAAGGCCACTTTCCGGCGGGGTCCATGGGGCCCAAGGTGGAGGCGATCGCCCGGTTCAACTGCAAAACCGGCCACCGAGGGGTGATCTGCGGATTGGAAGAGATCGAACGCGCGGTTGCCGGAGAGGCCGGGACGGAAGTCAGTGTCCATCCATAAACGGCGTCTTGCAGCCCATGCCGGCGTTCTCGCTCTTCGCAATCCTCGACGGTGTCTCACACCGCCTGCGGGTGCGAAATCGCTGCGGCCTTGGCCTGAGCCGCAATCCACCATTTATGGACGGACGCCATTTAGCTTTTCGGCAGAGGGCACGGTGCCGGGAGTTTGAAAAACAGGCTTGCCTGTCGGCCCCTCGCTCGTTGCCGCTACATCCGAACATTGAGGAAAGGTGCGATGAAGCGTAGGAATGTAATCATCATCGGCGCCGCCGGGCGCGATTTTCACAACTTCAACATGGTGTACCGCGGCAACGATGCCTTTCGGGTGGTTGCCTTCACCGCGGCCCAGATCCCCGATATCGAGGGCCGTAAGTATCCGACCGCCCTGGCCGGCAGACTCTACCCCAAGGGGATCTCCATCCACCCCGAGGCCGAGCTGCCCAAGCTGATCCGCGCGCTCGACGTGAGCGACTGCATTTTCTCCTACAGCGACGTCTCCTACCAGCACGTGATGAACCTTGCCGCGATCGTGCAGGCGGCCGGGGCCAATTTCGTCCTTTTGGGCCCGAGGGACACCATGCTGAAGAGCGGCAAGCCGGTCGTTTCGGTGGGAGCGGTGCGCACCGGGTGCGGCAAGAGCCAGACCTCGCGGCGGATCATCGAGATCCTCATGGCAAAAGGGTTGAAGGTGGTCGCCGTCCGCCACCCCATGCCCTACGGGAGCCTGATCGCCCAGCGGGTGCAGCGCTTTGCCGGGATCGGCGATCTGGCGAAACACAAGTGCACGGTCGAAGAGATGGAGGAGTACGAACCCCATCTGGAGCGCGGCAATGTGATCTATGCCGGCGTCGACTACGAGGCTATCCTGCGAGCCGCCGAGAGCGACCCCGGCGGCTGCGATGTGATTCTCTGGGACGGCGGCAACAACGACTTCCCCTTCTTCAAGCCCGATCTGCACGTTGCCGTGGTGGACCCGCATCGCCCCGGACACGAGCTGAGCTATTACCCGGGCAACGTCACCCTGCGCCTGGCCGACGTGGTCGTGATCAACAAAATCGACAGCGCCGCCCCGGAAGGGATCGACACCGTGCGGCGCAACGTCGCTGCGGTCAATCCCAAGGCCGTCGTGATCGAGGCGGCCTCCGTGATCGAGGTGGAGAACCCCGCCGTGGTTCGGGGCAAGCGGGTGTTGGCCGTCGAGGACGGGCCCACCCTGACCCACGGCGGGATGAAGATCGGGGCCGCCGTGGTGGCCGCACGGAAATTCGGGGCGGCTGAGATGGTCGACCCGCGGCCCTATCTGGTCGGAAGGCTCAAGGAGACGTTCCGGATCTACCCGGACATCGGTGCGGTGCTGCCGGCCATGGGGTACGGCAGAAAGCAGTTGAAGGATTTGGAGGCAACCATCAACGGCGCGGCGTGCGACGCGGTGATCATCGGCACCCCCATCGACCTCCGCCGCATCATCACGATCCAGAAACCGAACACACGGGTTTTCTACAACCTCCAGGAGATCGGCCAGCCGGACCTGAACCATTCGCTCGAGGGTTTCATCCTCGATCAAAAACTGGGCGGCATGGCCCGCAAGTAGCCCAAAGCTGCCCGGCATGGAAATACCACCGCCGGGGTCCGCAGCGCCCGGCAGCCTCTCACGGGCGGGCTTTTCGTTTAGAGTCCACCCGGGCAGAGCGGCATTTCGAAGGAAAGGCGGAACATCTCGATGCGCATCGTGTTTGTGATCATGGGGGCCCTGGGGACCGGCCTCTGGAATGTTTTTATCTCCTCCGCCTCACGCCAGATGCACCCCCTGCTGGGAGCGGTGATCTGCGAGCTGACAGCCGTCGTTGCCGGCAGCCTGCTGCTGATCCCGGTGTTGATCTCCGGCCTTCCCAAGGTGTCCCCCAAGGCCGCCGGACTTTGCATGCTGGCCGGACTGTCGGTCTTGCTGGCCGACTATTTCATCCTGAAAGCCTACAAGCTGGGCTTGCAGATATCCATCGGCGGGCCCATCATCATCGGCGGGGGCATCATCGTCGTGACGCTGATGGGCTTGTTCCTGGGCGAGAAAATGACCCTGCTCAAGGCCGCCTCGATCCTCATGATCCTCTGCGGGGCCTCGATCCTGGGCAGCCGCTGACAAACGTTCCGGCCAGCACACAGGAGCCGGCAAGCCCCGTTGGGCATCTGCAGCAACTCGCTGCCTGCAGGCTGATGGCCCCGGCGAAACACGCCGACCACCAGATTTGCATTGACCCCAACCCGCTTTCATGTGAAAAATTCACGCAACCGCCCCGGGGATCCGTGCATGGCGATTGCCGGGGCGACCGCAGGACAGCTGCGGATGGTCCATTGCCGGAGGGGGAGCCGATGAGCAAGGAGCCGGAGACCGAAAACCTGGCGGTTTTCTGTGATTTCGAGAATGTCGCGATCGGTGTGCGGGACGCGCGCCACGACCAGTTCGACATCCGCAAAGTGCTCGAGCGGCTGCTGCTCAAAGGCAGCATCGTGGTGAAAAAAGCCTACTGCGACTGGGAGCGCTACAAGGATTTCAAGGCCGCTATGCACGAGGCCGCCTTCGAGCTGATCGAGATCCCGCACGTGCGCCAGTCGGGCAAGAACTCCGCCGACATCCGCATGGTCGTGGACGCGCTGGACCTCTGTTACACCAAGTCCCACGTCGACACCTTCGTGATCGTCAGCGGCGATTCAGACTTCTCCCCGCTTGTCAGCAAGCTGCGCGAGAACAATAAGATCGTGATCGGGGTGGGCGTAAAAAGCTCCACTTCGGACCTTTTGATCGCCAACTGCGACGAGTTCATCTACTACGACGACCTCGTGCGCAAAAAGCAGCCGCGCAAGCGACCCGCCCCCCGCAAAGCCCCGGCTGGCCGTGGGGCCACCCAACCGGCCAAAGAGCCCAAGGAAGACAAAGATGCCGAGGAGCGCACCCAGGCGGCCCTCGATCTGGTCATGGAAACCGTCGAAGCCCTGGCCGAGGAGCGCGGGGCCGAGGAGAAGATCTGGGGCTCGATGGTCAAGCAGACGCTCAAGCGCCGCCGCCCCGGCTTCAACGAATCCTATTACGGCTTCCGCTCGTTCAATCGCCTGATCGAGGAGGCGGCCGCGCGCGGCCTCGTGGATTTAGAGCGCGACGAGAAATCCGGCGGCTACATCATCCGCCGCTTCCACCAGGAAGAGTGACCCGGAATAGCTCGGGCAGGCGGACAGTGTCGGCTTCCATTAAAAAATCAGGTCAGCATCAAGGGGATCTTGTATTTTCGGAAAACAGCATCGTGCGTCACCATAGTGAAGCCTTCGACACGGGCTTGAGCGATGAGCATCCGGTCGAAAGGATCACGGTGATGCGCGGGGAGGATTTGTATCGCGTGGGCATGCTCGACGGTTATGGGGAGCCAGTTGAAGGGCTGTTGATCAAGCACCTCGCGGAACTTGGAAGGTATCTTCAGTTTACCCAAGGCCTGTTTGATTCGGATCTCCCAGATGACGGCCGCGCTTACGAAAACGAGATTGCTGCCGTCGGCCATCGCAGACCGGCACGGCTTGGAAAGCGCGGGATGGTCATCCAGCCACCACAGGAGCACATGGGTATCCAGCAGTAAATTCATGAGTCGGAGGCACCGAACGCTTCGGCAATATCCTCCGGCAGCACATCGAAATCGTCCGCAATTTTAATCTTGCCCTTCAGCGCGCCCGGAAGGCGCTTCTTATCGCTCCGCTCGTACCTGACCAACTTGGCCACCGGCTTGCCTGCTTTCCCGATGAGCACTTCCTCGCCGGCGAGCACTTTTTCAATCAGCGATGACAGCTGGGCTTTCGCATCTGAAATATTGGTGATATGCATGGAAGCGCACCTCCTGCAGCATAGTCTGACCAGACCAGACCAGTTTGTCAAGGATTTTCACTTTGGGTCTCCGGCAAGCCGCGATGAGTCCGTTGCCCCCTGCCCAGGCGGGACGGCCAGACCGGCTTTCCGGCAGTTTTCCGAGTGATGATGCGCCATGCCGAAAACATGCTCTGCACGGGGGAGAGGAATCGCTTTCACGGCGGCGGCATCCCGGCGCGCGGCACAACGGGCGAGGGCGTCGAGATAGCGCAGGTCTTCCCGGGCGATGCGCCGGGCCGCTGCGGATGACAGGACCGGTCCGTGGCCCGGGACCACCTGTTCGATGCCGGAGTCGATGAGGGCCATCAGTCGCTGGAGGGTGCGACGGTAGTCGGGCAGGTTCTCCAGGAATGGGATTTCGCAGGGCGAGAGGTAGTCGCCGACCAGCAAATGGTTCCCGGCGCGAAGGGCCAGGCAGTCCGGGGCATGGCCGGGGATGAGGAACGCCTGGATGTCGAGGTCCCCGAAATGGAACCACCCCTCGTCGTCGAGCCCGCGCACACGGTCCGGCCAGTCGTACCCCCACGGCCGCTCGATGTACCAGCGGGAGTCGAACTCACGGGCCTCCGTCATGGCCTTTTGTGCCAGATCTCCCCTCTCGAGCACGGACCGGGCCAGCACCGGGCTGGTGTAAACCGGCACGCCGGGGAACCTGCCATGACCGATCACGTGGTCCCAGTGGCTGTGCGTCAAAAAGAGGGCCTCCACCTTCGCCCCCGCCGGAATCGAGCGCGCAATCGCTTCGAGCTCTCGTGGGAAATAACCGGGGTCCACCACAAGACAGCTCTGCCCGCTCACGATGACGGTGCTCGCCATCTGCCAGATGCCGCTCAACCGGGTGTCGACGAAAAGGCCGCCCATCGGGTTCCTCCGCACCTGCATCCGCTCTCTTCAGATAGCCGCCAACTGCCGGATCCCCGCCCCCGGATTACGGGTAGCGCAAAACCCGATTGAATGCAGGTCACTTGCCGCAAGGGTCCTTCGCCCGGGTCACGGGCGCGGCATAAAGCGCGGGGTGTCGATCCGCGGTATAGAGATTTTGTTTTTGCCCCGAGGAGATCGCCGAAACGTCAATCTCGGCCAGAAGCAGGGCGGGGTCGTCGCCCGCACGCGCGAGATCCCGCCCGTCCGGGGCGACGATGCAGCTCAGCCCGCAGTAGCCCAGACCGTCCTCGCGCCCGCACATGCCCGCATAGGCGATGAAAACCTGGTTCTCAAAAGCTCTGGCCGGAACCAGGATGCGGGCAACGACGTCAAAAGGCTGAATCAGCGCCGTGGGCACGGCGACCAGCTCGGCGCCTGCCAGCGCCAGTGCGCGGACCGCCTCCGGGAACTCGACATCGTAGCAGATCAGGATGCCGACCTTCAGACCGTTCGTTTCTGCCACGATGAGCGAATCGCCGCGTTGGAACAACCGGCGCTCTTCCCGGCCGTATAGATGGGTCTTGCGATAGTTGGCCGTCGCGCCTCCGGCCGGATGGATGAGACGGGCGGAGTTGAAGACCCGGTCGCCTGCTCGCTCGGGGTATCCGTAGAGAAGCGAAACCCCGGTGTCACGCGCGATCTGCCGCACGGCCTCCGCCGAAGGCCCGTCCAGCGGCTCGGCCAGATCGAACACGGCATCGCCGATGTTGTAGCCGGTCAGGAACATCTCCGGGAAGATCACCATCCCGGCCCCTTGCGCGGCCGCCTCTAAAGCGTATCTGCGCATCACCTCAAGGGCGCTCGATACCGCCCCCCCGACTCCCTCCCCCTGGTAGACGGCGATCTTCATCTGTCGGGCCCTTGACGTGTTGAAGTGTCCGTTGGATCACAGGGCGGCCGGATTCGGTGACCCGCCAGCCTCAACCGCTCCGGTTCTCGGGGGCCAGTGCTCCCATCAGCCGCGGCAGGTTGCCGAAACGGCCGATGAGGCCGAAGATCAGCGCCGCCAACAGGGCAAAGAAGATGGTCACGGAGGCCATGACCGGCGTGTAGCCGTAGCGCAGGGCATTGAAAATCTTGATGGGCAGGGTTTCCACCGTGAAACCCGCGACCATGTACGCGACGATATACTCGTTTAAGCTCAACACGAAGCAGAACGCGTAGCCCGAGACGATGTAGGAGCGCACCATCGGCAGCACCACCGTGCGGAAAACCGCCTTGGAGTCGGCCCCCATGGTTTCAGCGGCTTCCACGATTTCACGGTCGATGGACTCAAGCCCGAGCGAAATGGTCACCAGCGGCAGGGTCACGAAAAAAATGGCGTGGGAGACGATCGTGGCCGCCATCTGGCCGTAGAGCCCCACCGTGGCCCAGAAGGAAAGAAACCCCAAAGCGGTAATGACCGGCGGCAGCATGAAGGGTGCGATGCCGAGCATGAAGAGGACGCGGGCGTAAAACACCCCGTAGCGCCAGAGAAAGTAGGCGAGGGGCAGCGCGATGGAAATGGCCGCCAGGCTGGAGAGGGTGGCGATGATCATGCTGTTCTTCACCGGGATCATCCAGGCGTCCTCGGTGAAGAGCTCGACGTACCAG
>JAWOHH010000125.1:0-5020 GCA_046496215.1 Desulfobacterales bacterium
CGCGCGCGCGGCCACGCTGTTGTCCAAGGACGAGGTCAAGCTCTCCCCGATCACGGCCAAGGTCGACACCGAGCACTGTGTGAAGTGCCTGACCTGCGTGCGCTCCTGCCCCTTCGGCGTGCCGCAGTTCAACGACCGGGAGAAGGTCATCGAGATCAACGAGGCGATCTGCCACGGCTGCGGGGTGTGCACGGCGGTCTGCCCGCGCCAGGCGATCGGGCTGAGCTTCTACGAGGACGACCAGCTCGTGTGCAAGATCGAAGCGCTGCTGGCGGAGGAGGTGGGCTGATGCCGGGGTTCGAACCCAACATCATCGCATTCTGCTGTGAATACTGAGGGTACTCGGCCGCGGACCTGGCAGGTTCCATGCGACTGGAGTACCCAAGCAGCGTCAAGGTCATCTTCGTGCCCTGCACCGGGAAGGTGGACGTGATCCACCTCTTGACCGCCATCCAGAAAGGGGCCGACGGGGTCTACTGCGTCGGCTGCCTGGAGGGTACGTGCCACTACAACGAGGGCAACCTGCGCTGCCGCGAACGCGTCGATTACGTGCGCTCCCTGCTGCAGGAGATCGGCCTCGAGGCCGACCGGGTGCGAATGTACAACCTCTCCTCAGGGGAGGGGCCGACGTTTGCCGCCTATGCCAAGGAGATGACCGAGAACATCCTCAAGCTCGGGCCGAACCCGCTGAAGAAGAAACCTGCGGGTCGATAGCCGAGGCGACGGGAGCCGTTTTTTGAAACCGCATGATATCAACGTTAAATTTTTCAACCTAGCGGCCGCCATGAAAGGGCGGTCCCTGGAGGGATCATGATCGTAGCCAAGCGCAAACCGTTCGATGAGATCATGCAGCTGCTCAAAGGTCACCGGAAAATCCTGGTAGTGGGCTGCGGCACCTGCGTGGCCGTCTGCCTGGCCGGGGGCGAGAAAGAGGTGGCGGTCCTGACCGCTGAGCTGGAAATGGCCCGCCGGCTGGCTGAAAACCCCGTGGAACTCGGTTCCGCGACCCTGGAGCGCCAGTGCGACCGCGAATACCTCGCCCAGCTGGACGGGAAGGTGGACGCCTACGACGCCCTCATCTCCATGGCCTGCGGGGTCGGGATCCAGTATCTGGCCGAGCGGTTCCCGCACAAACCGGTCTACCCGGCGGTGGACACGGCCGGGTTGGCGGTCAACCAGGATGTGGGTTGGTACGAGGAGCGCTGCCGCTCCTGCGGCCGCTGCGTTCTGGGGCTGACGGGCGGGATCTGCCCGGTCACCATGTGCGCCAAGGGACTTTACAACGGCCCCTGCGGCGGCACCAACAAGGGCAGCTGCGAGATCAACGCCGATCAGCCCTGCGCTTGGAACGCGATCTACGAGCGGCTCAAGGCCCAGGGGCGCCTGGACTGCATTCTGGACCTTCAGCCGCCGCATGACTGGAAGGACACGACGCCGCGGTCCCTCATCCAGCCCGGCTATAAAAAACCGGAAAAGGCCAAGGCCTAACCCTGTCGGAAGGTGCCGAGATGAAATCTGGAAGCAATCTGGAAAAAATTCTGAAATCCGGGCAGTTCGCATTCACCGGGGAGCTCGGGCCGCCGCGGGGGGCCCACGCCGAGGAAGTGCGGAAAAAGGCGGTTCACCTGAAAGGCCGGGTGGACGCCGTCAATATCACCGACAACCAGACGGCCATGGTGCGCATGGCGAGCTGGGCGGCTTCGCTGATCCTGATCCAGGAAGGCATCGAGCCCAACTACCAGATGGTCTGCCGCGACCGCAACCGCCTGGCCATGCAGGCCGATATCCTCGGCGCCTATGCCCTGGGGATCCGAAACATGCTCTGCCTGACGGGCGACCACTGCCAGTTCGGCGACCACCCCACGGCCAAGGGCGTGTTCGACATCGACTCCATGCAGCTGATCTTCATGGTCAAGAAAATGCGCGACGAGGGCAAGTTCCTGAGCGGCGCCGACATGGACGGCAAGCCCCAGATCTTCATAGGCGCTGCCGCCAACCCCTTCGCCGACCCCTTCGAGTGGCGGGTGCACCGGCTGGCCAAAAAGATCCAGGCCGGGGTTGACTTCATCCAGACCCAGTGCATCTACAACATGGCCAAATTCCGCGAGTGGATCCGGCAGGCGAACGACATGGGGTTGACCGAAAAGGTCTACATCCTGGCCGGGGTCACGCCGATGAAGAGCCTCGGTATGGCCAAATACATGAAAACCAAGGTGCCCGGTATGGACGTGCCCGACGAAATCATCAGCCGGCTTCAAGGGGTGCCGCGGGACAAGCAGGCGGAAGAGGGCATCCGCATCGCGCTCGATCAGATCGCGGAGTTCAAGGAGATGAAGGGCGTTCACGGGGTCCATCTCATGGCGATCGAGTGGGAGCACCGGGTCCCCGAAATTGCCGAAAGGGCCGGAATGCTCCCGCGTCCCCAAGCCTGATCCGCCCCTGATTTTCGAGCGCTACACGCATTGAGGGCCCGCCTGTCGTCTTCGGGAGGGCCCTCTCTTTTGCAGTGCTAATGAAGCCCCCCGATATGAATTTATATTCATTCATATTTCAGCCAACTATTTTAAGGCGTATTTTTTATATTGAAATTCAAAAATGCATTAACTATTTGTAATAAATATAATTAAAATAATAAAACTTTTTTCTCGTCCCCATTGACATGCCGGTTCAACCCTGATAAATGAATGAGCATTCATTCATGTTCGGGGATGAGTCGATGGACAGTCAGGGATCAAAAGAAAAAAATTCGAAATACGACAAGATCCTTGGGGCGGCGGTCAAGGTTTTCGCCGAAAACGGTTTCCGCCAATCCACCATCTCCCAGATCGCCCGCGCCGCCGGAGTCGCCGACGGCACCATCTATCTCTACTTCAAGAACAAAGACGACATCCTGGTTCAGTTTTTCGAGTACAGGGCCCGCCAGGTTTTCGAGCGTTTCCGGCAGGAGGTGAACCGTGCCGACAACGGCGTGGACAAACTCCGCAACCTTGTGCGCGTCCACCTGACGGAGTTCCAGGGCGAGCCCGAGATGGCCGTGGTCTATCAGGTGGAGACCCATCAGAGCCGCCGGCTCGTCGAGGGTCAGATCCGCGAGATGGCCAAGATGTACCAGGACATCATCGCGGAGATCATCGAACAGGGCCAGCGCGAGGGCATCATCCGCAAGGACCTCTATGTCGGTCTGGTCAAGCGTTTCATCCTCGGAGCGGTGGGGGAGGTGATCGGCACGTGGCTGCACTCGGGGCGCAGCTACGACCTCGTTTCCATGTCCGAACCGCTGGTGGATTTGTTCATCCGGGGCATCGGCTCCGGCAGCCTCTTATCGAAAACAGCGTCGGAGGGCAGCGCCGTTCCGGTGCACAACGAAGAGATCATTCACTAGACGTCCATCCGGAAACGGTGGATTTCGGGCCGGGCCGGGGCCGCAGCAATGGCGCAAACGCCCCGCCCAGGCAGGATCGTCGCTCTTCGCCGAGGCGTGCGAAGAGAGCGAACGCCGGCATGGGCCGAAAGACGCCGTTCCCAAATGGGCGCTCACCCACACAGGAGGGAGCATGGCACAGGTCATTGCGGATCGAAGAGACATTGATTTCGTTCTCCACGAGCAGCTGAAGGTGGAGGAGTTGTCGCAGCACGAGCATTTTGCAGAGTTCAACCGCAAAGCGGTCGACCTGATCGTGTCGGAAGCGCGCAATCTGGCCGTGAAGGAGATCCTGCCCACGCGCGTGGACGGCGACCGCCAGGGGTGCCTCTTCGACAACGGACGGGTGACGGTGCCCGAGTCCTTCCACAAGGCCTGGCAGACGTTCAAAGACGGCGAGTGGCTGGCCATGACCGAGCCGGTCGAGTGGGGCGGGCAGGGCATGCCGCGCGCCGTGGCCATGGCGGCAGCCGACTACCTGAACGGGGCCAACTTCGCCTTCATGATGTACCCGGGTCTTACCCACGGCGCCGGCAAGCTGGTGGAAACCTTCGGCACCGAGGCACAGAAACGGATATTTCTGAAGAAGATGTACACCGGGAAATGGACCGGCACCATGCTGCTGACCGAGCCGGAGGCCGGCTCCGACGTGGGGGCCTTGACCACTTCGGCCGTCAAGAACCCCGACGGCACCTATTCCATCACCGGCAACAAGATTTTCATCTCCTCCGGCGAGCACGATCTGGCCGAAAACATCATCCATCCGGTGCTGGCCCGCATCGAGGGGGCACCGGCCGGGACCGCCGGGATTTCGCTTTTCCTGGTCCCCAAGATCTGGGTGAACCAAGACGGCAGCCTGGGAGAACCCAACGATGTCGTCTGCACCGGGATCGAGGAGAAGATGGGCATTCACGGCAATGCCACCTGCTCGCTCGCGCTGGGCGGCAAGGGCAAGTGCCGCGGCACCCTGCTCGGCCAGGAAAACAAGGGCATGCGGGCTATGTTTCTCATGATGAACGAGGCCAGGCTCCTGGTCGGCGCCCAGGGGTTGGGGTGCGCCAGCCCGGCCTATCTATACGCGGTCAACTACGCCCGCGAGCGGCTCCAGGGCCGCCACCTGCT
This sequence comes from Desulfobacterales bacterium, assembly GCA_046496215.1. GTDB lineage: Bacteria > Desulfobacterota > Desulfobacteria > Desulfobacterales > SpSt-501 > SpSt-501. Next base: position 4,544 of record JAWOHH010000125.1, read on the forward strand.
CAAGACTTTCGACAAGAACGCCCCGTCGGTGTCCATCATCCAGCACCCGGACGTGCGCCGCATGCTCATGACCATGAAGGTGTATGTCGAAGGAACCCGCAGCCTGCTCTACTATGTCGGCTGCTGCGAAGACCGGATACAGATCACCGCCGATGCCGACACCCGCGCAACGTACCAGGGCATCATTGATTTTCTCATCCCCATCGCCAAAGGCTATGTGACGGACCGGTGCCTGGAGGTCTGCAATCTGGGCATCCAGGTCTATGGCGGCTATGGGTACATCCGGGAATACCCGATGGAGCAGCTCCTGCGCGACTGCCGGATCACCCCGATCTACGAAGGCACCAACGGGATCCAGGCCATGGACCTGCTGGGACGCAAGCTCGGTTTAAACAAGGGCATGCGGGCTATGTTTCTCATGATGAACGAGGCCAGGCTCCTGGTCGGCGCCCAGGGGTTGGGGTGCGCCAGCCCGGC
>JAWOHH010000003.1:0-6731 GCA_046496215.1 Desulfobacterales bacterium
GGTCGAACCGGATGGCGGTGCCGTAAGCCGATGCGGCCGACGCGTAGTCCTGCCGGCTAAGGAAGTAGTTCCCCAGGTTGTAATGGGAAGTCCACAAATCCGGCCGGGCCATGATCGAGGCCAGGTACTCCTCCGTCGCTTTCCTTAAGTTCAACGCGTGCGCTTCGCTCAACGTGACGCCCGGAATTCCAGCAAGCGCTTGGGCGGCGCGGACGCGCACAAGACGATAGTCGTCGCTCGCTGCCGCCGCCAGGGCCTGCACGCCTGCCACCGAAGGCAGCATGCCCAATGATTCCGCCGCCGAGGCACGGATGAGCGGCGAGGGGTCTTTCAGGGCGGCAAGCACGGCGGGGGCGACCCTCTCATCATCGCAAGAGCGCAGCAGTCGGATCAATGAGTTGGCGGCGACCTCATCACGGTTTTTATCGGTGATGGCCTCGAGCATCTCCGGCAGGCGCGTCCAATTCCTCTTGCGGGCCGCCTCGATGAGCTTAGCGCGGTGCAGGAGCGGCGCCTGGTAATCGCGGCTGCGCCATTTGCGCACCCACTGGTCCGACCACTGGGGGGTCTTGTCCGCATGGCAGCCGTTGCAGGCGTTGGGCGACTTGAACCGGATGGTGGCCGCCGGCGCCGGCGGACGCATCGAGTGGTCGCTGCGGAGCATGCGCGCAAACTCGGTCATGGGCATGTGGCAGGAGACGCACCGACTGCCGGGAGTGTCGGCCTTGTGATGGGAGTGGGCCGCGGGGTCGGCCACATGATCCCGGTGGCAGGGCAGGCAGGCATCGTTGGCTTTCTCCGCGGCCTTGAACCGGTAGCGGCCGCTCGAGGTGTGGCAGGTGATGCAGTTCAGCGGGCTGTTTTGAGCGCAGGGGCTCATCAACCAGGAGGTGTAAGTGTAGTTCTCTCCGAGATCGCGGCCGTCGGGGTAATAGTCGGAGTTCTCCAGTGTGGCGAGATCGAAGTGGTCGAAAAAGCGTTCCCCCGGCAGGTAGCTCGCGGTCAGGGCGGCGGCCTTGGCGTGACAGGAGGAACAGGAGTCGTTGTGCTGGGCCGGGGTGAAATTTTTGACGCTGATGATCTTTGGGTCCACCGGGGGAGGCGCGCCCTTCGGCAGCTCTTTAAAAAGCCGGTTGTGCTCCTCGGACGGCCCGTGGCAGGTCTCGCAGTTGATGCCGGGCTCGAGCCAAACCGTACTATAGGTATCGGTCTTGAGGTCGTAGTTGGTCGACAGCTGGCTGACATGGCAGCTGTGGCAGGCCGTGTTGAAGGTGTAGGGCCACTCCTTCCAGCTGACGGGGGTCTCCGGCCGCCTGCCCGGGAAGTGGCGCATGCCGCTTGCAGCCATGTCGAACCACTCTTTCCTGCGCACGTCGTAGGCCAGCGGCAGGGTCTGCAGGCGGCCCTTTTCCATCGGGGTTAAAAAATAGTAGACGTTCTTGCCGCCGAGCACGTGCTCGATCTTGTAGCGCTTGCGGCCCTGCGGGCCGTTTTCATACACCCAGCCTTCGCGCCCCGAGGTGTCGGCCTTGTAACGGTATTTGCCGACGGCGATCTCTTTCTGCTGCGGACTGAGCTTGGCCGCTGCCAGTTCACGGCTGTAAGGCTGCATGGCGAGGCCATGGAAAGATGTCGACCAGAGCCGGTAGAAGCGCTCGTGGCACTCGATGCAGCTGCGGGAGCCGACATAGCCGCCGGTTTTGGGCTGCGACTGTGCCATTGCAGCCGAGGCGACCGCAACGATAAAGACCAGCAGCCCAGCCATTGATGCTGTTTTGAGTGTGATTCGCCTCATGCTCGGAAAGACCCTTATAAGTCGGGCGACAGCGGCCGCAGGCATCGACCGTTACGGGCTTTGCACGACGTACACCAAGTTGTTGCCCTGAAACGCCGGTCGGTAATACACCCCCCCGCAATTGTAGTACTCGATGCCATTCTTGGGGCTCGACACGCACCCCGACGGCAGTTCCGGAACCATGGTACCGACGGGCGGCGCGCCGGTTTGCGCCTGCGCCGGCGGCGGGGGCGTGGGTTGGGCCGGTGCGGGCTGGGTGGCTGTGGCTGCCGCAGTCGTTGTAGCCGCCGCAGTCGAGGCAACCACAACGGTCCGGCGTGTCGTTCGCCGCGCCACGCCTGCTGCGGATACAGGTGTGAGGGGAGCACCGACGATGGCGGCAGCTTCACCGACAAAACCGATACCAGGCATAGCCACCACCGAGGCATCAACGAGCAGCAGGAGGATCAGACAAAGCCCGAACCCTAGTAGCTTAAGTGTTTTATTCATCGCTATCTCCTTCTCGTCTATCGGGGTTGGGGGCCGCCCATGCCCATGGGCAGGAACGCGATCTTCTTCGCACCCTTCGGTGGCGTGAAGTCGAAAGTCCCCTCAGCGAACTTCGGCGCGAGATCCCACTTCGTCATAACCACCTCGAACTGGGGTCCGCCGGCCACATCCGTCGAAGTGATGACAAGCTTGCGCGGCAGCGGCCGCTTGCCTTCCTGGATCCAGATCTGCCAATCTACGCCGGTGGATCGAAAGGCGAGGTGGTCGCAGCGCACCCCCTCTACGACCCCCTTGCCGACCACAAACCCGGAGGTCACGTCCTGCATGAGGATCTCAAAGGAATTTTTGTAGATGAGATCTCCCGCGGGGGCGATGATATCGAGCGACTCCCGCGCGAAGTCGAGCATCTCTTCCAGGGTGCCCGGCGCCGCAACTTGGGCATAATACTTCTCGCTCGGGTTGTGGAGCGTGAGAGTTTTCCCGTTGAAGGTGAACACCTGGTCCACCAGGTCGCCCCGGCGCTCGGCCTTGAGCTTGTTCGGACGCTGCACCGACAAGGTCGCGGCATTGTCGAACTGGAGTTTCTGCCCCGATGCGAGCACGATTTCAATCGTACTGCGCGTGGCGACGCTGAATCTCTTCTGGCCTGCAAGGTAGGCGGTGGATGCCTTCAGCAACTTCTCGGCTTCAGGATCGATGGCCGCAGACTGCCCGATTGCCACCTGGGGCAGTAGCGCGATCATCAGTGCCACGACCCCAACGATCAGGCGACTGCGCTGGTAATGTTCGATTTTCGGCATACCTTCTCCTTTCGCTCAGCGGCGTGAGTCCGTTCAGCGCACCCCGACTCTGTTCACTGGCCCGCCCACATTGCCGGGTGCAACGCCAACCCCAGGCGCTCCAGCCCCGACTCCGGGCGCAGCCCCCACTCCCGGCGCTCCGACTCCGGGCGCAACTCCCACTCCCGGCGCACCAACTCCTACCCCGGGCGCAACCCCGACCCCAGGCGCCCCGGCTCCCACGGTGGAACGCCGGGCGACGCCGGCATAGCTGACCGGCGTCGCCGGCGCACCAACCACAGCCTCAGCGGTGGCCAGGAGGCCCATCGAAGTCGGCCGGAAGTCGCCATTCCATGCCAATCCGGCAGCCACCAGCACGAGTATGAAAAAGACGTTGACAACCATGCGGCTCATCGTTTTCCTCCTTCCGATGCACTCGGCGGCAGTTCGTCGAGTTCGATCAGATCATTATGGTTGAGTTTTTGCGCGCCGGCCGGCGGAGTGAACGCAAACGCATCACGCCCCAGCGCGACGTCTGTTTTCCATTTCTTGACGCGCAGCGTGTATTGCGGCGCGCTGTTCAAGGTCTTGCTCGTAATCACTAGTTTGCGCGGAATGGGTCGCTGCCCCGCCTCCACCCAGAGCTGCCAGTCGGTATCGAAGTTGCGAAACGCAAGGTGCTCACATTCCACGCCGTCGACGACGCCACGGCCGATATGCTTGGCTTCTTTGACCCCGGCCATCAGGGCATCATAAGAGCTTGTCAGCAGAAGATCGGCTCCGGGCAGCGCGACGCCGTGACCCTGTCTCAGGGCTTCGATCAGCTGATCCACGGTGCCGGGTGCTTCGAACTGTGCGTAGCCGTTGGCGCCCTTGCTGTAGATGCTGACGGTCCTGCCGTCGAAGACCAGGGCCACGTCCGCATAGCCGCCCACCCGGTGCGCGCGCAGCTTGTCCGGCCGGGTCAACAGGAGCTCGCCGGAATTGGTGAACTGAAGTTTCTCCAACTGCGGCGTTATGACTTCGATATCGCTGTCAAACGAGAGCTCGATTGTTTTCTGACTGCTGACATAGTCCGACATGGCCTTGAGCAAAGACGTTGCATCAACGGCCCGTGCCTTTGCCGGCGCTGCCGCAATGACCGCCGCCAGAATCGACACCATCCATGCGAAAAAGAGGCGTTTTGATTTCATGAGCATTTTCCTTTGGTTTATTTCTGTTAATGCGTTGCTGATTGAGCTGGGGCCGAAAGCATGCCTCAGAGCCGTCGTTTTGATAAGGATGCTCACTATACTCGCATTACTCCATCAGCTCAATCTCCTCCGGCCGCCAGGTCTTGTCGAACCACGCTTCCGTCGGGCTGTATAGGCGCAGGATCGCGTTCCACCCCTTCCCAGGCACGGTCTGAATCCAGTTTGCCTTTTGCAATGGGGCCTTTGGACCGAAGTAGATGTCCACCGACCCATTCGGGTTGACGATGAGGTCCTTGTTCTGGCTGCTGACACTGGGGAACTGCTGATCGGTCTGCACCATCGAACGGGCCTGGTTGTCATAAATTATTACGGACCATAAGTTCTTGATCGGGATGTTCGGCGGCAGATGAAGCTTGTATTTCTTGCCGCAACGAGCGGCGCACCTTTCGAGTCCTTGGCGGTCCACGCGTACTGCGAACCCTGGCCGACCATCTTCTCCTCCATGGCCGGCGTGACGCCGGTGGCCAGGAAGTAGTAGAAAATGTAGGCGTCCATGTTCAGGACATGGGGCTGGGTCTCGAACTTGTACCCGCCGATGAAAGGCAGCTGCCAGCTGCTGTCCGGGTAATAGAACGCCTCCTTCTGGCGCGTGTGGAAGGCGATCGCCCGGGCCGTGGCGTCTCCCGCCAGCGCGGCGTCGGTCAGGATCTTCTTCATCCGGGCATCCGGTGCGAAGGGCTTGCCTTTCTCGATGCCGATCGAGGCGTAAAAGCCCAGCCGGATCGGATCGAGGGACTCGCTGGGTTCCTCCTGCACCACCTGGTTCAAGAGTCCCCAGAAGGCATAGTTGGCCGGGGCCACCGTGCCGAAGTCCCTGCTGGAGACGTTGATGAACTGCATGGGCGAGGGATTGGCCGCATCGGCGAGGCGATAGACCCGCGTGTGCTGCTTCACGAGATCAACGCCCGGTTGAGGGTCCCCGTTCACGACGAAGCTGCGCCAAGGGGCCCAAAGGCTGAAGGTGGGCGATTTGACCACAAAGAAGCCTTGCGGGATGTCGCCCTGGTAGCCCGGGGGGAGGATCAGGTACCTGCCTCCCGCACCCTTGTCGGGGCCGGTGAACCCGATGTCCACGACCCACCGGAACCACATGTCGTTGAGCGCGCCGAGCACCTTCGGCGGGGCCTCGAGCACCACCGGGCCGCCACGCAGGTCGACCCACATCCAGCTGTAGGGGGTTTCCGTATTGGGGGTCAGAAAGACCGACTTCGAGTCCATCCGGTTCTCGAAGATCGGGACCGTCGTGTTGGCCGGACCCAGCTTGAGGATCTCGTTGCGGTTGTACGCCTGGCTCACGGCGGGGATGGCCAGCAGGTAGGCATGCACGGCCCGCTGGAAATCGAGGTGGTCGTAAAGCTTCTCGGCGGTAGCCTTGTCCGGGAAGCCGTCGAAGAACCGCAGCGTTCCGAGCCGCGACTCGACCTTGTCCGGCATCGCAATGCCCGGGGCCGGGGTCGTGGTCATCTTAATTTTGGGTGGCTTCGCCCAACCCGGCAGCGCAAGGGTGATGATCATCGCGAGGACGAGGGCCGCTTTGAGCATCCATGCACTTCTCATGGTGTGTGCTCCCCTTCGTGTTCAGTTGTCATAGTTGGCGTTTCGATGACCTTCTCTCAGAAGAAACAACCGGGAAGGAAAGGGCGTCGCGCCCTCTCCTCCCCCGGGGTTTCATTCTCCTCAGTCAGACATCGCTTTCTTGTGCGCCGCCACTGTGCGGGCTCTGTCTTCCTCCGCCTTGTCGGCCTTCTTCATTTCCCTTACTTCGACGGTGACCCTGGGGATTCTGCCGGTGAACTTCGACTTCGCTTCCGACCCGATCGTCTCGACAACCGGTGTGGCAAGGTCGATGCCGACATCGGCGGTCTCGTCGGCGGAGAAGATCATCGGCTGGGTGCGCTCGATGCGGCCTGCGCCCACCTTCTGGTCGTTCACAAAGAGTGTGCCCGTGCCTCCCTTGCCCAGGCCGCCGCCGTCATAGGCAAAGTCAAATCGGATCGTTGCCTTGCCGGGTTTGAGTTTCGCCTTCCCTGCGACGGTGAAGCGCTGCAGGCCGAGGAAGTTGTAGTCGTAGGCCGGCACACCGTCCTTGACGTAGAGCGACCAGCCGCCGAAGCGGCCGCCCTGGGCGATGATGGTACCGTGGGCCGCTTTGCCCTCCGGCACTTCGACATCGGCAGTGATGGCTTTGGACTTGTTCTTGATATTGAGGAAGACGTTTTCGGTCATGCCGGTCATGCCATCGGCGAGCGTGAGCGAGGTGCGTCCCGCCATCAGATCGGGACGGCCGACCAGCTCGGCGTTGACGCGCTCGAACACCCGGTCGTCAATTGGCAGCGCGTGGTTCTTTTCGGCCTCCTTCATGAACAGGTCCTGGAGCTCCTTGAGTTTTTCCGGGTGCTTCGCCGCCAGGTTGTT
>JAWOHH010000098.1:0-8483 GCA_046496215.1 Desulfobacterales bacterium
CGTGGAGCTCGACCCGAATTACGGCGACGCCCGCTACAACTTTGGATACGTGCTGGTGCGCCTGGGGCAGCTGGAGGCCGGGGTCCGCGAGCTCGCCGAGGCCGTGCGTCTCGAGCCTGAAAATTACATGGCCCACAACAACCTCGGCGTGGCCCATCTCATGCGCCAGGACTACCCGCAGGCCGTCGCGAGCTTCAAGCAGGCGGTAGGCCTGGAGCCTGATTTCTCGGCAGCCCACAACAACCTGGGGGTGGCCCTGAAAAACCAGGGCGAACTCGCCGGCGCCGTTGCCAGCCTGCGCGAGGCTATCAGGCTGAACCCGGCCTATGCCGAGGCCTGGAACAATCTCGGTGTCGCGCTGCGCGAACAGGGCAAGCTCGCGGAGGCCGCCGAGAGCTTCCGCCGCGCCCTAAAGATCATCCCGGACTACGCCGCCGCCCGGCGCAACCTGGATGAAGTTGGGGGAGAGATCGAAGTGCCTAAAATGCCTAAAGTGAACTAAAGTGCCTAAAATGAAAACCACCCGTAAGGAGGAGAACATGAAGGAGAAAAATGTTGTCGAAAGGCTGGGGTATTTCGGGATGGGGGTGCTGGCGGCGTTCGGGATCCTGTTTCTCGTCGGGGCCGCGGATGCGCCCCAGCCCCAGGTGGGGCGCTACCAGGTCTCCACCTGCCTGAAGCGCGACTGGGTCCACGTCTACGTGATCGACACGGCCACCGGCGTGGTGAAGTTCGTGAACGAGAAGGACGAGAAGAAGCCCTTCACCGAGATCAACTGAAAAGGGGAATCGAAGTTCGACAGAACTTTGATTCCCCTTGCGATGTTTATTTGCCCTGCGGCCCGCCGGCCTCGGCTTTGTACTGGTGACGCCGGGGCCTATGGCCTTGGTGTTTCAGCTCCTGAATCTCTTCCGCCCGTAGCCGGCCAGCCCGACCAGGCCCATGCCGAGCAGCAGCATGGTGGCGGGTTCAGGAACGGGGTTGGGATTGCGAACGATAAAATTCTGCGGCGCTTCAGAAGCATTAGGTCCAGATGAATAGGGAGCGTAGAGGAACAACCAGCCGTTGCCTTCGTAAAGATTGTTTCCCAGCGCTTCTAAAATCGTGTTGTAGCTATTCCCATAAGTGGCAGCCGTAGTGCCTGTGAGACTGAAACTCTCGCCAAACATGACCCGCCAAATAGCCAACTGGGCAGCAACAGTTTGGGTGTCGCCGTAATTTTCAGCTATCCAGGCCGCCTGCTGAAGCGCTGGGGTAATAAGTGTATCAACACCGAATTCATGCGTGCTACCACTATGTATAACTTGGTTTTCGACGCAAAAACCGTCCAAGCTCGCATCCCCGGAAAAGGTGTTCCACCCAGCGTAAGTACTAAAAAGGCTTGTTTCGACATATGTAGTGGGAGCTGTGAATTTAAGAGTGAGAGAATCTGCTTGCGCACTCGACAACCCTAAAAAAACCATGCCGATAACCAATAGTAAAACAAATTTTTTCTTCACCGATGCCCTCCTTCTGTTTGTTGCTGCGGTCAAAGAAAGATCTTTTGAACAGTTTTTAGGTTGCGGGCCCATCGCCCTCTACCATATGCGTTAGCAGTATTCGTACCCAATAATGCCTTTTTCAATAAAAACTATTGGTGGTAATTTTAGGATGTTATCAGATAGACGCCGATCACGCCATATCGCTTGACTCTACAACTAAATAAAAATGGGTAAAAAATTTCTTTTCCTATCCGTTTTCATAAACAATTTTTTTTGAGGTGTCGAAAGCCGTGCTCTTTTCCGGAAAACCGGTTTTGAACCTTCTCCGCCCGAGACCGGCGAGGCCGATCATGCCTGCGCCCAGAATCAGCATGCTGAGCGGCTGGGACTTCCCGGCCGCCTGCGGCGCACTCTTTAGTAAGGAAGGCTCGTTTTGCTGCTCCGAGGAGGCCAATCGGAGAGCCTGATTTGCTGAGGCGCTCAGAGCGGCATCGCTCGGCCGGATGGTCTCCATCGCCGCAGGAGAAACATCCGAGCCGGGATTGAACGATGCCTGTTTAAAGACGCCTGAGGCCGGCGCAAGGCCATCGCCGGCGCTTGCCCCGAAGCACAAAGCCAGGGAAGAAAAAATTACTGCCACAGCAATGGGGATAGGACTCATTTTCAACATGGCATTAATTGAAGACCCGCCTGCCGTTTCATGCAGCAGGTTTGATGAACTTCTGGAATGCAGGGAGGGCTTTCTGCCCGGAGGGTTCCGCTTTTAACCCGGCCCGATCGTTTGCGAGGATTTGCCGACTATCCTTGTCAGAATTTATCGATGTTCTGCCGATCGATTCGGCCCGCATATTAGGCGAAACCGCGGCCGATGTCAAGGGTAAATTTATAATTATTTCATATATTTATATCATTTTATATAGTTTCGCGTAGACATACCTTATTTTGCTTTATTTTTCATTAGTTCTGATTAACTTGAATCCATTTACGTGATTTCCATCTTAAACCATGCTGCCCCTATAAAAAATTACAGTGTTTGATCTCGGAAATGATTTTTGATATTACTGAAGAGACAAGCGCTGAACCCCTCACCTAACGCCGATTGAAATCGGTCAAGGCGAAAGGAGTCCAAAATGAAATTCGACAGCCTGGAAGCCATCGTGGACTTTGCGATCGAAAAGGAGAAGGAGGCCGTAGAGTTCTATTCCGGGCTCGCCCGGGACGAGGCCTTCTCCGGCAACAAAGAGATGTTCACCGGCTTTTCGAAAGAGGAACTCAAGCACCAGAAGCTGCTGCAGGAGTTCAAGGCCAAGGGGTTCACCCAGGCCATGCGCAATTACAAGCTGAAGTGGATCAAGGACATCAAGCGCAGCGACTACGTGGTGGAGCTCGAATACCGCAAGGGCATGGCCTACAACGAGGTCCTCATGATCGCGATGAAGCGCGAGGAGGCGGCGCTTAAGCTCTACAACGACTTTTTGAAGCAGGCCGACACCCCCGAGAGCCAGAAGGTCTTCAAGATGCTCTGCCAGGAGGAGGCCAAGCACAAGCTCGCCCTGGAAACGATGTACGACGACTACATGGCGAAGATGGGAGATTGATCCAGTACGCCGCAGCGACGAGGGGCGAAACGCAACGCTGAAATTGGGCTTATTACAAAGCCGTCACGATGATAATCTGCAGGTCGCAGACATTGGTGTTGGTGGGGCCGGTCTTGAACAGCGCCCCCAGGGAGTCGAAAAAAGAGTAGGAGTCGTTGTCGTCGAGATAGCGGCGGATCGACACGCCGGCCTTGCGCGCTTTTTCCAGCACCGCGAGGGACGCGAAAGCCCCGGCGGCGTCGGTGGGGCCGTCGTTCCCGTCGGTGCCGGCGCTTAGAAAACTCACCCCCCCGAAGGCCTCCGGGTTTTCCTCCATCTCCTGCAGAAAGGCCAGGGCCATCTCCTGGTTCCTGCCCCCCTTGCCCTTGCCGCGGATCGTCACCGTGGTCTCGCCCCCGACCAGGATGCAGGCGGGCTTTGCGACCAGAAGGTCCGCGCGGACCACATCCTTGGCGATGGCGGCCAGCGCCTTGGCCACCTCTCTCGATTCGCCCACCATCTGGCTGGTCAGGCTGACGGTGCGGTAGCCCAGCTCGACGGCCTTGAGCCGGGCGGCCTCCAGGGCGTGGGCGTTGGTGCCGATCAGCACGTTCTGCAGCCGCTTGAAGCTGGGGTCCCCCGGCTTGGGGGTGTCCTTGACCCGGCCGGCGGCGCCGGCCTGCACGAGCCTGCGGACCGGCTCGGGGACCCTGTTCAGGATGTCGAACTTTTCGAGAATGGCCAGGGCGTCGGCGAAGCTCATCGGGTCCGGGGCCGTCAGGCCCGAAGCGATGCTCTCCAGGCGGTCCCCGACCACATCCGAGAGGATCAGGGTCAGGCAGGCCGCCGGGCCGAGCAGGGCTGCAAACCGTCCGCCGGAAATCCCCGAGGTGTGTTTGCGGATGCAGTTGATCTCCTGGATGGGGGCGCCGCACTCCAGGAGGAGCCGGGTGGTTTCGCGGATCTCCTCCAGGGTCAACCGGTGGTCGCTGTCCTGGTATGGAAGGGTGAGCAGGGCCGAGCCGCCGCCTGAGACAAGCGTGATCACCAGGGTCTTCTCGTCCAGGCCGCTGACCATGGCGGCGATTCGCCGGGCGGCCTCGACGCTCATGGCGTCCGGGACCGGGTGGCCGGCCTCGATGAGGCCGATAATTTTCAGCCGCTCGGTGTGGCCGTGTTTGACCGACACGAGGCCCTCGGTGATCCGCTCCCCGAGCACGGCCTCAAGCCCCAGGGCGAGCTTGGCCCCGGCTTTCCCCGCCCCCGCCACGACGATCCGCTCGAAGCGGCCAAGGTCCAGCTCGACGCGGGCGGTTTCGGTCGCCACGCTCAACGTGGACCCCGACAGGCGCAGGCAGTCGGTGATCATCCGCTCCGGGTCCACCCGGCGCACACCGGCCCGAAAAATCGCTTTCAAGTGCTCGACGCTCATGGCCTCTCCGTAGCCGCATCCACCGCCCCTGTCAACCCGGCTATCTCTTCGAAGCGGAAGCAGTCGACCACGTGGTCGTTCACCAGGCCGACGGCCTGCATGAAGGCGTAGCAGATGGTGGGCCCCACGAAGCTGAACCCCCGGCGGGCAAGCTCCCTGCTCAGCGCGCGCGACTCGGCCGTTTCCGCCGGCACCTCCGAGAGGCTGCGCCGGCGGTCGGTCTTGGGCCGGCCGTCCACGAAGTGCCACACATAGGCGTCGAAGCTGCCGAACTCCTCCTGGATCTCTAAAAAGGCGCGGGCGTTGCGAACGGCGGAGGCGACTTTGAGGCGGTTTCTGACGATCCCGGGATCGGCCAGGAGCGCTTCGATCTTCGCCTTCCCGAAGGCGGCCACCCGCCGCGGGTCGAAGCCTTCGAAGGCCTTGCGGTAGCGGTCCCGTTTTCTGAGAATGGTGATCCAGCTCAGGCCGGCCTGGGCCCCTTCGAGCACGAGAAACTCGAACAGCCGCCGATCATCGTGCAGGGGCACCCCCCACTCCTCGTCGTGATAGCGGATGTAGAGCGGGTCGGGCCCCGCCCAGGCGCATCGCTGTTTCATGGGCGTTCAGGAGCGCAGGTAAAACCCCAGGGTCTTGTCGAGGGACTCGGTGGGGGCGAATTCGGTGCCAACCTCGCTGCCGTTGATGTTGCGGATGACGAGCTTTTTCGTCACCAGGCTGCGCGCGGGGTTGTCGAGGTTGAACTCGACCTTGAGCAGGTCGCCGGCCGACATGGTTTTGCTGGAGCCGATCACGAGCTTCATGCCCGTGGTGGAGAGGTCCTTGACCGTCAACAGACCCTTGCTCTTGGGCTGTCCGTTGACGACGTGCACGAAGCGGCCGGGCAGCGAGACCTCCTTGCGGAAACGCCGGCGCATCTCCACGATGGCCGTGGACTCGTGGCCGCAGGGGCATTTCAGCTTGAACCGGAGCGGGGGCTTCAGCTTGTCGAAAGCCGAAGCGTCGACGGTCTTGGTGCGCTGGCACTGCGGGCAGCGGAAAACGGCCTGGTTGGCGGTGGTGATGTAGACGGTTTCGGCCATTTGGTTTTTGTCCTCGACCTGCGATGGCGTCGCTGCAGGGCGCAACTCTTAAAAAAATTTCGGGCCCTATTACTCGGCCACGGGGCCGGCGGACCATTTTTTTAGTTCAATTTTAGCATGGAGCGGTTTGATTTCAAAGAATTTTAAATGGTTGCCGCTGCGAAGAGGGGCCGGCGAGGGGCGAGCCCACCCTCCGGATTCCAGCGGCTCCGGGATCTTTGACATGTTTGTCGGCCGGAGTAATAATGTCTTAGCAAGTGTACATCCATAAACAGCATCTTTCGGCCCATGCCGGCGTTCTCGCTCTTCGCAATCCTCGGCAGTGACGAACACCGCCTCCGGTTGCAAAATCGCTGTGGCCTTGGCCTAAACCGAAATCCACCATTTCTGGATGGACACTGAGGAGGCAGTCTGATGAGCACGCGCAAAGAGCTCCCCCAGGATGAAGAGATCTCCGAGGTGCGCGACGAGGTCACGGAGCCCCCCGACTACCGCGTGTTGATCCACAACGACGATTACACCACCAAGGAGTTCGTGGTGCAGATGCTGATGGCGGTCTTCAGCAAATCCGCAGAGGAGGCCTCGGAGATCATGTGGCGAACCCACCAGAACGGGGTGGGGCTGTGCGGGGTCTACCCGCGGGACGTGGCCGAAACCAAGGTGAGGGTGGCGACGGAGGCGGCGCGGGAGAACGGGTATCCGCTGATGCTAACTATCGAAGAGGCATGACTTCGTAAAAGACCCAATTTCGGCGTTGCACTTCACCCCGCAGTCGCTGCGGCGTACTATAAGTACGCCTCGCTCCGCGGGATTCGCGCCTCTTGAACTTGGGCCTTTTACAAAGTCATTCGTCAGAAATGTTTATAAGAGCCCACATTAAATTTTTGAGATGGTCTCTAATTTATAGCGTCGAACTTGCACTTCTCGAAGCAGGTCATGCACTTGATGCACTTTTCCTTGTCGATGCGCGCGACTTCCTTTTTCTTCCAGACGATGGCCTCCACCGGGCAGGCCCGGAAGCACAAGCCGCACTTGGTGCAGACCTCGGGGTCGATCTCGAACTTGAGCAGGGCCACGCAGCGCTTGGCCGGGCAGCGCTTCTCCAGGATGTGCGCCTCGTATTCGTGGCGGAAATAGCGCAGCGTGGAGAGGACCGGGTTCGGGCCGGTCTGCCCCAGGCCGCAGAGCGAGGCCTCCTTGATGATGGCGGAAAGCTCCTCCAGGGTGTCGAGGTCCTCGGGCTCCCCGCGGCCCTCGCAGATTTTCTCCAGGATCTGCAGCAGCCGCCGCGTGCCTTCGCGGCAGGGGGTGCACTTGCCGCAAGACTCGTCCTGGACGAAGTCCATGAAGAAGCGGGCCATGTCCACCATGCAGGTGTCCTCGTCCATGACGATGGCCCCGCCGGAGCCCATGATGGCGCCGACCTTGGCGATCTCCTCGTAGTCGATGGGGATGTCGAGGTGCGCCTCGGGCACGCACCCGCCCGACGGCCCCCCGAGTTGCACGGCCTTGAACTTCTTCTTGCCGGGGATGCCGCCGCCGATGTCGAAAATCAGCGTGCGCAGCTGGGTGCCCATGGGCACCTCCACCAGGCCGATGTTGTTCACATCCCCGGAGAGTGCGAAGACCTTGGTGCCCTTGCTGCCCTCGGTCCCGACGCTCGCATACCATTTGCCGCCGTTCAGGATGATCTGGGAGATGTTGGCCAGCGTCTCGACGTTGTTCAGGATGGTGGGCTTCTCCCAAAGCCCCTTGAGGGCCGGAAACGGCGGCCGAGGACGGGGCATCCCGCGCTTGCCCTCGATCGAGCGCATGAGAGCGGTCTCCTCCCCGCAGACGAACGCGCCGGCCCCCTGGTAGATGTCGATGTCGAAGTCGAACCCCGTGCCGAGGATGTCCTTGCCGAGCAGCCCGTACTCCCGGGCCTGCTTGATCGCGATGCCCAACCGCCGGATGGCCAGCGGGTACTCGGTGCGGGCGTAGATGTAGCCCTGCCGGGCATCGATGGCCTTGGCGGCGATGATCATGCCCTCGAGCACGGCATGCGGGTCCGCCTCCAGGACGCTGCGGTCCATGAAGGCCCCGGGGTCCCCCTCGTCGGCGTTGCAGAGCACGTATTTGATCCCCCCCCCGCTCTTGCGGGCGAACTCCCACTTGAGGCCGGTGGGGAACCCCGCGCCCCCGCGGCCGCGCAGGCCGGAGGTCTTCACCTCGGCGATGATCTCATCGGCCGTCATCTCCTTCAGCGCCTTGGCCACGGCGAAGTACCCGTCGCGCGCGATGTACTCGTCGATGACCTCCGGGTCGATGGCGCCCTTGTTGCGCATGACCCAGAACATCTGCTTGGCGAAGAAGGGGATATTCTCCATCCGCGGAATGGTTTCCTTGGAGGCCGGCTCCACGTAGAAGAGCTTTTTGACGGGACGGCCCTTGAGGAAATGCTCCTCCACCAGGTGGGGGACGATCTCCGGGGTGAGCTTCTGGTAGTAGATGCCCTCGGGCTGCACCAGCATCACCGGCCCCACGGCGCAGAAGCCGTTGCAGCCGGTCTCGATGATTTTGACCTCCTCCGCCAGCCCCCGGTGCTCGAGCTCCTTCTGCAGGGCCTCGTGAAAGGGGATGGATTTATTGGCTTGGCACCCGGTGCCGCTGCAGAGCATCAACTGAGTCCGGACCTTGGTCATGTCAGCTCCCGATCGGAATTGAGTCTCTTGGGTCCCCTGAGTCCCTTGAGTCTATTGGGTCTGTTGGGTCTGTTGAATTCTGCAAGCCGTGGTAACATTCTTATTGCCATAGCCGTCACCATCGGCATCCCGATAGAAAGTCGTGGTCACACCTTCATCCGTCTGCCCGTCGCAATCATCGTCTATACCGTTGCACACTTCCACAGCATTGGGGTTGACTGCGGCAG
>JAWOHH010000158.1:0-3166 GCA_046496215.1 Desulfobacterales bacterium
ACCCGTGATCAGCGTGTTGATGTTGACCGTCTTGCTCTTACCCAGCCCAGCGGCCTTAAAGCCCTGAAGAAAACCCGCTAGATTCACTTTTTCCCCTTTCGTGCCGGCGGTCTGGCCAGTAATTTAAGACGTTGAGCTGAAGCCGCCGCCGACTGCTTGAAGGCGCCCCTTGCCCTCTCAAACAAAGTGATTTGTTTAGCGCTCGGATAAAAAAAACCGGACGCGGCTCAGAATCGACCAGCATAAACGGAGCCTTTGCCCTCCATTATTCGACGAACGTGAGGTTGGCGCCTGTCGGCCCCTGCTCGACAGCCGGCAGGGATGTGTCAGCCGGGGGCGCATAGGCGGGCCGGTTCCAACTGACCGTGTTGCTCGGGGCCGATACGCCCGCAACGTTGAACGCGTAAGCCCGGAAGTGGTAGGACCTGCCGAAGCCGCACTTGTCATCCAGGGGAAAAGTCGTCTGAGTCGCGGGCAGCGTATAGTGAAACGGCCAGGTAGCCCCTGCATCGAGCGAGACCTCGATGAGGTAGCCGGTGGGATTTCCAGTGGCCGGCCCCTCCCAGGAAAGCATCGCGGCCGGAGCAACGGATGCCAGCAGCGCGACAAGCGCGATTGTCATGATGATCGAAAACGGTTTTTTCCTCATTGGCGACAGCCCCCCTTTTTAAAATTTAATCGATCGTGATCTTGATGTACTTGGCGCCGCGAGCGCCCCGAGAAACGGACTTTTCAACCCCCTCGCCTTTCCGGACGGAGCCGGACATTTGAACCGCGCCTGCCTTCAATGCTTCGGCCTGCTGCCCCCGCTCTTTCACCGCTTGGCCTCCGCTATCCTCCGGTGCTTCAACTTCCTGCCCGCCTTCCGGGCCTTCGTCTTCTTGCGAGCCGTCTTCTTGTACGCCACCCTGCATCGCCTCCATCGCTTGCTGCTGCTTGAACTGCATGTATTGCGGATTGAGGATCAGCTCCCCACCCTTGTCCGCGCCAAGCGGCAAGAGGCCCGCTTCCTCCCGGATCTCGTCGAGAGTCTTGTATGCCGAGCCCTCTGTTTTGCGCAGATCGATGATGTCTTTTTCATTCTTGGAATCGATGCCCACGAAACTGAAGACGTATTCCTCGGAGATCGGCGCGATGATGAACTGATTGATCCAGCGCGAGATCGCCGAAAGGAGCGGCCGCAGCCCCTTGTCCTTGCTCATCTTGAGCTTGGCCTCATGGCTGTCCTCGAAGAGCGGCGAGGAACCGCCGGAGGCGCCGGACAGGAAAAAGTTTATTTCACCCGGATCAATCGCGTAAACCGCGCAGGCAATCTTGACGAGAAATTCAAGGTATAGATGGAACTCCATCTCGCGATTCGTGGAGCCCATGTTGACGAACTCGACCCCGTCGCTCTGGAGGATCGGGGTCGACCAGGCGTTGTCGGCCCCGGTGACCATGGCCCGCCAGGCCCGCTTGAACGCCTCGACCTGGGAGGCCGGTGCGCCGCCGCCCTTGCTGTTGGGCTTGATGTTGATCAACCCCTTCACGGCGGCGCCGTTTTTAAAGAACATGGCGTTGTGGGTCATGGCGTTGAAGATATTGGTGACCACCCCCATGAGCTGTTCGATCTCGGAGATCCCGTAGCCGTTGTTCTTGATGGCGGTCGTCGGGTTGCGGATGCCGTACATGATCTCGTTGGCCCGATAGCGGGCGACAACATCCCCATTGAGAATCTGAACGAAGCTCAGCTCCTCGTCATCCGAGATTTGCTGCTTGGTCGCCGACATGCGGATGGTGGCGGCGTCGACGGCGAAAAATTCCGCCACCCCGCCGCGGTTGGTCGGGATCAGCTCGGTTGCGGTCGCATCGAAGGAGAGCGAGTCGCGGGTGATCTTGCGCAGCCAGCCGTCGAAATTGTCCCGGGAATAGGCCGAGGACTTATCCGTGAAGCCGCACTTCCAGATGAAGTCCTCCAGCTCGATGATGTATTTTTCCTCCCCGTCGGTGAGTTTCTTATCCTTTTGCCTGGGGACGATCTTGTAGCCGAGGGGGTTGTTGCCGGTCGCCTCCAGGATCCGGGCGGATGAGCTGAACGTCCCGATCTGGTTGACGCGGGTGTTGATGATCGCGCTGATGATCGGGTTGCGCTCCGCCACGATCCGGAGCGTGTCCCAGGAGATCTGCGTGCGGCGTTCGCGCCAGAGCCCCGTCTGGGCGGTGTAGTCGTACGGGTTGACGAAATACGAAACAGGCTCGTCGCGGGCCGGCCGGTCTCCGCCCTTGGCCTTTTCCAGCTCGCCGAGCTTTTCCTCGGTAAACTGCCCGAAAAGCTCCCAGAGCACTTTTTGCGATTCCTGTCCCGTCATCGACATGGCGTATTGGGGCTCCTTGGTCAGATCGCGCCGGTGGAGCTGACGGCGTTTTTGGCAAAAAGAGGGAAAAGGTCGGAATTGACGGCTGCGGAATCGACGGTGAAGCAGACATCCGTCGGAACGACCCCCGAAGGGTGGAACCGGTGCCGGCAAGTGCCGCACTCGAAGACCGTCCCCTCTAAATTGATGGGTGTCACCGATTGCGAGTCGCACAACGGACAAGGCATGAGAGGCGCCTCCGCAACAGAAAACCGACCTGATTATACCGCGATTTCAGTGAATATGTCAAACTAATTACTTTGTTATATTACTGCTGCCGGCTGCTCCACCCGGAACGTTGCCCCCGGGCTCATGATCACCGAGCAGGCCGTCTGATGCGCGCAAAGCATCACGCGCTCGGCCAGCGCGAGCGCGTTTTTTTGCAGCTCGATCCAGTCCGGGGAAACCCGAGGATCGTTGAAGAGGTAGATCACCACCGTCGGTGCGCGGCCGCCGGCATAGACCGAGACCCCCGGAACGAGCGTGACGCCGAGCCCGACCTCTTCGCAGTAAGCACGGCAGACCGCCTCGATCTCCGCCAGGTCATGGATCGGGCCGGCTTCACCCTCCTGCAAGGAACAGACGATCCGGACTTCAGACGTGGAACAGGTTTTGTACTCCATTGCAATGCCCTCGCGTAAGAATTGAGAATCACTTTTAAACGAAATCGAATGCAAAATCCGTGGCGTCCGCCATGTACTCCAGCCCCATGAAAGCGTAACCCGAGGCGTGGAAGAAATGGTCGTCGCCGATATTGTCCACGCGCTCGACGA
>JAWOHH010000008.1:0-2681 GCA_046496215.1 Desulfobacterales bacterium
AGATCCACGCGCACGTCGCGCACCAGGGTGTGGGTCTCAACGCCTTCCACCAGGGAGGTGAGCTCCCCGCCCAACTCGTCTGAGTGCGAAAACGCGGCGTCGAAGGCCACAAACCGGCCGGAGAGCGTGCAACTCATCCACCAGCGGGCCATCTTGGCGCTGCCGGGGGCGATGTCGCCGAAGTCGGCCAGGAGACTGGGCCCTGAGGGCTGACCCTGGACCTCGCTGCCCTCGATCACGAACCCCACCAGCAGCCCCTGGGCGTTTTCGACAATCCGGGGCTGGGCCGAGTCGATCTTGAGCGCCCGGGCGGTGCCGAAGCCGTTGTTCTTCACCCGCACCCCCAGGGGAAAGACCGTGGCGGGTTCGACGGCCGGGGTGAAGGGGTCGTCACCGTGAACCTCGGCGGGGAGAAAGTAGTCCAGGGCGAGCTCCGGCAGGGGCTTGACCACGATCTGGTCCGGCGCCACCTCGGTGACCTGCACCTCGCCGCCCATGCGGTAGGTCAGCCGGGCGCCCACGAAATAGCGCGCCCCTGCCGCACGGCCATTGGCGGCGCCCGGCGCGGGCACGATCAGCCAGTGGATGTCGGCGCTTGCGGACGGCGCCACGCTGCCGGCGCCGGCGACGTCATCGATTCCGTTCAGAGAGTCCAGGCGGATGAAAAACCGGGCGGTACTGTCGGCCGGGTCGGATGTGGCCGCAACGGGATTGCCGTTTTCGTCGCTGAAAAAGACCGCCACCGTCACGTTTTCAAGCCTGATGTGCTCAAGCGCGTTGTGGATGCGCATGTGGGCGTCGAACGCCTGCCGCTCCAGGGCCAGCTCCTGCCGGATCTCGATTTTGACCCGCGCGCAGACCGCACCGTCGGCCGCGGCGGCGGCCGGAAACAGCGTCAGCGCCGACAGCAGCACGAGGAGCACCGCGCAAGCTGCGGCCTTGAGGTCGGACGTCACGAAAAAACGGTGCTGGGCCATGGGCGCCTCCGCTTGAACCCCGGGCTGCTGTTTTTTAAAGGCCGCGATTTCCTGCCCCTGTCCCGCCCCGCGGCCCGATCGTCTCTCACGAGTGCATGCGGGCCTTCAGGCCCGCTCCTTTCAGACGAAAGCGTTGAAAGCCCGGGTCCGCGGCCTCCCCGGACGCGCCCATGACCCGCATGACAACGTAGTCGGCGGCCTGCGCCCGAAAGACCCCGTTGCCGGGGTCGGCCGTCTGCCAGCTTGTCCCGTCGTGGAAGTGCGCCCAGTTGTGGTACCCGCCGGGCTTAAGGGTCCCGCTTTGCAGGCAGATGTAGCCGCCGACGGCGCGCGCCGGAATGCCGGCCGCTCGGCAGAGGGCGACGAAAAGATAGGCCGACTCGGTGCAGTCGCCTTCCCGGTGCTGCAGGGCATACAGCGCCCCGCGCTCCCGGCGGTCGTAGCCTTCGTGGCGCAGGCTGCCGGCCACCCAGCGGCACATGTTCTCGGCGGTCTTTAATGGGGTCTCGCCTGTCAAGGCGCGGGCGGTGCGGATGATCTCGGGGTGGTCGGATTCGATGTATTTTTCCGGCGTAAGATACGGGGCGAAATCCCGGGGTGCTTCCGGGCGGGGCGTTTCCGTGAGCTGCAGGTCGGCCTTTAAGGTGATGATCTTGCTGGCGAAGGGCGGAAACCGGTCAAAAGTGAACTGTACGATGCGGTTTCCGGCGGCATCGGTCCGCTCCTGAAACGGGTGGTCGCTTTCAAGGCGCAGACACTGCTGAAAAGCGGTCTCCCCGACGGGCGCGTAGGTCACGAACTCCGCCGAGGGCAGGGAGCGGTTGGACGTGTTCTGGAGGGTGAAGCGGTATGAAATAGATTTTTGAACCGGCGGCGCGGTAAAGGAAAGATCGGGGGCATCGGGCCGTCCGCGGGTAGCGATGAAGGCCCCCGCGACCCCCAGGGAAAGGAGCACAGCTCCGATCCAAGCGATCTTTTTTGGCTTGCGCCGATCTGCCATGATGGTGAAGCTCACCTGAAGCGCATATCATCCCTCCCTCTCCTGCCGCCCGTCCCGACCTGGAGCTGTCGGACCGCGCGGCGACTGGATAACTCAGCAAGAAACATGCACGATGAAGTCACATCCCGCCGTTTCACCCACAGGTGAACCGAACAAACCGGCAACCAGCGACTACCGGGTACCATCTTGCACACCTGGAAGATCTCAGCGTGCATGCCGTCCCCGTCACCCTGGCGTACATCCCCTGTATCCTTCTTCGCAAACAAGGCCCACCGATCAGCAAATCCCAGCGCATGGCGGTTTCAACGCCATTCGCTTTCAGGTCGGATGGCCACGGGTTTGACGATATCCCATTATTAAACCGCAACCCACGCCCAGTCACTTTTATCTCTAATTAGTCATAATTAAGCGTGCTTGTTTGTCAGTTACCGGCAGCTATATTTCCAAGGATAACAGGGGGTAAAAAAAGATCGGGGTTTCAAAAATTTTCTCACCCGGGGTCTAAAGTTTCCCAAATCGCCTACCGATGAGGAATCCAACAGCCAGGACGCCTGGCAAAACTTACAACCCACGTTTCTTTCATCCGGGCGGCACGGACGCCGCTCACCACACACCAAGGAGGTCACACCATGGCTCTTTCCATCAACACCAACGTTCCGTCCCTCACCGCCCAGCGCAACCTTTCCAAAAGCCAGGGCACCCTC
>JAWOHH010000135.1:0-29759 GCA_046496215.1 Desulfobacterales bacterium
GACTGCTGGATACTGTCACATGGCGGCGATGAGAAGATAAACAACTTCTTGGCCCTGTCGTACGGGGTTCATCCTGTTCACCTTGATGGTGAAACGGACGGCCTTGCCGACAAGGCCATCCGTTGGTTGATGACGGCCGGCGTGCTTGAAAAAGATGAAAGCGTGATCTGGGTTGAGAACGAACTGGCTGATGACAGTTTAGATTGATTTAGATTGATTTAGAAACCCCCACCCTAAGGGTGGGGTCATGGGTACTGGCTATGCCGGTCCCGGATGGGAATGGCCAAAAGGCCGGGATTTTGACTGCACCGCGAGCTGTTGCGTCACCGTTGGCAACAAGTCTATCAAAACGATCACTGGTGGTAATTTGGCCAGCAGGATGAGGCACCACCAGCATCACGTTCAGAGACAACAGTTATGCCCCCCTATGGGGGGCCCATCAAGGCCGCACCCTTAGGGTGCGGATTCTTTACACCTTCCCGCAGGCAAGTATAAATCTCTTCCTCTTACAACCTCAACACTGCTTGAAAAGGGAATCGTTTACAAGGCGGTGCCATAACCGAAGGTTACTGCGACGGACTGGTCTTTGCCATGCCGTTTGCAATCACAGAGAAGCAGACCGAATTGGTAGGCACAGGCCAGCGCAGAACAACGCCGGCGTAAGTCCTGCTTTAGCGCACTCGTAGACTGAAGGATCCAAGTTCGACAGCCCGCAGCCCAATATAGGGGCATAAGAATTGAATCAGGTCTTTTTCGCTCGAACCTTATAGACCCCTGGACCTCTCGAACCCTGATTCTCTGATTACATCCCCCCGACCGGCGGCGCCAGTCCGACCTGGTCTCCAGGGCGGAGCTCGGTGTCGAGTTCGGCCCGTTTGCCGTTGACAAAGATCAGCTTGACGTCCTTTTCGGCGATTTTGACCTCCTTGAGAAGGTCACGAATTTTCGCCCCCTGAGCAACGATTTTGGTAGTGCTGTTTTTGTAATCGCACGTGTCGGCTTCGGCCAGCGTGGCAAAGCATTTCAGGTTGACTTCCATGAATTTTCCTCCTTTTTGTGCTGATTCAAATCTGAAGTGAACATACTCACCCTTTTAGAACAGTCAAACCCGCCGGCTTCGACCGGGTGGTAGTTCTCGACTGCATCTGGGCAAGGAGAGCTGCCCTCTTGCTGGGTGTTCCGGGGCTTGCCTTTTTTATGAACAATGATCGTGGTATGGGGAAACAGTTTAGGATAGTGCGAATTGCCAGGAAGCACCGAGTTTCAACAGATGAGGGAGGGGTAATGAACGACTACGACGTGATCATTGTGGGGTCCGGCACCGCCGGCCAGACGGCGGCCTATGATCTCAAAGAGGCCGGAATGCGGGTTGCCGTGGTCGAAAAAAGCGATCGTCCGGGCGGGGTCTGCGCCCAGAGCGGCTGCCAGCCAAAAAAATGGTTCTACGAGACGGCCGAGGCCGTTGCCAAATGCCGGCACCTGGTCGGAAAGGGGATTACCGCCCCGCCGCAGGGATCGTGGCCCGATGTACTCAAGGAGAAGGCCGCCTTCACGTCGGCGGTCCCCGGCCGCACGGTAGATGGGTTCGATGAGGCCGGCATCGATTTCATCGAAGGCAGCGCCTGCTTTCAAGACCGAGAAACTCTCTCGGTCGGCGACCGGAGTCTGAGGGCAAGATTCTTCGTCATCGCCGCCGGCGCCCGGCCCATGCCACTCCCCTTCCCCGGCGCCAACCACCTGTTGACCAGCGATGCCTGGCTTGAGCAGCACTCCCTGCCGGAGCGCATCGTCTTCGTCGGCGGCGGGTTCATCGCCTTCGAGTTCGCGCATTTCGCCGCGCGCCTCGGGCCGGAAACCTGCCGCCTCGTCATCCTCGAGGCCGCCGAACGGCCTTTAGGCCCCTTTGACGCCGAGATGGTCGATCTGCTGGTCGAGGCCACGCAGGCGGCGGGAATCGATGTCCGCACCGGGGTCGAGATTACCTCCGTTGAGAAATCGGGCGGCGTGTTCCGGGTGAACGTGGCGGATGGACCATCTCTCCCGGCGGACCAGGTGGTCCACGGGGCCGGCCGGGTTGCGGACATCGAGGAGCTCGGCCTGGATGCCGCGGGGGTGGAGCGCAGCCGCGCGGGCATCAGGATCGATGCGCACATGCGCACCTCCAACCCGAAAGTGTTTGCCATCGGTGACTGTGCGGCCACGGTCCAACTGGCCCGCGTAGCGGATGTCGAGGGCCACGTGGCGGCCAAAAACATCCTAGCGGAGAAAGTACGGGGAAAACCGGCGGTAGTGGACTACGACGCGGTCCCGGCAGTGCTCTTCAGCTACCCCCAGCTTGCCATGGTGGGCAAAACCGAGGCTGCGCTCGAGCAGGAAAAAACGCCCTACCGCAAGAGCGTTGCCAAGAACCTGCGTTGGCCGACCTACCGCCGGGTCGGCCTGGAACACGCCGCATACAAAATCATGGTGGGCAAGGATGGGCGGTTTCTGGGTGCACACTTTTTGTCCGACAGTGCCTCCGGCATGGTCAACGCCATCCGCCTGGCCATGCTCAACGGGCTCACGGCCGGGGAGTTTTATGAGCAGAGCATCATGGGCCCCTACCCGACCCGGGAGAGCGACCTGATCTACATGCTCAAACCGCTGCTATCCGAGCCGAAGTGACCAGAACTGGTTTGAAAACCCCGTCTAACGGCCGGTGGTCCCGCCCCGGCGGGATTGCAGGCCTCTCGCATGTACTCACAACCTGAAGAGGTTGCTGCGCTTTCGAATCGGCCTGCGCCTTGCCCGCAACCGTGATCCGAGGTTTTGAAACCAGTTCTAAGACTGGTTGGAGGTGATTCATGATCGCCGCACCGCATCGTCGAAGGCTCGCTGCCGTTTTAACCTGCCTGCTGCTCATCACATTCTGGGGTGCGATCAGCCCGGCCGTGGAGGCCGCCCCGGCCAAAAACGTGATTGTGCTCATCGCCGACGGCTGCTCGAGCGAACAGCACACCTTTGCGCGCTGGTTCAAGGGGGTGCCGCTCTCCTACGACCCCTACCAGGTCGGCGCCATCAAGACGTTTATCGCCGACTCGGTGATCGCCGACTCGGCCCCGGCCGCAACGGCCTTTGCCACGGGCGTGCGCACGAACGGCAGGTTC
The DNA here is from genome assembly GCA_046496215.1 of Desulfobacterales bacterium. Lineage (GTDB taxonomy): Bacteria > Desulfobacterota > Desulfobacteria > Desulfobacterales > SpSt-501 > SpSt-501. The sequence continues at coordinate 3,147 of JAWOHH010000135.1, forward strand.
ATCAGCGTGGGCCCAAACGCAGATGTTCTGTCCACCCTACCCCAGCCACCCAAGGACCTCCACTACCGGCCTTTGGCCACCGTGCTCGAGGGGGCAACGCTTTTGAAAAAGGCCACGGGCATTGTCGCAACCTCGCGCGTCACCCATGCCACCCCGGCCGCCTTCGTGGCCCACACCGATTCGCGATGGACCCGGAGATCGACCGGCCGCGCCGGAACCCCGGTCAGCCTACGCTCGTGGAGATGACCCGCAAGGCGATCGAGATCCTCGCGCGGGACGAAGACGGGTTCTTCCTGATGGTCGAGGGCAGCCAGATCGACTGGGCCTGCCACGCAAACGACCCGGCCTACCTTTTGAGCGAACTGCTCGCTTTCGACCGGGCGGTTGAGGCTGCACTCGATTTCGCCCGCGCCGACGGCCGCACCCTGGTCATGGTCATGTCCGACCACAACACCGGCGGGTTCTCGATCGGCAACCGAGCGACCGATAACACCTATCGCTGAACGAGCGATTGTTCGTGGAGGCCTCCGGTGTGTTTCCCGGGGGCCGGGTCTTCCTGGAGACCGCCGATCCTGCCGACCCGGTCGTCACCATCGACTACCGGGGAGAGAGAGCCGAGCTTTTCGTGAACACGAACCTGCTCAAACTCGGTACACGCTTGAACGCCCTGGAAGGCGTGGTGGTGCACGCCGCCGCAACCGGCAGGGTCTACCTGCCCCTGCAGGCCGCGCACATCATCCAGGGCCGGATCCCGGTCCTGCCGCCGGTTGCGAGATGAATCGGGGCGGGCGGGACGGTTTTTGATCGGAGCCTGTTGACAGCTGCAGGATTTCCAATTAGATAACTTGGGTATTGCACGCGATTCTGCTCGTTTGTATTAAATAGTGCCCATCCAGAAATGGTGGATTTTGGTTCAGGCCAAGGCCGCAGCGATTTCGCAACCGGAGGCGTAGTCAATCACCGCCGAGGATTGCGAAGAGCGAGAACGCCGGAATGGGCCTAAAGACGCCGTTTATGGATGGGCACTAACTAACCGCAGGAGGAATTGCCATGGCAGATTACTTGATTAACGTGTTTCTCGATGACGCAAAAATGAAGGCCCTGGAGGCTGCCGGCCTGGCCGGCCAGATCAAAGACCTCGGCGGCAAAAAGGCGATTCAGGTCCCCTTGGGTGAAAAGGAGCAGAAAAAGCTGGCCAAAGGCTTCCCGGACCTGGCCTTCGACAGCTCCAATGCCTGCGTGCTGCCGCCCGAGGCGGAGGCCAAGCTGGTCGACATCATCACCCAGATGAAAACCATCGATGTCATGAAAGTGGCCATCATGAAGCTGTACAATCCGCTGGCCGGAAAAGCCCCGCGGGCAGCCGCAAAATACTAACATCTTCTGCTTTTGGTTCCGATACCAACGCCTTGGCTCCTCAACGCGGACCAGGGCGTTTTTTTTTGCTTGATTGACAGGCCAAGCGCTTGCTTATATTCTCAATATGTTGCCCTTGCCATAACGTTCGCGGGGGAGCTTGTCGACGACCGTCCGGGTCCTTTGCCGGTCGGGTTGGAGCACGGCAGACGGCATGCAGCGAAAAACCAAATTGATCATCGGCCTTGTGATCGCGGCGGCGGCCGCCGCCGTGGGTTCCTCGCTCTTTTTGCGCGACGACCGGAATGGGTCCGCCACCTACCGGCTTGCCGTCGTTGAGCGCGGCCCCATTGTGAGCGCGGTCTCGACCAGCGGAACTCTGAACGCGGTGATCACCGTCCAGGTGGGCTCTCAGGTCTCCGGACAGATCAAGGAGATGCTGGCCGACTACAACTCGGAGGTCACGGCCGGTCAGGTCATCGCCCGCATCGACCCCGAAACTTTTGAAGCCAAGGTCAACCAGGCCGAGGCCGAACTGGCTGTTTCCAAGGCCAACGTCGGCATCCAGCGCGCCGGTGTGGAGCGTGCCGAAAAAGAGCTGGCCAACGCCGAGGCGGCGCTCAACAGCGCCCGCGCTCAAGCAAACAAGGCCCGGGTCACCCTGGAGAACGCGCGGCGCAACATGGAACGCCGCCAGGCGCTTTACCGCTCGGGCGCCGCATCCGAAAGCCAGGCGGACGACGCCCGCACGGCCTTCAACCAGGCCCAAGCCCAGCTCGAAAGCGTCGAGGCGGACGAGCGCGCTGCAAAATCCCTGGTGGCCGGCCGCCAGGCGGCCATCAAGTCGGCCCGGGCCCAGGTCGAGTATGCCCTGCAGCAGGTGCGGCAAAAGGAAGCCGCCCTGCACCAGTCCGCGGTAGACCTCGCGCACACCTTTATCCGCTCGCCCGTCGATGGGGTGGTCATCGAGCGGGCCGTGGATGTCGGCCAGACCGTGGCCGCCAGCCTGCAGGCGCCCAAGCTGTTCACCATCGCCCAGGACCTGCGCGAGATGCAGGTCGAAGCCGACGTGGACGAAGCCGACATCGGACGCATCCACGTGGATCAACCGGCCGTCTTCACCGTGGACGCCTTTCCCGGGCGCGAGTTCCGCGGGCAGGTGCTGCAGATCCGCAAGGCGCCGCGCATCGTTCAAAACGTTGTGACCTACACCGTGCTCATCTTGACCGACAACCCGGAGCTGCGGCTGCTGCCCGGCATGACCGCCAACATCCGGATCATCACCGACGAACGGCCGAACGCGGTCAAAGTGCCCAACGCCGCCCTGCGCTTTCAACCTCCGGTCCCGAATGGAAATTCAGCCACTGCTGCCGCCGCCCCGCGCCCCGGCAGCGTGGCCGGCCGGGGCGCGGGCGCCGGCAGCGAGCGTGCCGGGCCCGAAGGCGCCGGCCGGGGAGCAGCCGGTCCGGATGCCGCACCGACGTTCAAGGGCCGCGTCCATGTTCTGGACGGCAAGCGGAAGGCCGTGCCGCTCGACCTGCTGCTCGGCATCAACGACGGTGCCTTCACCGAACTGGTGAAGGGCGATCTCACGCCCGGCCAGGAGGTCGTCATCGGCCTGGGCCCGGCGGGTGCGGCCGGGGCCGCCCGTTCGACCCGGCGCTTCGGGTTCTGACCCGATGACCGATGTCATTCTCAAAACCGAGTCGTTGACCAAACGCTACCAGCTGGGCGGCGAAGAGGTCCATGCCCTGCGCGGGGTCAGTGTTGCCATCGATCGCGGGGAGTTTGTCGCCGTGATGGGCCCTTCAGGGTCGGGCAAATCCACTTTCATGAACATCCTGGGCTGTCTGGACACGCCCACATCGGGTCGCTACGAGCTCGAGGGCCGGGACGTGTCCCGGCTCGACTCCGATGAGCTCGCCGACATCCGTTGCCACAAGCTCGGTTTCGTCTTCCAGAATTTCAACCTCCTGCCCCGCACCCCGGCCCTCGAGAACGTAGAGCTGCCCCTGCGCTACCGGGGGCTGGCGCGCGCACGCCGCCATGCTCGTGCGCGCGAGGTCCTCGAATCGGTGGGATTGCACGGCCGGACCCATCACCACCCTTCCCAACTCTCCGGCGGCCAACAGCAGCGGGTCGCCATCGCCCGCGCGCTCGTGAACGACCCGGTCCTGATTTTGGCCGACGAGCCCACCGGCGCGTTGGACTCGCAGACCAGCATCGAAATCATGCAGCTCTTCCAGCGCCTGAATGCAAAGGGCATCACCATCGTGCTGGTCACCCACGAGCCCGACGTCGCCCGCTTCGCCCGCCACACGCTGCGGTTCCGGGACGGGCGCATCGTCGACGGTGACGCCGGTGAGTCTCCGGAGAGCCGCCATGCGTCCGATGCCGCCGAAGGCGGGCCGCCATGATGGTGTTCGAACCGATACGCGATGCGCTGCGGGCCCTGAAGGTGAATATCATGCGCAGCGTGTTGACCACCCTGGGGATCATCATCGGCGTTGCCGCGGTGATCGTGATGGTTGCCGTCGGGGCCGGAGCCCAGGCGGAGGTGGCCGAGATCATCAACAGCATGGGGGCCGATCTCATCTACGTCTTCCCGGGAACGAGCACCGCACGCGGCCTGAGGCTCGGTGCGGGGTCCGCCCTGACCCTCACCGAGGAGGACGGCCAGGCCATCAAAAAAGAGATCCCCGAGGTCCAGGTGGTGGCGCCCTATATCCGTGGTCGGGGCCAGATCATTTTCGGCAACTCCAACTGGAACACATCAATCCTGGGGATCACACCCGAATTTTTCGACGCCCGCGACTGGGGGATTACCGATGGACGGGCGATCTCCCCCGAGGACCTGCGCGGCAGCAACAAGGTTCTGATTTTCGGCAACACCGTGGCCGAAAACCTCAACGTCGGCAGCCGGCCGGCCGGCTCGATCGTCCGCCTCAACCGCGTCCCGTTCACGGTCATCGGCCTGCTCGAGGCCAAGGGCTATTCCATAGGGGGGTGGGACCAGGACGACACGGTGTTGATCCCGATGTCGATCGCGCGCACCCGGGTCCTCGGCGAGCGCGCGCTGAGCGGCCAGCTGGTCAGCGGCATGGCCGTCAAGGTCAAATCGCCCGAGTGGGTCGGGTACGTCGTAAAAGAGATCACCGAACTGCTGCGCCAGCGCCACCGGCTGCGGCCCGGCGAAGATAACGATTTCTGGATCCGCAACCAGGCCGAAGCGCTGGAGAGCCGGGCCAAATCATCGCGCACCATGTCGCTGCTGTTGGCCGCGGTGGCCTCGGTCTCGCTGATCGTGGGCGGGATCGGCATCATGAACATCATGCTGGTGTCGGTCACCGAGCGCACTCGCGAAATCGGCCTGCGCATGGCCGTGGGGGCTCGCCGCCGCGACATCCTCTCGCAGTTCCTCACGGAGGCCGCGGCGCTGTCCATGATCGGGGGGGTGATCGGGATTCTGCTCGGGGTGCTGGGGTCGATGGCATTTACGGCCTTCGGGGAGTGGCCGGCCATGATCAAGGTCGAGTCCATCGCCGTCGCCTTCTCGGTGTCCGCGGCCGTGGGCATTTTTTTCGGGTTCTACCCGGCCCGCAAAGCCTCGCGGCTGGACCCGATCGAAGCGCTGCGGCGCGAGTGACCCCATGAACCTCGTTTTTGCCGCCATCGTCCTGGCCGCCGTGCTGACCGCCGCCGTGCGGCAGGTCGCCTGGGTGCCGCTGGACGGCCTATCCTCGCCGATGGAAGCCTTGACCCAGTCAATGGTGGACTCCGCGGCCGGCTCGGTGGAGCTGGCCCTGGGTCTGGTGGGCGTCATGACGCTTTTCTTGGGCCTGATGAAGGTGGCCGAGGCCGGCGGCCTGCTCACGGTGATTGCGCGGCTGATCCGGCCCCTGATGACGAGGCTCTTCCCCGATGTCCCCGCCGAGCACCCGGCCATGGGTGCGATGATCCTGAACCTCTCCGCCAACGCGCTCGGTCTGGGCAACGCCGCCACGCCGTTCGGCATCCGGGCGATGCAGGAGCTCAACCGGTTGAATCCGCACCCGGGCACGGCCACCGACGCCATGGCCCTCTTCCTGGCTGTGAACACCTCCTCCGTCACACTTCTGCCCACCGGCGTCATCGCCCTGCGGGCCGCCGCCGGGTCGACCGACCCGGCCGGCATTTTGCCCACGACCCTTTTCGCCACGGCCTGCTCGACGCTGGCGGCGATCGCCGCCGCCAAAATTCTGGCAAAATTCTCACGCCCCGGCGCCGTTCAGCCGGCCGACGCGGCCTCAGGAGAGCTGCCACCGCCGGGTGCAGTTGAGGGAGCCGCTCCCGACGTTCTCGGGGCCTACCCCCTCTATGTGAGCCTGCTGGCGCTGGCCGCCGTCACGGCCCTGATCCCGTTGACGGTCGCCTACGGGCGGGCGATGTCGCCATGGATCCTGCCCGGTCTCATGGCGGGGTTTCTGATCTTCGGGCTCTGCCGGCGTGTGCGCGTCTACGAGTCCTTCGTGGAGGGGGCCCGCGAGGGGTTCCAGGTGGCCGTAAAGATCATCCCCTATCTCGTGGCCATCCTCGTGGCGGTCGGGATGCTGCGCGCCAGCGGTGCTCTGGATGCCCTGATCTCGGCGCTGGATCCATGGACCGCCCGGGCGGGGCTGCCGGCGGTGGCACTGCCCATGGCGCTGATGCGGCCTTTGTCCGGTTCGGGGGCCTTCGCGGTTCTGGCCTCGGTGATCAACGACCCCGCCGTCGGGCCGGACAGCTATGCGGGCTACCTCGTCTCCACGCTGCAGGGGTGCACGGAGACCACGTTTTATGTGCTGGCGGTCTACTTCGGCGCCGTCCAGGTCCGCCGGATCCGCCACGCTCTGGCCGCGGGCCTTACAGCCGATGCGGTCGGCATCGCTGCGGCGATTGTTGCCTGCAGCTATGTCCATCCATAAACGGCGTCTTTCGGCTCATGCCAGCGTTCTCGCTCTTCGCAATCCTCGGCGTAGATTGACTACGCCTCCGGTTGCGACATCGCTGCGGCCTTGGCCTGAATCAAAATCCACTATTTCTGGATAGACATTGTTTAAAAATTTGATAGATAGGGTCTCCGGGCGATGTGAGATATCAGGGTTTTTTTCAGTCGGCTTATATCGGGGAGCTTTAATCATGACGAGAGGTACGGGAGTATTTGGTCTTGTTGCTGCGTTAGCTGCGGTGCTGCTAATGGCTTCAGCGGTTTCGGCCGCAGGGCTCTTTTCCGCCCCGGGCGGCGGCGGATCCCAGGAACCCACGGAAATCCTGGCCGACCGCCTCGTCAACCACTCGACTGAAAAATTTGCCGAGTTCACCGGCGCCGTCAAAGCCACCCAGGGTGATTTTTCAATGACTTCGGATGTGCTGCGGGTCTACTACGCAGGGGACCTTTTTAAAACCCAGGGCTCCCCTGCCGCCGCTACCGAGATCACCCGGATCGTGGCCAGCGGGCGCGTGCACATCGTCAGCGAGCAGTACATCGCCGATGCGGACCGGGTGGAGTACGACCCTGCCACGGACGTGCTCACACTGACCGGCGACGGCGCCAAAGTGACCAGCGGCCGAAATTACATCAGCGGCTCGAAGATCACCCTCAACCGCCGCGACGGAAAAGCCCTCGCCGAGGGCGGTCCCGCCACCCGCGTCAAGGCCTTCCTGCACCAGGAGGACAAGGGGAAAGAAGGGGGGAAAGAGGTGCCGCCGGCGGGGAAGGCTCCTTAGGGGCGAGAGCGGCGGGCCCTACAATCTCTGCTTCAAACGCTGCAGGCTTCGCATCCGCCGCGACTTGAAAATCAGGCGGATCCACTCTTCAAAGAGCGGGACCAGCCTCTCCTCTGCCCCGCGCGGGGGCTCCCGCAGGCGCTCTTCGGCCTCGGCCAGCGCCGCGGCCAGATCTTCGCGGCCCGGGTTCTCGCGCACCAGGTGTCGGTAGATCTCCACCGCCTCCCGCCAGTGCCCCTGCTGCGCCAGGAGCCTGGCCATGGTCAGGGTGTAATGCTGCCGTTCGTGCGTCATCTTGGCCGCCGCCTCAGGGCCGCGGGGGGCGCTGCGGTTTCACCAGCAGTTCATCCTGGCCGATCATACCGAATTCGCGGCGCGCGACGCTCTCGATGTAGCTCGGGTCGTTTTTCAACCGGTCGATCTCAACCCCCAGGCTGATGTTTTCCCTGACCAGCTCCCGGTTTTGTCCCGCAATCCGGTCGCGTTCGCTTCGAAGCAGGTTCAGCTCTGCCAAACCCCGCTCGCTGAACACCATGAACAACAGCAGAGCCGCCAGCACCACCGTGGAACCGCCGAGAAGAATGGCTTGCCGGTTAGTCATCGTTCGAATCGGCTCCCTTTCAGAAGGCCGAAGACGGCCGACAGTTCAGGGCTTTTGACAGCCCAGGAGGCGGCAGCGAAAATAAGGACCCCGGCCGTGATGGCCACCGCCACGCCGAGCGCCTCGTGAAGCTGACGTGCCCAGGGCAGCCGCGACAGCTGCCACACCCCCGCCGCCATGACGAGAGTGCACCCAGCGGAACGTTCCAGACAGGCCCCCATGGCGTGCCAATCCTCACGCGCCAATTTTGGGCCCAACCGACGCGAGCAAAACCCATAGGTTGACCAAGGCGGCCAGCGAGGCGGCCAGAGCCAGGTCTCTTGCGGCCAGCGGCCGCATGAGCACAAGGCCGAACACCAAGGTGGCCGCGATGGAAAGCATCGCCGCCCGCAGGGGGTCGCGGGGGGCCTGCATCGCGAAGAACACGGCCGAGACTCCCCACAGGCCCAAAGCATAATACGAAACGGCCTGCGAGGTCAAACGCACGGATTCCGGGCCGAACTCGCCCCGCTGGAACAGAAGGGACACTATCGGCTCGGCCAGCACCAGCAGCCCGGCCGTCGCGGCGTCCGCCGTCTCGCTGGTTGGAACGCGGGCCGTGGGGTCGTGGTGCGTCACGAAGAAATAGCTTGACAGGTCGTTATGAATTGATTAGTAAAAAAAATTTATCAGAATTTATCGAAAGGAGCAAGCAGCTTGGCCAATCATAAATCCGCCATCAAACGCGCCCGTCAGAGCGAAGAGCGGCGCCTGCGCAACCGCACGAACCGGACCCAGGTCAAAAATGTCGTGAAGCGCGTGCGCCTGGCCGTCGCCGGTAATTCCGTCACCCCCAAAGACCTCGATGCCGCCAAATCCATTGTCGCCAAAGCGGCCAAAAAAGGCGTGCTGCACAAACGCACCGCCGCCCGCAAGATCTCGCGCCTCGCCAAGCTGATCAATAAAAAACCGGCCTGATTCCGCCGAGTCCCGCCCCAGAACCTGCGATCACCGGGGCGGCCGCCTGTAGGCGGCCGCCCCGGTGATCGTTTTATGGGGGAGGCTGGAAGCGGGGCGCTAAAACTCGTCGGTGAGCCGGTTGTAGATCCGCTCGGCCAGGCGCGAGGCGACGATTCCCAGGGCTGCGCGCTGCCGCTCGTCGTTGAGGAACTTCTCTTCGGTGACCGGGAAACCCTCATGGTCTTCGAGGCTGCGAATGGCCCGTGCCACTTTGCCGTCGGGCTGAACCAGTCGAACCTCCAGGTTCAGGGTGACACGCCGCTCGCCGGCGACGTCCCGCCCCCTTGAAGAGATGGTTTCAAGTTCGACGGACCGGATCACCCCCTTCATGACGGTGCCGGCCTCGGCGGCCGTTCCGGCGATTGCGGAAGGGTTGCGGCGTGTGAACTCCAGCATGACGGCGTTGGTCACCGTGACCTCCAGGCCGGCCTGATTGGTCCGGTTTTCGAACATCTCTACGAAAACGGGGGCGACCCCGTCGGGAATGATGCCCGCACTCTGGAACCGGTACCCGCAGGACCCGACCAGCAGCAGCAGCAGCGCGCATGCCGCCGGCAGGCTCTTCCATATGCAACAGGGCCTCATGGCATTCCTCTGAGCTGCCTGCAACCGGCGTCGCGGCGGCTGTGCGAGCCGCGCGGCCCGGGAGTTCACAGCACGACGTTCACCAGCTTGTTTTTGACCACGATGACCTTTTTCACCGTCCGGCCCTGCACGAACTTCCGGACGCTGTCCTCCGCGATGGCTTTGGCCGCGATCTCCTCGTCCGTGAGATCGACGGGCAGGCGCATGCGGCTGCGGAGCTTCCCGTTCACCTGGACGACGATCAGGGCCGTCTCCTGCTCGATCGCCTCCGGGCGCCACTGCGGCCAGGCCGCCCGGAGAATGCTCTCGGTTTTGCCCAGCCGCCGCCACAGCTCCTCGGCGATGTGCGGCACGATGGGGGCCAGCATGAGGGTCAGCGATTCGAGTGCCAAGCGCATGACCTCGGCTTGGTGCGGCCGGGCCGGCTCCCGGGTGACGAGCCCCATGTCGTTGAGGAGCTCCATGACGGCGCTGATGGCCGTGTTGAAATGGAACCGGTCCTCGATGTCCCGCGTCACCTTGCGGATGGTGAGGTGAATTTTGCGCAGCAGCGTCTTCAACCCCTCCTCCAGCACCTCCGGCGGGCCTTCGAAGGGTGCCGCTTCGCGCACCGGGTCCATCCAGTCGGCGGCTAGCCGCCAGACCCGGTTGAGGAAGCGGTAACTCCCGTCCACCCCCTGCTCGCTCCACTCGAGGTCCTTTTCCGGCGGGGCGGCAAACAGGCAGAAAAGCCGGGTCGTGTCGGCCCCGTAACGCTCCAGCAGGGTGTTGGGGTCGATGACGTTGCGTTTGGACTTGGACATTTTCTCAACCCGCCCCACTTGCACCGGGCGTCCGCAGTGAGCGCAGCTCTGGGCGCCGGAGGGCCCGGGGCGGACATCGGCCGGGAACAGATGCCCGTGTTCGGGGCAGGAAACCGTTTCCTTGCACACCATGCCCTGCGTGAGCAGCCGCGTGAAAGGCTCCTTGAAATCGAGCAGGCCCTCATCCTGCAGGACCCGCGTGTAAAACCGCGAGTAGAGCAGGTGCAGGATGGCGTGTTCGACCCCGCCGATGTATTGGTCCACCGGCATCCAGTAGGCCACCGCCTCCGGGTCGAACATGCGCCGGTCGCACCCTGGGCTGCAGAAGCGCTCGAAATACCAGGAGGACTCCACAAACGTGTCCATCGTGTCGGTCTCCCGCCGAGCGGCTTTCCCGCAGGCCGGGCAGTCCACCCGCACGAAGGATTCAAGCTCGGGCAGGGGCGATTTGCCGCCGGCGAGCAGGTCCGCATCCTCCGGGAGCACCACCGGCAGATCCGTTTCGGGCACCGGCACCACGCCGCAGCGCTCGCAGTGGATCACGGGGATGGGCGCCCCCCAGTAGCGCTGTCGGGAGATGCCCCAGTCCCGCAGGCGGAAGCTGACGGTGCACCGGCCGAGGGCGTTCTTCTCCAGGTGGTCGGCGATGGCCTCCTTGGCCCGGGTGTTGGGCAGCCCGTCGAAGCCGCCGGAGTTCACCATTCGGCCCTCCCCGGTGTAGGCTTCGGTCATGGTGTCGGGGTCCAGGCGGCGCTCCGGGGGCATGACCACGACGACCACCTCCAGCCCGTACTTCCGGGCAAACTCGAAATCGCGCTGGTCGTGGGCCGGGACCGACATCACCCCACCGGTGCCGTAGGCCATGAGGGCGAAATTGGCGGTAAAGACGGGCATGCGGCGCCCGCTCAAAGGGTTGAGACAGTAAGCGCCGGTGAAGACGCCCTCCTTCTCGTAGCTTTCGAGCGCCCGGTCGGAGCGGTCCTGGCGCGAGATGCGCTCGACGAAGGCCATCACCTCCGCTTCCTGGGACCGGCCCCGGCAGAGCTCCGGCACCAGCGGGTGCTCGGGTGCGAGGCACATGAACGTGGCGCCGAACACGGTGTCCGGGCGGGTGGTGAAGACCGCGATCTCCCCCCCGCCCGACTCGAGTGGAAACCGGATTTCGGCCCCTGTGCTGCGGCCGATCCAGTTGCGCTGCATGGTGATGACCTTCTCCGGCCAGCCGGGCAGCCGGTCGCAGTGGGCGAGCAGGTCTTCGGCGTAGCGGGTGATCCGAAAGAACCACTGCCAGAGCTTTTTCTGCCGCACCGGCTTGCCGCAGCGCCAGCAGGCCCCGGCTTCCACCTGCTCGTTGGCCAGCACGGTCTGGCAGGGGTCGCACCAGTTGACGTAGGATTCCTTGCGGAAAGCCAGTCCCTTTTCCAGCATGCGCAAAAACAGCCACTGCTCCCAGCGGTAGTACTCCGGTTTGCAGGTGGCCAGCTCCCGGTGCCAGTCGTAGCTGAACCCCAGCCGTTTGAGCTGGGCGCGCATGGTGTCTATGTTGGCATAGGTCCACCGCGCCGGGTGGGTGCGGTTGGCGATGGCGGCGTTTTCGGCCGGCATGCCGAAGGCATCCCACCCCATGGGGTGGAGCACGTTGAAGCCGCGCATGCGTTTGTAGCGCGCCACCACGTCGCCGATCGTGTAGTTGCGCACGTGGCCCATGTGGATGTTACCCGATGGGTAGGGGAACATCTCCAGCAGGTAGTACTTCGGGCGGCTGCGGTCCTCCGTGACGCGGAAGAGGTCTTCCTCCTGCCAGCAACGCTGCCATGCGGGTTCGATGCGCTTCGGGTCGTACCGGTCTTCCATGGGAGAAACGGCCTCCCTCCTGATGTCGAGGTCCCGCGCGGGCGCGCCGCAAGCGGGCTGCGTGTTGCTAAAAAGCGATTACTGCCATAAGATACCCTGAAGTGCAAGCGCTGCGCAAACGCACGGCGACGGGAGAAATCGTTTGACTTGTCTGCAGCGATCCCCTATTGAAGCAGCACCCTAATTTCAGGAACACCCTGAATTGATTGAGAGAGTTGAGGTAACTGCCCCATGAGCCACAAAATACTGATCAATGCCAACGACCCGGGCGAAGTGCGGGTCGCAACGGTCAAGGACGGACGGCTGGAGGAGTTCCGCATCGAGAGCGCCGCGCGGGAAATCACCCAGGGCAACATCTACAAGGGCATCATCGCCCGGGTCGAGCCCAGCCTGCAGGCCGTTTTCGTCGACTACGGCGCCGACCGCCACGGGTTTCTGCAAAAGCACGACATCCACGAGGACTACTTCCACGAGGACGACGACGGGGGCACGCCGCTGCAGCGGCTGGTGAAACGCAACCAGGAGCTGCTGGTGCAGGTGATCAAGGACCCGATCATGAACAAGGGCGCGATGCTCACCACCCAGCTCTCCCTGCCGGGGCGGCACGTGGTCCTGATGCCGGGCCACTCGGTAAAGGGCGTCTCGCGTAAGATCGAGGACGAGGCCGAACGCACCCGGCTCAAGGCGATTGTCGCCGAGCTGGAGATCCCGGAGGGATACGGGGTCATCGTGCGCACGGCGGGGATGGGCTGCTCGAAGACCATGATTTCAAAAGACCTCAAGGACCTGATGCGCCTGTGGAAGACCATCAAGGGCAAGGTCATGGCGGAAAAAGCGCCGGCCCTGCTCTACAAGGAGCGGGCCCTCGTGCTGCGCTCCATCCGCGATTCCTTCACCTCCGAGGTCTCCGAAATCCTCATCGACGAGCCCAACGTGTTCCGGGAGGTCCAGGAGCTGGTGGACATCTTCGCCAGCAAGCAGGGACAGACCGTGAAGCTCTACGACGGGGAAAAACCCCTCTTCTCCAAGTTTCAGCTCGAGGAGCAGATCGCCTCGATCTTCGAGAACCGCGTGCGCCTGAAATCCGGGGCCTCGATCGTGGTCGAGCCCACCGAGGCCATGGTGACGATCGACGTCAACTCCGGCAAATCGACTCACGAAAAATCGGTCGAGCAGACCGCCTTCCAGACCAACATGGAGGCGGCCGAGGAGATCGCCCGGCAGTTGCGCCTGCGCGACCTGGGCGGGCTCATCGTCATCGACTTCATCGACATGAAGGAGGCCAAACACCGCGCCGAAGTAGAACGCGCGCTGAAAGCCCACTTGAAAACGGACAAGGCCCGCACCCGCGTGGGCCGCATATCCAAGTTCGGCCTGCTGGAGATGTCCCGGCAGCGGATCCACCCCTCGATCGAGTTCGGCAGCCACATCGTCTGCCGGCACTGCCAGGGCAAGGGCCTCATCCCGTCCACCGAAACGTTGGGCATCGGCTTTCTGCGCAAGCTCGGCATGGAGAGCTTCAAGAGCGACGTCGTCCGCGTCAAGGCCATCGTCCCCGTGGCCGTGGCGGAGTTTTTGCTCAACCGCAAGCGCCGGGACCTCGTCGAGTTCGAAACCCGCCGCCGCGTCAGCATCGAGGTCCAGGGAGACCCGGGCCTGTTGCCGGGCGAGAGCCGAATCATCGCCGACGCTTGAAAAATGCCCGGGAAATCGAAGATAAGGTTTGACGTTCATCGGGAAATTCTGTATATCACCGGCACTTTTCATTCTTAAGGAGGGCTGAGTCGTGTTCGATATCGCTTACGCCATGGGTCAGGGGGGAGCGCCGGAAGGCGGCGCCGGTGGGTTTGCCAGTTTCATTCCGCTGATTTTGATGTTCGTCATTTTTTATTTCCTGCTCATCCGGCCGCAGCAGAAGCGCAGCAAGGAGCACCGAGCCATGGTCGCCGCCCTGAAAAAAAGCGACCGTATCATCACCAGCGGCGGCCTGCACGGACGGGTGACCGGCATCGACGAAACCACCCTCACGGTGGAAATCGCCGACAAGGTCCGGGTGAAAATCAACCGCGCCAACGTGTCGGCGGTTATCCCATCGTCCAGCCCAGCCCCCGAAGCCAAGCCGGAATAATGCAACGCCGTGTGCAAACCGGCAGCGCCGCCCCCGCCGGGGACGGCGCTGCTTTTTGTCTGAGGCCGTTCCGAACCGACCGGATGCGGCCCGGCGTCCCGTAATGCCGCAAAGAAGGATAAGGCCTTGAAACGCTTTTCGGTCAGATTGGGGATTGTGCTGGCGGTGATCGTCACCGCCGTGGTCTATTGCCTGCCGACCTTCAAGACAGACCTGTGGCCGCGCACGAAAATCAACCTCGGGCTCGACCTGCAGGGCGGGATGCACCTCGTACTGGAGGTCGACACCGCCAAGGCGCTCGAGAGCACGATCGACCGCAATTTCTCGGAAATTCGGGATTTGGCTCGCAAGAGCCAGGTCCAGAACCTCGTCCTGGAGCGCCCGGGGCCGTCCAAGATCGCCGTTCAGGTCAGCGGCCGCGAGAACGTCGCCAAATTCAGGCAGCTGCTCGACAAGGAGCTGCGGGACCTGCGCCTGAGAATTCAAAACGAGGACGCCGACAACCTGGCGCTCGTCCTCGACCTGGCGGACACGGACGCGGAGCAGATCAAGAAGCTGGCGGTCGACCAGGCCCTGGAGACCATCCGCAACCGCATCGATCAATTCGGGGTCACCGAGCCGGACATCCGGCGCCAGGGGGAGAACCGCATTCTGATTCAGCTGCCGGGCATCCAGGACACCGACCGGGCCAAGGACCTCATCGGCCGCACCGCACTTTTGGAGTTCAAGATGGTCGACGAGGCCCACGACGTCAATGCCGCGCTGCAGGGCAGCCCGCCGCCCGGCAGCGAGGTCCTGTACAAGGTCGATGAGGACGCCGCCACGAAGCGCACCAGCCGTACGCCGTATCTGGTGCGCAAAGCCGCCCTGCTGACCGGCGCCTCGCTGACCGATGCGCGCGTGCAGATCGACTCCCAGTTCGGCGAGCCCTACGTCTCCATCGACTTCGACAAGAAGGGGGCGCGGGTCTTCGAGCGGGTCACCGGCGAGAACGTCGGCAAGCGTCTGGCCATCGTGCTCGACAACAAGGTCTACTCCGCCCCGACCATCCAGGAGAAAATCGGCGGCGGCCGCGCCCGCATCACCGGCCGCTTCACCATGGAAGAGGCCCGCGACCTGGCCATCGTGCTGCGCGCCGGCGCCCTGCCGGCACCCGTCACCATACTGGAAGAGCGGACTGTGGGCCCCTCGCTGGGGGCCGACTCCATCCGCGCCGGACTGATATCGATGGCGGTGGGCGCGCTGTTGGTGCTGATCTTCATGGGCGTCTACTACAAGCTCGCGGGGCTTCTGGCCGTGTTCGAAGTCCTGCTCGACATCGTGCTCATTGGGGCCGGCCTGGCGGCATTCGGGGCCACGTTGACCCTGCCGGGCATGGCCGGGATCATTTTGACCATCGGCATGGCCGTGGATAACAACGTGTTGATCTACGAGCGTATCCGAGAAGAGCTGCGCCTGGGCAAAACCCCGCGCGCCTCGACGGATTCGGGTTTCGACCGGGCCACCACGACCATCATGGATGCCAACCTCACCACCCTGATCGCCGCCGTGGTGCTCTTCCAGTTCGGCACCGGCCCGGTGAAGGGCTTCGCCGTCACCTTGAGCATCGGGGTAATTGCCAGCATGTTCACGGCCATCGTGGTCTCCCGGTTGGTGTTCGACTATGTGCTGACTACGCGCAAAGTCCGTAAACTGAGCATTTGATCCGCAGCCGCCTCATGCGCGCTGCGCGTCGTCCATAAGGAACCGTTGTCATGGAAATCATCAAACCCGGAATCAACATCGACTTCGTCGGCAAACGCCGGCTCGCCTTCACCGTTTCGGGCGTGCTCATCGTGCTCAGCATCATCTCCCTCATCTGGCACGGGGGGCCGCGCTACGGCATCGACTTTGCCGGCGGGGCGCTGATCCAGGTGAAGTTCGACCGGTCCGCACCGATCGACCGGATCAAGGACGGGTTGAGCGAACTGGGCATCGCCGGCGCCACCGTTCAGCGCATGGGCGAGGCGGCGGACAACGAGGTGCTGATCCGCACCGATGCGGCCGGCGTCAACACCGGCGAGTTCATCCCCGCGCTGCGCAAGGCGCTGGAGGCTTCCTCCGGTGCTGCCGCTGAGATTCGGCGCGTGGAGATGGTCGGCCCCCAGGTGGGCAAGGACCTGCGCGAAAAAGCCCTGCTGGCCATCTTTTTCGCACTGACCTTCATCGCGATCTACATTTCCGGCCGCTTCGAGTTCAAGTGGGCGCAGAGCGGCATCGTGGCCGTGGTGCTGGGGGGGGCGGTCTACGGGCTCTACACCTTCGGGGTCAGCATGCCGCTCATCATCCTCGCCGCGCTCCTCGTGACCTTGGTGCTGTTCTGGGTCCTGGGACTGAAATATGCCCTGGGCGCCATCGTGGCGCTGCTGCACGACGTGATCATCACGGTGGGAATCTTTTCGGTCGCCGAAAAAGAATTCACGATCACCGTGATCGCCGCCCTGCTGACGATCATCGGCTATTCGCTGAACGACACCATTATCGTCTACGACCGCATCCGTGAGAACCTCAGGAAGCTGCTCAAGAGCCCAATGGCGGCCGTCGTCAACCGCAGCGTCAACGAGACGCTGAGCCGCACCATCCTGACCGCCGGCACGGTCTTCGTCGTGGTGGCGGCGCTGTTTGTTTTGGGAGGGGAGATCATCAAGGACTTTGCGTTCGCCATCCTGGTGGGCGTCGTGGTCGGGACCTACTCGTCGATTTACGTCGCCAGTTCGATCGTGCTGACCTGGCAGGAGCGCGCCCGCAAGCGCCGGTGAGGCCGCGCCGGCGGACTCGCCGTCACCGGCCCCGACCGATCGCCATCGCCCCCTTGGGTTCCAAGGGGGCTTTCCATTGAAGCGGCGCGCGGCAACCCCTACCCCGCTTCCGGGCAGCTGGAACGGAGGGCCACACGGCGTGGAGGAGATTCTGCGGTGGTTTCAGTTGAAGAGCGTGCCGGGGGTCGGCAGCCTTTTGTTCAAGCGCCTCATGGGGCGTTTCGGCTCGCCGCAGGCCGCGCTCGAGGCAGCCGGGGCAGAGCTCGCGGAGGTGGAGGGCATCACCCCGCGCCTGGCGCTCGCCATCCGGTCCCAGCGAATCCCGGATTGGGCCGTATCGGAAGTGGAAGACGCCCGCCGGAGCGGCTGCCGTCTGATCGTTTTGACCGACCCGGATTATCCGCGCCTGCTGCGCGAGATCCCGGACCCGCCCCCGCTGCTTTACGTACGCGGGGACCTTATCGCCGACGAGGCGCCGATTGCGGTGGTGGGCGCGCGCATCCCGACGGAATACGGACTGGAGACATCGCGCCAGATCAGCGCAGGGCTGGCGCAGCTGGGGTTTACGGTCGTCAGCGGCCTGGCGCTCGGCATCGACGGCGCTGCCCACGAGGGGGCGCTCTCCGCCGGTGGGCGGACGGTTGCGGTGCTGGGCAGCGGGCTTGACAATCTCTATCCGCCGCAGCATCGTAGCCTCGCCGCGCGCATTGCCGGATCAGGGGCCCTGCTCTCCGAGTTCCCGCTGAAGGCCGGGCCCGATGCCCACCACTTTCCGATCAGAAACCGCATCATCAGCGGGATGTCGCTCGGCACCGTGGTGGTGGAAGCCGCACGGGGCAGCGGTTCGCTCATCACCGCGCGGCTGGCGGCCGAGCAGAACCGCGACGTGTTTGCGGTACCCGGCAGCATCCAGTCGTTCAAGAGCATGGGCACGCATACGCTGATCAAGCAGGGGGCCAAGCTCGTGGAGAACGCCCAGGACATCGCCGCCGAGCTGGGCCCGCGGATCGAACGGGCTGATGCCGCGGGCGCTTGCGCCCCGACGGCAGCGACCGGGGGCAGTGCGCCGGCCCTCTCGCTCGAGGAGTGCCGGGTGCTTCAGGGCCTCGGCCCCTACCCCGTGCACATCGACGAACTGGGGCGGCGCCTGGGCATCCCCCCCGGGACGCTCTCCGCCTTGTTGCTGCAGCTGGAGCTCAAGGGGTGCGCCGCCCAGCTGCCCGGGACTTATTTCACCCTGGCCGGAGACGGGCGCACGAAGCCGTGACGTTGAGTAAAAGGAGCACCATGGGAAAACCGCTGGTCGTGGTCGAATCGCCGACCAAAGTCAGAACTCTGAAAAAATACCTGGGCGCGGAGTATACCGTCGCCGCCACGGTGGGCCACATTCGGGACCTGCCCCAGCGGCAGATGGGGATCGACGTCGACAACGGGTTTACGCCCGAATACACCATCATCCCCGGCAAGCAGCGCGTCATCCAGGAGCTGAAGAAGGCCGCCGCCGGCGCCGAGGACATCTTCCTTGCGCCCGACCCGGACCGCGAAGGCGAGGCGATTGCGTGGCACACGGCGGAGGTGCTCAAGAAAAAAGGCCGGCGGTTTCACCGGGTGCTCTTTCACGAACTCACCCGCGACGCCATCGAGAAATCCATGGCCCGGCCCCAACAGCTGGACCCTCACAAATTCGAAGCCCAGCAGGCGCGGCGGATTCTCGACCGACTGGTGGGCTACCAGATCTCCCCCCTGCTCTGGCGCAAGGTGAAGGGCGGGCTGAGCGCCGGCCGGGTGCAATCGGTGGCCCTGCGCATCATTTGCGAGCGCGAACGCGCCATTCAGGTTTTTGTCCCCGAGGAGTACTGGTCGATCACCGCCCACCTGATCGGCCGGACCCCGCCGGCATTCGCCGCCAAGCTGGTCAAGAAAGGCCGGGACAAACTCGTCATCGCCGACGAGGCGGCCGCCGCCGCCATCCTGGCGGAACTGGGCGGGCCGCCCTTTGTCGTGGACAAGGTTCAAAAGAAGACCGTCCGCAAGAACCCGGCGCCGCCCTTTACCACCAGCAAGCTGCAGCAGGAGTCCATCCGCAAGTTGCGCTTCACGGCCAAGAAGACCATGGTCGTCGCCCAGCAGCTCTACGAGGGGGTCGACCTCGGGCCCGGCGAGCCGGTCGGCCTGATCACCTACATGCGCACCGACTCGACCCGGATCGCCGACGAGGCGGCAGCCGAAGCCCGGCAGCTCATCCAGGAGCGCTTCGGCGCGGACTACACGCTTGACAAGCCCCGCTTCTTCCGCAACCCCAAACAGGCCCAGGACGCCCACGAGGCCATCCGGCCGACCTCGGCCTTCTACACCCCCGAGCGTGTGGCCCCACACCTGAGCGTCGACCAACTGGCGCTCTACCAGTTGATCTGGCAGCGGTTCATCGCCTCCCAGATGCAGGAGGCCCTGATCGACCAGGTGAGCGCCGCCATCAGCGCCGGCGCCTACCGCTTCACTGCCGGGGGCTCGTCGGTGAAGTTCCCGGGCTTCATGGCGCTCTACCGCCCCGAAGAGGACAACGGCGAGGGCAACGGCGAGAAACCTCGCGAACAGCTGCCGGAGCTGAAAGAGGGCCAGCATTTAGACCTCCAGCGGCTGGAGCCCAAGCAGCACTTCACCCAGCCCCCCCCGCGTTTTTCGGAGGCCACTTTGGTGAAGGAGCTCGAGGAGAACGGCATCGGCCGGCCGAGCACCTATGCCGCCATCCTCTCCACGATCCGGGACAAGGGCTATGTCGATCTATTGCGGGGCTACTTCCGCCCCAGCGAACTGGGCTTCATGGTCAACGACCTGCTGGTCATGAGCTTCCCGGACATCTTCGACGTCGAGTTCACCGCCAAAATGGAGGAGCGACTCGACCTGATCGAAGCCGACACGCTGAAGTCTCAGGAGGTTCTCAGCCAGTTTTACACCCCCTTCAAAAACGACCTTGCCACCGCGGCCGACAAGATGCTGAACGTCAAGGGGGTGGGGTTCGCCACCGACCTCGTCTGCCCCGCATGCGGCAAGCCGCTGCACATCAAGATCGGCAGAAACGGCCATTTCCTGGCCTGCAGCGGGTACCCGGACTGCAAGCACTCCAGCGACTACACGCGCGATGAAAGGGGGCACATCCAGCCGGTGCTGCCCGCCCCGGAGGAGGTCACCGACAAGGTGTGCGCGAAATGCGGCAAGCCCATGGTGCTGAAGAAAGGCCGCTACGGCGATTTTCTCGCCTGCAGCGGGTTCCCGGCCTGCAAGCACACCCAGTCGCTAAATGCCAACGGGGCCGGCAAAGCGACCGGGGTCGGCTGCCCGGAACCGGGCTGCACGGGCGAGATCGTCGAAAAGACCTCCAAGCGCGGCAAGGTCTTCTACGGATGCAACCGCTACCCGGACTGCAGCTTCGCCGCCTGGGACAAGCCGGTCGCCCGCGACTGCCCAGCCTGCGGTGCGAAATTTCTGGTCGAGCGCACGACCAAGCGGTCGGGAACCGTTCATGCCTGCCTGAACCCGGACTGCGGCTTCAAAGAGCAGGTCGGCTGACCCGATCGTTTCCCGGCAGACGGTGGGGGGATGTGCGGCGCACGCTTTATTCGCTTGACTTCACCCCCGGCGGGCTGCTATGAATCGCGAATATCGATCCAATATCTCAACTCATGCAAAAGCGCATCGCCATTATCAGCCTCATTATTCTCCTCATTGTCGAGGTTCTTCTCGGCAATGAGGGTCAGGGGCCGGTAATGGTTTAAACGCACCCGACAGACAACAACCCAGTCCGTTACCGGCCATAGAAGGCGGTAACGGATTTTTTTTGCAGAGAAGAAAGACGCGGCCGGCCGGACATCGCACTGCATGCGCCCGCTGAAGGAAAAGGGGGCGGACACCTCGCGCGGCTCTGAGATGCGGCGGGCCGGCGCCGGGCGCTCCCTGCGGCGATAGAACCGCAGATACGCCGCAGGACTGCCCACACTGGAGGCATCGATGGAGCCAATCTTCGTCTACGACACCACGCTGCGGGACGGGACTCAGGGGGAGAACATCTCCTTCAGCGCCGAAGAGAAGCTGAAGATCGCCCTGCGGCTGGACGATTTCGGCGTGCACTACATCGAAGGCGGCTGGCCCGGGTCCAACCCGAGGGACATGCAGTTCTTCGAACTGGCCCGGGCGTCGGGATTCCGCCACGCCCGGCTGGCGGCCTTCGGCTGCACGCGCAGGCCGGGGCTGTCCGCCGCGGAAGATGAAAAACTGAAGGCGATCATTGACAGCGGTGCGCCGGTCGCGACCGTTTTCGGCAAGAGCTGGGACCTGCACGTGACCGAGGTCATCCAGACCAGCCTCGGCGAAAACCTGGAGATGATCCGGGACACGGTCGCCCATCTGCGCCGCCACGGCCGCGAGGTCGTATACGATGCGGAGCATTTTTTCGACGGGTTCAAACGCAATCGGGAGTATGCATTGAACACCCTCGCCGCGGCCGCCGACGGCGGCGCCGATTTCATCGTCCTGTGCGACACCAATGGCGGCAGCCTGCCCTTCGAGGTCGAGGACGCCTTCGTCGAAGCGCGCGCACGCTGCGGCCGGACCCCTCTCGGAATCCACGCCCACAACGACTGCGGTCTGGCCGTGGCCAACACCCTCGCGGCGGTCCGGGCCGGGGCCGTCATGGTGCACGGCACGATCAACGGCTACGGCGAGCGCTGCGGCAACACCGACCTCACCTCGCTCATCCCCATTCTTGGCCTCAAGATGAACCGACCCTGCGTCCCGCTCGAAAACCTCAAAAAGCTCAAGGCGCTGTCGCGCTTCGTCAACGAAACGGCCAACGTGGTCCCCCTCCACAGCCGGCCCTTTGTCGGCCGCAGCGCCTTCGCGCACAAGGGCGGGGTGCATGTCAATGCCATCATGAAGCTGCCGGAGGCCTACGAGCACATCGACCCGCAGCAGGTGGGCAACGAGCGCCGGGTGCTGGTCTCGGACCTGTCCGGAAGAAGCAACATCGAGTACAAGGCCCGCGAACTCGGTGTGGAGCTCGGCCCCGGCGGCATCGAAAGCCGGCGCATCGTGGCCGAAATCAAGCAGCTCGAGCAGGAGGGCTTCCAGTTCGACGTGGCCGACGGCTCCTTGGAGATCTTGGTGGAGAAGCTCACGGGCAGGTTCGCGCCGCTCTTCGAGCTGGAGTCGTTCCGTGTGACGATCGACAAGGACACGGATCAGCCCTGCCGGGCCCAGGCCACGGTCAAGGTCTCCGTGGGCGGCACCCGTGAGATCACCGCAGCCGAGGGATACGGCCCCGTCAGCGCGCTGGACAATGCGCTGCGCAAGGCGCTGGGCCGGTTTTACCCCGATCTGGACACCATGCGGCTGACCGATTTCAAGGTCCGCGTTATCGACGGACGCCGCGGCACCGCCGCCCGGGTGCGGGTGTTGATCGACTCCCGCGACCAGGATCAGATCTGGAGCACCATCGGGGTTTCGGAAGACATCATCGAGGCGAGCTGGCACGCCCTGGCGGACAGCTTCCAGTTCAAGCTCGCACGTGAGCGGCAGGCGCGCAACCGCGCCGGTGGGCCCGAGTCTCCCTCCAATCCGAAACAACCGGCCGCCCCCCCGGCGAAACCGAACCACCACTGGAGCATACCGACATGACCGAACGCGTGATCATTTTTGACACCACCTTGCGCGACGGGGAGCAAAGCCCCGGCGCCAGCATGAACGCCGCTGAAAAACTGCGCCTGGCCGGCCAGCTGGAAAAGCTGGGGGTCGACGTGATCGAAGCCGGGTTCCCGGCGGCCTCCGAGGGCGACTTCGAGGCCGTGTCCCAGATCGCCGGCCGCCTGAAACGCACGGAAGTGGCCGGCCTCGCCCGGGCCAACCGCAACGACATCGACCGGGCCTGGCAGGCCGTCCGGCACGCCGCCCACCCGCGGCTGCACACCTTCATCGCCACCTCGGACATTCACCTTCAGTATAAGCTCAAGATGGGCCGCGACGAGGTGGTGCAGGCCGCCGTCGACGCGGTCCGGCACGCCAAGTCCCTCACGGACAACGTGGAGTTCTCCGCGGAGGACGGCTCGCGCAGCGACCGCGACTACCTCTGCCGGGTGTTCGAGGCGGCCATCGCCGCCGGCGCCACCACCGTGAACCTGCCGGACACCGTGGGCTACGCCCTGCCGGAGGAGTTCGGCGCCCTGGCCAGCTACATCCGCCAGCACACCCCCAACTTGCACCAGGCCGTTCTCAGCGTCCACTGCCACAACGATCTGGGCCTGGCCACGGCCAACACGCTTGCGGCCATCCGCGCCGGCGCACGCCAGGCGGAGGTCACGATCAACGGAATCGGCGAGCGGGCCGGCAACACCTCCCTGGAGGAGCTGGTGATGGCCCTGCACACCCGCGCCAACCGGATGCAGATCATGACGCAGGTCCGCACCGAGTTCATCTACCCGACCAGCCGCCTGGTCAGCATGATCACCGGCGTCATGGTCCAGCCCAACAAGGCCATCGTCGGGGCCAACGCCTTCGCGCACGAAGCCGGGATCCATCAGGACGGGGTGCTGAAAAACCCCATGACCTACGAGATTATGAAACCCGAGAGCATCGGCTTGAACGCCAGCACGCTTGTCCTTGGCAAGCACTCGGGGCGCCACGCCCTGCGCACCCAGCTCAAGGATTTGGGTTACGACCTCTCCGACGAGGAGCTGAACCTGGTGTTCGCCAAATTCAAGGAGCTGGCCGACAAAAAAAAGAAGGTGGTGAACGAGGACCTCGAGGCCATTGTCACCGAGGGCATTCTGCGCACGGCCGACGTCTTCGTTTTGGATTACCTGCACGCCTCGGCCGGGACCACGGTGCTGCCCATGGCCAGCGTGCGGCTCAAAATCAACGGTCGCCTGGTTCAGGACGCCGGCTACGGCAACGGTCCGATCGATGCCGCCTTCAACACCATCGCCAAACTCACCGGCACCAGCTCCGAGTTGCTGCGGTTTTCGATCAGCGCCCTGACCGGCGGGACCGACGCCATGGGCGAGGTGACGGTCCGCCTGCGGGAGAACGGGCTCGTGGCCCTGGGCAAGGGCGCCGACCCGGACATCATCACTGCCAGCGCCAAGGCCTACGTCAACGGGCTCAACCGCCTCGAGTACCTCAAGGCCCACCCGCTTCAGGAGACGGCCATGCTGTAAAATTCGATTGGAAGGGCTATTCGGTTTGCAGCGAGCCGATGAGGCGGCGCACATCCGCGATCCCGTGGCGCACGAGGTAGGCCTCGATGCCTTCGGCGATCTCGAGGGCGGCGCGCGGGTTGATGAAGTTGGCGGTGCCGACCTGGACGGCCGTGGCGCCGGCGATGAGAAATTCGATGGCATCTTCGGCCGTCAGGATGCCGCCGATGCCGATCACCGGGACCCGGGCCTCGCGGGCGACCTGCCACACCATGCGCACGGCCACCGGGCGGATGGCGGGCCCGGACAGCCCGCCGGTGATGTTGGCGAGCTTCGGCCGCCGGGTGTCGATGTCGATGGCCATGCCGGTGATGGTGTTGATGAGAGAGAGCGCGTCCGCGCCGGCATCCTCCACACGGCGGGCGACGCGGGTGATGTCGGTCACGTTCGGCGATAGCTTGACGATGAGCGTCTTGCGGGTCGCACGGCGCACGGCCCCCACCACCGCAGCGGCGGATTCGGGCTCCACCCCGAACGCCACCCCGCCCGATTTGACGTTGGGGCAGGAGATGTTCACCTCGACCCCGGCGACACCGGCCAGCGCATCGATGCGCGCGGCCAGGGCGGCATACTCCTCGATGCTTGTGCCGTAAATGTTGGCGACGACCGGCGTGCCCAGACTCTTTAGAAAGGGCAGTTTCTCGGCTTCGAACGCGTCGATGCCGACATTCTCCAGGCCGATGGCGTTCAGCATGCCGCAGGGGGTTTCGACGATCCGCGGCGGCCGGTTGCCTTTCACCGGGGTCATGGCCAGCCCCTTGACGACGATCGCCCCCAGGCGGTTCAGGTCGACCAGCAGCGAGAACTCGCGCGCATACCCGAAAGTTCCGGAAGCGGTCATGACCGGGTTGCGCAGCTCCAATCCGCCGATTGTAACCGCCATCTGAGGTCCCGTATCCATGAGCGGTCTCTTTAGCACATGCCCCCGTCAAGTCAAGAAACGTGCCGCCGGAGCGCCTTGTGCCACACGGCCTCCGGTGCTATGTTGCCGGCGGCGAACAGCATACGGATCATAAACCGAATCCCGGACCCGCTTGCCTTCGGGTTGAGCCGGCCCAGCCATGCACCCACATGAGCCGAAACTCACCTGCCGACGGCACCCGCGTTGCCCTGGTCGCCCCGCCTTGGTCGCTCTACACCCGGCCCTCGATCCAGGCGGGCGCGCTGAAAGCTTTTTCCCGGTCGCGGTTTTCAGACCTGCCCGTCGCCGCGCACCACGTCCACCTGATGGTGGCCGAAGCCGTCGGCTATCGCCGCTACCACTGCGTCTCGGAGCGCACCTGGCTGGCTGAGAGCGTCTTCGCCGCCCTGCTCTACCCCGAGCGCTTCGAGACCATCGCCCGTTTTTTCGCACGGCAGGCCGGCACCCTCAGCCTGAAGGCGTTGGATTTTCGCGACGTCACCCGCCGCGCACAGGCCGCCGTCGAGGGCTGGCTGGCATCGGTCGACTGGCCCGGGGTCCGGCTGGTCGGCGTTACCAGCGCACTTTGCCAATTCACCGCCGCCCTCTACATCGCGCGCCGGATCAAGGCCCTCAGCCCCGGATCCACGACCGTGATCGGCGGACCGGCGTTCACCATCGCGTCGGGCCCGGCTGCGCTGGAGTTTTTTCCCGAGATAGACGTGGTCGTCGCCGGAGAGGGTGAGCTGCCCCTCGCCCACCTGATCCAGCACCACGTCCTGAAGGGCTGCGGCCTGGATCAGCTGCCTCCGGTTGCGGCCATCCTGACGCGCTTCACGACGCCGGCAAGCTCCGCCGGCCCGATCTTTTACCAGCTTCAAAACCTCGACCACCTGCCGCTGCCGGATTACGGGGAGTACGTCGAAACGCTTTCCGGATTCGATCCCTCGAAGCGGTTTTTCCCGACCCTGCCGGTGGCGGTTGCCCTCAGCGCTAATGCCGTTACGGCACCTATCTTTATAAACAAATGGGGCACACTGGGCTCGGCCAACGGGGAGTTCAATCAACCCGATGGTATCGCCATTGATTCCGGCGACAGCGTTTATGTGGTCGACCGCATGAATAGCCGAGTTCAGAAGTTTTCGAACGACGGCGTCTTTTTGACCTCATGGGCGCTGTCCGGCCACACACCTACATATATGGCGATCGACGAAGCTGACAACGTATACGTCTCTATTGCCGACAGCTTCAGGGTTCAAAAATACTCGAGTGACGGAGCGTTGTTGGAAACCATAACAACTGGTGTTGGGGTATTGATGAAGCCCGTAGGCCTCGCTACCGACACGGAAAAAAATTTGTATGTCGGCGATGAACAGAATAGCGTAATACAAAAATTTTCCAGCGAAGGAGAATTTATAATGTCATGGGGTGGTTTAGGATCTTCGTACGGTCAGTTCGACAGAATTGCCGGCGTGGCAACTGATGCTGATGGCTTCGTTTACGCGGTAGATGTGAATAATAATCGCATCCAAAAGTTTTCGGGCGATGGGGTTTTTGTGTCGAAAATAATTCCCGAAGACTCGTTCGATAGATCCAAGG
>JAWOHH010000005.1:0-3722 GCA_046496215.1 Desulfobacterales bacterium
CAGCCCGGAGAAGGACCACGTCCAGATCCGCTTCCGCGTGGACGGCAAACTGCACGAGGTGCCCGCGCCGCCCAAGTCGATGTTCCTGCCGATCGTCTCGCGCCTGAAGATCCTCGCCAACATGGACATCGCCCTGTCGCGCGTGCCTCAGGACGGCCGCTTCACCGTCAAGATGAAGAACAAGGACATCAACATCCGAGCCTCCACGATCCCCTCCATCTACGGCGAGAACCTGGTGCTGCGGCTGCTCGACACCAGCACGAGCATCTACTCGCTCGAGCTGCTCGGCATGAACGAGACCGACCGGCAGAAGATCGAGTCCATCGTCACCAAGCCCTACGGCATGATCCTGAGCACGGGCCCCACCGGCAGCGGCAAGAGCACCAGCCTCTACTCCATCTTGAAGAAGATCAACGAGCCCGACATCAACATCATCACCGTCGAGGACCCGGTCGAGTACCGCATCGACAAGATCCGCCAGGTGCAGCTCAACCGCAAGGCGGGCATGACCTTCGCGAGCGGGCTGCGCTCCATCCTGCGGCAGGACCCGGACGTCATCATGGTGGGCGAGATCCGCGACGGCGAGACCGCTGGCATCGCTGTGCAGGCGGCCCTGACCGGCCACCGCGTGCTGAGCACGCTGCACACCAACGATGCGGCGGGCGCCATGACGCGCATGGTGGACATGGGGATCGAGCCCTTCCTCGTGGCCTCGGTGATGCTGGTCTCCTTCGCCCAGCGGCTGGTGCGCAAAGTCTGCCCCCACTGCCGGCAGCCCTACGCCCCAACCGCCGACACCTTGAAATACTGGAATTTGGAAGGGGCGGACGTCACCGGGCTCGTCGTGGGCCAGGGGTGCTTCAACTGCCTGCACACGGGCTACCGGGGCCGCACGGGCATTTTCGAAGTGCTCGTCATCGACGACATGGTCCGGGACATGATCCTGCGGCGCTGTTCGGCGCACGAAATCAACCGCGCCGCCATCAGCGCCGGCAGCTTCGTCACCCTGCGGGAAAACGCCCTCGAAAAAGCCCGGCAGGGCATCACCAGTCTGGAGGAGGCGGCCTCAGCCGTCCTCATGTGATCGGGAGCTTTCATGCCCACTTATAAATACAAGGCCATCAACGAATCCGGGGCCACCCTCAGCGGCGATATTCAAGCCGAGTCCGCCGAGGCCGCCTCCATGGCGCTCACCAACCGCGGGGTCATCCCCACCCAGGTGCGCGCGGTCGGCGGCGCTTCGGCCGAACTGCGCATGCCCTCGCTCTCCGGGTGGATGTCGCCCGTCAAAACGCCGGAGCTGATCCTCTTCACCAAGCAGTTCAGGACCCTCATCCGCTCGGGCGTACCCATGCTCACCATCCTGCAGGTTTTGGAGGAGCAGACGGAGAACCCGAAGCTGCGCTCCATCCTCTCCGTCATCCACCAGAACATCCGCGACGGGGCCAGCCTGCACGAGGCCTTCGGCCGCCACCCGCAGGTCTTCACGCCGCTCTACTGCAGCATGCTCAAGGCCGGCGAGGCGAGCGGCGCGCTGCCCGAGATCCTGGACCGGCTCATCTACGTGGTCGAGCACGAGCACAAGGTCAAAACCGATATCAAGTCGGCCATGACCTACCCGATCATCGTGGTCTCCTTTCTGTTCGTGGCCTTCTTCATCCTGCTCATCGGCGTGGTGCCCCGCTTCGTGAACATCTTCAAGAACGCCGGGCTGAAGCTCCCGCTGCCGACCCAGATCTGCCTATGGCTCTACCAGGGCATCGTCGAATACTGGTACGTGGGGGCCGCCGTGGTCCTGGTCGGCGGGACGGCGCTTCTCTTGTACAACCGCACCCCTCAGGGGCGCCTGGTGCGCCACACCCTGATGATGAAGATCCCCCTGATCGGCAGGCTCTTCCAGAAGTCGGCCATTTCGCGGTTTGCCAGCATCTTCTCCATCCTGCAGTCGAGCGGGGTCGACATCCTGGACAGCATGGACATCCTGACCGACACCATCGGCAACGAGGCCTTCGCCCGGCAGCTTCAGAACATGAAGGACCGGCTAAGAGAGGGCCGCGGCATCTCCGGCCCGCTGCGGCAGGCGAAGTACTTCACACCCATGGTGGTCAACATGGTGGCGGTGGGGGAGGAGTCCGGCAACCTCGACGGGCTGCTGCGGGACGTTGCCACCCACTACGACAGCGAAGTGGAATACGCCACGAAAAAGCTCTCGGACGCCATCGCGCCGATCCTGACCATCAGCCTCGCCGCCGTCGTCGGCTTCTTCGCCCTGGCGATCTTTTTGCCGATGTGGGACCTGACGCTGATGGCCAACAAATGATGGCTTCGTAAACAGCCCAATTTCGTCGTTGCGCTTCACCGCGTTGTCGCTGCGGCGTACATGAAGTACGCCTCACTCCGCGCGATTCGCGCGCCTTGAACTTGGCCTCTCTACGAAGCCATCAATGATATCCGGGCCGACTCGACAACCAAGAACTCGACAAACTCAGCGGACTGAGAGGCGCGCCGGCGCCCCATGAAAAGCTCCCGTTTTCACATCAGCCTCTACATCATCATCCCGTTCATCTTCGCCGGGTTCAGCGTGTTTTCGGCGCTCATCGCCTTTCGGTTGACCAAGTACCGGCTGGCCGAGGGGCTGGAGCCGGCGTCCTGGGTCTTCTGGTTCATACTCCTGATCGGCGGGTTGGCCTACGCAACCGGCTTCACGCTGGTGCGTTTCATCCTGCGGCCGGTGGAGGCGTTCGTTGAAAAGGCGAGCAAGCTGCCGGCCTTCAGCGATGCGGCCAGGCCGAAATCCAAAAAAGAGTGGTCCGTCGACAAGATCGAGCAGTTCACGAGCGTCTTCGACCGCGTGACGTCGGTTCTCAGTCGCATGGACGCCCGGAACTTTTTTCCCGA
The DNA here is from genome assembly GCA_046496215.1 of Desulfobacterales bacterium. Lineage (GTDB taxonomy): Bacteria > Desulfobacterota > Desulfobacteria > Desulfobacterales > SpSt-501 > SpSt-501. The sequence continues at coordinate 2,899 of JAWOHH010000005.1, forward strand.
GATCATCGGCGAGAGCCTGGCCATGCGCGGGCTGCTCAGCCTGGTGATGAAAGTGGCGCCCACCGACTCCACCGTGCTGATTTTGGGCGAGAGCGGCACCGGCAAGGAGCTGGCGGCCACGAGCATCTTCGAGCACAGCCTGCGCAAGGAGAAGCCCTTCATCAAGCTCAACTGCGCGGCCATCCCGGAGGAGCTCCTGGAAAGCGAGCTGTTCGGGCACGAGAAGGGGGCCTTCACCGGTGCGGTCTCCTTCAAGCCGGGCAAGTTCGACATGGCCGACGGCGGCACGATTTTCTTGGATGAAATCGGCGATATGCCGCTCTCCCTGCAGGCCAAGATCCTGCGCGTGCTCCAGGAGAAGGAGTTTTACCGCGTCGGCGGCAGCCGCACGATCAAAGTCGACGTGCGCTTCATCGCCTCGACCAACAAGAACCTCGAAAAAATGGTCCAGGAAGGATCGTTCCGGGAGGACCTGTTCTACCGGCTCAACGTCTTCACCTTGAGGCTCCCCCCCTTGCGCGAGCGCAAGGAGGACATCCCGGTGCTGGTGGACCATTTCCTGAAGCAGATGCCCAAACCCGTCGAAATCTCATCGGTGGCCCTGCAGATGCTCATGGCCTATTCCTGGCCGGGCAACATCCGCGAGCTGAAGAACACCATCGAAAGCTCTGGCGTGATCGCCGAGAACAACTACATCGAGCCGGCCCAGCTCCCGTCCAAGATCACTGCCGGGTTCGACGCCGCGGAATCCGTCGATCGCAAGCTGCCTGCCAACCTTTCACTTGACGAGCGCCTCCGAGAGGTCGAACGCAGCATGATTCTTG
>JAWOHH010000040.1:0-94059 GCA_046496215.1 Desulfobacterales bacterium
TTTCGGCCCACTCCGGCGTGTAGGGCTGGACGAAGTCCTGCAGTTCGGCCAGTCCGAGCACCCATTTTTCGACGTACCCGGCGTCGTAGAGGCGCTCCTTTAGGATGACGTGGATCAGGGCGTAGTTCAGGGCGAGGTCGGTGCCGGGCCGGATCATCCAGTAGCGATTGGCCTTGGTGGCGGTGATGGAGACGCGCGGGTCGATATAGGTCATCTTGGCCCCGGCGTTCATCGCCTCCAGGAGGCTGTTCACCTCCTTCACGGCGATCGCCTCGAACAGGTTGCGGCCATAGAGCACGATGTGCTTGGTGTTCTTGTAATCGACGCCGATCTGGGCGTCGGTGTAACCGAACAGCGACCGGCAGGCCGTGTTGACCGAGCCCTTGCAGAGGGCGTCGTGCGTGAAGTGGTTGGGCGATCCGATGGCCTTTAAAAGCGTCTTGCTGACATGGGTGGCAAGCTGGGTGCGTTCCCCCAGCACCACGCTGTGGCCGCCGTATTTTTTAATGATCGGGCCGAGCTTTTCGGCGATATAGTCGAGCGCCTCGTTCCAGGTCGCTTTGCGCCATTGCCCGGCGCCGCGCGCTCCCACGCGGATCAAGGGCGCCTGGACGCGCTGGGAGTCGTAGAGCAGGGAGATGCCGGCCGAGCCGCGGGGGCAGAGGCTGCCCTCGATGCCGGCGACCTTGGGGTTGCCCTCGATGAAGGTCACCTGGCCGTCCTTGACGGTGACCTTGATGGGGCAGCGCACCGAGCACATGAAGCAGAGACTGTAAACCGATTTTTCCATCGTCTTCTTTTTCCTCCGGAGGGTCTGATAGATAGAGGCGCCAACGTTCACGACTTCGTAAAAGACCCAATCTCAGCGTTGCGCGTCATCCCGCAGCCGCTGCGGCGTACTAATAGTACGCCTCGCAACACGGAATTCGCGCGCCTTGATCCGGGGCTTTTTACAGAGTCGTCTGGATCAAGGACTTATTACGAACCCATCAACGTTTGCCTGTCGGAAATAGGGTGTTTTTTTACCTTGAATTACATCGGATTGCAATAGATAAGAAAGGTTCCTGACAGGAATCGGGGCCCGGGAAAAGATAAAAAAATCCCGGCCGAGGCCGGGATCTCTGCTTTTTAGTGCGCCGGGCGCCGGACGGGCTACGTCAGCTCGGTGCCGCCCTTCCACAGGCAGCTGTCCTCCGGGCAGAAGACGTTGAGCCACAGCCCCTTATCGGCCTTGCCCGCTACTCCCGCCGCCTGCAGCGTGACCTTCCCATCCTTGCCGACGCAGGATCCGTCCGGGCAATGGACTTCCAGCCATACGCCCGGTTTGCCGGAGGCCTCGGCGGCTTTCTTCTTGTCGGCGGGGACTTCATTGGCGCTCAGCACCCTGGCCTCCGGAAAGAAGAACGTGAAACGGTTTTTATCGTGGTGGGCCATGATCGACCTCCTATTTTTAAGGTTTTGGAAACGTAACCTGTTTATAAAACCTTAAATCATTTCAGGGCGATGTCAACAATGAATCCAAAGGCCCAGCACCAGGAGCGAGAACAGGGTCACGGGAATGCCGACCCGCGCGTGCTCGCGGAAGGAGATCTCGACCCCGAAGATGGAGGCCTGCTCGATCACGATCAGGTTGGCGATGCTGCCGATGGTGATCAGGTTGCCGGCGAAGGTGCTGGAGACAGCCAAGGCATACCACTGCGCGGGCGCGGCCGGGTCCAGCGACCCGAGCAGGAGCATGACGGCGGGAACGTTGCTCACCAGGTTGCTCAGAACAACGGATACTGCGGAGAGGATGCCGAGGTCGTGCAGGTCGATGCCCACGCGTTTCAGCCAGGCCAGGGCAGTGGACGGAGCGCCGGTGGCCTCGAGGCTGCCGATGATCACGAAAAGGGCGCAGAAGAGGGTGATCAGGTGCCAGTCGACCAGATGCAGGATCTCGCGGGATTTGAGCCTGCGGCTGCAGAGCAGGGCGCCGGCCACCCCGATGGCGCTCAACTCGCGCGGGACCGGCGTGAAAAAAAGTCCCAGCATCAGGCCGACCCCCGCGAGGCCCTTGATGCTCTGCCAGCGGTCGAAGGGGGGCAGAGACTGAACGATCGGCATCGGGTCCGGGGCTTCTTCCCGGCGGCCGAACTCCCCTCGGAACAGCCAGCACAGCAGCAGGAAGCTCGCGGCCAGGGCGAGGAGGGCCGGCGGCCCGCACCAGAGGATAAACCGGCCGAACTCCAGGCGGCCCACCTGCCCGATCAGCATGTTCTGGGGGTTGCCGATGATGGTGGCGGCGGAGCCGATGTTGCTGGAGACGGCCAGCCCGAGCAGATAGGGCAGTGGGTTCAGCCGCGAGGCGTGCAGCGCGAGGATCAGCACCGGGGTGAAGGCCAGACAGACGATGTCGTTGGCCAGCACCGCGGAGAGGAGGGCGCTGGTGGCCATGCTGACCAGAAGAAAAAAGCGCGGGCGCACCAGCAGGTGGGAAATGCGGAACGCGGTGTATGTGTAGAACCCGCCCAACCGGAGCTGGGCGGACACGACCATCAGCGCATAGAGCAGGATGATGGTGGGCAGGTCGACGTGGCCGACCGCTTGCGGCAGCGTCACGGCGCCCGCCACGATCATGGCGATGGCGCCCAGCAGGGCGATCCCGGTGCGGTCTATCGTGAGGCCGGGGATGTGGCCGAGCGCCACCCCGCAATAGGTCGCAAGGAAGATGGCGACGGTCGGCAGCATGCCCGCATCAGGATTTACCCGTCTTCAGCAGGTCGCGGATCTCGGCCAGCAGCACCTGGTCTGCGGTCGGCGGCGGTGGGGGCGCGGCCGCGGCTTCCTCCCTCTTTGAGCGCATCACCCAGCCCAGGAATTTCACGATGAAGATGAAGAGGGCCAGGGCGACCAGCAGGAAGTTGACGATTTCGCCGATGAAAAGGCCGTAGGGGAGCTCCTTGCCGTTGTAGACCAGTTTCCAGGCCAGGTACCCCTGCTCGCCGGGCATGATAAAACTGATGAAAGGCATGATGATGTGTTTGACCAGCGAGTCGACGATTTTGCCGAAGGCCGCGCCGATGATGACACCGACCGCCAGGTCGATCACGTTGCCCTTGAAGGCGAAGGCCTTGAACTCATCCAACAGCGAAAACGCCTTCTTGGCCGGTTCCAAGGCTGCCTTTTTACCCAACCCTTTTTCCGTTGCCATGCGTCCTTCTTTTTTGGCTGCCGGCGGCAGCGGTTGTGGCTTCTATGCGGTTTTGGGGCCGCGCAGAAGGTCCAGCACCTCCGGCAGAAGCCGCACCGAAGTGCTCAGGGCCTCGTTGCCGTAAATGGTTTCGTTGCCCGACCAGTCGCCGAAGTATCCTCCGGCCTCGCGCAGGATCACCGGGAACGGGCCGCAGTCGTAGGGGTTCATGATCGGGTCGAGCATGAGCTCGAGCCGCCCGGTGGCCACCAGGGCATGCCCGTAGGCGTCCGACCAGCCGGCGCTGTGCCAGGCGGCGGCGAGGATGCGCTCCCAGGCCTGTTCGCGCCCGGCCGCTTTGAAACTGGCCGCGTTGGTGAACGAGACGATGCCGCGGCCGATGGACTCGGCCGGGCTGACCCGGCAGCGTCGCCCGTTCAACCAGCAGCCCAGCCCCTCGGCGGCGTAGACCAATTCCCCCAGGGCCGGGAAATAGGCGGCGCCGGCCACGATGCGGGCCTCGATCTCCAGGCCGAGCAGCACGCCGTAGAGCGGCACCCCGCGGACGAAGGCCTTGGTGCCGTCGATGGGGTCGATCCACCAGCAGGGCTCGCCGTCGATCCCTTCGGAGCGGCCGAACTCCTCGCCGACGATGCGATGCCCCGGGAACCGCTTCTCGATCCTCGCCCGAATCAGCGCCTCCGCTTTGCGGTCGGCCTCCGTGACCGGCGTGTCGTCGCCCTTCATCTCCGGTTTGAGATCGGTCTGGAAATAACCGAGGGTGAGGCGCCCGGCCTCGTAGGCGGTCTCGACGGCGAATTCCAAGAATGCCTGCAGGGAGGGTGACGCCATGGCGGGCTATGACTCCGATCCGCGCCGGTCCATGGGATTCCCTAAATGGGCCAGCATTCGCTCCCGCCACAGCTCCTGGTGGACGATGCAGACATCTTCCTGGTCGTCCCGTGTGGCGATCACGGTGCCGAACTCTTCGGGTTCAACCACGGCGCAGGCCTGGCCCGTCCAGTTGGCGAAATCGGGTTTGACGGCAATGAACCGCTCCATGGCCGCCTTGTCGGCCGCCACAAAACAGCCGCGGTCGGGCAGATAGACCGTGTCCATGTTTTTGCGTTGGTTGTGGATAAAATAGGCGAGCATCCGCTATCCCTCCCGGGTGTTGAGCGCGGGCGCCAGCGGGAATACGTCGGTGGCCACCTCCGCGTGGGGTTTGCGTCCGTTGGGGCTCTCCATGGCGCGCAGGTCGTCCGGCAGATCGGCATCCTCTGCCTTGCGGCCCACGGCGATGGCAGCCATCACCAGAAACTCCTCCGGGGAGGCTCCCAGGGCTTCGTGGGCGTGTTGCAGGTTGAAACCGGCCATGGCGTGGGCGTAGAGCCCCAGCTTGCGGGCCTGCAGCGCCAGCGCCATCCAGGCCGCACCCGCGTCATAGGGCGCATGGCGGTTTTCCCTGCCGGTTTTCTGGAAATGGCGCCGGGCCAGGAGGAACATTAACAGCGGTGCTTGGCCGGCCCAGGTCTGGTTTTTGGCCACCAGGCAAACGGCCAGCTTCCGGCGCTGCTCCGGCGCAGTGGCGTAGACGAACAGCCAGGGCTGTTCGTTGAAGCAGGACGGGGCCCAGCGAGCCGCCTCGAAAAGCGTCCGGACCTCGCACTCCGTGAGCGGGTCGGGTGCCAGCGCCCGCGGCGACCAGCGATCGGTGAACATGCTGTCGATGTCCCAATCGGGGGCGCGGGGGTTTGGCGGCTTGGCGTTCATGCGCCTTTCTTCTCTTCGACCGCCTTTTTCTTCTTGGGTCGCGCGTTGCCGTTGGTCCCCCGCCAGATCTTCCCCCGCTTGGAACGACGATCACCTTTTCCCATGAATCCTCCTCTTGGCTCCGGTTGATGGTTGGTTTGCCATGCTGGCTGCCTATAGCACAGAGTGCCGCGCAAACTCAATGGCTGGGACTTCCGGCCGAAGATGCCAGTGCGCGCTGCACGCGGTCGAGCCGGCTCTCGATCAGGGCCTCGGCGGCCCGCAACTCGCGGCGCGACGCGAACGATGATCCCAGCTCGCGCAGAATCGGATCGTAGGCGGAGGGCGGGGCGCCGATCGGCCCGTAATCGACGGGCGGGCGCGGGTGGAGGCCGTCGTTGAAGAAGTAGTTGGCCGGCCCCTTCCAGCCTGGGGAGCGGTGCGGCCAGGAGAGCTTCAGGGCGAAGAGCTCCGCCAGCGCTTCGCGGGCGGGCCGGCCGGCTGCGACGTCGGCCGGTGCCAGCGGCCGGTCCAGGCGGCTTTCGATCGCCTCGAAGAGGGCGGCCAGCAGCCGCTCCTCGGTGATCACGAGTCCGTACAGGTACCACTCCTCGCAGGCCGATTGGACGGCGGCTTTGTGGGCGGCCGGCAGGTTGCGGTGGGAGGGGCAGAAGTAGTCGCGGCAGGCCAGCCCTCCGTAAAAGCTCAGCCCCCGGTAGTCGATCCCCGCGTTGCCGTCGGCCAGCGGGTGCAGCAGGCAGCCGGGTCGGGAGCGGCGGGGGCCGATGAGGCCGAGAAACGGGCACGCGTAGAAATCCGCATATGGCCGCTCGCCGTGCTCGCGGCGCTCCGTGCGCACCCGGAACTCGTCGATCCCGTCCGCGCTGCGCGGGACCCCGGCGAACTGCTCGGTGCGGCCGGCGAGGAGTTGCTGGAGCCGCTCGCGCGACGCCCCGGCGCAGTTGTAAAGTCCGCAGCAGGCGCCGCAGGAGACGGTGTCGTCCACCTGGCAGAGGTACACCCCGCCGGGGACCAGCGGGTCGGGGGGGGTGAGGTGGCTCGGGGCGATGGGGTTCATTTTTCTCGTCGCACCCACTCATAGAGCGCCACCGCCGTCGCGGCGGCGGCGTTGAGCGACTCCACCTCGGGCCGGATGGGGATGCGCACGGCCCGCCGGCGCCAGGCCTCGGGCAGGCCCGGGCCCTCCATGCCGGCCAGCAGGCCGAAGGCCTTCGGAAACGTCGTCTGCCGGATATCGGTGCCCTCGGCCGAGAGGGCGAGGACCGGCAGCTCGGCCGGAATCTCCGCCAGCGCCGGTCCCTGCCGCAGGGGCAGGTCGAGCACGCTCCCGCCCGAGGCGCGTATGGACTTGGGGTGCAAGGGGTGGGCGCTTTCCGCAAGCAGGATGGCCTGGGCGGCGCCGAAGGCGGCCGCCGAGCGGATGGCGGCGCCCACGTTTTCGGGGTCCTGGAATGGGATGAGCACGCTGCAGCCCGCTGGGAAACCCTCTTCCGGCTGCCAGGGGCGGATCTCCGGGACCGCGACGAGCAGCAGGGGCGAGCGGGTGCCGAAGATATCGAGTTCCTCCAGAAGCTCGGGCGCCAGCTGGTACCAGGGCAGAGCGTCGCCGGAAGCGGGGGGCGGCCGGTCCGGCCCGCTGATCCAGGCCCGGCAGCACGGCCTCCGGCGGTGCAGGGCCTCGCGCACCAGTTTTTCGCCGGAGACCAGGGCCTGTCCGCTCTTGCGGATGCCGCGCCCGGAGAGCAGTTTCTTCAGGCCCTTGAAAACGGGGTTCCGGCCGCTGGCGATGGTGCGGGCGTCGGGCCGGCTCATGGCTTCGATCCGGCGCGCGAAGAGCGGCTCGTCCAGCCGCCGGAAGACGAGCAGCCGGCGCGCGTGGCGGGTGCCGGGAATGTGGTAGGGCCGGTCCTCCTCCAGCGCATAGGATTGGCTGAACCGTGCGCGGGCATCGGCGATCTCCTCATCGCACTGTGGTCCTTTCATGAAGACGACCCGGCCGCCGGCGCGAAGGCAGCCCTGCACCCGCTCCAGGGTCCGGCCGGCGGTCTCAACGGCCCGGGTGACCACGCCGGCCACCGGCTCCTCGAAGCGTGCGGTGATCCGACCCGCGACCACGCGGATGCCGTCGAGCCGCAGCCGGTCGATCGCGAGCTTGAGAAAGTCGACCCGGCTGCCGCGGGTCTCCGCCAGGATGACGCTCAGTTCCGGGCGGCAGATTTTGAGCGGGATCCCGGGCATGCCGGGCCCGGTGCCCAGGTCGAGCAGCGGCGAGGGGAGCTGCACGATCGTGGCCGGCAGCACCGAGTCCACGTAGAGCTTGAGGACCATGTTCGCGAAGTTGTGGATGCGCGTCAGATTGAGCTCGGGGTTGTGTTCCCGCAGCAGACAGTGGTACATCCAGAACCGGTCGAGCTGCCCGGCCGTCAGCTCGATCCCGCAGCCGGCGAACAGCGCGCCCATCGCTTCGATCCCCGGCTGGCGAATGTCGCAGCGCTTCACGGTCATGGTCTCAACCCCCTCATCCCAAGGCAGGCGGCGTGGGCATCGAATTCTTCCATCACCGGTGGCCGGTGTTCCACGCCGACAATCACCTGCTGGTCGTCTACAAGCCTGCCGGGCTGCTGGTCCAGGGGGACGACAGCGGGGATGTGTGCCTGCTCGATCTGGCCCGTCGCTGGGTCAAGCAGCGGTATCACAAACCGGGCAACGTCTTTCTGGGCCTGGTGCATCGCCTCGACCGTCCAGTGGCGGGGGTCATGATGTTTGCGCGCACCTCTAAAGCGGCGGCCCGCCTGAGCGCCGCGCTGCGGTCGCGCGACACCCGCAAATGCTACTGGGTGGTTCTGGAAGGCAGGCCTCCGGCCCCTGCCGGGGTGCTGGCCGACCAGATCGAACGCGACGGCCGCACCAGCCGCATCGTATCCGGCCGCACCGCGGCCAGCCGCGAGGCCCGCCTCTCGTATCGGTTGCTGGGGTCGGCTTTCGGCCGCAGTCAGGTGGCCGTCGAGCTTGAAACCGGGCGTCGCCACCAGATCCGCCTTCAGTTTGCCCATCGCGGGTGCCCGATCGTGGGGGATGTGCGCTACGGCGCCCCCGCCCCCATGCCCTCGCGGCAGATCGCGCTCTTTTCGAAGGAGCTCTCGGTGGCCCACCCCACCCGCCGAGAGGCCCTGACGTTCGTATCACCGCTGCCCGTCGGTTGGCCCTGGCCGGGCATCGCGCCCGACGCCTCGGCTCCGCTCTGGAACTGGGCCGATTACCCCCTCCCGCCTGCTACCGCGTCAGCGCCCGGTACTTGATGCGATGGGGCTGTTCGGCGTCGACCCCCAGCCGTCTGCGCCGGTCGGCCTCGTACTCCGAGTAGTTGCCTTCGAACCAGACCACGCGGCTGTCGCCTTCGAACGCCATGATGTGGGTGGCGATGCGGTCGAGAAACCACCGATCGTGGCTGATGACGACCGCGCACCCGGCAAAGCCCTCCAGTGCCTCCTCGAGCGCGCGCAGGGTGTTCACGTCGAGGTCGTTGGTGGGCTCGTCGAGCAGCAGCACGTTGGCACCGGATTTGAGCATGCGGGCCAGATGGACCCGGTTGCGCTCTCCGCCGGAGAGCATGCCGACCTTTTTCTGCTGGTCGCTGCCCGAAAAATTGAAGCGCGCCGCATAGGCGCGGGACTTCACCTGGACCTTGCCCAGCTCGATCATGTCGTTGCCGTCGGAGATGACCTCCCAGGCGGACTTGTTGGGGTCCAAACTGTCGCGGCTCTGGTCGACATAGGCGAAGCGCACCGTGTCGCCCACGCGGATGGTGCCGGTGTCGGGCGGTTCCTGGCCGGTGATCATGCGGAACAGGGTGGTCTTGCCCGCGCCGTTCGGCCCGATCACCCCGACGATGCCCCCGGGCGGCAGGGCGAAAGAGACGTTTTCGACGAGCACCCGGTCCCCGAAGCGTTTGCCGACCCCCTGGGCCTCCACGACGAGGTTGCCCAGGCGGGGCCCCGGCGGGATGTAGATCTCCAGGTCCTCCACGCGCTTGGCCGCATCCTGGGCCAGCAGGTTCTCGTAGGCCGTGATGCGCGCCTTGGACTTGGCGTGGCGCGCCTTGGGGGCCATGCGAATCCATTCCAGCTCGCGTTCGAGCGTCTTCTGCCGTTTGCCCTCGGACTTCTCCTCCTGCTGCAGCCGCGCCCGCTTCTGCTCGAGCCAGGAGGAATAGTTGCCCTTCCAGGGGATGCCCCGGCCGCGGTCGAGTTCCAGAATCCAGCCGGCGACGTTGTCCAAGAAGTAGCGGTCGTGCGTGACGGCGATCACCGTGCCGGCATACTGCTTCAGGTGGCGCTCCAGCCAAGCCACCGTCTCGGCGTCCAAATGGTTGGTGGGCTCGTCGAGCAGCAGGATGTCCGGCTTCTGCAGCAGGAGGCGGCAGAGCGCCACACGCCGGCGCTCGCCGCCGGAGACGATCTTCACGGGCGTTTCCCCCGGCGGGCAGCGCAGGGCATCCATGGCCATCTCGAGGCGCGCGTCGAGGTCCCAGGCCTCCAGCGCGTCGAGTTTTTCCTGGACCGCGGACTGCCGGTCGAGCACCTTGCTCATCTCCTCGTCGGACATCGGCTCGGCCAGCTTTTCGTTGATGCGGTTGAACTCCTCGACGAGGTTCACGGTCTCCTGAACGGCCTCCTCCACGACCTGCCGCACCGTCTTGGACTCGTCCAGCTGCGGCTCCTGCTCGAGGAAGCCGACGGTCAGCCCCGGGGAGATGACCGTCTGGCCGACGAACTCCTGGTCCACCCCCGCCAGGATGCGCAGCAGCGAGCTCTTGCCGGAGCCGTTCAGGCCGAGCACTCCGATCTTGGCCCCGTAGAAGTAGGAGAGGGAGATCTCCTCCAGAACCGGACGTTTGTCATGATACTTGCTGACCCGGATCATCGAATAGATGACCTTGTTCGGTTGGTCGCTCATCGGGGGTCGGGCTCCTTGGGGGTGAATTGGGTTGCGAGCCGTTACTCTATCGGGTCTTAATGCCGAATTCAACCGTCACCGGCGGCGCGGCAAGAAACGGAGGCTCGGGCGGAGGTGTGAAACGCGAAGGGGCCGCATCCCGCGCGGCCCCTCATTTGCGCTGCATTCATTCCCGGCGGGATCAGCCGGGGAATTCGATCGAAATTTTTTCCTTGTCCTTTTCGGCTTTCACCTTGATCTTGAGCTCCAGGCTGTCGTTGCGGACGCCTAACGCCAGAAGGCTCTTGCCCTTGCCCTTTTCGATGTGGGTGATCTCGCGCACCGCCTCGACGATTTTCCCCGCGATCTCGCCGCCCGGGGAGGGCAGCTCGGTTTTGCGGTAGACCGCGGTCACCGCGACCTTGCCGCCCGGGCGGCGGGTCAGGGTGATCTCCTCGGCGTTGTTTTCGACGCCGTGCAGCACGGCCAGCGCCAGCCATTTGAGAGCGGCGTCCTCCGGGTCCTTGTCCTTGCCGAGCACCGACATCTCCTTGAGCGGGTTGGTGGTGGCGTAGCAGTCGCACATCTCCTGGACTTTAAGATGCAGGTTGCGCTTTTCCTTCATGGGCGGCCCTCCTTTTGCCGGCAATTTGGGAACGTTATCGTGACGCGCTAACGTACTCACTTGCGCGCGAAATTCAAGGCCGAGGATCAGTTATTGACGATCTCGAGCGGCTCGACTTCGAAGACCAGCAAGGCATTGGGGCCGATCGCACGTCCGGCCCCGCGCTCGCCGTACGCCAGCTTGGAAGGCACCCACAGGCGGTACTTGCCCCCGAGCGGCATGAGCTGCAGCCCCTCCGTCCAGCCGGCGATCACCCCGTTGACGGCGAACACGGCCGGCTGGTTGCGGGCATAGGAGCTGTCGAACTCGGTGCCGTCCAAAAGGGTGCCGCGATAGTTGACCTTCACGCGGTCGGTTTCCTTGGGCTTGGCGCCGGTGCCCGGTTTGAGCACTTCATACTGGAGGCCGCTGGCGGTGGTGACGACGCCCTTGGCGGATTTGTTCTTGGCGAGGAACGCGTCCTCGCTCTTGCGGTTCTCTTCGGCCAGGGCGGCGGTCTTGGCGGCCTGCACCGCTTGCATGCGCGCCGAGAATTCGGCCTTGACGGTCTCCTCGTCCGCGGGCGTCAAGGCCGAGGGGCGCTTCTGGATGGCGTCCTGCATGCCGCGGATGAAGGTGTTGATATCGACCGCGATCGGGGCCTCGCCCAGGCTCTGGCCGATTTCGCGCCCCATCACATAGCTGATTTTTTCTTCGAAATTCTTGGGCGCCGGGGCGGGCGACCCGGTCTTGTCCGCCGCCCAGACCAGAAAGGGGAAGACCGCCACCGCCGCTACTAAAATCGTTTTTGCGTGTTTCATGAGAGCTCTCTCTGTTCTCCTTGTATGCCAAGATTTTCGAGCGTGGGCCCGAATGCGTCCGGTTATCTGTCCGCCGGCGTCAAGCCTGCGGGCAGGGTGGTGGTTTCGTCGAAGACGGCCGACGCCGCCTGTTCGGCTGTCAGCCGCGCCTGGCTCAGGTCCGCCTGCCGCAGGTCCGCTCCGGTGAGGTCGGCGGCCTGCAGGTCGGCCCCTCTTAAATCCGCTCCCCGCAAGAGGGCGCGGAAAAGATGGGCGAACGCCAGGTTCGCCTGGGCCAGGTCGGCCCCGCTCAAATTGGCCTGGGTGAGGTTGGCATGGCTCAGGTCCGTGCGGCGCAAATCGGTCTGGCTCAAATTGGCCTCACGCAGGTCGGCCCCGCTCAAATCGGCGCCGTCCAGCTCCGCCCCCTTGAGGCTGGCGCGGTAAAGTGTGGCGCTCTTCAAAATGGCGCCTGTCATCGTGGCCCGGCTGAGGTCGGCCAGGCCCAAATTGGCCCGGCTGAGGTCGGCGTCGACCGCCTGCGCCCGGCTCAGGTTGACTTGGCGCAGGTCGGCGTCGCGCAGGTCCGCCCGGTGAAGGCAGGCGCCGCTCAAATCGGCCTCGCGCAGGTCGCTCATGCGCATCGTGCTCGCCGTCAGGTCGGCCCCGCTGAGATCTGCCCCGGGCAGTTCCGAGTTGGCCAGGTCGGCCCCTTTGAGGAGGATGCCGCTCAGCACCGCGCGCGCCCCTTCCCGGTGCAGCGATTCGCTCCACAGCCGGTGCGCTGCGATGATTTGAACCAGCCTGCGGGCCGGTAGCGTCCGCCACAACAGGATCCGTTCCCGGAGCTTCAGCGAGATGTGTTTGATCCGGTCCAACGGCGATGCCCCTGCTCGGTTCGTGCGCGCCTGCTCCACGCAGGGGCGGGCGGCGCCTGCCGGTTCATTTCCGGAACACATCATCATACTATGGCCGCCGCCCGGGGTAAAGCCCCTCCTCCCGATAATTTTGGTAAATTTTTTGGGAGGGCGGCTCAGAAAGCGGCTTTTCCGGTTTTGCTGCGCTCGCGGGCCCTCTGCTCCTTCTGCTCGAGTTCGGCCTGCAGCATCTCCTGTATGTTGGCCGTGAAATAAAAGGAGATGCGATGTCCGAATTCGCCAAGGCGGTCCGGCACGCGGGAGACAACGAGGATATCCGCTTCCTGCTGCCATATCAGGGACTGCCCGTCTCCGGCTTCCCAGTCGACGACCCGGGGCTCGCCGTGTCGTCGGCGGAGGGCGTCCACGGTGCCGGCCTCGTCCCCCTTGAAGCGGATGTGAAAGAAAATGGGGCTTTGGGAAAAGCCTGAAAAGACCAGCTCGACGTAGTCGAACGGCACGTTTCGCTGGCGCGCATAGCGGTACATGAGCTTGACCACCTCGTGATCGACGCGCTCCCCCGGCGGGTCGTTCAGCCGGCGGTTGAGCGCGTCGAGCTCCGGCAGGTGGGCTGACAGGAAGCCCGGGGCGTTGGTCTCCAGATCGACGATACTGCGGTGGGCGATGGCCTCGTTGCCCAGCTGGTCTCTCAGACGGCGGCGCATAGCCTCGGTGTAGCGGGAATGCCCGCCGAGTTCGAAAAAGGTGAAGCTTTCGCTGTCGGCGGCAGCCGGGCGGCCGGAATCGGGCTCTCTGTCCGCGTTGCAGCCGATCACCAGTAGCAGCAGCACGGCTAACGCCAGGGTGACAGCGGGCCGAAGGAGGCGTGGGCCGCGCCGGAGCGGCGGCATTGGATTGCCAGGGAGAGCGGCTTCGTCGGTCATGGGATCCTATCTGTCCTAACGTGAATTTTTCATGAAACGTTCGGGCTCAGCGCCTGCTTGCGGCAAGATAGCGTTGATGGTGAACGGGAAGGAGCCCGTGCTGCGGTCTCGGAAGTATCCGCGCAGCGTTTCCGAGATCACCCGGAAGGCGATGGTGTCCCAGGGGATCTCAATCTCGGTGAAAAGACCGGCCTCCAGGCTCTCCTTGCCCGGCTCCAGGCGTGTATCCGCCAGCCGGGCGCGAAACATCAGGTAGATCTGGTTGATGTGGCAAATGTTGAACAGCCGGTAGGGCGCCAAACCTTCGATGCGCGCGCCGGCCTCTTCGCGGGTTTCGCGCTCCGCGCCGGACTCCACGGTTTCGCCGTTTTCAAGGTAGCCGGCCGGGAGGGTCCACTTCCCGTAGCAGGGGTCGATGGCCCGTCGGCAGAGCAGGATGCGGTCGTCGTGCTCCACGATGCAACCGACCACCACCCGCGGGTTAAGATAGTGAATGGCGCCGCAGGCGGCGCACACATGCCGGTCCCGGTCGTCCCCCGGCGGGGTGGCGAGCGTCAATCGACCGCCGCAGTGGCTGCAGAAGTTCATGTTGCCGGCCCCTATCTCAAATCCAGCAGCAGGTAGTCCGCATCCTGCTCGTCCACCGTGGACGGGGTGATCGTGCCCGGCACCTCGGGCAGGAACACCATGGTGGGGATGGCCGTCCGTTGGCGGATCTGGCGGGGGACCGCCCCCTTTTGCGCGTGGCCGACCCCGGTCAGGATCACCACCACCGCTTCGGGGTCGGCCTGGATCGCGTTCAGCGCGTGCACCGCCATGGCGGCGTCCCACACCATCTGGGCCTCGCAAAAGAAAGTGAAGTTCGTCGTGCCGTGGGCGTGGGCGCCATACGCGCTGCGGATATAGCGCATGTAATCCGCATCGACGCTGCAGGTCACGTCCGAGAGCTGTCCGCGCTGCTCCTGGCTGAGCGACTGGAAGCCGCCCCGCGCCACCTGGCGGGTGATGCTGCGGGGCACGTTGAGTCCTACCATCCGGAGGTTGTGGGTGCGGGCATATTCGAAGACCGGGCGGTACTCCGCCCAGGGGAACCCCCAGTTGTCGGTGAAGGCGGCCTGGAACTCCTGCGGGCCGACGTTCCCCGCGACCCAGCGGTCCAAAACGTCCTGGCTCTCCTGTCGAAACATCTCCAGGCCGATCACGACCCTGGCCCCGGCCTCGTGCAGCGCGCGGATGACGCGCAGCTGGGCGCGATGATGCGCCGCTGTCGCATGGTGCTCCCCCACCAGGACGATGTGCCCTTTCAGCAGCCCCGGGACGATGTCGCTCAGCGCGCGCCGGCGGTCGCTTTCGAGGTCGAACACATCCGGGTCGGCGGCTGCGGACAAAACGGCGCAGGCCGAAAGGGCGAGCGCCGCCGCGACCAGGCCGTATGACTGCAAACGCGCGCTTCTCATCTCCTTACCTCAATTCCCGGCGGAGGTCCACCGGTAAGCCAGCGGTGATGGCTCCGGCGGCCAGGAGCCTTTGACCGTGTTGGCCCCGTTTCGGAACGCCAGAAAACCGTATCGCCCGTAGTGGGTCAGCTTGCCGGCCGCTGACTCCGCGCCGTTCGGGCCGAGTGCGAGCAGGACCGCCATGACGCGTTCGGCGGACCGCGGGTGGCGAAAGACCCCGAAAAAGGCCTCGTCCCGGCGCGCGAATGTCTCGCGGTCCACCGTAAACCGCTCCGGGCCGAGCGCCACCCCGGCCGGCAGGGACGGCAGGCGGGCCGGCTCCCGCGGCAGGCCGACCAGGATCAGGTCCCGGCCCGACTCCAGGGCGGGTCCGAGTTCGTCTTCTGAAACCACGACAGGGCCTTTCAGGCCCAGAGACCGGATCAGGATGTCGGCAATCCGGCGGGGGTCCGCGGTGGCGCGGTGCGCCAGGACGAGGGTCACCCCTGGCGAGCTCTTGAGGAAGTTGACGGCG
The DNA here is from genome assembly GCA_046496215.1 of Desulfobacterales bacterium. Lineage (GTDB taxonomy): Bacteria > Desulfobacterota > Desulfobacteria > Desulfobacterales > SpSt-501 > SpSt-501. The sequence continues at coordinate 15,054 of JAWOHH010000040.1, forward strand.
GGCGGGATCTCCGAGGCGTCCAGCCGGCGCAGCCAATGGGACTCGGGGTCCACCCCGATGCCGATCGGCCGCTGCCGCGCCGCCAGGGAGAAGGTCGCGGATCCCCCCGTCAGCTCGATCGGGTGGGTCTCGATGCGTGCGCCGTTGTCGACCACCACATCCCAGGCACCCCTGAAATGCGGGGGTTCCTGCACGAGCATCCCGTCGATCGTCCAGGCCGCGCCGGCGGTCCGGGCGCGGATGCCCTCGAGACGCAGACGCGGGGCCCCCGGCCGGCGCACCCACTGCTCGAAGAACCACTCCAACGATCGCCCGGAGCGGGCTTCCACTGCCTGTTGGATATCGGCCCAGGACGCAGGCCGAAACAGGTGCGAGGCATAGAGGTCCCGCAGGCCGCCCCAAAACGGCTCCTCGCCGACCTCCCGCCGCAGCATGTGAAACACCATCGCCGCCTTGTCGTAGCCCACGGCCTTGCTGACCGTGTCGGTGCGGCTCGCGAAGCGCGCCAAGGCGACCTCTCTCTGCGGGGGGGCCAGCGTCGTGTAGTTGCGGATCATCTGCAGCCGGGCGCTGCGGGCTTCCTCCGGCGACTCCCGCTCTTTGTAGAGATAGTCGGCCACGTAGGTGGTCAGGCCTTCGCTCCAGTTGCCCGCCGTGAAATCCACGAACACGCCGTTGCCCCACCAGCAGTGGGCGATTTCATGCCCCAGGCTGGTGGCGATGATGAACGGCAGGCGCAGCACCGTGTCGCCGATCAGCGTGTAGGAGGGGAAGCCGTAGCCGGTGGGGAAGAAATTTTCCACCACGGCGAACTTCGGGAACGGATAGGGCCCGAAAAGCCGCTCGTAGAGCCTCAGGTAGCCGGCAGTCGCCTCCAGATAGGCGGGTGCGAGGTCCTGGTTGGGTTCCGTGAAATAGGTGGCGATGACGATATCGCCAACCGTGCGCTCCTGAACCCGGTAGGCGGCGGCAGAGAGCGCCAAACCGCGCACGGGGTGGTCGATCTGCCACTCGGAGACCGTTGCGCCGTCGCGGTCGATGTGGCCCAGGCTGCGGCCGGCCGTTACCGCAAGGACCCCCGGCGGCGCTTTGGCCGTCAGGCGAAACGTAGGCCGGCTGTCGGCCAGGTCCGGGTACCAGCCAGCTCCCCCGAGCAGAAAAACGCCCTGAGCGGTGATGGAAGCGGCAACCCCGAACCCGGGGTTGTCCGTGTTGAGCGGGTTGACGGGGATCGGTTCGTCGAACACGGCCTCGTAGGCCAGATCCACGCGCACCTCGCGGCCGCGCTCGTTTGCCTGCAACGGCACCCGGAGCACCGATGCGAAGCGCTGAAATTCTCGGTCCGAGCCATTGACCGCCACCCGGACCCGGCGGGCGCGCTCGGACAGGGAGATCGCCAGCTCGGTCCGTCCGCTCGGGGCGATGCGCATCCGATCGCGGCCGATCAGGCGGCTTTCGCGCAGAACCAGCTCGACCTCGAGCCTGTGCGCGACCGCAACAATCTCCCCCGCGGCGGCGGCTGGAACCGCTGCGGCCATCAACGCCAGCGCAAGCGCCAGGGACGCGTTCCGGCAAAACGATGGGCGATCGACATTCATTCCATTGAAATGCGGGTCTTTTTTATTAATCCGGCAACAAAACATGTTCAAATGGGGACCCGTCCGCCCCGGCCGCGCCCGGTGGGAGTGAGGCCCCCACCGGGCTATCCCACCGATAGGGCGTCTATAGGCATTTTGTTGCCGGAGTAGTAGAACTCCCCACTTCTCCATCGTATGGGAAACTTTAAGTCCTCTTCACTTGAAGTCAAAAACGATCCAGGCAACAATCGATTTGACCGGGTTGCAGCGCTCATGTATATGCACGGATATTCGTTTGCCGCCCGGGTCGGCAGACGACGGCGTCCATTTTGATCCCCTCTGGGAGTGTTGGCCAATGATGACGGCTTCCGGCAGAAAAAATCGCCTGTACGCGCTGGTGGGGCTGCTCTTTTTGTTAGTGGTGGGGCTGCTGTGGCACGCCGGTACCCTCGTGCAAGGCTCGCGCAAGGAGGTTCGCAAGGCGCTCCCCAAGGCGGCGGGGGCGCCGGCACCGCCGGCCGCCGTCACGAAAACGCCGGCCGGGCCGGCATCGGCTGAAACCGCCGCGGCCGGGGGCGCTGCGACGGTCGTGCGCAAGAAGTTGCCGCCCCTCCCGCCGCCCGTCGTGGCGGTGGCACCCGCGGCGCCCGTCTCGACCGAGACCGCAACCGAAAAGGTCCCCGAAGCCTCTGTCGCCTTAAGCCCGGCGCCGGTGCCCACGGCCGCGGCCGTCCCGCCGCCTGCGGCGCCCGAGCCGCCTGTCTCGGTGCCGCAGGCGCCGGCGCCTCACGCCAGGGCCGAACAGGCCCCATTGCCGTTTTCCATCCTGCTTTCGAGCTGCCGCGAAAAGGAAAACGCGTTGGCGCAGCTGCCCCGATTCCGGCGGGCGGGGAGTATCCCCCATGTGGTCCGCTCCGAGGTGAAGGGCAAGGGGAGCTGGTGGCGGGTCATGGCGGGTGCCTACCGGACGGCAGAGGAGGCCGCCCGGGCCCAGCAGGCAATCGGGCTGCCGGACGCCGCCGTGGTGCGGACCCCCTTTGCCAACCTGCTCGGCGCATTCCCCTCGGAGGCGGCCGCCGCCGAAACCGCGGCGCGTGCGACCGCCAAGGGATATTTTCCGTATGCCCTCCCGGGGGCCGGCGGCTCCATCCGCCTCCTGGTCGGCGGGTTTCTGACCGAGGCCGAGGCGGAAAACCTGCTGCGCGAGTTGAAGGCGCGCGGGATCGCCTCGGAGGTCATCCGACGCTGACGAGTGTCCATCCATAACGGCGTCTTGCGGCCCAGGCCGGCGTTCTCGCTCTTCGCAATCCTCGGCGTAGAATCACTACGTCTCCGGTTGCGACATCGCTGCGACCTTGGCCTGAACCGCAATCCACCCGTTATGCATGGACACCACGAATTGCACCATCGGGGATATGGACGCAACTTGGAGAGGATGATGGCAAAAACCGAGCAACCGAACTTGAAAGCCTATCTGCGCAAGGAGACTGCGCTGCTGGTCGCGCTTCTGGCCCTGGCCGTGGGGTTTTTCGGCGGGGTTTTTTTCGGTGTTTACAAATCCGGGCCGAGCGTGGCGGGGATGCCCGGCGCAAGCCCGGCGGCGCAGCGGGATTTCTCGGGAGAGATCGCCGCTCTCGAGAAGCGGACCCGCGACGATCCCGCCAGCGTCGGCGCCTGGGTCGACCTGGGCAACCTCTATTTCGATGCCGATCAATACGAGAAATCGATCCTTGCCTACCGCAAGGCCCTGGATCTCAAGCCCGACAACGCCGATGTCTGGACCGACATGGGCGTCATGCAGCGCAAGGCCGGCCGGCCGGAGGAGGCGATCGCGTCCTTTGACCGTGCGATCGCCGTGAACCCCAAGCACGAGATCTCCCGGCTCAACAAGGGCATCGTGCTTCTGCACGACCTCCAGGACCCCCAGGGCGCCATCCGGGCCTGGGAGGGGCTGCTCGAGATCAACCCGACGGCCAGCTTCCCAGGCGGCATGTCGGTGGACCAGATGATCCAGCAGCTCAAAAAGCAGGTTGCGGAGAAGAAGTGAAAAGAGGGGCGAAGAGCCGGGGGATCGGGAGTGACAGGGTGCAGCGTGTGAGGCGGAGCCTCCGGCCCTGAATGGGACCGATCCGGAATCATCGGATACGGGCAACCGGGAGCAGGACGCGGGAGGGGTGGCGCTCGTCTCGCAGCAGGCGCAGGGCCGGCGGCGGGTCGATGACCGGCGTTTCGAAGTTGTCGGCATCCGCGAAGGCCACGCTGATGCGGATGCGGTTGCCCGGGGTGAAGCGGTAAGCGGTCGGCAGCAGGCTGAAGACCAGTTCGAACGGCCGTCCGTCCGGGATGGGCGTGAGATCGGCTTCGAAATGGGTGTGGAAGGGCAGGCCCAGATTGTCGAAAGGCGCGGGCCCTTGCCGGCGGTGGGACGCCCGCAGGTTTCCCTCGGTGATGTAGGTGGAACTGCCGTCCGGGCCGACGGCCTCCAGATAGACAAAGGCGTCTATGTCCGCTGCTGCAGTGGCCAGCCAAAGATGGACAATGGGGTGGCCGATGATCTCCAGGTCGGTTTCCAGGGGGGCTGTGGTGTAGGTCAGGGCTTTCCGGTCGTTGGCGCGCATGTCGGGATAGCGGTGAGGCCAGTTCACAGCCGTCCAGCGCGAGTTTTTGCCCGATGTGGTCGAGTAGTCCACCCGGTAATCGTCCTGACCCTCGGATGCGTCGGGGGGGCGGCCTGCAAGGGACCCGTCGTCGGGCGAGGCCGATCTGCCGGTCCGCCCCCCGCCGAAATAGTGGGCCGTCGATTCATGACCCGCGACCGGCCAGCGATCCGATGAGCGCCACGCGTCCTTCTCCGGGGCCCCCATGACATAGTAATGCACGGGGGGCTCTTGCATGATGCCGTTGCCGATTCTCTTCAGCCAATAGTCGAACCAGCGATGCGCCTCCACCCCATAGTCCAGGTCGGGGCGGTTTTTTTCGACCCCGCTGTGATCGAGGGGCCGGACGACAAGGCGCCGCGGGACGGTGAGATTGCGGTACCAGAAAAACGGGTCGGCGCTGAACAGGTCGAACCACCCGTTGGTCAGATAGACCGGGACGCCTGAGCGGTTGATGCGTTCGATGAACGGGTAGAGGGCCGAGTTCTCGAGGTAGATCCTGTTGCCGTTGGATGAGGTGCTGTCGCGAAACGGGAAACGCTGGACGAGGTCGGTTGTCTGCGAGAGATGGCGCGTGCGCTCTTGGCGTGCCTCGGCCAGCAGGCGGCCGTCCGCATCGCCGTCCACCGGCGTGATCGCGGCGGACTGCAGAAATGCGGTCGACCATTTGAAGAACGCGGCAAACGCCTTGTTGAAAACCCCGCCGGGGTAGCTGACGGCGTTGTACATCTCCATCGAAGTTGAGGTGGGGAACACCGCCTTCAGGTGGGGGTTGCTCATGGCCGCCGCCGCCATCTGGACCATCGCCTGGAACGAATCGCCGTACATGCCGATGTTCCCGTCGCACCAGGGTTGGGCCGCAATCCAATTCATGATCTCATCCGCCTCCCGGCCGCCGGGCTCATGCGATGGGTCGAACGAGCCGAAGGAGGCCCCGGTCCCCGGCCGTTCAACCACGATCACGGCGTACCCGTGCCTGACCAGGCCTTCCAGCCACGGGGTCCTGAAGAGCGGGTCCATGAGGCGGCCGCAGTCCGAGACCCAGTACCGAATGCGCAGCATGGCTCGCTCCTTCCACCCCAGGCCGGTCAGCTCGGCGATGATGTTCTTGCCGTTTTCGTCGAAAATGGTGAAGGTGCGCAGGTAGGGCGTGTACTTGAAAAGCACGGGCAGGGGGACGGCTGCCGGAGCGCCTCTGAGGGCGGGAAGGATGAGATCGTAGGCGAGTCGCGTCCCGTTGGTAAGTTCCAGATATTTCGAAGAGCGGGTGCTGCCGTCATAGGCTGCTTTTGAGTAACCTTGGTAGCGGCCGAATGCGGACACCTTCTCCTGCCCCGCGGAGAGCCGGCTCGACAGCAGCGACCCGATTCCGAGCAGCGCCGCCAAGAGCGCTATGAGCGGCAAAGGCTTTCTGGCCGACATGATCGTGCTCCTTTCGATCCCCATCCATGGTTTTCACGAAGTCTTCCACACCTTTTTCAGCATCATCTGTGCCATCATTGATTTATCAATCATCTTAAATTGTTAAAAGATTTCAAGCGGGATCCATTGCCGATAATCACAATTAGGGTTGCCTAATACGGCAAATTACTGCAAAATTGCCGTATCGGACACGACGATTCCGACCCTCACGGTTGCAGCACAAAAGGGGGCTCCATGATTGCCGGTGAAAACGAATTTTTTCGCAAGGCCGCGATTCGGATCTGCGGCAGCCTGGACATTGCGGACGCCTTGTGGGGGTGCATGCAGGTTTTGTCCGACTTCGTGCCGGGAGAGGAGCTCTACCTGCATCTTTACGACAGCGGTTTGGGGGCGATGCACACGATTGCCGGGGCCACGGCGGCGGAGGGGCGGCACATGGACAGCATCACGCCCCTGCCGCGGGAATTCCGCAACAAGCTCGAATCGGAACGCCCCGGGCCGCGGATCGTCAACGAGCCTCGGTCCGAACCGGCCTTCCAGTTCATGCTGAACTACCACGGCCGGCCGGACACTTCCGCGCTCGTGCGGGTGTTGATGGTGGAGGGCGGAAGAATAGGGGTCTTGGCCCTGCTGGCATCAGGCCGCGGCCGTTTTTCCGATGAGCACGCCCGCCTCTTTGCGATGCTGGACGAACCCTTCACCATCGCACTGGCCAACGCGCTCAAGCACCAGGAGATCCTGAGGCTGAAGGATTTGCTGGTGGACGACAACCGCTACCTCCACGGCGAGCTGCTGCGTCTGTCCGGAAACGACATCGTCGGCGCGGAATTCGGGTTGAAGACGGTCATGGGCATGGCACGGCAGGTCGCCCCGCTCGACAGCCCGGTTCTTCTGCTAGGGGAGACGGGGGTCGGCAAGGATGTCGTGGCCAACGCGATCCACCGGTTGTCCCCGCGCAAAGACGGCCCCTTCGTCAAAGTGAATTGCGGAGCCATACCGGAGACCCTGGTCGACAGCGAGCTTTTCGGCCACGAGAAGGGGGCGTTCACCGGCGCCCTGTCGCAGCGGCGCGGGCGATTCGAGCGCGCCGATCGCGGCACCCTCTTTCTGGACGAGATCGGGGAGCTGCCGCCGCAGGCCCAGGTCCGTATGTTGCGCGTGCTTCAACACAAGGAGATCGAGCGGGTGGGCGGCGCGAACCCTGTCAGCGTGGACATCCGCCTGATCGCGGCCACGAACAGTGACTTGGAGCAACTGGTTGCCGTCCGGCAGTTCCGCGAGGATTTGTGGTTCCGGATCAATGTGTTTCCCATCCGCATCCCTGCCCTGCGGGAGCGAAAGCCGGATATCCCCGCCCTGGTGCACTATTTCGTGGAGCGCAAATCCCGCGAACTTAAGCTGGCCGAGCCCCCCGCCCTCCTGCCCGGCGCCATCGACCGGCTGATCCCCTACCACTGGCCGGGCAATGTGCGCGAGCTGGAAAATGTGGTCGAGCGCGCTTTGATACTGAGCCGAGGGGGGGCGTTGTCGTTTGAGGAGCTGATCCCCGGCCGGCCGGCCGCCGACCGGCTACCGGATCAAGCGGCCCGTCTCACGACGATCCGCCTCGATGCGGTGGTCGCTGGCCACATTCGCGCCGTGCTGGAATCGACGGGGGGCAAAGTTCACGGCAAGGATGGGGCGGCGGCGCTTCTCGGGGTCAACCCCAGCACTCTCCGGAACCGGATGGATCGCCTGGGGGTGGCTTACGGGAAAAGGGCGTCGCCGGCCGTCGATTCCCGTGCGCGGCGTTAGAATTCGAGGTGCTTCGGTGTGCGCGGAAAGGGGATCACGTCGCGGATGTTGGTGACCCCCGTGGCCATCATCAGGAAGCGCTCGAAGCCCAAGCCGAAGCCGGCGTGCGGGACCGAGCCGAAGCGGCGGATATCGAGGTACCACCAGTAGGTGTCCGCCCGCATGCCGGCCTCGGCGACCCGCCGTTTGAGCACCTCGTAGCGCTCCTCGCGCTGGCTGCCGCCGACCAGCTCGCCGATCCGGGGCACCAGCAGGTCCATGGCGGCCACGGTTTTTTCATCCTCGTTCAGCCGCATGTAGAACGCCTTGATCTCGCGGGGGTAGTTGTAGACGATAACGGGCCTTCGGAAGTGCTCCTCGCACAGGAAGCGCTCGTGCTCGGTCTGCAGATCCGCGCCGAAATCCACGGGGAACTCGAACGCGCGGCCGGAGCCATTCAGGATGACGACGGCCTCGGCATAGGGCAGGCGCACATAGGGCTCCCCGGCGATGGCCTCCAGGTTTCGCATCAGATCCTTGTCGACGAACCTGGCGAACAGGTCGAGATCCTCGCGGCAGTTCTCCATCACGTGCGCCGTCATGGCTTTGACCAGCTCCTCGGCGAGGTCCATGTCGTCGTTTAAATCCGCAAAGGCCATTTCGGGTTCGATCATCCAGAACTCGGCGGCGTGGCGCGGGGTGTTGGAGTTCTCGGCGCGGAACGTCGGCCCGAAGGTGTAGACGTTGCCCAGCGCGCTGGCGAAGAGCTCGGCCTCGAGCTGGCCGGAGACCGTCAGGTTGGCCTCCTTGCCGAAGAAATCGGCGGCAAAGGGGCCATCACCCTCCGGTGGCGGTGGCGGACCGTACGGCAGGGTGGTCACCCGGAACATTTCGCCGGCGCCCTCGCAGTCGGATCCCGTGAGAATGGGGCTGTGCAGGCAGAAAAACCCACGGTTCCGGAAAAACCGGTGCACGGCGAAGGCGGCCTCCGATCGGATCCGGAAAAGCGCGCCGTACTTGTTGGTGCGCGGCCGAAGGTGGGCGATGGTGCGTAGGAACTCGTCGGTGTGGCGCTTCTTCTGCAGCGGGTAGCTCTCGGGGTCCGCCGGGCCGAGAACCTCTAGCGCGGCTGCCTTGAGCTCCCATTTCTGGCCGGCGCCGGGGGATGCGACCAGGGCGCCGCTGACCGCGACGGCCGCGCCGGTTGCAGCCTCTTTCAGCGCGGCGGAGGCCGGCGCCGCCTCCTCCACGAGCACCTGCAGGTTCTTAAGGCAGGAGCCGTCGTTCACTTCGAGAAAAGAGAACCCCTTCGCGTCGCGGCGGGTGCGCACCCAGCCGCAGACCCGCACCTCCGCCTGGGCGTGATCGCTGTTCAGAAGGTTCTTAATCAGGATTCGTCGCATGGCTTGTTTCCTGTCAGCGGTGGCGTTCGATGAACGCCCGGATTCGCTTGGGGCCCGGGAGCCGGCCGCCGCGAGCTTTCCAGCCGGAAGGCGGTGTACGCCGGAGCCAGTCGTAGACGGATGAATTTCGAATTGTCTACATCACGTCCCGCGAGCCGTGTCAAGCGCGGCGCTGCATCGATTCATCTTGTCACGGGGTGGACGGCGCGGTATTCTGGCCGACAAGGAAAAACCGAGGTGCCGAGGCCCGATCATGCCGCCGAAATCCGAGGTCTTCGAACAAACCTGCCAGAGCTACCTCCGTCAGCTCTCTGAAATCGACGGCCGTGCCAGAGCCGAAATCATCGGCGCCGAGATTGCCGGCAAAGAGCTGATTATTCCATTCTACGGGAAACCGCACCGGGTTTCATGCTCCGGCGTAACCGATTCAGAGGGCCGGCAGTCCGCTTTCTCCATCTGCGTCGTTCTATGCAAGTACGTCCTGATGTGCCCGCCGGCAGTTCCGGCCGAAGGAGAATGGGTGACCTATCTCGACATGGAAAGCCTGGCCATCGCCGGCACGTTTCTATCGGGGGTGCTGATAAAGCAGATGGGCGGATAAAATCCGCCTCAATATCATCGAGGCCAGAGGGGCGGGGGATTGCAAAGGCGCCGCCGAAGAACCTGGCCATTCGACCACATCGCCGGTGGATGCCCCTCCAAGAAACTGCGCCTGCGGCCCCCAATCGAATAAACAGGGCAAAATGAAGTTGACCATTTGATAGCGGAATATCCCACATCCGACGTATCACCAAAGCAACAAGGCTGTGATATTTTGCCTTTGTTGGTGGGCATTGAGCGAAAGGTTTTTATTCGGGCAGGAATAAAGAAATCCGCGTCTTATGCGGGTCGGCCTAATTATTGTTAGGCCGTGACCGAATCAATTCACACCCGTAAGGAGATTTTCCACAATGGACATCCCACGGATATTCAACATCACTGAAAGTGCTCACCGCATCCACAACCCGATCACACCCGAAAAGCTCGCCACTCTCGGCGCGGCGCTGCGTCTGGAATCGGGGGCCCGAGTGCTCGACCTCGGCAGCGGTTCGGGGGAGATGCTGTGCACCTGGGCACGCGATCACGGCGTCATCGGCATCGGCATCGACATGAGCCAGTTGTTCACCGAGCAAGCGAAACTCCGTGCTGAAGAACTCGGCGTCGCCGATCAAGTCAAGTTCATCCATCGCGATGCTGCCGGCTATGTCTCTGACGAAAAGGTCAGTGTGGCAGCCTGTGTCGGTGCCACTTGGATCGCCGGGGGAGTCGTCGGCACTATCGAGCTTCTGGCGCGGAGCCTGCGCACCGGAGGGGTCATCCTCATCGGCGAGCCCTACTGGCGGCAGTTACCGCCGACGGAAGATGTTGCCAAGGGGTGTCTTGCCAACTCAATCTCCGACTTCCTCAGGCTTCCAGAACTTCTCGCGTCTTTTGGCCACCTTGGCTACGACGTCGTTGAAATGGTTCTGGCTGACCAAGACGGCTGGGACAGATACGAGGCGGCCAAATGGCTCACCATGCGCCGATGGCTTGAAGCCAATCCTGACGACGAGTTCGCGAAAGATGTTCGAGCCAAACTGACCTCGGAACCCGAGCGCTATGCCGCTTACACGCGTGAGTACCTGGGCTGGGGTGTATTCGCGCTGATGCCGAGGTGATGCGTTGGCGCATCCGGCGGATCGTCAACGGCTGTGCCGCGCAACAGCTGGTGGCTCGTCAAGATGTGATTGCGCCTGAATTCATTTCTTATGGTCTGGTTATCCGTGCAATCAACAGAAAGCCTGTCTCAGGCAGGCCTGACAATTCATTCAGGCCGACGCCGCTTCGCGGCGCGGCTAAATTCAGACGTTGGAAATATCACCGTAAAATCGACTCCCAAGAACGATGAGCAGTGACAGCCTGTATCCACTCGTCCTGGCGGAGAAGGAGATCGCCCCAAAAAAACCGATTTGATGGTCGTTCTTCGCGTGCGCGGGGCGGCATCCGGGTCTACTGCGCGCCATTACGCGGACAAGAAGATCCAGCGGCGATGATCTGATAGTTTTGGGCCGGAAGCCTGTGGTGATACAATATCCCGCCGCCGCAGCATAATCCACACTGGTGATGCCGGGTTCAGCGCTCGGCCGAAGGGCGGGCCCGACCCCGAAAGGAGGAAAACGCGATGAGTCTGCCAGGAATCTGGATGCATGGAACCCTGGCCCTGGCCGCGTTGCCGCTCGTCATGATACACGGCGGGCCCGCGGCCGCAGCCGGGCCGGGGGCGGAGGAGCTGAAGCGGCTTACGGCGAACATCCACTGGCTGGGGCACGACAGCTTCCGGATCGACGGGAAGGGGGGCGTCCTCTACATCGACCCCTACCGGCTGAAGGAGGGGCCGAAGGCCGACCTCATCCTGATCACCCACGAGCACGCCGACCACGCCTCCCCGGGCGACGTCGAGAAGATCCGCAAGGAGAGCTCCGTGATCGTTGCGCCCGCGGCCGCGGCGGCGAAGCTCGCCGGGGAGATCACGACCGTGAAGCCCGGCGATGAGTTCACGGTGAAGGGGGTCGGCATCCGGGCCGTCCCGGCCTACAACCTGAACAAGTTCCGCAGCCCGGGGGTCCCCTACCACCCACGGGAGGCAGGGCACGTGGGGTTTGTCGTTACTGTGGACGGGGTGCGGATCTACCACGCCGGCGACACCGACCACATCCCGGAGATGGCGGGGCTCGCCCCGGATGTCGCGTTGCTGCCGGTGAGCGGGACTTACCTAATGACGGCCAAGGCTGCGGTGCCGGTCGTCGTGCTGCCCATCGAAAAATGGGGTTTCAGCCGAATCCCCGAGCTCTTCGGCCCTGAGGTCGGCGCCCACAGCCGCAGCGCCGTCGGGGTCGCGGAGCTCCCCTTCGATTTCCCGGTCGAGATCGAGGGCGAGGTCGAGCTTTACGCCTGACGGCCGCCGGGCCGGCGGCCGTCAGAAAACGGCGGGCGGGGGCGCCGGCTCGCGCAGGAGCGACTTCAAGGCCTCGAGCGTGTCGGCCTCGGCGGGACGCTTGTCGGCTCGCCTGCGGGCGATGCGCGGGAAGCGCACGGCGACCCCGCTCTTGTGGCGCGGCGAGGGGCGGATCGCCTCGAAGGCGATCTCGAAGACGAGCTCGGGCTTGACCGCGCGCACCGGACCGAAGCGCTCGGTCGTGTTCGCGCGCACGAAGCGGTCGACCTCGCAGATCTCGGCGGCGGTCAGCCCCGAGTAGGCCTTGGCGAAAGGAACGAGGATTTCGCCGTCGCGCACCGCGAAGGTGTAGTTGGTGTAGAGGGTGGCGCGCCGGCCGTGGCCGGGCTGGGCGTAGACGAGCACCGCATCCACCGCGAGCGGGTCGAGCTTCCACTTCCACCAGTCGCCGCGGCGCCGGCCGACGCCGTAGGCTGAGGAGAGGCGCTTGACCATCAGCCCTTCGACCCCTCGCTGCCGCGCCTCCTGCCGCAAGGCGGCGAGCGCGGGCCAGTCCGGCGCGGATAGCCGCGGGGAGAGCAAGAGCACCGGCCCGCCCGCCGCCGAAAGGAGCGCCTCGAGCGCCGCGCGGCGCTCGGAGAGCGCCTGCACGCGAAGGTCCCTTCCTTCGGACTCGAGCAGGTCGTAGGCCATGAAGACGGCCGGCGCCTCCGCGAGCACCTTGCCGGTCAGGTTCTTGCGGCCGATGCGCTGCTGCAGGCGCGCGAAGTCGAGCGGCCGGCCGTCGCGCCAGGCAAGGATCTCCCCGTCGAGGACGCAGCCGTCGGGCACTTCTTCGGCCGCCGCGCCGATCTCGGGAAACTTCTCCGTCACGAGCTCCTCACCGCGCGACCAGATGAATACGCTGCCGCCGCGCCGGACGAGCTGGGCGCGGATCCCGTCCCACTTCCACTCGGCGAGCCATTCGGCCGCCGGCCCCAGCGCCTCGGGGCCCTCCTCGAGGGGATGGGCGAGATAGAAGGGGTAGGGGCGGCTTTGGTCGGCGTCGTCCGTGCACGCGGCGCCGAGCCGAGCCCAGAAGGCCTCGTCCGGCGTCCAGTCGCCCATCAGCCGCTGGGCAACCGCGGCGGCCTCGACCCCCAGCTGCTCGGCCAGCGCGCGCACGACCAGCCGCTGGGAGACCCCCACGCGAAAGCCGCCGGTGATGAGCTTGTTCCAGGCGAGCCGCTCGGCGCGGTCCATGGATCGCCAGGCGGCGAGGAGCGCCTCGCGCTGCCGCTCCTCGGGCAGGCCGCGCAGGGGAATGAGCCTCTCCTCGATCCAGGCGTGCAACGGCCGGACGGGGCCGGCCTCCTCCCGGTCGGGCGGAAGCAGGAGCGTGATCGTCTCGGCGAGGTCGCCGACCGTTTCGTAGCAGGCCGCGAAGAGCCACTCCGGGATTCCCGCCGCCTCTGCCGCCCAGCGCTTGAGACGGGTGGTGGGGACGGGCCGGCGCGGCCGGCGGCCGATGAGGAAGCTGAGCGCCCAGGCGGCATCCGCGGCCGGGGTGGCGGCAAAGTAATCGGAGAGAGCGCGCACCTTCTCGGCGGTTCCGGTCGTGCGGTCGAGTTCCGCGTAGAGCGCTGCGAAGCGTTTCACGCGTCGGCCTCCCTCGCCGCTCGGTTCCCGCGCAGGGCCTCGGCGGCAAGCCCTTTCTCCCTCAAGAAGCGGGTGACCTCATCGGCATAGCCGTGGGTGGTCCAAATCCGCTCGGCGCGGCTTTCCGCGACGGTCTGGAGCAGTGCGGGCCAGTCGGCGTGGTCGGAGAGCACGAAACCGCGGTCGAGCGCCCGGCGCCGGCGGTTGCCGCGGATCTGCATCCAGCCCGATGCAAACGCCAGGCTCCTGCGCGCAAAGCGCCCCATCCAGCCGGAGCCCTCGGCCCCGGGCGGCGCGATCACCAGCGCGCCGGCCAGATCCTCTCTCCCGGCGGTCGTTTCAACGGCCCGGGTCGGCGGCAGCTGCACGCCTGCCTCCCGGTAGATCCGGGCCATCTGCTCCACGGCGGGGTGAGTGAAAACCGGCCCGTTCGCTGTGCCCACGCCGGCAATCACGAGCTGGGCCTTGCCGAGGGCGTAGGCGAAGAGGATGCTTGTTTTGCCCTGCCCCGCGTTGCGGCGCCACCAGTCGCGAACTTCCGCCATGACGGTTTCCGCCTCCGGCCAGCGAAAAACCGGAAGGCCGAAGGTGGACTCCGTGACGAGGGTGTGGCAGCGCAGCGGCTCGAAGGGCGCGCAGGTGGGGTCCGGGTGGCGCTTGAAATCGCCGGTGATCACCCAGATTTCGCCGCCGCGCTCCAGGCGCACTTGGGCCGAGCCGAGGATGTGGCCTGAGGGGTGCAGGGAGAGCCGCAACCCGTTTAGAGATAGGGACGCCCCGTAGGGCAGCTCCTGCACCCGGATGTCGGACCCCAGCCGCGCCCTGAGCAGGTGCGCGCACTCCGGGGTCGCGAGGTAGCCCCCGCACCCCGGGCGGGCGTGGTCCGCGTGGGCGTGGGTGATGACGGCCCGTTCCATGGGCCGCCCAGGGTCGATGTGGAAGCCGCCGATTCGGCACCGCAGGCCGGCATCGGAGTTTTCCAGCAGCGGTTCGTCTGAGTGGATGATGGGCATGCGGCGGTCTGTTTCCAGGATGTCGGCCGACCTCAGGCGCGACCGAGCAGGTCGCGGCAGGACTCCTGCACGGCGGCGAAAACCCCGGACCAGGAGAGCGGCCTTAGGCGTTCATCCGGATCTGAGGCGCGGTGGCACTCCAGGCTACGGGCTAGTTGTCGGTTGAGAGCCTCGGCCAGCCGTTCGACGAAGTCCGGCAGGTCGGCCGCCGCGGGGGTGTCCGGGCCGGTCAGGCGCGGCAGCGGCACGCGTTCGATGCGCCCCTCCGCGCACAGGCCCTCCGGCAGCCAGGAATCGGTCCCCGGCAGGTCCGTCATCACCACGCGGCAGCCGCAGGCGAGCGATTCGACGACGACCAGCGGCAGCCCCTCGAAAAAGGAGGGCAGGACGAAGACGTCGGCGTCCCGCAGCACGGCCGCGAGCTCTTCCTGCGGCAGGGCGCCTAAAAAAATCACGTTGTCCCGGCCGGCGGCCCGGCGGCGGATCGCCTCGGAGGACGGGTCGCCGGATGAGCCCGCCAGCAGCAGCTTCACCCGCCTGCCCGCCGGAGGGGTCAGCCGCTCAAAGGCCTCGATCAGCCACGGCACCCCCTTGGGGGCGCTGATTTTGCCGGCATAGACCACGGTGAGCTCCCTCCGCTCGGAGGCGGGGCGGCATTGGGGGTCCGGCCGGAAGAGCTCCTCCCGAAACCCGGCCCCGACGATGCGGATGCGGCTTTCCGGAATGCCGTAGGCCTCCACGATCCGGTCCCGGTTCTCGGCATGCAGGGCGAAGACCCGGTCGACCTCGGCGCAGGCGGGCAGGACGAACGGGGCGAGCCGGGCGGCTTGCTGCATCTGGCGCAGCTCGGTGCCGTGGCTGTAGACGCAAAGGGGGGTCTGCGGGAAGAGGACCCGCGCCAGCGCCGTCAGCAGCCAGAGGTGGTTGGACTGGATGAGGTCCGGACGGAAGCCTGCGGCGGCCGCCTCCAGGGCGTCGGCGAAAGCCTCAAGGTAGGCTTCGAGCCGCTCGGGGGTGAAACTGGAAAAGCGGGTCGAAGGGTAGGGCATGATGTCGCTCATGCCGGCCACCGGAAAACTCACCGGAGGACGGTCGAAACGCACGGGGACGATCTCGGCGCGATCCAGCGGCGGAATTTCGGGCAGCGGTTCCTCTCCCGGCAGACCGATGACGGCGCGCTGGCGCCAGCCCGCCGCTGCGCCCAGCCGGACCATGGCGAGCAGGGCGACCCCGCTGCCGGTCTTTCCCGGCTGCTGGGAGAGAAGGTGCAGAACGTTCAGGGGGCTGCTGCCGGCCGAGCGCCGCCGCTGCGAACCCAACGGTCGAAAATTGCGCAGCCGCCGGGCCAGGCCGGCTCGCCCGCCGGGGCCGCCGCTGCGTGTATGATCCGGAACTGAGAGTCGATGGGTTGCCATGCGTGCCGACCGATGATTCGGATTGAACCTTTCAAGTGAGTTCGGCTTTTTCCTGGGGTAGTCCCGCTGTGGCGAAACCGCGATGATCGCGGCTGGAAGCCGCTCCCACCCGGGTGACACATCCTTGCCGATAGGAGGGCGCCGCGCACCCTTGCCGGCGTTATAGCTGGTGCGGGCTCAAGCCGCTTGGCCTAAACGAAGTTGAGGACCATGCTGTCGTGGGGCGCATAGGCCGTAAACGGCAGCTTGGCGGCGCGGGCCGCGTAGCCCGGGACCGCGAGCCCGGATGCGAGCTGGGCATAATCGACAAACGTGCGCCCGTCGATTCTGACCGTCATCCCCTCCGCCGGGCGTTTCAGCGGCAAGATGGCGAAAACGCCCTCATAGGCCTGCTTCAGGTCATCGAAGCCCAGGCGGCCCGCCTCCCGGCCGATGCTGATCTCGCGATAGAACCGGGAATCCGGCTGGAGTCGGTCTTTGTGATCCTCGGCGATCCGCGTGAGGAGCTCGGCAAGGCGGTGGTTCATCTCTTCGACCTCCGTCATGCGTCGATCCTCACGTCGAATTCTTTTTTCAGGCGGTGGGCGCGCTCCAAATAGGACTTCAATTTGCGCTGGATCCGGCCGTAAACGGTATCAGCCGGATAGACCCCTTCGCGGTCCGGCAGCCCCGCCGGCATCCCGGTCAGGATCTCGATGCCCTGCTCGACGTTTGTGACCCGGTAGATGTGAAAGCGCCGGCGCCGGACGGCGTCGATCACTTCCTTGCGCAGCATGAGGTTCTGGACGTTGGCCTCGGGGATGATGACCCCCTGCACGCCGGTCAGCCCCTTTTCCAGGCAGACCTCGAAAAAGCCCTCGATTTTCTGGTTGACGCCGCCGATTGCATGAATCTTCCCCTTCTGGCTGACCGAGCCGGAGACCGCGATGCCCTGGCGGATCGGGGTTTCCGCCAGGCTGGAAAGGATGGCGTAGAGCTCGGCCGAGGAGGCGCTGTCGCCGTCGATGTCGCTGTAGCTCTGCTCGAAAGTGATGCTGATCGCCAGGCTGAGAGGGTGGGCCTGGGCGAAGACCCGACCCAGGTAGCCGGAGAGGATAAGCACGCCTTTGTCGTGGGTGCGGCCGCTCAAGCGGGCTTCGCGCTCGATGTTGATCACCCCCGGCTTGCCCATGAACGTTTCGGCCGTGATGCGCACCGGCCGGCCGAAGGAGAAATCCCCGATCTGGTAGACGGCCAGGCCGTTGATCTGGCCGACCACGGCCTCCGCGACGTCGATCAGGATGGTACCGTCCCGGTAGGATTCGTGGATCTTCTGCTCGTAGAGGTTGTAGCGGAAGCGGTGCTCCTGGAAGGCCCGGACCACGTGCCTTTCCGAAACCTTCCGGGCGCGCTGCTGCCGCGCCCAGTAGTCGGACTCCTTCAGCACCCCCAGCAGGGGGCCGAAGCGGATGGAGAGCTTGTTCTGGTCGGCGACGTACTTCTTGCCGAACTCGACGATTGCGGCCACCCCCTTGGGCGTGAACGGCAGCAGCTTCTCCTCGCGGCAGACCCGTGCGATGAAGTGCGCGTAGAGCTGGACCGTCTCCGGCGTGTGGGCCACCTCCTGGTCGAAATCCGCGCGCACCTTGAAAATTTTATTGAAGCGGGCATCGTAGTTCTGGAGGAGTTCGAAGACGTCATAGTCCCCCAGCAGGATCACTTTAACCTCCAGCGGGATGGGCTGAGGCTTCAGCGATGTCGTGCCGGCCCCGGATTCATCCGGGAGGTCTTCGATCTGCAGGCGCTTGGTCTGCAGGGCCCGCTTGAGGGCCTCCCAGACGTACGGGTGCATCAGCAGGGCTTCGATCTCCATGATCAGATAGCCGCCGTTGGCGCTGAGCAGAGACCCCGCGGTCACCAGGGTGAAATCGGTGTTGACCGTGCCCATGACCGCGCGCTTCTCGATGCGGCCGAAAACGTTTTGGTAGGTGGGGTTGGTTTCGAAAATGACGGGCGCCCCCTTCATGAGCTCACGCTGCACGAGAACGTTGACCTGGTATTGCTGCAGGGGCGTTTTCGGGCTCTGCGGCCACTCCGCCGAGGCTGCGGCCTCGCTCTTTTCCGGGGGCATGAAGAGGTTGAAGTTCTCGACGATGTCCGCCTGCAGCGCGTCGAGATACGCAAGGACGCTTGCGCGCTGTTTGAAGTCCTGGCGGATGGGCGCGAAGCGTTTTCCGACCAGGGCCCTCACCACCTCGTCCATGAGGCGTTCGATCTCGGCGTGGAGCTGCTGGTTCAGCTTTTCGATCCGGCGGCCGCTGCGTTCCATTTCCGACTGGATGAGGCGAATGTTTTCGTCGATCCCGGCGCGGATCTCCCCGGGAAGCCCCTGGTAGTCCTCGGCGGAAAGGATCTTGCCGTCCAGGATCGGGACCACGGGGTAATCCTTCTGGGCGGAGTCGATGTGAAGATGGTGCTCCGCGGCAAACCGCTCTATTTTTTTGAAAATTTTCGCCTGCCGGCCGCTGAAGCGCTCTTTGATCCCGGCGAGGCTTTTGAGATAGCCATCCTGCTCGAAGGCCCGGGGGATATCGCGCTTCAAATCGCGGACCAGCCGGTTGACGCGCTTGGCAAACGAAACGCCGCGGCCGGGGGGCAGGGCGATCGCCTGCGGGCGGAACTCGTCCTGAAAGTTGTTGACCAGGCACCAGTCGTCGGGGACGGCCTCGCTGCGGGCGTGCTTTGAAGCAATGTCGCGCACGATGGTGGATTTGCCGGTCCCTTCCGTGCCGGTGACGAAGATGTTGTAGCCGGGGCTGCGCATGTTGAGACCGAACTCAATGGCCTGGACGGCGCGTTCCTGGCCGATGACCGTGTCGAGCAGCGGCAGCTCGGAGGTGTCCTTGAACGCGAAGACGGAGGGGTCGCAGACGCTGCGAAGGGCGGAGGCGTCGAGTTCCAATGCGTTGGCCATGCAGGGCTCCTCTGGCATCGGTTGGCGATGACCGGATTCAGGATTAGCCCAATCTCGTGAAGATGACAACCCGCAGGGCGGCTATGGCTCCACGGTTTCAAAAAACGCAGAGCACCGGTTGGGGCCAACCGGTGCTCTGCAAACCTCGTTTTTAAGCTTTTAAGGATCTTTAGCCGGGCATCGATCTGGGCTCTCTCTATTTGTAGGCTTTGACCGCCCGGACGTTGACGGCCTGCTTGCCGCGCTGGGTTTCGCGCACCTCGAAGGTCACCTTGTCGTCCTCCTGGAACCCAAAAAACCCAAATTCCTTGATACCGGAATTGTGCACGAATATTTCACCGACCTCATCCGAGGTGATGAAGCCGTAGCCTTTTTTCGGGTTGTACCATTTAATGCGGCCTTCAACCATGAGATCTTCCTTTCGCGGGGACTTGAGCCATATCCGAGACACCCTAAGGGTTCCGGCTCGATTTGTCAAAATCTAATTGAAGCCCCGCGGGTTTTTCAACCTTTCAGCGGGTCGGGGGCGCCCTGTGGTAGCGGACCGGGGTCCGGCTGCCGGCCGGCTTCCGATAGGCGCCGAAAGAACGGGGTGCCGCACCCGACGGGCGGGGTGCCGCTGCCGGCGGCGCGGCACCCGGTGTCCGGTTCGCTTCGAACTTGAGTTTGCCGCCGATCAGGTTGCCGATCTCCCGGGCGAGCCCACGGTCTTCGCTGCTGACAAACGTGATGGCCTCGCCGGTTGCGCAGGCACGGCCGGTGCGCCCGATGCGGTGGGTATAGGCATCGGCGGTGGCTGGGATGTCGTAGTTGATCACGTGCGAGACCCCGCACACGTCGATACCGCGGGCGGCGATGTCCGTTGCCACCAGGATCTTGTAGCGGCCGGCCCGAAATCCCTGGATGGCTTTCTGGCGGTTGTTCTGGGACAGGTTGCCGTGCAAAGCCGCGGCCTCGTACCCGGAGGCTTCGAGTTGCTGGGCCACCCGTTTCGAACGCTGTTTGGTGCGCGTGAAGACCAGGACGAGGCCGGTCGACTCCGTTTTCAGTATGTGGTGCAGAAGCGAGTTCTTGGCGCTGGTCTCTACCGGGCAGAAGGTGTGGGAGACGGTCTCCGCCGGCGCCGTGCGGCCGATTTGCACCCGGACCGGGTTTCGCAAAATATCGCTGGCCAGGGCGTTGATCTCCGGGGGCATCGTGGCCGAGAACAGCAGCGTCTGGCGCCCGGCGGGCAGGTGCTTCAGAATGGCCCGGATGTCCGGCAGAAATCCCATGTCGAACATCTGGTCGGCCTCGTCCAGAACCAGGACTTCGACCCGGGAGAGGTCTATGGTTTTGCGCCGGAGATGGTCCAGCAGCCGGCCTGGGCAGGCCGAAACGATATCCGCTCCGCGGCGCAGGGAGGCGACCTGGGCCTGCATGCTGGCCCCGCCGTAGATGCTGAGGCAGGCGAGGCCTGTTTTACGGCCCAACTGGCGGGTGGACTGAAGGGTCTGCTCGGTTAGCTCGCGTGTGGGGGCGATGACGAGGGCGCGCACGCCGCCGCGGCGCCCCGGCATCAGACGCTGCAGGATCGGCAAAACGAAGGCGGCGGTCTTGCCCGTTCCGGTCTGGGCAAGGCCCATGACGTCCTTGCCCTCCATGATCGGCGGGATCGCCTCCAGCTGGATCGGGGTCGGTGTCGTGTAGCCCAGCGCCTGAACGCCGGCCATGATGTTGGGGTTTAAACAAAAGCGATTGAAATTCAATATCTTCTCCTTCGACGTGGTTTGCCCTGTCGGGCGGGTCGGTGTTATGGGTGAATAAAAACGCCCGTGGGATTTCAAGAAAAATCCCACGGGCGTTGATTTCAGAACGTATAGGATTTTCGGTTTATGAATCGAGCCCAAGCTCGATTCATGTCGTTTCTATAGGACAGTCGCCTTTTTGTCAACAGGCATGTAAACCGGCCGGGGGAATCGAACGTCTAACAGGGCCGAATCGGATCAAAATCCTTCATTGCCATGAGGGAGGTCGAGGGTATGAAACGGACAGCGATATCTGTCGCACTGATCTGCGCGGTGCTGATGGCGGTGCCCTCGCACGGGGAGGCAGGCCACCGACACACGCGGTATTTCTTCGGTTTCAACATCGGCGTCCCGGGGCCGGCCTGGTACGGGCCGTCGGTCTGGGCGCCGCGGCCCTACTGGGCGCACCCGGTGGTGATCCCGGCTCCGCCCGTCTATTACGCGCCGGCCCCGGTTTACACTCAGCCGCCCCCGGCCTATTCCCGTCAGCCGGCCCTTGAGGAGTCGGATTACTGGTACTACTGCGAGAGCCCGCGTGGGTATTACCCGTATGTCAGGAGCTGCCCGGGCGGGTGGATGCGGGTGGTCCCGGAAACGGTGCCGCCCGACCATCGATAGCCCGAAGGGGAGGAAGATGATGCGGACCCACAATCTGGTTGCGATTTTTGTCCTGTCGGTGGTCCTGGTCGGCTGTGCCACGATTCCTCCCGGCCCGAGCGTGGCGGTGATGCCGCCCCCGGGGAAATCCTTCGAGGCGTTCCAGTCCGACGACGCGGTGTGCCGGGGGTGGGCGCAGCAGCAGTCCGGCTGGCAGGCGAACGACACCGTCAACCGTAACACGGCCGACGGGGCGGCCCTCGGCGCCCTGATGGGGGCGGGGTTGGGCCTTGCCATCGGGGCCGCCTCGGGCAACCCGGCCGCGGGTGCCGCCATCGGGGCTGCGGGGGGTGCCCTGGGCGGTGCCGCCATAGGTTCGGAGCGGGGCGCCGTTGCCGGTTGGGAGGTCCAGCGGCGCTATGACGTGGCCTACCAGCAGTGCATGTATGCCAAGGGCAACCAGGCCCCTGAATTTTCCCCTCCGCCCCGCCGCGCCCGCACCCTGCTGCCGCCCCCGCCGCCCCCGGTCTACTCTCCGGGAGGCTATGCGCCGCTGCGCGCGGGGCCGCCGCCGCCACCTCCGTGGCGCTGACCCGGTATCCCTCCACAAACGGCGTCTTTCGGCTCAGGCCGGCGTTCTCGCTCTTCGCAATCCTCGGCGTAGATGGACTACGCCTCCGGTTGCGAAATCGCTGCGGTCTTGGCCTGAACCGCAATCCACCATTTCTGGATGAATACCATTAGACCGGCAGCAAAATATGCTCAAATCGGAACTCTCCCATACAGGCCGCTCCTGTGGGGCTATCCCACCGGCAGGGTGTGTGAGCTTATTTATTTGTCCGGGCGCTTCCCGACGGCTGGCATGACCCGGCCAGGTAGGCTTTGAGGTAGTGCGCCGTGTGCGACCGGCGGGCGGCTTTCAGCAGCTCCTGCGGCGAGCCGGCGGCCACAAGCCGGCCGCCGGCTTCCCCGCCCTCGGGCCCCAGGTCGACCACGTAGTCCGCCTCCTTTACAATCTCCAGGTTGTGCTCGATGACGGCCACCGTGTGACCGGCGTCCACCAGGGCCTGGAGCACGTCGATCAGCCGACTGATGTCGGCCAGGTGCAGGCCGGTGGTCGGCTCGTCCAGGATATAGAGGGTGTGGCCGTTCGAGGGTTTGGCCAACTGCTCGGCCAGCTTGATGCGCTGCGCCTCGCCGCCCGAAAGCGTGGGGCTGGGCTGGCCCAGGGAGAGGTAGCCCAGCCCCACGTCGCAAACGAATTGAACCGCCTTGCGCACGAGGGGCATGGCCTCGAAAAAAAGGGCCGCCTCGGCAAAGGTCATGGCGAGGACCTCAGCGATCGTCTTGCCCTTGAACCGGATCTCCAGCGTTTCGGGGTTGAACCGCAGGCCGGCACAGACCTCGCAGGGCACGTATACGTCCGGCAGAAAACTCATCTCCACCCGGGGCCGGCCCTGACCTTGGCAGGCTTCGCAGCGGCCGCCGGCCACATTGAAGGAGAATCGGCCCGGGCCGAAGCCCCGTGCGCGGGCCGCCGGGGTCATGGCGAACAGGCGGCGGATATCGTCCAGGAACCCGATGTAGGAGGCCGGGACCGACCGGGGCGTGCGGCCGATCGGGCTGTGGTCCACCTCGAGCACCCGCCGGACCGCCCTCCAGCCCCCGATCTCCCGGCAGGCGCCGGCCGGGTCGGTGCGGCCGAGGATTTTGTTCCGCAGACCCTTGAATAGCGTTTCTTTGAGCAGAGTGGATTTGCCGGAGCCCGATACGCCGGTCACGGCTGTCAGCGTCCCAAGGGGGAAATCGACGTCGATGCCCTTCAGGTTGTTTGCGGTGGCGTGCCGGATCGTGAGCGTGGCTTGGTCGCGGTAGGGCCGCAGGCGCGAGGTCAGGGTGCGAACGTGGCCGTCGACCAGGGCCCCGGTGACCGAGGCCGGGGTGTGCTGGAGCTGGGCGAGGGTCCCGGTGGCCACGACGCGGCCGCCGTCCCGGCCGGCGCCGGGCCCCAGGTCGATGAGGGTGTCGGCGGCCCGGATGGTCTCCTCGTCGTGTTCGACCACCAGGATGGAGTTGCCGCGGTCCCGCAGCGACCTGAGGGCGTCCACCAGGACCCGGTTGTCCCGCGGGTGCAGTCCGATGGTGGGTTCGTCCAGGATGTAGCAGACCCCGCTCAGATTCGACCCGAGCTGGGCCGCCAGCCTCACGCGCTGGGCCTCGCCGCCGGAGAGCGTGTTGCCGCTGCGCCCCAGCGAGAGGTAGGAGAGCCCCAGCCGGTTGAGCAGGGCCAGCCGGGTGCCGATCTCCGCGACGACCGGTCCAGCCACCGGCATCTGGTGGGCCTTGAACCTGAGCTTCGCGATCAAGCGGTGCGCATCCCCGGCGGAGAGTCGGACCAGATCCCAAATGGAGAGATCCCCGATCTTGACCGCCAGGGCCTGGGGCTTGAGGCGGCTCCCGCCGCAGGCGGGGCAGGGTGCGGCCTCGGCCGCCGCCCCCATCTCTTCTTCGTCCTCTTCCGCTGCGATCGCACCAAGGCCGTTGCAGGCGGGGCAGGCGCCCTGCCGGCTGTTAAAGGAGAACAGCCGCGGGTCCAGGGGCTCGACTCCGATGCCGCAGGCGGGGCAGATGCCGTGCAGGCTGAAAATCTCCTCGCGGCCGCGGCGGTCGAGGACGCTGATGTGGCCTCCGCCCTCTTCCAGGCTGTGCGCGATCAGGGCGTCGATCTCCTGCGCCGGGAGGCTGCCGGTGACGATTTCGATGGTGTGCTCCCGGTAGCGGCTCAAGGCCATCCCGGCGGCCAGAGCGGTCAGGGTGCCGTCGATGCGCGCCCGGGTCACCCCCTGTTTGAGGGCGCGTTCGATGACCTCCTTGTGAAAGCCTTTGCGGCCGAGCACCTTGGGCGCCAGTACCAGGGCCGGCCGCTTGCCGAAGCGCGCCCGCACCTGCGAGACGATGCTTTCCCGGCTTTGGGCGGCAAGCGGGCGGCAGCATCCCGGGCAGTGCTGAACTCCGAGCTTGCTGTAAAGCAGGCGCAGGAAATGGTAAGTCTCGGTCAGAGTGGCCACGGTGGATCGCCGCCCGGCGCTGCTCACGCGCTGCTCGATCGCCACGGTCGGAGAGAGGCCGGTGACGAGATCCACGTCCGGCCGCTCCAGCACTTTCATGTACTGCCGCACATAGGGGGCCAAGCTCTCCAGGTAGCGGCGCTGGCCTTCGGCGAAGAGGATGTCGAAGGCCAGCGTCGACTTTCCCGAACCGGATACCCCGGTCAGCACCACGACCTGGTTGTGGGGGATGGTCAGGCTGACATCCTGCAGGTTGTGCTCGCGCGCGCCCTTCAGTTCGATCGTCTTCGCCGCCGGTCGGGCTCCAAAGGCTGCCGCGGTCTCGGCCACCCCGCGGGCGACTGGTGCGGCCGGCTTCAGGCGGCCGCTACTGTTCAAGTAGGATTTTAGAAAACGGCCGGTGTGGGAGCCTTCCCTGTCGGCGACCGCCTCCGGCGGACCGGCAGCCACCACCTCCCCGCCCTCGTCGCCGCCTTCGGGCCCGAGGTCGATCACCCAGTCGGCGGTTTTTACCACGTCCATGTTGTGCTCGATGACGAGCAGCGTGTGGCCTTCTTGGACCAGGCGCTGAAAACAGCCGAGCAGGGTGCGGATGTCCTCGAAGTGCAGGCCGGTGGTGGGTTCGTCGAAAATGAACAGCGTGGGGCGCCCCTGGCCCTGCGCCGGCCGCAGATAGCGGGAGAGCTTCAGTCGCTGGGCCTCGCCGCCGGAGAGCGTGTTGAGGGGCTGGCCGAGGCGGATGTAGCCGAGCCCGACGTCGGCGAGGGGTCCCAGCGCCTCGACCACGGCCCGCTCCCCCTCGAAAAAGGCGAGGGCCTGATCGACCGTCATCTCCAGGATGTCGGTGATGTTGCGCCCCAAAAGGCGCACCGCCAGGACCTCCGGCCGAAAGCGCCGGCCGTTGCAGTCCGGGCAGGGCAGAAAGACATCCGCGAGGAACTGCATCTCCACTTTTTCGAACCCCTCGCCCCGGCAGGTCTCGCAGCGGCCACCCGCCACGTTGAAGGAAAAGTGCCCGGGGCCGAACCCGGCTGCCCGGGCGTCGGCCGTGCCGGCCATGAGCTTGCGGACGGGATCGAGCGCCTTGGTGTAGGTGAGGGGGTTGGCGCGGGGGGTTCGCCCGACGGCGCGCTGGTCCACCAGGACCACCTCTCCTACGTGCTCGAGGCCGTCGATCGCACGGTGCCGCCCGGGCCGACCTTCCGGGTCGCCCAGCGCCCGGCGTGCGGCCTTGAAAAGGATCTCCTCGGCCAACGTGGACTTGCCCGAACCGGAAACACCGGTCAGGCAGACCATCAGCCCTAAAGGGATGTCGACGTCGACCCCCTTCAGGTTGTTTTCGGCCGCGCCCTGGATTTTAAGCCACCGGCCGCCGGGCGTCCGCCGGCAAGCGGGGACCGGTATGCGGCGAGTCCCCCTCAGGTACTCGCCGGTCAAAGAACCCTTCACCTCGGCCGTGGGCCCGAAGTACATCACCCGTCCGCCGTCTTCCCCGGCCCGGGGGCCGAGGTCCAGGATGAAGTCGCTCTCGCGGATGATCTCGGGGTCGTGCTCCACCACAACGACCGTGTTGCCTAAATCGCGCAACCCTTTGAGAATACCGACGAGGCGGTGGTTGTCGCGCGGGTGCAGCCCGATACTCGGCTCGTCCAGCACGTAAAGGGTGTTCACCAGCGAGGAGCCCAGCGCCGATGTAAGGGCCACGCGCTGGACCTCACCCCCTGAGAGGGTCCGGGACTGGCGATCCAGGGTGAGATAGCCCAGGCCGACGTCGCGCAGGTACCTCAACCGGCGGCGGACCTCTCCGAGGATCAGGCGTCCGGCTTCGTCGCGCTCCCCGACGGGCAGGCGTTCGAAGAAATCGGAGGCGCGGTCGACGTCGAGGGCATACAGCTGGGAGATCGTCAGCTCATTCAGGCGATACAGCAGCGTGTCCGGCTTGAAGCGGCTGCCGGCGCATTCCGGGCAGACGTCGTAGCTGCGGTAGCGCGACAGCAGCACCCGGACGTGCATTTTGTAGGTGCGGGTTTCAAGCCAGCGGAAGTACCCCTCGATGCCGTAGTAGGACGGGGCCCCCTGGATGACGGCTTGCTGCTGCTCCGGGGCCAGACCACGGAATGGCCGGTTCAGGGGTATTTTCTGCCTGCGGCAGAAGGCGGCCAAATCGTCGTACTCCACGCGGCCCTCCTTCTCCCCGCCGAAGGGTTTGACGGCCCCTTCGGCCAGCGAGCGGGAGCGGTCGGGAATGATCAGGTCGAGGTCGATCCCGATAATGCGGCCGAAGCCCCGGCAGCGATCGCAGGCCCCGATGGGGCTGTTGAAGGAAAACTGGTTGGGGAGCGGCGCGCTGTAGGCCAGGCGGCAGGCGGCGCACTCCAGCCGGCCGCTGAAGTCCCGGCGGAGCTGCGGCGGGGCCCACACCGTCAGGCGCCCGCCGCCGAAGCGGAAGGCCAGCTCGATCGAATC
The DNA here is from genome assembly GCA_046496215.1 of Desulfobacterales bacterium. Lineage (GTDB taxonomy): Bacteria > Desulfobacterota > Desulfobacteria > Desulfobacterales > SpSt-501 > SpSt-501. Next base: position 41,797 of record JAWOHH010000040.1, read on the forward strand.
CACCACACGCCGTTTGTCGGCGGCCTGGAACACGAACCGGTCGACAATCACGTCGACCTCCGGCGCGTCGGGCTGCGGCGCCCCCTCCGCCAAGGGCAGCACGCGGCCGTCCCGGAAGATGCGGTCGAAGCCCTGCGCCGGCAGCGAGCGTCGCAACTCCTCGACCGAGGAGCCGTCCACCCGGCACGGGAAGGTGAGCACCACGCCGCTGTTTTCCGGGAGCCCGATCAGAAAACGCCAGACGTGGTCGGGCGTCTCCGGCTCGACCGGCTTGCCGCACGAGCGGCAATGCAGGCGTGCGAAGCGAGCGAACAGGAGTTTCACGTAGTCCGTGAGCTCGGTCATGGTGCCCACGGTGGAGCGCGACGTGCGCACGGGGTCCTTGCTGTCGATGGCGATGGAAGGGGGGATGCCCTCGATCCGGTTCGCACGGGGCCGGTCCATGCGGTCCATGAACTGGCGGGCGTAGGGGGAAAAGGTTTCGATATAGCGTCGTTGGCCCTCGGCGTAGAGCGTGTCGAAGGCGAGCGAGGACTTGCCCGAGCCGCTGACCCCGGTGACCACGGTGAAGCGGTTGAGGGGGATCTCCAGGTCCAGGTTTTTCAGATTGTGCTGGCGTGCGCCGACAATGCGAATAGACGGAATATTCATCGGTGTGGCGATTGATCCTGGTAAATGGTTTCAAATCAGGCGCCAAAGGTAAGCTCTTGTCACCGGTTGGCAAACTCCGCGGTCCACTTGTTTTTGAGTTGAGAGGTGGTTAAGATGGTTTTGTTTTGAATCAAAACCTGAACTGCAGGAGACAGCACCTGTGATAGGACGATGAGAACCCTGGCCTTCCTTATATTTTGCCTTCTGGTGCCGGCGTTGCCGGGCTCCGGCCTGTTGCATGCATCCGAAGAGCTGAAGTTGCCCGCCGAAACGGCCGAGGGCATCGAACATCTTTTGGGCCTGGTGGGACCCGGCAGCCAAAAGAGTTTCCAACCGGAGCGGATCGACGCGCTGCTCAAATTCATCGACGGACCCAAGCAACCGGGCTCGATCTACACGGCGGAGCCCATCGACGGGTCGGCTTCCGCCTACACCGAGGTGGATGTCCGCATGCGCCTGGCGGACTTCCTGCAGTACACCTTCAACCCGGCCGTGCCCTGGTTTGCCACGACCCCCTCTTCTTTGCGCTGGGCGTTTTGGAAAAAAACCGACCCCCCCTGGCAGCGATTGCCGAAAATCTGGGAACTGCTGGGCGCAGCCGAGCAGCCCGTTGTCATCCGCGGCATGGAATCCGTTGAAAACACCCCGGACCTCTTCTCGGGGGCCTACTACCGCTACGATCTGCATCGCACGCTGATCCTCCTGAACCGATCCGGTCGCAACATTTTGATTTCCCTCTCCAAGCAGAAGAACCGCTCCGAGGTTGGCCGGAAAGGCTACATCCTCGGCCCGGACGACGATTGGTCCTATTTCTATTCCGGCGAGCCGGGGTTGACCGTCGGCGGCCTGGGGTGGATGAGTTCCTACATGTACGATTCGGTCGGCATTTCGATCTACGCTGAAACGGCGCCGTCCGGCCCGGCGGTGCGGACCGCCAACATCAAATGGGTGCGCGGCGGGTGGTCGAACATCAATGTCATTCAGAACGAGCACATCCACAAGGGGATGCAACGGTTTGCCCAAACCCTCAAGAGCGTTCTGGAATCCCCCCGGCTGCCTACCGTCAAGGTTTTGGAGGAATCCGCGGCGCAGATCGCCCGTCTGACCGACGCGGTGCTTCGAGACAAGATCGGGGTTTACCGCGGGATCCTGCAGGCTCGTGCCGAGCGGCTTCCCGGCGGGGCGCGCAAAAACCTGCCGGATGCCTTTTGGGTCGAGAGCATCTGGGAGGGGATGAGCCGTGAGGAGATGGAGTCCGCCCTTGTCCTGGAGAGCCTGAAGGCCCACTTGGGGAAAATTCCGCCGGATGAGGTCCGCAAGCTAGTCTACTTTGAAACCCCTCAGCGCCCACAGCAGGGCGGCTAAAGCCAGGGCGGTGAGGGCCGCCGAAGCCAGTCCCGTGCCGGTAATTCCCCACGCGAGCCAGACGGGCCCGCCCATCAGCGCACCCACCACCCGGCCGGTGCCGGCCGCGGCGTAATAGCCGGCGACCATCGTCGCCCGTGCGTGCGGCAGCAGCTCGGTGGTGACCGACAGCAGCGTGACCACGGTCATCTCGAAAATGCAGAATACAAGAAAGAGCGCCGCCAGCGCCGTTGAAACCGTATGCGCCACGGCGGGCAACAGCAGGTAGGTGAGCACGCACAGGGCCACGCCGCCGATGGCCATCCGTTTCAGCCCTAGGCGGTCTCCCAGCCCCGCCGTGATGAATTCCCCAAGCAGCTCCGCCGCACCGATCACACTGGTCCCCACGCCCAACGCCAGTACGCTCAGGTGGAACGCGTCCTCGAACCAGGCCCCGTAAATAACGAACAGGTTGTCCATGGCGGCGTTAAAAAAAAATGCGCAGAGCGCGACGCCGAGAGCCGGGCGGCTATAGAGCATCGCCGCCAGGAGCCGCCTGAAACTCATTGGGGCGGGGGGCCTGGGATCGGGATGCCTGCCGGCGGGGATCAGCCGAATCATCAACGCCGTCCCCAGCAGCCCAGAAGCGCTCAGGGAGAAAAACGCCGCCCGCCACCCGGCTTGATCGATCAACAGGGCCAGGAGCGGGACTCCCAGCAGGGTGCTGCCCGCCCATGCGGTCTCCAGCAGTCCCACCACCCGGCCGCGGCGCCCATAGGGCACCCGTTCACTGATGTAGGCTTGGACGGCCGGGTCGTAGATGCTTTTGCCGAGCCCGCTTAGAAAATGGGCGATCGCCAGCACCGCAAAAACGGGGAGAAACCCGGCGGCCGCCGTTCCGGCCGTCAGGGCGGCCATGCCCAGGATCATCATGGCCCGGTACCCGCAGCGGTCCGCCACCGGGCCGAAAATGAGCCCGAGCAGGTTGGTGGCGGAGTTGAGTGCGATCAAGCCGGTGATGGACGTGAGGGGCACACCCAGCTCGCGGCTAAGGTCCGGTGCAAAGGGATAGATGAATCGGCGGCCGGTGTTGAGAACGGTGCGGCAGGCGATGGTGGCCGCGATCCGAGGCCCGAGGCGGCCCTCTGTCTCGGGGGGGCTCGGCTGCAAATCGGCGTAAGGCATGAGTTTCTCCGGCCCAACGCATGGGGCCGCAGCGGATCTAACACAAACGATGGGGCGATACAATCATGGCCGGCATCAGGAGTTGAACCCATGGGCGGGACGCCCGGTACCCCCCCCACGCTCTGCCCGCCGGGAGAGAGTCTGAAATTGTTGACGCTTTCGCAGCGATGGTTAGCATGAGGCACTTCTAACAAATCAGCCGAAAGGAATTCGAGATGAAAAAACGGATTTATTTGGCTTTGGCGGCGGCCGTTCTCATTACGGCACTGGGCTGTGCGTCCAAGGGCCGTCACCACGATGCAGACATGCCGGACCCAAAGCAGTTCAATGCCCATTTCGGGGACATGGACCTAAACGGCAGCGACCTTGTCAGCTGGGAGGAGTTCAAGGCCTATTTTCCCAAAGCGGAGCCCAAAGTCTTCAAGGCCATCGACCTGAACACGGACGGAGAGATCGACCATGACGAATGGCACAAGTTCAAAGAGGCGCACGGCCTCAAACACCATTAAAGCGAAGCCCTGTTGATTTATCAGCCCATTATCACCCCGGCGACAAAATACCCCCAAACGCCCTGTCGGTGGGAAAGACCGATGGGGGCCTCGCTCCTGCCGGGCGCCGCCGGGACGGGCGGGTCCCCATTTGAACATGATTTGCTGCCGGTTTAATCGACTCCCACAAGAGGCGGATCCGGCGCCGCCGGTTTTTCAGTCACAGACACTGAAAAGACGGCGCTCGGGCGCTCGATTTTGCCATGATCCCGTCTTTGGGGTATAAAGGGCAACATGCGCTACCCTCCGATCGACCCAGCCCTTTTCATCGAAAACCGCCGAAAAGTGTCCAGACTCTTAAAGCCCGGACACATCGCCGTGCTGAACTCCAGCGACGTGATGCCCAAGAGCGCCGACGGTTCACACCCTTTTGTCCAGCAGACCGACTTGTTCTATCTGTCGGGTATCGACCAGGAGGAGAGTGCGTTGGTTCTCTTCCCGGACGCTTGGGATGCGAAACACCGCGAGGTTCTTTTCCTGCGCGAAAGCAGCGAGGAGACCACCCTCTGGGAGGGTGAAACGTATTCCAAAAAAGAGGCCGCGGCGGTTTCCGGAGTGGGGACGGTTTGCTGGAACGACGAATTCGAGGGCCTGTTTCAGGCCCTGGTGCTCCAGGCCGAGGGGATCTACCTCAACTCCAACGAGCACCCGCGGGCCCGCTCGTTGGTCGCGACGCGCGACGCGCGCTTCGGCCGTTGGTGCCGCGAAACCTTCCCGCTGCACCGCTACGAGCGTCTGGCGCCGATTCTGCACCGTCTGCGGGCGGTCAAGTCCCCCCTGGAGGTCGACCTCATCCGGCAGGCGGCCGCCATCACCGGCCGGGCCTTCCGGCGGCTGCTCGGGTTCATCCGGCCGGGGGTGTGGGAATTCGAGATCGAAGCCGAGATCTGGCACGAATTTTTGCGCAGCCGCTCACGCGGCCCGGCCTTTCAGACCATCGTGGCCTCGGGCGCCGGCGCCTGCGTGCTGCACTACGTGAAGAACGACAGACAGGTGCGGGACGGCGAGCTGGTGCTGATCGACTTCGGCGCGGAGTTTGCCAACTATGCCGGCGACCTCACCCGCACCGTGCCCGCGAGCGGCCGCTTCGGCCCGCGCCAAAAAGATGTCTACAACGCGGTGCTCCGGGTCCAGAAGGCGGCCATCGACTTGCTGCGACCCGGCGGCACGCTGGACCGCTGCAACGAGGAGCTCGGCCGGGTGGTGGAACGCGAGCTGATCGGCCTGGGGCTGCTCAACGCCGACGCCGTTCGGGACCAACCCAAGGACAAGCCGCTCTACAAGAGGTTTTTCCCACACGGGGTGTCCCATCATCTCGGGCTGGACGTGCACGACGTCGGGGACCGCTACCGCGCCTTCGAGCCCGGCATGGTCTTCACCTGCGAGCCGGGGATCTACATCCGCGAGGAGGGCATCGGGGTGCGCATCGAAAACGACATCCTGATCGCTCCCGACGGCCCGGTGGACCTGACGGCGGATGTCCCGCGGGAGGCGGACGAGATCGAAGCGCTCATGGCGCCCTGACGCCGTGTAGGGCACGGGGGGTGCGACGCCCGTCTGCGCGGCGTGCCGGTCGAAGGGCTCACTCCGCAGGACCGACGGGTATGGCCATCGGCCCCGGCAGGGCGCCATCGGTCGCCGGCCGCGGTCGCGTGGCAACAATTGCAGAAATCGGCGATTTGCCGGCGAGGAAGCCAGGGACCCATGCACAAGCATCTCGTTCTGGTCGGCGCCGGACATGCGCACATGACGGTGCTCAAAAAGCTGCGCGCCTTTCTGGATGCCGGGCACCGGGTGACGGTCGTCGGCCCTTCGGAGCTTCACTACTACTCCGGAATGGGGCCCGGCATGCTGTCGGGGATCTACCGGCCCGATGAAATCCGTTTCCCGGTCAAGGCGATGACCCTCGCCCAGGGGGGGGAGTTTGTCGAGGATCGGGTCGTGCGCGTCGACGGGGCCGCCCGGGTGCTGGAGCTCGGCCGGGGAGGGCGGCTCTCCTACGACGTGGTCTCCTTCAACACCGGCAGCTCTGTCCCGGTGGACCCGCGCGTTGCAGGGCATTCGGCCGTTTTCGCCGTCAAACCCATCGAAAACCTGCTGGCAGCTAGGGCCCACACCCTCTCCGCCCTTAGCCGCAAACCCCTCGAGATGGTTGTCGCCGGCGGCGGACCGGCAGGAGTTGAAATCGCGGCGAACCTGCGCCGGCTGGTGCAGGATGCCGGCGGCACCGCCTCGATCTTACTCGTGGCGGGCCGGGGGCTTTTGGCGGAGTTCGAAACGAGGGTGCGCCGGATGGTCCGGAAACGGCTGTCGCGCCTCGACGTCGCGGTGCTCGAGAGCGAATGGCTGGAGAGCGCCCAGGGGGAGCGCGTGCGGTTGGCCTCGGGCCGGGAGTCGGCCTGCGATCTACTGGTCCTCGCGGTGGGGGTCACGCCGTCGGCCCTCTTCAGGGACTCCGGGCTGCCTGTCGGCGAAGACGGCGGCCTGCGCGTGAACCGGTTCCTGCAGTCCGTAGGATTTTCGGAGATCTTCGGCGGCGGGGACTGCATCAGCTTTGCGCCCAAGCCGCTCGCGCGGGTGGGCGTCTACGCGGTGCGGCAGAACCCGGTGCTGTTCGAAAACCTGCACCGTGCTCTGAAAGGTTCGGCCTTGATGGCGTTTAGGCCGCAGCCCTCCTATCTTCTGGCCTTCAACATGGGGGACGGTACGGCGGTGGTCAGCTGGAAATCGTTTGTCTTCGACGGCCGGCCGGGATTTGCCCTCAAGGACTACCTGGACCGCAGCTTCATGCGCCGCTTCCAACCCGGGTGAGGGGCGCCGGCCGCGGGGCTCGCTGTCGTTCCCGAACCCTTTCCCCCTGACCCCTCGGTTTCAGCCGGCGTGCGGATTACCGCCGTACCGCCTCCACGCCCTTGCCGAACGCCCTGAGATTCACATCCACCCGATCCGGGGGGATGCTGCGAGCGATCACGTCGCGGAACCCCTCCCGGTCGAGCGGGAGGTCGCCGATGCCCGCGAGCGCGCCCACCAGCATGACGTTCCCCAGGATGGGGTTGCCGAGCTTCAGCGCTTCCTCCGTGGCGTCGATGAACCAGCAGGTGCGGGCGAGCCTGTCCATCCACGTGCGCAGCTCGTCCCCGGAGGGGTACTTCTGCTCGCCTCCGATCACGCCCACCGAATAGACGGGGCGGGTGTTGACGATCACCTTGACCTCGGGGTTCCCGTATGCCTGGAGGACGCGCAGCGCCTCGGTCGGCTCCAGGGCCACCACGACGTGCGCCTTGCCGCTGGGGATCTGCGGGGAGTGGATGGACGCGGTGCTGACCCGCAGGTGGCTCATGACCGAACCACCCCGTTGGGAGGCGCCGAAGGTTTCGCCGATCGTGACATAATATCCCCGGTCGGTGAGCATGTTGCCGATGAGCCTGGATGCCAGCACGTTTCCCTGGCCGCCCACTCCGGTGATGATCAGATTGTAGGGGTCCGCCGCGAGCGCCCGGTTCGGCATGTCATTGCGCCTCCTGTTTCCGGATGGCCCCGGACGGGCAGATGGAGGCGCACACGCCGCATCCCGAACAGATCACCTCGTCGATGCGGGCGGTTTTGTTCGCCGCGTCCCACCGGAGCCCCGGGCACTTGAACACCCGGGTGCAAAGCTTGTTGCAGCCGCAGTTCTCGCCGATGCACACGGATTCGTCCAGGGTCATCGCGAATAATTTTTTCCCTTTTTTCTCCGGGCCGAGCGCGCAGCCCTGCCTGAGGATCAGGACGTTGACGCCCTCCTGGCGGAGCAGGGCCAGCACTTTTTGTTGTGTCGCCTCGATGTCGAAGGGGTCGGACTCCGCCACGCGGGCCCCAAGGGCCCTAACGATCCGGGCGATATCGAGCGCCGGGGCCGGGTTGCCCGCGGCGTCCGATGTCGAGCCGGGGTGCGGCTGGAAGCCGGTCATGGCGGTCCCCGAATTGTCCAGGACCACCAGGGTCATGTGCGCCCGGTTGTGGACGGCATTGACCAGGGCGGGGATCACGGCATGGAAAAAGGTCGAATCCCCGCAAACAGAGAGCGGCGGCTGGTCCATGCCGAACCGTCCGAGCTGGCCGAACCCGCAGGCGATTCCGGCCCCCGAGCCCATGGCGTGCAGGGTTTTCAGGGTTGAAAACCCCGTGGGCAGAAAACCGAGGGAGTAGCAGCCGATGTCGCCGCAGACGAAACCGTCCCGCCCGTCCATTTCGAGCGCGTTGTGGATGGACCACAGACTCGCCCGGTGGGGGCAGCCGGCGCAAAAGGCCAGTTCCCGCAGGGGGGCGGCCCGAGCGACGGCCTCGGCCGCGAGCGCGGCATAGGCGGGGGCCACCGGCCGGTAGTCGACCGACAGGATCCTGGCCAGGCCGGCGGCCACGAGGTCGGGATTGAGCTCGTTGACCGGCGGGAGCGTGCCGTCGCCGCGGCCGTGGAACTGCTTGGCCCCGATTCGCCCGGCCATCTCGGCGGCGAGGGTTTTCACGTTGTCCTCGAGAAACGGCAGCACCTCCTCCACCGTGAAAACCACCCGCGCCCTGGAGAGGTGCGCCTCCATCGTCTTGGGCGGCAGCGGCCAGGTCGTCCCCAGCTTGAGCAGGCCCGCACGTCGCTCCGCGCCGAGCAGTCGGATGGCCTCCTTGGAATAGAGGTAACAGGCGCTGCTGGTCACGATCAGCACGTCGGGGTGCTCCGGGCCCTCGTAGCGGTTGAAGGGGCACTCCTCGAAAAGCGCGACCGCCTGCCCGAGCTTCCGCTGCATCTGCAGGTGCCGTTGGGGAACGGGAAGCGGGATCAGGGCCCCCGTGTCCGGATCCGGCAACGGGCTTCTGTGCTCGAAGCGCGCCCGGGGCGCGTTTCCGGGAAGCGGCCCCAGGGTGACGTTCCCGCTGGCATGGGAGAGCCGGGTGACCGAGCGGATCATGACGAGGTTTTTTATCTTCTCGGACAGCTCGAAGGCCCAGAGCGTCATCTCCTTGGCCTCCTGGAAGTCCGCAGGCTCGATCAGCGGAAGTTCGAAGAGCTTGGCAAAGGGGCGGCTCTCGCCCTCGTTGGCCGAGGAGAGGGCGCCCGGGTCCTCGCAGGAGATCAGGACCATGCCGCCCCGGGTCCCGGTTTCGGAGAGGTGCAGCATGAAATCGGCGGCCACGTTGACGCCGGCCTGTTTCATGACGGCCGCCGAGCGCAGTCCGGCAAAGGAGGCCGCCGCGGCCACCTCCATGGCCACTTTCTCGTTGACCGACCATTCGACGTAAATGTCCCGCTCCAATGCCGCCCGGGCGAGGTTCTCGATGATTTCCGAAGACGGCGTCCCTGGGTAACCGGCGGCCACCGATGCCCCGGCCTCGAGGATGCCGCGGGCAAAGGCCTCGTTGCCCTGCATGAGCCGGGTGTCGCCGGGCCGGCCGTCACATATCGTTTGCATGCACCCTCCTCGCATTCGGGCTCGGCAGGGGAGGAACCCCGCCGGCCATGAGCCCCGTCGGCCGCTCTCAGATCTCCCGGTCGAGCAGCCGCGCCAGCACCTCGTGCGGCACCCTCAATGCCGGGCGGCACCCCACGTCGTCCTGGCGCAGGAAGCCCTGCCGGTCGGCGTTTCGAAACGATCGTTCTTGCTTGGCGAGGGCAGCCCCGGCAAGCCGCTTTTCGCGATCCTCCGGGAATGCCTCGACAACCAGCCACCCCTCCGCGACAGCCCCGTCCACCAGATCGTGTCCGGCACGGGAGCGAACCAGCAGGGTGTTCCATCCGGCTCGCCCTTCGTACATCCCGACCGAGACGTCGGACCACTCCGCGGTCATGTCCGGGCAGATGAAACAGGTGTGCGGAATCAGGCGCCGGATTTCGTTCAGGGGGAAACGGTGCTCGCCCGCCTCGGTTTTTACCACCAGCGCCTCGGCCGGCGGGGGCGGGATGTCCATGCCCGTGATCGCGGCGATATCCAGCCGGCCCGAAAGATAGGCGGCCAACTGCCGGTGGTCGAGCGCCCAGTTGCAGAAAAGCCCGATGGCGATAGCCACCGGGTCTTCGAAATCGCAGCGGCCGAGAGGGTTCATCCGCATCTGGGCGAGGGCCGTCATCTGGCAGGGGGTGCCCACCACGGCGAGCCGGCGCGCCCCGTCCCGCACCGCCTGGTTCATGGCGGCCAGGGTCGGGGCGGCGATGAACCTGGACCCGGCGCAGGCGGCCACCTCTCCCGGTTCCATCACGACCCGCACCGCGGGCTCGATCCCGTCGGCCCCTGTCAGCACGGCCCCGCCGGCAATGTTGCGGGCGAGCGCATAAGCGGCCAGGGCCGACACGGTGCCTCCGCCCTGAAAACCGCCCCTGACGGGTTCCCCGGCCCGGGTGGCCAGGATGCGCGTGAACCGCCCCAGGGGCGCACCGTCATAGGGCGCGTTGCGGAAAAACCGGGAGAGCGCGTCTAGGTCCACCTCCGTTTTCGGGCAGTGGGCGTTGCAGCGGCCCTGCGGCAGCGTGCAGGGGAAGAGCATGGTGGTCCGGCCCCGGTAGTTCTTGAAGTAGGGGCAGATGTTCACGCACATGCCGCACCCGATGCACAAGTCGCGTCTGGCCACATCGGCAACAAGTTCGTTCGGCCCGAAGACTCGCATCGCTCACCCCTTCCCCCCCTCTTCCTTGCCGGCCACGGAGCGGATGTGGATGTCCCGCTGCGGGAAGGGGATCTCGATGCCCGCCTTCTTGAACTCCTCGAAAATCGCAAAGTAGAGGGCGCTGTGGACCAGCCGCTCGGCCGTTCGCCTGGCATCGATCCACACTAGCAGCCTGAAATTGAGCGAGCTGTCCGCAAACTCGGTGAAAAGCACCCGCGGCGGGAACTGGGAGGAGACCATCGGCTCCCGGCCGGCCACCTCCAGCAGGATCCGCTCCACCTCGCGGGGATCCGATCCGTAGGAGACGCCGACGTTCAGCCCGGTCCAGATCATCGGGGAGGAGAGCGAGTAGTTGATGATGGTGTTGGAGACGAGGTTGGAGTTGGGGACCAGGTACTCCACGTTCTGGCGGGTGCGGATGCGGGTGGAGAGCACGCTGATGTCCACCACCTCGCCCAGGTTGCCATCGACTTCGATCCAGTCCCCCTTGCGGACCTTGCCGCCGAAGATGATGGTGAACCCGGAGATCATGCTGGCGGCCATGTTCTGCAGGCCCAGGCCGATGCCGATGCCGATGGCGCCGGCAAACACCAGGATCAGCCGCAAATCCACCCCCACCGTGTCCAGTGCGATCAGCGTGCCGATGCCGAAGAAGCTGTAGCGGATGATGGTGTTGACGGCAAACCCGGTTCCCGGATGGACGCCCATGGCCGGGTAGGCCTTGTAGTCCAAAAACCCCTGAATCAGGCGTGCGCCGAGGATGAAGAAAAAGATGATCAGCAGCGCTTTGATCAAAATCCAGAAGGAGAGCAGCACCCCGCCGACATTGACGAGCGGAAAGGAGAGGATCCGCTCCACCGGCTCCAGCAGGCCGAGCAGGTTCAGCACGATGATCCCGGTGGTCACCCCCGCGGCGTAAACCAGGAAGGACCGGACCGAGGCGACGACCGCCTGGGCGCGCTCGTCGGTCGCGGGGATTTTGTCGGACCAGCGCTGCAGGCCGTTGCGCAGGCCGTGGTAGACCAGCGTGAGCGCCACCAGGGCGGCTACGGTGAACCAGATTTTGGTCAGGAGCGCCCGGCCTGCCGCCTGGAACCCGAAACACCACAGCAGAGCCAGCAAGAAAGAGAGGCCGACCAGCGGGTAGAAAAGACGGTTGAGGGCCCGGACGTAGCCTCGGTAGCTCTGGTAGGGCAAGTCCGGGAGAAGCGACATCAGGGCTTTTTTCTGAAGCATCAGGGCCAGGAAAATGAAGACCGATAGGACCGAGAGCGCAAAGCGCAGGAAGGCCAGCACATCGTCGCGGAAATGGAAGGCCTCGGCGCCCCAGAAGAGGGCGATCCCGATGAAGAGGTAGAGCAGGATGATGCGGGCCGTCCAGAACAGGCGCCGGCCGTGGGCGGCCGTTTTCGGAAAGAGGCTCCCGGTCAAAAATTCCCGCAGCAGGCCGAGCGCCAATGCGGCGGCGGCCCACAAGCCGAGCAGCCGCCCGGTCAAGGTGAACCAGGCCGCCTGGTAGATGATCATCGCGGTGATCAGGGAGTAGAGGCCGAGCAGCAGCAGCGGGATGGCCGCCGCCACCACCACCCGCAGGGCCGCGAGAAAGTAGGGGTAGAGCGTTTCGGGGATCCGGGCGCGCTTAGGGTCCAACGCGGACTCGATGCGCTGCATGACCCGGGCGCGGCCGAAAAGGCTGTAGAGCACGGCCGCGATGAAGACCAGCATCACGAGCGACCCGGCGATGCCGAGCGCGCGGCTCTCGGCCCGCGCCTGCGCAAGCAGCTCGGGCATCCGCAGCGGCAGGGTCAGGGCCCATTTGTATAGGTAGTTGATGGTGTCGAGGTCCCACCCCAGAGGCGTCCACTGCGAGAGGATGCGGACCTGTTTTTTCAGTTCCGCGGTGACGTGGGCGGCCTCTTTGAAAAAGACGTCGTCCATGTCCCTGGAGAGGGAGATGGCTGGCGCCTCCTCCGGCTTGTCCGCCGCGGGGGCGTCGGAGGCCGCCCCGGAAGAGGGCAGGGAGAGGAGGGTCGCCACTGCGGCAACAAACAAAACGCTGCGAAAAGTCGTCTGCATCCGGAATCGATTTGTGCAAAAATACGTTCTGCGCATGCCCTGTGACATAATATAGAAACAAACAAACCTCAAACCGGCGCCGAAGGGTTTCACCCAGACCCTCGATCTCGGGTTCATGGCGGTTCCGGCGAGGAGGCTCACATTGTTCTTGACCCCATGAAGGACGACGCGATCTCCAAGCGGTAGACGCTACCTCCTCGCCTTGCCCGAAATGGACTCTATCGCGACTTTATAAACCCGCGCCTGATCCTTGAGCCTCTCGATGTATTTCAGGCCCTCGGGGAAATAGGCTGCGGAGTACTTGTGGAGCAGCCCTTCGAGGGCGCTCTGCTTTTCCGCCCCAAACGCTTCGGATGCCGACCCTTCGACGATGCAGCACTCATATCGGGTGCCGAACTGGTCCGGGAGGATCTGAGTCGGCCCGACGACGCAAAAGGAGACCTTGGGGTTGGCTGCGATGTGGTCCAGCTTCCGTCCCTCGAGGGCGCAGTGGAAGTAGAGGAAGTTGCCGATCACGCAATAGTTCAACGGCACTCCGTAGGGTTCGCCATTCGGCGACACCGTGCTCAAGACGCCGTATTCGCCGTTTTCGAGGATGGAGGCGGCTTCCGCAGCCGTGGTCTTCCTATCTTTTCTGCGCATGGTCCTTTCCTATTCAGCCACCCGGCAGACCGTGAGGGCGCCCGCAGCGCGCAGGGCCGTGATGCTGAACCGCTCGGTGCGACGGCCGATCGGCAGGGTCAGACCTAAAGCCCCTAATCCCTGGCCGACGGCGCTCGGCGCCACTGCCCCAGCCTAACGCCGTCTATCGACCGGCGCCTATTTGGGCACAAAGAGATCCCAGTCGACCCCCTGGCTTTTTGGAGAACCGGAAGCGGCCCCTTGGCCGCTCTCGACGGTTGCCTCCGTTTTCAGATCAAAACAGCGGGACTCCGCCTGCATCAGGTTCCACATGGTCAGCTTGACCGAGTTCCCCTTCTTCTCCTCTTCGTCTTTGAGATTGTGCTGCAGGACGAGGCTGATGTCGTTTCCGTTCTCGTCGACAAACGACCACTTCCAGACGATCACGATCCCGAAGGGGTCCCCGCGCCATTTGTCGGGTTTCCCGAAACGCTGTTGGAAGCGCACCAGTAGTTTGTCATAGAACTCCTTCGAGGAATCCGCATATTTGAATTTCAGCCGGATGATCCGCGGCGGCTGGAGACAGGTCCCGTAAGCCACGAGGCCGGTCTTGTAGCCGAACTGCGGAACCGTCTCGACTTCCTTCAGGGAATCCAAAAACCGTATCGGTATGGTCGTCTCCTCCCGGAGCATGTGGCGGTGGTTTTCCACCAGATCGCCGACAACGAACCCCGCCAACCCCCGCGGAACGGTTCTGCCGTGGCTTTCCGACCCCGGCACCATTGCTGCCAGCAGTACAACACCGCAGATCACTATCCGAAGCATGGCCGCCTCCATTTGCAGAATTCCTTTATCAAACCGGCAACAAAACATGTTCAAATGGGGACCCGTCCGTCCCGGCCACGCCCGATGGGGGTCTCACTCCCACCGGGCTATCCCGCCGATAGGGTGTTTGACGGAATTTTGTTGCCGGAATAATATGCATCCCGCCGGATGCGTTGAATTATAGACGGCACGCAAGGCGCCGCCGCCCGTCTCGGGTCAGGTACAACATAGATCCGGAAGGCGTGATTACAAGACGATGGGCGTCGAAACGGTTTCACCCCTTCGCGGCTGAAGGGTTCTGTTTTCGTTCAATGGCACAGGCCTGATTGATTCGCAAGCGAGCGCTTTAACCGCGGAGGGGTATTTTCCGGCCGGTTCCCGCAGGTGGACATAATCTCGCGTGTTATCCTCACCGATAATAAAACAGTGCCATCCCGCCGGCGATGAGCCCCATGCCCTCGAGGTGAAACATGCGGACCGACTCCCCGAGCAGCCAGACCGAAAGCAGGGAGGCGTAGACCGGGATCAAATTGATGAAGAGCCCTGCGCGGTTGGGGCCCACCAGGTCCACCCCCTTGTTCCAGCAGAAATAGGCGACGATGGAGGGGAAGAGCGCGACATACAGGATGCTCAGCACGATGTCCCGGCTGAGGGCAAAAGGGCCAGTGGCAGCCAGCTCGACCAGGTAGGCCGGCAACAGGCCGGCTGCCCCCAGCAGGAAGGTGGCCGACAGAAAGCTCAGGGGATGGATGGCGGGGCGTCGGCGCAGCATCGTGGAGTAAAGCCCGTAGGCCGCAACCGCGACGAGCATGAGCAAGTCGCCCTGCACGAAGGACATGGCGATCAGTGTTTTCAACGCCCCCCGCAGCACGATCAGGGCGGCACCCAGGATGCAAAGCACCACTCCGGCCATCTGGCGGGGAGAAACTTTTTCCCGGCAGAGGGTCAGGCTCAAGAGCACAATCACCGCGGGCATGATGGACTGGATCAGGGCGCCGTTGATGGCGGTGGTGGTGTGAACCGCGGTGTAGAGCAGGGTGTTGAAGCTCGAAATCCCCAGAATTGACAGGAGGAGCAGCATCTTCCAGCTGCGGGCGATCTCGCGCCGGTCCGCGGCGAGTTGGCGCAGCGTGAAGGGCAGGAGCAGCACAAAGGCGAGGACCCAGCGCCAGAAAGCGAACGCCACCGGCGGGATGATGTCGGCGACCCCGCGCGCCAGCACGATGTTGCCAGCCCAGCACAAAGGGGCCACGCTCAGGACGAGATAGGGCCAGAGGAGGGCGGCCGGTCTCGGGGGCGGCTCCGGTATCATGCTCAGGCCCGGGGCGGCAGCAGGATGCGCGCGTCGGCCGCCACGCAGCGTTCCGAGGAGCAGAAGACGGGGTTCAGGTCGATCGACTCGGCCCGGTCCCCGAGGTCCATGACGAGATCGGAAAAGCTCAGGACCATCGCGGTCAACCGGGCCATGTCGATCCCGGGGCCGCCGCGGTGCCCGGTGAGCAGCCGGCTGCCCTGCAGGCAGGCGAGCATCGATCGCACGTCGGGGGCCCTGAGTGGGGCCATGCGCGTGACGGTGTCCTTGTAAATTTCAACCGCCGTGCCGCCGATCCCGAGCAGGATCACCGGACCGAACTGGAAGTCGATCTTCGCGCCGACGATGAGCTCCTGCCCTGAGAGCATTTCGGCGAGCAGAACCCCGGCGAAGCCCGGCAGCCGGCTGAGGTCATCGTAGGCTTCCGCCAGCGCCCCGGCGTCGGCGAGGCCGGGCCGGACCCCCCGCACCTCGGATTTATGCATGATCTGCGGCGACACCACCTTGGCCACCACGGGAAAGCCGATGCGCGCGGCGGCCGCCTGCGCGTCTGCGGCGGACCGGGCATAGGCAAACCGCGGCACCGGCACGCCGGCCGCGGCCAGCACTCGCAGGGCCTGAGGCTCCAGCACCCAGCCGTCCGCCCGGGCGGCTTCGATGATCTCTACAGTTTCGGCAGCGAGCATGGTCTGCACCTCCGCATGGCCTCCACCATGAAGGCCGCCCCGTCGATCGAGGAGGCGACCGGCACGTTGTTCAGCTCGAAGCCTTCGATCAGGATCCGATATTTCTCGACGTGGGGCACATAGGCCACCAGCGGCTTGCCGGTCTGCTGGTGCACATCGCTCAACCGGGCGCCCAGATCGGAGCTGATCCCCGGGGAGTAGGGCAGCAGCAGCAGCAAGAGGCAATCCACCTCCGGTGCCCGCCCCAGGACGCTGACGGCGGCTTCGAAGTCCTCGTCAGAGGAGCTCCCGGTGAGGTCGACCGGGTTCCCCAGGGAGGCGATCTCCCGGATGCTGGCTGAAAGGCCGGCCCGGAGTTCCGCCTGGACCGCCTCTGAGAGCCGCGGCAGGCGCAAGCCCAGGTCGCTGCAGATGTCCGATGCCAGGGCGCCGTGGCCGCCGCTGACCGTGATGACGCCCACATTGCCGTCGATGCCGCGAGGGTAGTGACTGAGGGATTCGCAGAAGCAGGTCAGTTCGAACTCGTTGCGCGCCTCGGCGATGCCGTACTGGGCCAGAACGTTGGAAAACACCTTGTAGTCGCCGGCCAGCGAGGCGGTGTGGCTGTTGACCGCGCGGATGCCCTCGGCGGTTTTGCCGGCCTTGAGCACGACCACCGGCTTGGGGATGGCGGCGGCCTGCTCCACGAAGGCCCGGCCCTCGTTGCGGCCGAAGCCCTCCACATAAAAGGCGATCACGCGTGTTTCCGCGTCGCGCGCAAGGTACTGCAACAGCTCGATCTCGCGGATCAAGGCCTTGTTGCCGATGCTGACGGCAAGCGACAGCCCCAGCCCCTGTTCGGTGAATTTCACCATTTGATCCACCAGCACCCCGCCGCTTTGGCTGACGAAACCCACGGCGCCGGCGCTGGGGCGCACCAGGCGCTCACCGGGCAGGAAGAAGGTGTCGAATTTCCCCGGCGAGTAGATGCCCAGGCAGTTGGGGCCGATGAACGGGAAATGCGCCTCACGGGCCATGGCAGTGATCCGCTCCTGGAGGTCCGGGCGGCCGCTTTCGGCAAACCCGCCGGAGATGACCACGGCGCCGCCGACACCGCTCGCGATGCAGTCGGCGAGGGTTTCCGGCACGAGATCGGCCCGAACGGCGATCACCGCCAGGTCGACCCCGCCGGGGATCTCCCCAATGCGGCGGAAGACCGGCTCGCGCTTGAAGATCCCGCCGCGGGGGTTTACCGGGTAGGCCTTGACCGGATAGCGCAGGTGGACCTTGTTGTAGATAACGTTGGCCGGGTGCCGGTCGTTGGAGAGCGACACGCCGACCACGGCCACGGATTCGGGCTTAAACAGGGCGTCGAAGTCCAAGGGCATACCTCATGGGCACGGCACAAGCCGAAGCAACCGACCTATTCGTAGCACGGATGCGGCGGCGGCGGCAACCTTCGGCAGGGTTTGGTGCCGGATCGCCGATATGCTATGGTGGGCCCGGTTTGGATTTCAACCGGCGGGTGTCAGGTTTTCCTGTCGCTCGCGGTCGAGGCAAGCGGCGGCATGAACGGGGGCGCAGGGTGCAAACGCAGTTTCACGACAGCTTGAGAATCGTTCGGGAGGACCTGCCGCGGCTGGCCGATGTTCTCAAACTCGATGTTGCCGGGGAGATGGGCCCCTGGGCCAAGGCCATCGACACCCGTCTGCTGGCCCGCTTCGATCCGGGGTTCCCGCTGGTGGCGGCCGTGTGCGGGGGCGGCTCCTCGGGGAAATCCACTTTGTTCAACGCCCTGATCGGCGCCCCCCTCTCGCCCACCGGCGGCCGGGCGGGCATGAACCGCCGGGTGCTCTTTTCCCTGCCCGCGGCCCTCTCCGGCCGTGAGGAGCTCGTGGCCGGGCTGCTGGACCCCTTCGGCGCGCCCGCGGCCCCGCTCGAGCAAATCGAGGATCTTCTCGTGCTCGGGGGGCCGTTGTTCGTGCCCACCACCGGTTCCGTCGTTTTGCTGGATACACCTGATTTCGACACGGGTGCCGGGGGCCGCTACGCCAACCGGGACAGCGCCCGCAGCGCCCTGGAAGCGGCGGACATCCTGATCTACGTTTTCACCAACTCCAACTACAACAACCGCGACAACACCGATTTCATCGCCGAAATGCTGACCGGCATCGGCCGGCGCAAGTGCTTTCTCGTCTACCGCGCCTACCCCGGCTTCAGCGAAGGGGAGGTGGTCGAGCACGCCATGACGGTGGGCCGCCACATTTACGGCGAAGAGGCCGGCCGCTGCGTCCTGGGGATCTACCGCGCCGACGAGGACAACCGCGTTGCGGCCGGGGCGATCCCGATGGTTTTGCGGCCGGCCCGATCCGGCGATCCGGGGTTTGACGCGGCGCTGCAGGCGATCGACCTGCCGCGGCTGAGGCACGAGCTGCACGCCAGCATCGTGGCCGATGCGCTCGGGAAGGCCCAGGGGCTGGCCGCTCGTGCCACGGCCTCCCTGGAGGACCTGAAGCGGTATGGCGCGGCCCTGCGGGCGGCTCAAGGGTTGTGCCTCCAGGAGGCGCTGAGTTTCTTCCCGATGGATCGGGTGGTGCGGCGCTTCGCCAAAATCTGGTCGGACACCGACCCGCCGGCAGTCAAGCTGATGCGGCGCACCGGGAGCTTGATCGAGCTGCCCGTGCGGGCCCTGCTGGGGGCGGCCGGGTGGGCTCGGGAAAAGCTCTCCGGCGAACCGGCCCCGGCCGCACCGGAGGATCAGTTTTCCCGCAAGCTCGAGGAAAACCTCGTGGCGGCGGCGACGTCGCTGAATCATTACCTTCTGAGCCCGCACCTGTCCCTGCCCATACCCTCCTCCGCTCCCATGGAGATCGAGCGTGCCCAGGCCCCGGGGCAGACTTTCACCGACCCGGTCGCGCCGGTGTCGGTGGCGGCGCACCCGGCGGTGTTCCCGGCCCAGGAGCGGCTCCGGCTGCAGGACTTCAGCTCGGCGCTGCAGCGCATTTTAAGCCGAAAGGACGAAATCGGCCGGATCGGCCATGATATGGACGATGACCTGCGGCAGCTGGCGGACCATTTCCGCAGCCGGATGGGGACCTGGGCCAAAATCAGCCAAACCTTCTGGGCGGCGCTGAACGTCCTGCCCGCCACGGTGGCGGTGACCTACGTTTTGTCCACCGGGGACCCGGTGGGTGGGGCCACGATCAAAGTCAAACTGGCCGGGCTCTTCGGCGTGAAGGACCTCTACGCCCTGGTGGCCATCCCGGTGACCCGCGGCATGAAAAAAGCCGACCGCAGGCAGCTCAAGGCGATGCTGGGGCCGCTGGCCCGGACCTGGTTGCAAGGCAAGTCCGCCCTGGTGCAGGCACTGTTCGAGGAGGCGCTCTCCGGGGAGATCCTGCGCTCGGTCGAGGACACCGCCGCCGCTGCCGGCCGCCTGGCAGATTCCCTGGCGGTGGCCCTCGGGCGCGCCGCCACCGGGGGGGACCTATGAAAGCGCTGGAGCGCCAGGGCGCCACCCTCAAAGCCCTGGGACGGATCGAGGGCTTCACCTTCGAACTGAAACGTTTGAAGGGCGATCTGGGCGCGCTCACCCTCTGGCGACCCGCGGCGGGTCTTTGCCGGCAGTGCGATGAGGCCCTGCGCATGATCGAAGGAATCGCCGGGCGGCTGGACCGCAGCCTGGTCGTGACGGTCATCGGGCCCTCCGGGTCAGGCAAATCGACCCTGGTGAACGCCCTGGCGGGGGGCGATGCGATCTCCCCGACCGGGCATCGCCGGCCCACGACCGAGCGGGTCGTGATCTTCGACCGCAACGGAGAGGATGCCGCCGAGCTTGCCCGGGATCTCGGCGCCGATGCGGCCGCTGTCCGGGCTGCAGAGGGCGGGCGCCTGCCGGAAGGGATTTGCCTGATCGACACGCCGGACACCGACAGCATGGCAAACCGGCGCCACCTGCCGATGCTGGAGCGGGCCGTGGCCCATTCGGATGTGCTGATCTGCGTGTTCGACGCCGAGAACCCCAAGCGCCGCGACCACGTGGACACCCTGGCCCCGATCGTCAGGCGCTTCGACGGCGAGTCGTTGGTGGTCGTGCTCAACAAGTGCGACCGGCTGGATGAAGTCGAGCTGCAGGAGAGGATCCTACCGGATTTCTTGGAGTATCTTCGCAGCGCCTGGGGCGGGGCCGCCGCCGGCGTGCTTTGCATCAGCGCCCGCAGCCACCTGCGCGAACCGGCCTGGGACCCGGCGGCGGGGCCGCGGCACGGGTTCGACCAGTACGCCGGATTGACCCGGATCGTTTTCGGCGAGATGGGCCGCAGCGGGTTTGCGATCGACCGGCGGACCGAAAACGCCCGGCGCCTCCATGATGTCGTGCGCGCGGAGCTCTGGCGCGCGCTGGCCGACGACCGCGCGGCCCTGGAAGAGGCGGGGCGCCGTCTGAGCGACCTGCACGCCGAAGCCGCGGCGGCGGCCTTGCAGGCGCTGCGCAGCGGCGACGTCCGGCTCCCGCCGGGGATGGGGGCTGCGGTCTACCGGCAGCTCGCGCAGCGCTGGGTGGGGCCGGTCGGGTGGGTGCTGGCCCTTTGGGCGCGTCTGCTGAGCTTCGGCAGCGGGGTCGGTTCCGTCCTGCGGCTCCGCCGCCCGCTGTCTCGCAACCGTCAGGTTTCCTTGGAGCGGCGTTCACAGGCAGGGGAAAACGAAGACGGCCGCCTGAAGGCGGCGATCGACGGCTTCCGCCTGGCGCTGCTGAAGCGTTGGCCGGATGCTGCGGAGATGCTGGTGCGGGGCCGCTTCGACCCGGCGGTGCGGGCGGCCGAAACGGCCGACGCCTGCGTGGAGGCATTTTCCGGGCCGCTCACCGCGCTCTGGGCGGAGGCCGTCGAAGCGGAAAGCGCCAGGATCCCCTCGACACTCGGCGGGTTCTGGCTCCAAGCCCTGTTGAATGCCCCGGTGGCCGGCCTGATCGGCTACGTGGGGTGGGTGGCGGTGGTGAGTTTCTTCCGGGGCGACTACCTCGGAGGGGGCTTTTTCGTGCACGCGTTCTGGTTGATCGGCATCGCCCTTGCGCTCGGCTTTTTCCTGCTGCAGGTGCTCATCCGGCTGTTCCTGAACCCCGCCCGCATCGCCGGGCGCGCCGCCCGGCGGTGCGGGCGGGGGTTGACGCCCGGGATGCGCGGGCCGGCCACCGAGCTGAGCGCGCAGCTGCTGACCCTGCGGGGGCTGATGGCGGCGCTCCTCGACCCCACGGAAGGCGTCTATCGGGTCTGAGCGCTGCCGTCCGCTCCAGTCAGAATAGTGCTGGGAGCCGGCCCCTGGATGTGATAGGATTCGGTTCATACCCCCTGATCCTGAAAGGATCGAAGGATTATCGTGGCCGGCCGGCCGAAATCGGACGCCGCTGACCATAACGACGACTCCGAAGCGAGGCCGGACATGCTGAATCAACCGCACAGCTTTCACATCCCCGTCATGGGCACGGGGTTCACCATCGACACACCCCTGAAGGTCGCCCGCTACGGGATCTCCTCCGTCATATCCCTCGTGGATGACGTGCTCATCGAGCAGGTGCGGAAGTATCACTGCGACCGGCTCGGCGAATCCTTCGAGCCCATTGCGGACGGCGAGGAAGACTGCCGAGCCCGCCGCATCACCGCCTATTTGGACCTGGTGGATCGGTTGGTGAGACGGCAGGTGAGGCAACTCCAGGCCTCGCCCTTCGAAGAGGGCAGCGAGATCACCCGCTACTTCCGCATGCTGCCGAACGGGATCTTGAAAACCGCTTATGAGGCCATGCTGGCTGCGGCCGAAGGGCCGGAAAAGGAGCGCTTGCAGGCCGGCCTCCGCCCCCTGGCCGTTCCCGGCAACATCGACGTCAACATCATGACCAAGCTCGACGGCGACGCCTACCATGGCGGCCGGAAGCTGGCACCGGAGTTCTCCCACGCGATGTCCGCCCTGCGAGGTTTTGCCCGCAGCTCCCTGAACTCCGCCATCATATTTTCGGCGGGCATCAATCAGCGCCTCTACCGCTATGCCGCCACCTTCGACGACTTCTTTCCCGTTGCGGGCGGGCATTTCAAAAAAACCATCATCCTGAAGGTCAGCGATTTCCACTCCGCCGAGGTCCAGGGCAAATTTTTGGCCAAGCGCGGGCTTTGGGTCTCCGAGTTTCGGATCGAATCGGGGCTCAACTGCGGCGGGCACGCCTTCGCCACCGATGGCCACCTGCTCGGGCCGGTCCTCGAAGAGTTCAAGCAGCGGCGATCCGAGCTTGGGGAAACCCTGCGCAACGGCTACCTCAAGGCGCTCGAGGCCCAGGGGCGGCCGATGCGCTGGGAGCCGGGCAGCGTTCGGGTGACGGTGCAGGGGGGCATCGGAACGGCGGAAGAGAACGATTTCCTGTTGCGGTACTACCTGCTGGAAGGCACGGGCTGGGGAACGCCCTTCCTGCTCGTGCCCGAGGCGACCAACGTGGACCGGGTGCAGCTCGACAAGCTTCTCAACGTCCGGCCCGGTGACGTGTATCTCAGCGACAGCTCACCCCTGGGCGTTCCCTTCTGGAACCTGCGGACCTCGGCCAGCGAAGAGGCGCGGCGGCGGCGTAACGCTGCGGGCCGCCCCGGGAGCCCGTGCCCAAAAGGCTACGCCGCCTTCAACACGGATTTCAGCGAGGTTCCGATCTGCATCGCCGCCCGGGCCTATATCCGGCGCAAGCTCGGCAAGCTGTCGCAGGAAGGGCTTTCGGCCGAGCAACTGGATGCCGTCCGGCAGGGGGTGCTCGACAAGTCCTGCCTGTGCAACGACCTGGCCGGCGGCGCCGCGCTGAACTACCACCTCGACGACCAGGCCGCTCCGGCAGTCTGCTGCGGGCCCAACATCGTGAACTTCTCGAAACTGGCCTCCCTGGAGGAGATGGTCGGCCACATCTACGGCCGGCTTTGCCTGCTGGCCAACAGCGAGCGGCCGCACATGTTCGTCGAGGAGATCAGGCTTTACGTGGAGCATCTGCGCAAGGAGGTCTCCTGCTTTTCGATCGGCCTGTCCCGCCGCCCCCAAACCTACTTCAGCACTTTCAAGGAAAACCTGCTCAGGGGGGTGGACTACTACCACGACCTCGCACGTCAATTCATCGAGGAAAAGCGGGGGCGCTTTGTGGAGGAGCTGGAATGCATGCGCCGGGAGATCGAGGCGGTGCTTCTCCCAGCCCCGGTCGAGGCCAGGAACAAGATGGCGTCCTGAGCATCCCGCCGCTGCCCGCCTGCCGCGAGGCTCAAAACCCATCCGCCGGGCCTTGGACCCCCCCGCTGCGTTCAAGCGCGCCCGTCGGGGTTGAAAATCCCCTCGAACCATTGGATGGAGGCCTCGTCCGCAATTTTCAGGCGCTTGGCGACGGCCGGGGAGAAGACCTTGAAGGTGGCTCTCGCGCGGGCGCACACCTCGCCGGAGGCGTCTATCAGGAGCCCCTCGGTCACGGCGTCGTACCTGCCGTTCGTCTGCTTCACCCGCCCCTCGGCCCTCAGTTCATGCCCCACCCTCGCCGGTTTGACGAATTCGACGTTAATGCTGTGGGTGAGCGCGATTCGTTTCAAGAGGTAGATGGCCGACCAGCTCATGATCTCGTCCAAAATAGTCGTCAACACCCCGCCGTGGACGATATTGCTCCAGCCGCAAAGATGCTCCGGAACCGTCACGCGGGAATAGACAACCTGCTCGTCGGAGAAAAACCGCATGCGCAGGCCGGAGGGATTGACCGGGCTGCACCCGAAGCAGTTATGGTTTCCGCTGCGGGGCAGTTCCTTTAGGGGTGAAGGGGGTGTCATCATTCGGGTAGATGCGGTTGAAAAGGTTCACAGCCATGGCTTCGTCCAGCCTCTGCAGAATTTTGTACTGCTCGAGAGCCCCGGGCGTGTCGCCACGCTTCAGCAGCGCCGCGCCCATCGCGTGATGCGCAGGGGCGAAATCCGGGTCGACGCGGATGGCCTCGCGGTAGGCCGCCATCTCTTCTCGCGGCCGGCCCAGGTGGCCCATGGCGGCGCCCATGGCGTGATAGGCCGGTGCGTAGCCCGGGTTGATGCGGATGACGATTTTCTGAGCCTCGATCGCCTCCTGGAAGCGGCCCAACTGGCTGTGGGCGAGTCCGGCGTTGTAGTGGGCGGGGCCCGCTTCCGGGTTGATCCGGGTGACGGCCTCGAAGGCGTCCTTGCCCTCGGCGTACCGGCCGATCCCCACGTAGATCAGCCCCAGGTTGAAATAGGCCGCCTCGAACTGCGGGTTGATGGCGAGCGCCTCCCGGTAGCCGGCAATGGCGTCCTCGTGCCGTCCGATGCGGCTGTAGAAGTTCGCCAGGCGAAAATGGGCCACCTCGTCCCGGGGGTTGGCCTGCACGGCCTGCCTGAAGGCGGCCGCGGCGTCCTCGGGATGGTCCAGGCCGGCGTAGCATGAGCCCAAACCGCCCCAGGCCTCGGAGTCGGTCGGATCGGCTTGCGTGGCCTTGAGAAAGTACTCCAACGCCAGCCGGTCCTCGCCCTCGATCGAGAACTTAAACCCCCGTTGGCACAACTCCTCGGCCACCCGCGGCTTGCTGCCGAGGTGGGTGAAAGCCCACTCGGAAACCGTCATGAGGTTGTCGAAAGCCCTGAGCGCCGACATCTGCTGCGTCGTCACCGCAAAGTTCAGGTTCTGGCCCTGGACGAACTGGAAGGTGGCGATGCCGAGCACCTGGCCCCTCGCGTTGACCACCGGGCTGCCGCTGGAGCCCGGCGAGATCGGGGCCGACATTTGAAACACCGGGCCGATGACGGGGACTTCGCGCAGGGAGGAGACGATGCCCTCGCTCACGGTTTGTTCGAGCCCCATGGGGCTGCCGACCACGACGATGCGCTCGGCGATCTTCGGCAGCCGGTCGCCGACGGGAATCCACGACACTTCCTCCGGCGGGATGTCCACCTGCAGCTTTAAAAGGTCGGCGGCCTTGTTCTCCGCCAGCACCGCCTTGACGGGATAGGAGTTTCCTTTGGATGTGCGTATATCGGCCGCGAAGTTGCCGGCGAGCACATGGAAGTTGGTGATCAGATGCCCCCGTGGGCTGACGAAGAACCCGGTTCCGATCCCCGCAATATGGCGCTGCATGTCATATGCGATCACCGTGACGACGGCCGGTTGGATTTTTTTGACCAGTCGGGTCAGGTTGGAATCGGCCGCTGCGGGCGCGACCGCCAAGAGCATCATCACCATCGCAGCGATCAGTCTGGGGCGTTGGGTCATAAGGGTGCCTGGTTTCATCATTGCGTGTCAATATGGAAGAGAATAGTGCCGGAACCGGCATTTTTCAACCGGAAGCGCGAAGAGGCGAAAGCCCGGGGCGGCGGGAGCCCCCCCGGGCTTTCCAACGGCCGAGTCGAGGCCGGCTATTTCTTCTTGCTGGGTGCGGCTTTCGCAGGCGGGGGAGTGGGTTTGGGATACTTCTTCAGGTTGGCGACTTTGGTAAAACCGGGCACATGGGCGTAGGACACGGCATGGTAGCTCTCCCCTTTGTAGAGGATCACCCGGGTGCTGCCGAGCAGCCATGAGGCCCCCTTGGTACCCTCCGATCGGGGCCGCCCGTGGCCCTTGGCAAGAGACGATTTCAGAGCCTCGAACGTTATCCGGTCGGGATCGAAGAAAACCGTCCCCATGTAGAACTTCTTTTCGTGGAATGCAAACGAAGCGTCCCTGACCGGGATGCCATTCAGGTTTTTCAGCTTTCCGGAATAGACCGTCTCCTGGGGGATCACATCCGGCACCGCAAGCGTCTGCTCGCTGCAAAGCATGAGCTTTTTGCAATCCCCCTCCGGCTTTGCCCATTGCAGGCCCGCCAACCCGCCGGGATCGGCTGCTGCGCGCGCATTCCCTGCTGCCAACATCAAAAGAAACCCGATACATGCCAACCAACGTGCGCTGTGAATCATGTCTCCATCCTTCTGTCCTGTCCGGGTTTGATCGAACCGGTTTCGAGGTTTTCAGTGATCACTTGCCACCGCCGCCACCGCCCGTGTTGTGGACAAGGTAGCTCTCTTTTGCACCCATGACGAAAAAGTCCTGATGCTCATCGACTTGCAGATTGAACACCTCGACCTCGGCGGCGATGAGCTTTTTGCTGACGAGGGGGGTCCAGCCTCCGGCGGTTTTCAGCTTCATCCCCGGCTCCAGGTCCTTGGCGCGGACCCAACCGGCGTCGGTCAAGAAGCGGTGCATGGCGGTTACGCGGACATCCTCGTTCAGCAGAAAATAGTGGTCTTCCCGTGCACGGAAGGTGTTGAGGATCCGGCGTTGGGCAATCTCCATGTTGTTTTCGTCGTAGGCGAGCAGCGGTTCACCGGGCGTGAGCGCGGCGATGCTTTTGGTTCCTTGGGGAAGAATGACCCGGGTGTCGGGCGTAAAGCAGCCGCCATCGCCGGCGAATGTGGATTTCGAGCTTTGCGCCATCGCCTGCTCGATCTCCGCCCGCTCGGCTTTCAATGCGGCTGCGTTCTGATGAAGGTTCTGGATTTGGGCATCGATGCTCCTCATCTCGTTTATGGCGATCGTCAGGTTGGCGTTGTGCATGCTGACCATCATCCCGGGGTCGATGGACAGCGTTTCACCGAATTCAGGGGTAACCGGTGCCCTCGGCCCCCCCGTCAACTTGCCCAGTTCTAAAAGAGATTCGGTTCGCTGGGTTTCCATCATCGCCCGGTCGCTCTGCAGCTTTCCGATTTGCTGTTCAATCGATGAGAGTTGGGAGTTGATTGCACTCAGCCGGCCGGAACCCGGATTCTCGGCCGGTGGCGTGGGGGCCAGGTTGCCGAGGGAGCTCACAAAGCATGCTTCGGTGCTCAGGACCACCGCCGAAACCGCAAACAACGACAACACGAACAATGCCAAAAATCGCCGCATACGTTCCTCCTGTTGAGTTTGGTGCATCGACCGGGGTGAGTCTCTTCAATTTATATGCCAGGGTCTGTTTTCGTCTATCTCGCCGAATTCGTTTTGAAACTCAATTGGGTAAAGGTGCACGGAGGAAAAAGGGGGGCTCTGAAAATTCAAAATTTTGACAGTCCGGCGATTGCTGCAGCGAAGAAACACATAAATCACCGCATCGGCAGGGCTTATTCACGGAGTTCCCGACCTATCTCTCAATCCGCTCCTATCAATATTTCCTCTATCTCACGTGCCGCCAAATCGACCGGGTTGCCCCGCATGCTGCTGGCCTGCCGGGCGCGTTCGATCAGCACGTCCACCTCTTCCGTTGAGAACCCGTAACTGGACAGCAGCGGAATGCCGAGACGGGTTCTCAGCGTCCGCAGCCATTGCACCCCCTCTTCTGGTTCGGCCAGGGTGTTTCCGGTCAGGATCTCCGCCGCCTCTTGATATCGAGCAAGGGCCGGCGATTCAGGGGCCCGTTCGCGGAGAGCGTTGATGTTGACGGCTGCCGCAGCCGGCAGCAGCCGGCCGCAGACGGCGCCGTGGGGCGCGGGGAACATGCCGCCGAAAGGTCCGGCGATGCCGTGCACCGCGCCCAGCCGGGCGTTGGCGAGGGCCAGTCCGCCAAACAGGCTGGCGATGCACATGTCCTCGCGCGCCTGCCGGTCGTTGCCGTCGGCGAAGGCGGCCGCCAGCGAGCGGCCCGCCCGGCGCAGGCCCTCGCGGCAGATCCCATCCGTCAGCGGGTTGGCGTGGCGGCCGACAAAGGTCTCTATCAGCTGGGTCAGGGCATCGAAGCCCGTGGCGGCCGTGAGCGCCGGCGGCATGCTGTACGTCAGCTCCGGGTCCACCAGGGCCAGCCGCGGCAGCATGAACGGGCTGCGCAGGCTGATCTTGATCCGGTGCTCCGGCGACCCCAGAACGGCGTTGCGGGTCACCTCCGAACCAGTGCCGGCGGTCGTGGGGACAGCGATGAACGGGGCGGAGGGCAGGGTGAGCGGCCGGGCCTTGCCGATCACCTCGAGGTGCTCCATCAGGTCGCCCCCGTTGGCGAGCATGGCGGCGATCGCTTTGCCCGCGTCGATGACGCTGCCGCCCCCGATGGCCACCACGACGTTGCAGCCGAACTCCCGGGCATGTTCGATGCCGGCCTCCACCAAAGTCGTGGTCGGCTCGCCGCTCACCGGTAACAAGGCCTGCATGACGTGGTGGTGTTCCAGCTGTGCGCGCATTTCCGCGCAGCGTTCAGGCCGCGCGCCGGTCAGGACCAGGGCGCGGCGGCCCAGCGCGGCAACTTCGCTGCCGATCCTGCGGGCCGCGCCGGCGCCGAATACGATTCGCCCGGCCGTGGCAAACTCGAACTCCATGCCGGCAGTTTAGCACCCCGGCGGTTCGCGTTCAATCGCGTTCGCATTCGGTGACATTTTTTAGACGCGCACGTGACGATTTTTGTCACCGCGCTCCCTGTCGGTGAAGTGCGCAGGCGCCAACACGCCGGTATCAAGACAGATATCATTTTTCAAGGTTTCTGGCATAAAAATTGAATAAGTCTGTCATCAAACTTCTCGGATGCGCGTGCATCTCCCCGACGGGCTCTCTCAACATCGATGATTGGAGGATTGCGCTGTCAGGAAAAACGGCATCACGGGAAGTTTTCTTTTCCGGCCCCTATGCATGGTTGCATCATTCCGGTGCCATCTGGTAAGCTGGCCTCGACCGTCGGTATAACTCCCCGGAAAGAGAGGCCTTCATATGTCCAAGCAGCGGCCCCGCAAAACCATCTTCCCATCGGCGCTGGAGGATGCCCGCCATGCAGGCTTGAAAGCCGAAGCGGACTACCTGAGGTCGACCAGCTACCGGCTCGCTTTTCAAGACCCGGATTTTCTTCTGAAGGACGAACTTCGGCCCGTGCGGCTGCAACTGGAGCTTCTCAAGCCGGAGCTGGCCCTTCAGGAAAAAGGCATTGAATCCGCGGTGGTAGTGTTCGGCAGTGCGCGCTTCCTCGACCCGGAATCGGCCGCGGCCCGGCTGGAGTCCGCCCGCATCGAGTTGAGCCGGGATGAGGGCAACCCCGGACTGCAGGCAAGCCTCAAACAAGCAGAGCGTGCCGTGGCCGGCAGTCGCTACTACAGCGAGGCGCGCAAGCTGGGGAACTTAATCGGACGCCACTCGGACAACCATCGTCGGGTGGTGATGACCGGCGGCGGCCCTGGAATAATGGAAGCGGCCAACCGCGGTGCCCACGAGGCCGGGGGCTTGACCATCGGCATGAACATCGTTTTGCCTCACGAACAGTACCCCAACCCGTTCATCACCCCGGAGCTCAACTTTCAGTTCCACTATTTCGCGATTCGCAAGATGCACCTACTCATGCGTGCCAAATGCCTGGTGGCCTTTCCGGGGGGCTTCGGGACCCTCGATGAGCTTTT
The DNA here is from genome assembly GCA_046496215.1 of Desulfobacterales bacterium. GTDB lineage: Bacteria > Desulfobacterota > Desulfobacteria > Desulfobacterales > SpSt-501 > SpSt-501. The sequence goes on from JAWOHH010000040.1 coordinate 71,030, forward strand.
TGAAACCCTGACCCTGATCCAGACCGGCAAGATCCGTCGGATACCGGTGCTGCTTTTCGGCCGGGGTTTCTGGCAGCGGGTGGTCGACTTCCAGGCCTTGGTGGACGAAGGCACCATATCCCCGGCGGATTTAAGCCTGTTCCAATTTGTCGAGACGGCCGAGGAGGCCTGGGAGATCATTCGCGCCACCGGCGATGGCCTTGACCAATAAGCGCAGGCCCGCGGTCCGTCCGGTTGCCGGCACGGACCTTGTAATCCTGAAAGGCGTTCCCGGCGTCCAATCAACAGACGCTGTAAAACCGCAAGCGGGTCATACGATTTAGGACTTCAATCGCACGATAGGATGAACGGAAATGAATAGCCGCCTTTGGATCGCAGGGTTGGTGGCGCTTGTCGGGCTTGCCACGCCCTCGTTTGCGGATATCTACCGGTGGCGGGATGCCGATGGGGTCATCCGGTTTTCGAACCAGCCGCCGCCGGCCGGGGTCAAGATCCTCGATCGGATTGAAGAAATGCCCTACGACGCGGAGTCGGACCGCCAACGCATGGAAGAAGACCGACGGATGCGGTTGGAGTTCGAGAAATTGGACCTGGAGCAGCGCCAGGCAGCGGTTGCCGCCCGCGAGCGCGAGGCGCAGTTGAAGCTGGAGGAGGCCGAGCGACGGCTGGAGCAGTCCCGGCAGAAGCTCGAGCGCGCCGAGGAGTGCGATGAGGGTTATTACCTGCGCTATGGGGAGTGCGTCCCCGGTGCGGTCTATTACCGCCGCTCCGGTCCGGCGCTTCCCCGCGACCCATACCGCGGGATCCACCGCGAAAAGAGCCATCCCTACTTTAAAGCCCCGTCCCGCCGGCCCGGGATCGAGGCGCCCAAGCCCCCCGGGGGGAAGCTCTCACCCGCCGCTCCGCCCCGCACCAAGCCGGCCGAGGCGAAACTCGCCCCCAAGAGCGGGAAAGCCGCCGCCGCTGCCGGCGAGCTGGAGCAGCCGGCCCAGACTGCTCCCGAGCCTCCCGCCGCCAAAAAATGATCCACCGCCCGGGTCTTTTTTGAGGTTCCTTTAAAACAGCGCGGATTGGTCCTTCTGGACCTCCTTGATGTTGGCGTTGAACAACTCCACCCGGCGTTTTACGGCTTCGATGGCGTCCATGTGCGCCAGCTTCCAGCGATAGAGCTCTCGGTGAAGACGCCGGCTATCTTCTGCCAGTGCGTCGATCAGTTGCTCCCTTGCCGGCTCCCACAGCAGGTAGATCTCCTCGGGCAGCATCCCGATCTTCCGGAAATGCCAGCGGCAATAGGCCTGCCACCAGGGGGAAGGGGCCTCGGCGTTGGCGGCGGAGCCTTCGAAATAAAAATGGGCCCATTCCAACTGGGGCAGAGGGATGTGCAGGTCGCGGGCGGTGTCTCTCAGCGCGCGCTTTCCTTCGGCGGTGTGCCGGTCGAACACAACCCAGAAGGGAAACGCCTCCTCGGGGGCCGGGGCCGGCTCGATGGCGGGGGGGCTTTGGGTCAGGGCGAGGTAGGCCGCCGCCATGGCCACGGCCCGGTCGTGAGGCCTGCCCCCGTCCCGAAAGCGGAACGCGTTATCGATCAGGTCTTTTCGGTCCTTGCGGGCGGTGTGCTCGGAGACCCAATCCCAAAACCCTGAAGGGTTGCGGATCGCCCGGGCCAGCCATCGCAGCGGCTTATCGCCGGGGGTCTCCGCAAGCGCGCTGGTATCGTCTTTCCCCAGAGCATACGCCAGGAACCCGAGGCCGGTGGCGTCCCGGTTTTTTTGATGCGACGCCAGGCGGACGAGGGCTGCGACCTTGCTGTGGACGCCCTTGGTGAACAGCAGTTCGGAGCCCAGCGGCCAGCACTCGGCCAAGACGATCACGGCGCTGCGCGTCTCGAACCACGCTGCCGTGCGCGCGCCCAGGCCATCGATCAGGGCGCTGGTCGTCAGGATCCACTCGGAGTAGCCCCGCCGCGCGGCCTTGTGCAAAAGCGACCGATATCGGTCATCAACCTGCAACTTTTCTTTCATGACGGTGCACCCGGAGTACGCGCCGGGTCCGGAAGGGCGTTCTGCCCGCCATGGGGCTAAACGACTTGAAGCCAAGGCAGGTCCGTTGGTTGGAAGCCCGGTCATTGTAACGTTCCGACCGGAGCTGTCTCCATACCATTGCCGCTCGAGTCGGTGAGCGGTTAAAACCCTGGGCAATCTTTTATCCTCCTTTTGAGGTTGCCCAGGCGATTTTTGCCACTCTAAGGTGGCGTTTTTCCTTCTCCTCTCCTCGCAGAGGCGGGTTCCGCCTGGGACTCGCCTCTGGTCTTTCCACAATCAGCCGACCCGTTCGCACCCCTCCACTTGAGATTTCACCCCGCGCTTGAGCAGATCCGCAAAGGTGATCTGCTCGAGGCGGGAGAACATCGCCTGGGAGGCTTCCATCCAAACAAAGCGCGTGACGCACTCATCGATGCGCTCGCAGTTTACGGAGTTGCGGGAGCACCACGTGAGGAAGGCACCGCCCTCCAACAAGGCAACGATCTCGCCCACCGTGATCTCCTCGGCCGGGCGCGCCAAAATGTGGCCTCCCTTCGACCCTCTGAAGCTTTGAATGTAGCCGGCCCGCTTGAGGGGGCGGATGATCTGCTCGAGATATTTCAGGGAGATTGCCTGGCGCTTTGCGATTTCTCCGAGTTGGATGGGACCCTTGCCGTAGTTCTCGGCCATGTCGAGGATCAGGCGGGTGCCGTAGCGACTTCGGGTGGAAAGCTTCATGAGAAGAGGCTCCGTCGAGGGGTGTCTGCCGCAACATGCTCGAATTGGGCGATCACCGTATCGATTTTCGTTCAGTCCGTCAAGAAGCAAAGCCGTCATGAAAAGCGGCCTGTCACCTTGGCCCGCAGCTTGGCGGCGGCGTCCGACAGCCGCCCGAACAGCGGTTTTTGAAATCGGACTTCCAGCAAAAGATCCCCGTTGCGCCCCCCGTGGCGTCCGGGTTCGCCACTCCCAAGATGGAGTAATAGTCGCCGGTGGACATGCGGATAAACCCCTGATGTGCGGCGGATGCGGCCGGCGTTTTGACTGCTGCGATCTGCCGGCGGCCTCAGCGGACGGCTGAAGCGGAGGGGGCCTCTCCCACCAGGCGTCCGGTGGCGGCGAAACGCTCGATCACCAGCCATGCCCTGGCGTCGAATTTGAGCGTCGGGTCGGTGCAGAGGCGGCCGGCCTCCGCGCTCGACACGAACATCACCTCGATCTGCTCGGACCCCTCCTGCGATTCGGCCGAGGGCTCGCCATCGCAATCCACGTAGACCATGCTCACCGATTCGTCGGTCATGCCGGCGGATGAATACAGCGGCGGGCTGGTCTTCAGGAAGCTGACCACCGACAGACCGGTTTCTTCCATCAACTCCCGGCGGGCGGCTTCCTCTATGCTCTCGCCGGAGTCGACAAGCCCCGCCGGGAACCCATATTCAAAACCGGCGAGCGCAACGCGGCATTCGCGGATGACCACGAGCTTCCGGCGTGCGCGGTGGAACGCGGCGACGATCACCCCATCCGGCATTTCGAACTGGCCGCTGGCACAGCGCGGAATTCTGCGGCGGGTGGCAAGCGTCCATGAACGCGGGTTTCGGCCCTCGAGACGATAGGTGACCTGAAACAAGTTCAACCATGAAGCATCGCACAGCTTGTTGACACCGAAAATTTTCATGGTCGGCCTCCGCGTCCTGTCGTATCGGAGGGCCCCGTCGTTGTCAACTCCGCGGGACCTGAGGAGGGCTTCGATAAAACCTCAAGATTTTGCCGCGACGGCCGATAAAAATGCTTTAGCCGCATGGATCGATTGATGGTGTTCGAACCCGGGAACCCCCGACGGATGACCTCTTCTCCCAACAGCCCGGCCGACCGGGACCCTGAGACTCAAACAGGCGAGGGTGCCGTCGGCGAAAAGCGTGCCGGTGCGGACAGACGGCGCAGGACCTTCCCCCCCCTGAGCTTCCTGTTGTCCGGCGGTCGGCGGCGGAAGGTTCGCAGAACCGACGACCGGCGCCGGATTGCCATCGTGGACCACTATTCTCCCTGGCTTCTGGTGGTCATTTTAGGGATCCTTTTCCTGAGCATGACCGATGCCTTCCTGACTCTCAACCTGATCGAACACGGCGCCAGCGAGATCAACCCCGTCATGGCCTATTTCCTCCAAAAAGGCCCCCTCGTTTTCACCGTCGCCAAGTATGCCCTCACCAGTATGGCGGTGATCATTTTCGTCCTCGTCAAGAACAGCGTCATCCGCGGGAGCCGGATGCGCACCCGCACTCTTTTTACCTTTGCGATCGTGTGCTTTGCCATCGCCGTGGCGTGGCAGATCATCTTGATTTTGAGCACCTCCTGCCGCACTTTGATGCCATGCTGACGGCATCTGCCGTCCTTCGGTAAACAGACCTCGACGCAAGGGCATTCGCGCGCTCATGACGCATGTACTGCTGTTACAGCTGCCGATTCCACGCCAGAATTACGGGCGCAGGACCGGCAACATCCCCCTGGGCGCGGCGTGCCTCAAGCAGGCGGCGCAGGGGCTGCGCGGTGTCGACGTCGAGATCCTGCCCGAAAGCCTGGTCTCCTATCTTGGGGACGCGGCCCTGCTGGCGCTGATCCGGGAATCCAACCCCGATGTGATCGGTTTCAGCGTTTTCAGCTGGAACATCGAGCGCAGCCTCTATTTCGCCGAAAACCTGAAGGCGGGCAGCCCGGCAAGGATTGTCATTGGAGGGCCCGAGGTCACCCCGGACAACCCCCTGGTGCGCTCCCCCCACGTTGATTTCCTCGTCTACGGCGAAGGGGAAAGAGTGTTTCGCCGACTGTTGACCGAACCCGATTTATGGGCGCAGGGGCGGGCGGCCGAGGGCGCCGCGGACGTCTTCCGAAGCGCCCCGAGCCCTTACCTGGGAGGCCTGCTCGAACCGGGTCTCGAGCGCCTGATGCTGCTCGAGACCCAGCGCGGATGCCCCTACCGCTGCGGGTTTTGCTTCTACAACAAGTCCCGCAAAGGAATGGCTTTCGCGGAGCCGGCAAACTTGCTGCGGGCGGTCACCTGGGCGGTGGAGCGCAGCCTCGAAGAGGTCTACCTGCTGGACCCTTGCCTGAATTCGCGTCCGGGCCTTGCCGATTTGCTGGCCGGGATCGCCCGTTTCAACCCGCAGAAATCCGTTCGCTTTTTCAGCGAAATCCGGGCCGAGGCCATCGATGAGCGCTTGGCCGACCTGCTGGCTGCCGCCGGTTTCAGCTGGTTCGAGATCGGCCTGCAGAGCACCAATCCCCGGGCGCTCGGGATCATGAACCGCCCGACGCGGTTGGATCGGTTCCTCCAGGGGGCGGCGCGTCTCAAGCAACGGCGCATCACCCCCAGCATCGATCTCATCATCGGGCTGCCGGGCGACGACCTCGGAGGGTTCATGCGCAGCGTGGATTTTGTGGCCGACCACGGGCTGCAGGACGATGTCCAGTTATTCCCCCTCGCTGTTCTTCCCGGCACCTCTTTTCGCCGCCGCCGCCGCGAATTGGGCCTGCGTTTTGAGCCGCACCCGCCCTACACCGTCAGCGCCACCCCGGAGTTTGCGCCGGAGGATTTCCTCCTAGCCTACGATTATGCCGAAACCCGCTTTGACACCGTGTTTTTCCCGCTGCCCGACCTGGAGGTGTCCTGGCGTCGTGGGGCGAGGCGTGATTTTCAAAGGGCAACCGACCTCTGGGTGCGACTGGGAGGGACCCCCTTCGTGGCCAAGCTGGCCCTGAATAGCGAAAGGCCGTTGGCCCAGATTCGCCGCCTGGCGGGCCGGCTCACGCAGCCCTACCAAGTCCTGGTGGGTCCGCGGGTCCGGGGGTCGGGCTATATCCAAAAGGTGCTCGGCATGACCACGGCCGAAAACCCGTTCACCCCCTTCGAAGTGGTGTTTTTCGAGCCGCCTGAAACCCCGCAGACCCCGAAACTGCTCGATGCGTTGCACCTGCGCCGCCCGCATTTTTTGGACGGAGACCTGCGGTTTCTCTTCCCGCAGCCGGGGAACCGGGCGGTCCTGTTCACCTTGGTGTCCGAAGACCGCCGCCCCCGTTTCCGTCAGGACATGCAGCGGCAGGTCTTCTGGTGGCGGGCGCCGAGGCTGCCGGCATTGAAGGATCTTTCCGATCTGGCAGACTTGGACGGGGTCTTGATCGACAGCCCGGTGCCGGCCCGGGCGGTTCGTTCCTGGCAGGACGAACACAGGGCGGCGGCCGCCGAGTTTAACATCGGCTTTGCCGAGGCGGGCCTTCAGACCCGCTGGCTGCTGCTTGCGAGCCCGGATGATTACGTCGAGAGCGTCATGTTAAGGGCCTCGTAATTGTCAGGAGATCCCGTGAAAATCCCTCCTGACCTCCCTTTGCCAAAGGGAGGGACCACCCCTCTTTGGCAAAGAGGGGCAAAGGGAGATTTTACGAATCCTGTCAATTCAATTTCGAGACGATCGATAAATGGGTGGAGGGCCGACTTGACTTGGCGGCGGCAGATTCTATTTTCCTCTAAAATAATCAGGATGATTTCGTGGAACACCTATTAAAAATCTTCCGAAAATGGGTGTTCCACGAAATCATAAGGGAGCTTGTATGCCGATCTACGAATACCAGTGCAAGGCCTGCTGTCACTGCTTTGAAGAGCTCGTCTTTTCCTCCGACGCACCGCCGCCCGTTTGCCCCGAGTGTCGCTGCCCCGATGTGCAGAAGCTCATGTCCGCCGGTTGCGTGAGGGCGCAAGGCATCCCCACCGGTTCGGGCGGGTTCAAGGCCCCGTCCTGCAAACCCTCGGGGTGAGGGATCTAAGCCCCCTCGGTCCGAGGGGCTCTTAAAAAGATGCGGGGCCTGTTCAAACAGGCCCCGCACGTTTCAAACTTCGATGGTCTCCCCGGGTTTCATGACCGCAACCTGGGTGCGGGTCTCTTTCTCCACCCGTGCGGCCCAGGCGTGCGGGTCCTGCTTGATCACCTCGAAGGTGTTGTAGTGGATGGGGACCACGCGCTTGGGTTCGATCAGCCTGACCGCCCGCAGCGCATCCTCCGGGCCCATCGTGAAGTTGTCCCCGATCGGAAGGATGGCCAGGTCGATGCCCTCCTCGCCGATCAGTCTCATGTCGCCGAACAGCCCCGTGTCGCAGGCGTGGTAGATCTTGCTGCCGTCGATGTAAAACAGGAACCCGCAGGGGTTGCCGCCGTAGGAGCCGTCCGGCAGGGCGGAGCCGTGCAGGGCGAGGGTCAGCTTGACCCGTCCCCAGGGATAGTCGAACCCGCCGCCGATATGCTGCGGGTGGACGTTCTTGACCCCCTGGGCGACCATCCAGTTCTGGATTTCGAAGTTGGATATCACGGTGGCCCCGGTGCGCTTGGCGATGGCCACGGTGTCCCCCACGTGGTCGCCGTGGCCGTGGGAGACGAGAATATAGTCCGCCCGGACCGTTTCGGCCTTGATCGGCGCGAGCGGATTTCCGCTGAGGAAGGGGTCGACCAGAAGCCTGGCTTTTTGACTTTCGAAAAGAAAACAGGCGTGGCTGTACCAGGTGGCGCTGACGGTCATGGCTGCCTCCTTTGGGTTGGGGGTTCTTTGACGAGGTAAATGGCCGGCAGGCTGGCCAGGGTCACCAGCCCTTTGATAATGACGTTGGCGGCGAAGATCGACCAGACCACATCGGCCGGCAGGCTCCATCCGAAGGCCCCCCAGCAGAAGATCAGGCTGTCGACCGGTATGCTGATTGCGTTGCTGGTGAGCACCCGCAGCCATTGGAACCGGCTCGTCACCCGGCCGACCCAAATGCGGTAGACCTCGGTGTCGATCATTTCGCTCGCCACCTCGGCTGCGATGCTTGCCACGACGATGCGCCACACCGGCCCGAGGACGGCCTCGAACTCCCGGCCCAGGCCCCAGGAGGGGTCCGCGGGCAGCCTCGCCGCCAGCTGCAGAAACAGCGCCATGAAGAGATTCACCCCCGCCGCGACCACGACCACGGTGCGGGCCGCGGAAATGCCCAGGCGTTTGTGGACCAGGTCGCGCAGGGTGAAGGTGAGCGGGTAGATGAAGGTGCCCGCGTCGATGCTGAACCCGGCAAGCAGGGCGATTTTAAGGCTGCCGACGTCCGAGAGCATCTGGGCGGCGATGTAGAGCGACACCAGCAGGATGGCGACGCCGGGAACCGCAGCCGGCGCGGCGGGTTCCGGTCTCTCCACGGTGAGCGGCTCGGTCCGGGGTGTCATGGACCCGCGTATAGTCCGAAACCGAAGCCACTGTCAAAGGCGGCGGGGATAAAAAATGGGAAAATACAAAATTGTTATAATATTAATCTTTTTATTACAAATATGATCTATTCTGACAACGGTGCCGGCGGGTGGCAAATCCTATAACATTTTGAAATCAATTTGTTTATCGATACTTATGGCATGTGATGTAAACTGGCACGCAGTTTGAAACGTTTGGCAGGCAGATTTGCCACCACCACCCTGCGGAGGCGGAGCCACCATGAAAACCGATTGGTGCGAAAAACCGGAATCAGGCGCATCGAAGGCGACCTCGAAACCCCTCACCTGTTCCCACTGCAACCAGTCATTCAAGTCCGAGCTGGACCTCGTGCGCAGCGGCAACGGTGTCCTTTGCATCGCCTGCTACGAGGGGCTGATCGAGCCGTTTCCCCGGCTCTGCTGCGACGGCGCCGCTTTTTAAACGAATCTTTTTGCGGTCGGTTTCAACCCATGCCGCCGAGGGTCGGCGGCATGCGAATATCATCGGCTTCTGCTCCTTCCAGGTTGTAGCGGTCTATACCCTCCCCGCAGGATCCTATCGTCTTTTCGCACCGGACTCGGGCGCTCTTTCACGCAGGACCCGGCGCAGCGGCTTGCCCACCGGGGACCTGGGGATGATCTCCACGAAGGCGATCTCCCGGGGAACCTTGAAGGCTGCGAGGTGCTCCCGGCAATAGCTCAGCAGCGCCGGTTTGTCCGCCGGCGCACCCTCCTGCGGCACGACAAACGCCAAAACGGACTCGCCCCTCATCCTGTCGGGTGTCCCGATGACCGCCGCTTCCTTGACGTGCGGGTGCCGCTCCAGCACCTCTTCGATATCGCTGGGGTAGATGTTGTAGCCCCCGGAGATGACCATATCGTCCCTGCGGTCGACGATGTAGAAAAAGCCGTCCGCATCCATGCGCGCGAGGTCTCCGGTGTAAAGCCGGCCGTTGCGGATGGCCTTGACCGTCGACTCCGGGTCTTTCCAATAGCCGGACATGACCTGGGGGCCGCTTACGACGAGTTCGCCGATCTCCCCCGCCGGGCACTCCCGCTCGCCGGTTTCGATATCCATGATGCGCGCGTCCGTGTCCGGGATGGGGACCCCGATGCTCCCGGGCCTTCCGGCGAGGTGAAAGGGGCTGATGTGGGTGGTGGAGGATGCTTCCGTCAGCCCGTAGGCGGCGCTCAGCGCACGGCCGGTCAGGTCCCTGAATTTCTCCTGGACCCAGGGGGCGAGTGGTGCCCCGCCGCTGATGGCAACCTCGATTGCGGCAAGCGGGTATTCCCCCGCCCGCGGGTGGGAGACCAGGACGGCCCAGAGCGCGGGAACGGCCGGAAAGGAGATCGGACGGTATGTGCGGATCAGCTCCAGGGTGTCCAGGATGTTGGACCAGTCGAACATGGGGATGAGGATCATCCGGTAGCCCTTGGAAACCGGAAGGTTCAGGCAGGTCATCATCCCGAAGACGTGAAAGAAGGGCAGGATGCAGATCACGGCGCGGTTATGCGGCTCGGGCGTCGGGTGCCAGCTGCCGATCTGGATCGTGTTGGCGACGATGTTGCGGTGGGTGAGGACCGCCGCCTTCGGCGTTCCGGTCGTCCCGCCGGTGAACTGCAGCACGGCGGGGTCCGCACCGGCTGCGGCCGGTGCGGGCTCTTCCATGGACTGGGCTGCGACGAACGGGTTGAACATCAGCGGCGCCATGGCGCTCTCTTCCGGCGGCAGCTCCTTTTCCTTGCCGAACACCGAGTGGATCAGAACGTGCCGGACCGGGGTGCCCTTCAAGACTTTCCAGAGATTGCCCGCAAAGAGGTCCAGGGTTACGGCGACCTTGGCCCCGGTGTGATTGAGAAATCGGGCCAGCTCCTCGCCGGGGGTCATCACGTTGATGTTCACGACCACCGCCCCGAGCTTCAGGATCCCATAGTAGGCGATGACATAGGTCGGGGAATTGGGCAGCAGCAGCGCCACACGGTCGCCCTTGCCCACTCCGAGCGTTTTCAACCCGTGCGCGAACCCGTTCGCCTTGGCGTTGATCTCGCCATAGGTGATGTCCGTCCCGTAAAGTGTTGTCGCAATGGCTTCCGGACAGCGGGCGGCGGTGTCGATCAGGAGGCGGGGGACGGGGTGTTCGGGGTATGTCGTGGTGTGGGGGACTCTTTCGCTGTAATGCTGCAGCCAGGGCTTTGGCATGACACTCCTCCCGCTATGAGATGGGATCGATGACGCGTGAAAATTCGAGAACGTTGATATGAAACCGGCAACAAAACATGTTCAAATGGGGATCCGTCCGTCCCGGCCACGCCCACCGGGCTATCCCACCGATAGGGCGTTTGAAGGCATTTTGTTGCCGGAGTAATAGCGTCTTCAGCGGGCAGATGCAAACAGAGACTTGAGCCGCATCAGGAGCATCAGGTCGCCCTCGACCTTGTATTTGCCGGCCATGAACGCCTGCTGCCCATCGATCTCCCCGCGGGAGATCGCCACCCAGACCTCGGCCGGTGTCTTGATGACGACGGACGGCCGGGAGGCCGGCCCTTCGTGGTAGGTGCAGGAGCCTCCGCCAATCATGAGGTGCGCCGAAAATTCCTCGCCCCCGCTGACGTCGAACTGGAAGACGGCCTCGAGGTCCCGGGCGGCCTCGGGGTTGAAGCCCCGGGGCATGGCCTGCAGCAGCCCGCGGCAGGAGTGCGCAGCGGTGGTCGCGGGCTCAGAGGGTTTCGCAGCGGCCGCTGGCTTCCCGGTTCTGCGCTTGGCCTTGTGCTGCGCCATCACCTCCTGCACCCATGCCTTGCGCATGGCAGGGTCCCACGGGGGCTTCTCCCGCTTTTGTTGAATGTAGGCTTCGAAACCCTTGTCCAGGCCGAGCTTCTCCCAGTGCGCGTAGTCGTCCCGCATGATCGACTCGCGGTAGTCGCGGACCAGGGCCCCCATGAATTGGTAGAAGCGCAGGTCCAAATCGGTGGCCGGGTAGCGGCGTTTTTCGCGGATGGCGCGGGCCAGGTCATGGGCGAGATCGGCGGCCCGCGCTTCGATCGCCTCCTTGCCGATGAAATCGCCCGGGGCCGTGGCCAGTGCCGTGAGCCGCCCGACGGCGAAGGCGCCGTAGACCCGCAGGATGAAGGCCAGGTATTCGGAGACCTGGGTCTCCCCGGAGCCGGCCGAGACGCAGATCGCCAGCCCCGGCTTCCAGGTCGGCCGCGGCTTGTGGCCGAAGGATAGGCTGCGGTCAAGGAAGGTCTTCATCTGCGCGGTCACGTGGAAGAAGTAAACCGGCGAGGCGAGGATGATCCCGTCCGCATCCAACAGCCACTGGACGACCCCGGCGTGTTCGTCGGGGATCCAGCACTTCCCCTGGTCGATGCAGAAGGCGCAGCCGGTGCAGTATTCGATGGCGCAGTCGCTCAGGTTGAGCACATCGAGGGCCACGCCCTCGGAGGCGAGTGTGGGGCGCAGCATTTCGATGAGCAGGCCGGTGTTGCCGACCCCCGCATGCGGGGAGCCGTTGACGGCGACCACAGTGGTCCGATGGTTCATGGCGTGTTTCTCCTTTCATTGCGATCGCGGGGGGTCAATCGAGCCACGGTTCCCGCTCCTCGATCGAGGGCCGGGGCGTATCTTTGAGATTTTTCATGGCGGCCACCCTGTGCTGGAAGAGCCGATCGACGATGTAGGCGCGGCACATGCGGGCGCTTTTGACCATTTGCGTCGTTGCGGCCGCATCCTGGGGATCGGGGAGGGCGCCGGTCATCCGGTTGCGCAGCGCCATCTCCCGATCGACGATTTTATCCCCCAGATCGGCGTAATAGGCGAGATCTTGGGCCTGGATCCCCAGCCCGAAGGCATCGCGGAGCATCCGCCCCATCTCGACATCCTCGGGGTCGTACCGGCCGGCTTCAAGGGGCAGGAGCACCCGTGCCTGAAGCAGCTCTTCCAGCCGGCCTGCGCTAAAGCCGGTTTCGCGGCAGAAGGCCTCGGCGTCGAGCAGCCGTCGAGGGCTCTCGGGCCCGAAGATCTCCTGGTTCAGTCGGAGATAGACCTTGAGACCGGGCCCTTTTTCCCGGTCTTCCAAAAACCGCTTGATTTCAGTCAGGGTGAGGCGATGGCGTTCCTGCATCTGCTGGATGAGCCGGATGCGCTCGATGCAGACCGGGTCGTAGTAGGCCATGTTGGGGGACGTTTTCCTGGGCGCTGGAAAAAGCCCCTGGCCCGCGTAGAAAAGGATGGTCGACTTCGGCAGGCCGGTGGCTTCCATGATTTGATTCATTCGAAGCCCCGCTGCCGGCCGTTTGGGCGTGTTCGCCACGACAGGCTTATTTCGCGAAACATGACCCGGTCGCGCCTTTTTGTTCTTCACAAATCGCCTCGAGTCGGCAAGGTTAAAAAAGCAATGTCGCGTTCAAGCACTAACAAATAAGTTGTATAGTGTCAAGTGTCACTTTTTACTTAATATAAAAGGGGTAGGTTCCGATTTGAGCATCTCTTGTTGCCGGTCCGATACCTGCAGGCGGTGATAAAAACACCCGCCATCCGGCAAAACGATGGAACTGAGATTTTTCCCATGGGGGAGGGCCACGGATTTGCGGCGGTTGGTTCTGTATACAAGACGCAGATCGCCCCGCAGGGCGTGGATGAAGAAACCGGCTGCCTTCGAGAAGCAGATTCTTCCTTCAAAAGCCCCGGTGAGCCACGGTGCGTGATTTGTTTACATTCCGCTCGGCTTCTGTGCGGGAAAAGCCGGGGCCAACGCCTCGATGGGCCGGATGATGTCCCGCAGTTTGGCCGTTGCCGGCGAGTCGGCGATGTGCTGGATGAACGGGCGGCCCTCGTCGCAGCAGACGGCGATCTGGGGGTCGATCGGGATGGAACCCAGAAACGGGACGTTCATGTCCAGGGCGATGCGCTGCCCCCCGCCTGCACGGAGAATCGGGGTGAGGGTACCGCAGTGCGGGCAGGCGAAACCGCTCATGTTCTCGACGACGCCGATGACCGGCACCTTCAGCTCCCGGCAAAATGTGATGGATTTGCGGACGTCCACCGCCGCCACTTTTTGGGGGGTGGTGACGATCACCGCCCCATCCACCTGGCCGATCAACTGGCAGACGGAAAGAGGCTCGTCCCCGGTGCCCGGCGGCGAGTCGACGATCAGGAAGTCGAGATCCCCCCAGGCAACGTCTTTTAAAAACTGTTTAATGGCCCCCATCTTCAACGGCCCCCGCCAGATGACGGCTTCGTCGGGGTTGCGCAGGAAAAAGCCCAGCGACATGACCTTGAGGCCGTCGACATCGATGGGGAGCAGCTGTCCCTTATCCCCCTCCGGGCTGCGATTCTCCAACCCCAGCATGGTCGGGATGCTGGGGCCGTGGATGTCCACATCGAGCAGGCCTGCCCGCTTGCCAGCAAGCCTCAAAGCCACGGCGAGATTGACCGCCACGGTGCTTTTCCCGACCCCGCCCTTGCCGGACATCACCAGGATTTTACAACGAATCCGGCACAGCCGCTCCTGGAGCTTGCGCCGGTCCTGGAAATCCTGGTCGCTTTCGCCCGACTGGCGATTGCGGGCGGAGCAGAGGGCGTCTTTGCACGAGTCGCAGGTGGATTCTTTCGAAGAGAGGCGGTCGGGCGTTTTCCGATTTGGAGTGTTCACGGGTAAAATGTCTCCTGATGATTGGGTGGGTGCGGATGCGGTATCTCAGCCGGAGGCACGTTGGCCGGGGGAGCTTCGCACGGTCTCGTAAAAAACGGATTTTTCGCGCCGCACGGTCACGGCCGCCCCCCGGTCGCAAAGGTCGGCCAGGCGTTTGGCGCTCTCGTGGATGTGCAGGCCGAGGCCGGCGGCGACGCCCTCAGCCGTGCAGGGCCGGATGCGAATCAACGCGAGAATGTCCGCATCCGTCACAGAACCCGCGGCCGCCGAAGGCCCGCCGACGAACGCCTCGCTGATCACCTCGGCCGCAGGGTCGAACAACGCGGCCAGGGCCGCCAGCCGTTCGGGCGGCACCGGACGAGCGCCCTCCTCGCATGGGGGCCGGGAAACCGTGTTCAGCTGGACTTTCGCAGGTCTTATTTTCCGGGTCCAGGCGGCCAGGCGCTCGACCGCTTCGGGGGTCCCGGTGATGCCCTCCAGCAGGAAAATCTCCAGCCAGACGGGTTTGCGAAACCGCCGCGTGAATTCGGCGATTCCGTTCACCATGGCTTCAAATTCGATCTTCGGGTGCGGGCGGTTCACCTGTTGAAATCGCCCGGCATCGCCGGCATCTAGAGACGGCAGCAGCAGGTCCGCCTCCATCAACGACGCTTGGACGTCTCGCGACCACAACATCGACCCGTTGGTGATCACGGCCACCGGCACGGATGTCATGCGCTTGATGCCTCGGACCACCTCCCCGATCCCTGCGTGCAGCGTCGGTTCACCCGATCCGGCCAGGCTCACAAAATCCGGGAGCCGGGGGCTGGCGAGTTTTACCGCCACCTCGGCCAGCAGATCCTCCACCGGCACGTACGCATCGAGCCGGATGGTCTGGTTCGTGGTGTGGCCCAGCTGGCAGTAAACGCAGTCATAGGTGCAGGTCTTGAACGGCACGAGATCCACTCCGAGCGATCGGCCGAGCCGGCGGGAGGCCACCGGGCCGTAAACATATTTGAAACGGGTTGTCGTCATGGACGCCCGCCGCCCCGCCCCGTGCCGCGCCCCAGTCCTCTTCCGCGGCCGCTGCCGCCGCCCATGCCACGACCTCCGCCGCCGCCCATGCCGCGGCCGCCGCCGGCCACACCACGGCCGGTGCCGCGGCCGGTGCCGGCAGCCCCGTCGGCCCGGTTCGGATCTCTCGCAGCGCCTTCTGGCGAAAATGGCCGCGGACCGGATGAGGCGGCGGCCGGGGGTCGATCGGAACGGGTCGATTCGCCGGTTTTGAAGCGTTCGATCGCCTCACGTGCCGTCCCCGAGCATCCCGACACGATGGCGATTCCGGCCGCCTGCAGGGCCGTTTGCGCATTGGGGCCGCAGCTGCCGGTCAACAGGTGACTGATGGCCCGGCCGGCCAGCAGTTCGGCCGCCTGGATGCCTGCGCCACCCGGCGCGGCGCGACCGGCGTTTTCTATCGCTTCCACGCCGAGCGTTTCCGTGTCGACCACCAGGATAAACGGGCACCGTCCAAACCGCGGGTCGATCCGCGAATCCAGGGAGGGTCCTTCAGCGCTGATGGCCACTTTCATTTTCATTCTCCTTTGTCGTGTGCTGCTTACGCTTGGATTGCGAGCGCGAGCGGGCGGGTTCTTTTTTGCGGATTTCGGGACCAGGTGCAGCAGGGGGTTGCGCACGCTGTGCCCCCGGCATTTGAAAGCAGGCGTCCGAAAGCGTCCCGGCCAAAAATGCCTCCACCAGAGCCTCGAGATCTCCGCAGACGAACCCCTTCACTCGGACCCCGGCTCCGATCAGCGCGTTTTCCAGCGTCCGGGAAACCGCCCCACAAAGCACCACCTCGGCGCCCAGCCTTGCCACTTCCTGCGCCCGCCGGACCGGGTCCAAGCTCGCCAGCCTGAAGTTGTCCCGCCGCCGCTCCCGCCCGCGTTCGATGTCGATGACCACGATGGCGTCGGAAGCGTCAAACACCGGTGATACGCGGCCTTGCCAGTGGGGAATCGCGATCTTCATCGCCATAGATTTCGAGCAAGCATCATGCCAAACCTCTTTTTGATTGAAACCCTTATTTCCTTGGCACTTAGACAGCGGGTCGGGTAAAATCCGGTTGACAGTTTAATTGCATGATGCAATGCTGGGCACAGCAATTTTTGGCATTTCGCACGAATAAAGCTTTTTTTCTGCTTGGGGGCAAGATGAGTGACGAACCGGTACTCAACCAACAGGATGTAATCCTCGATTCGATCAACGAGGGCGTTTTTACAGTGGATCTCCAATGGCGTGTCACCGCCTTCAACCGTGCGGCCGAAAAGATCACCGGGGTCAAGCGCCAGGACGCCATCGGCAAGGCCTGCTGCGATGTGTTTCACGCCAACATCTGTGAAAGAGACTGCGCCCTGAGGAGGACATTTGAAAACGGCAAACCGGTCGTGAACGCCACCGCCCACATCATCACCCATCAGGGACGGCGCGTGCCCATCCGTATCTCCACCGCCATCCTGAAAGACGACAGCCGAAGGGTGATCGGCGGCGTGGAGACGTTTCAGGACCTCAGCCAGGTCGAGCAGCTCCAAAAACAGCTCCAGGGCCGCTTTACCTTCGAAGACATCGTCGGCCGCAGCCCGACGATGATGCGCCTGTTCGAATTGCTGCCGCAGATTTCCGCCAGCAGCAGCAGTGTCCTGATCGAAGGCCCGAGCGGGACCGGCAAGGAGTTGTTTGCACGCGCCATCCACAACCTCTCCCCGCGCCGGAAAAGGCCGTTTGTTGCTGTCAACTGCGCGGCGCTTCCGGACACGCTACTGGAGAGCGAACTCTTCGGCTACAAGGCCGGTGCCTTCACCGACGCTCGGCGCGACAAGGCCGGCCGCTTCGCCCTGGCAGAAGGTGGGACGATATTTTTAGATGAGATCGGCGACATTTCCCCCGCGCTTCAGGTGCGCCTGCTCAGAGTCCTTCAGGAGCGGCTGGTGGAACCGCTGGGGTCGGTACGGCCGATCCCTGTGGATGTGCGCGTGGTGGCGGCCACCAACAGGGAGCTTGCCAAGCTCGTGCGTGATGGCAAATTCCGCGACGATCTTTACTACCGCATTCGCGTCATCCATCTTCGCCTGCCGGACCTGCGGCAGCGGCGCGAGGACATCCCGTTGCTGGTCAATCATCTGGTGGCGAAATTCAACCGTCTGCAGGGCAAGGACATCGCCGGGGTGTCCGTAGAAGCCATGGCCCGCCTCATGGACCACGATTTCCCCGGAAACGTCCGGGAGCTGGAGAACATCGTCGAGCAGGCGTTCGTGCTCTGTCGGGGAAGCATCATCGAACTGCACCACTTGCCGCCCGAGCTGCGTCCGGCGGCCGCCGGGCCGACGGACGCCGTCGGCCCGATGAGCTTGCAAGCCATGGAAAAGCTTATGATCACGGAAATTCTGCGGCGCTACCAGGGCGACCGGCGGCGGGCCTCCCGGGATCTCGGGATCAACCCCAGCACCTTGTATCGGAAGATCAAGAGCCTGGGGATCGATGTGCCTGAAAGCGACGGCCGCCGCCGAAAAAAATAGTATTGCGGCTTGCAATGTTGTGCGGGTCTACCCGTTGCTCCCCCCACTGCACCTCCCTCCCCCCTTCAATGCAACAATCTAAGATCGTTATGCATATTTTTTTAAATTGAACCCAACCCAGTCATGGCATACGCCTTGCTTTTGATCCGGCATGGTTCGTTCAAATTCAAGCCGGCCGGGAGGGGCTGATGAACGCATTTTCTGCTTTAGACGATGGCGCTGTTCTCTTCCGGCGAACTGACAGTGGCCGCCGGCAAGAGTTAGCTGAAAACAGGTGGTTACGTGAGCCGGACGGAACCCCGACAGCGCTGGGCCCCGAAAATGGCTTTAAAGACGCCGGCAGCGTCTGCCGGCAAGTGGCCTCGGCAGAGAGACGCCGTTTGCCCAGGCACACGCAGAGGCTGCCTTTGGCTTTGTCCGTGTTCAACCGCGCTGGGTTCCAGGGGGCCTGGTTGATCAACTTCAGCCAAGACGGGATCTGTGCGGAATCCGCACAGCAATTGCTGCCGGGGACGAGTGTTCAATTGCGCATTGACGCTACGGTTCCAATGGATGACGCCCTGGAACGGGAAAAGACTGTTTTCCCGGGGTTGCGAACGATGGCATTGGGTGAGGTCAAATGGTGTCGATCGCTGGGTGTCGGTTGCTCACCGCGCTTCAGCATCGGCATTCGCTATTACCCGTACTATTGACCCTAACTCCAAATTCGACAGGAGGATGTCCCATGGCGGAAGTCAAGCAAGCCGTTGATTCCAAAGCCCTCAAATTGGCGGATCCCGAAGCCGCGACCATCGACGCAGCAACCCAGCAGATGATTCGAAGGTCGCACGAGCTCGGAGTTGAGACCGCGTTTGACCGGGCCGTAACGCTCAAGCCCTGCAACATCGGCACCCAGGGTACATGCTGCAAAAACTGCGGTATGGGACCCTGTCGACTGCCGCTGACGAAATCCGGGGCGGAGGGGGATGACACGCGCAAGGGTATCTGCGGCGCCACTCCGAACACCATCGCCGCACGGAATTTTATCCGCATGATCGCCGGTGGGGCCGCAGCGCATTCGGACCACGGTCGGGCGGTCGCCGAGGTTTTCCGGACGGCAGCCCGCAAGGAGACCGATGCCTACCGGATCAAGGACACCCGCAAACTGCTCGATGTGGCCCGGTGGTTGAACGTGGATACCACGGTGGAGGTCGAGGGCCAGACCATGAGCCGCGATGTCGATGAGATTGCGCTCGACGTGGCCGAGGCGGCGATGAAAGAATGGGGTAAGCCGGAAGGGGAGGTGTTGTTTGCAAAACGCGCCCCCAAACCCCGCTACGAGCTTTGGAAAAAGATGGGCGTTGTGCCCCGCAACATCGATCGTGAGATCGTCGAGATCATGCACCGCACCCATATCGGCGTGGACCAGGATTATCGCAACCTGATGAAACAAGGCACCCGTGCGGCCATTGCCGACGGCTGGGGCGGGTCGATGCTGGCCACCGAGCTGCAGGACATCCTCTTCGGCACGCCCACCCCCCTCACCTCCGAGGCCAACCTCGGCGTTCTCAAGGAGGACATGGTCAACCTGGTCATCCACGGCCACGAACCGGTGCTCTCGGAGATGATCGTCGCTGCGGCCAACACCCCGGAGATGCAGGCCTATGCCCGCGCCCAGGGCGCCAAGGGCATTCAGTTGTCCGGGATCTGCTGCACAGCCAACGAGATCCTACAGCGGCACGGCGTGCCGCTGTGCGGAACATTTCTGCAGCAGGAGCTGGCGATCATCACCGGCGCCTGCGATGCGATGGTGGTCGACATCCAGTGCATTTTCCAGAACCTGGCCAACGTGGCCAAGTGCTTCCACACCAAGCTGATCACCACCCATCCCATCGCGCGGATGGAGCAGGACAACGTGATCCACATCGAGTTTGACGAGCACTATGCCATCGACGATGCCAAGCAAATCGTGAAGCTGGCGATCGAAAATTTCAAAAACCGCAAGGTCGAGGTGATGATCCCACGCCAGAAAGCGCCAATGATCGCCGGTTTCGGCGTGGAGGCGATCGAGTATCACCTGGGCGGGTCGTTCCGCGGCTCTTACCTCCCCTTGAACGACAACATCATCAACGGCCGCATCCGGGGCATCGGCGGCGTGGTGGGCTGCAACAACGTTCGAACCCGGCACAATGAAGGCCACATCCAGGTGGTCAAAGAACTGATCAAAAACGACGTGATCGTGCTGACCACCGGCTGCAACGCTATCGCCTGCGCCATGGAGGGGCTGCTCACGC
The DNA here is from genome assembly GCA_046496215.1 of Desulfobacterales bacterium. Classification (GTDB taxonomy): domain Bacteria; phylum Desulfobacterota; class Desulfobacteria; order Desulfobacterales; family SpSt-501; genus SpSt-501. The sequence continues at coordinate 90,783 of JAWOHH010000040.1, forward strand.
CGGAGTCGGCCAAGGTTTTCTGTGGGCCGGGGTTGGCAGAGGTGTGCGAAACCGTCGGGATCCCGCCGGTGCTGCATCTGGGCTCCTGTGTCGACAACAGCCGGATCCTGTTGGCGGCGACCGAGGTGGTCAGGGCCGGCGGGTTGGGCAACGACATCAGCGACCTGCCCGCCGCCGGGAGCGCGCCGGAATGGATGAGTGAGAAGGCCATCAGCATCGGCCATTACTTCGTCGCCTCTGGCCTCTACACGGTTTTCGGCGTCACGCTGCCGGTGTCGGGCGCTCCCGTGTTTCAGAAGTACTTGTTCGAGGAGTTCGAAAAGATTTACGGCGGGATGTGGGATTTAGAGGTGGACCCGACCCTGCACGCCCGCAAGATGATCGCCCACATCGACAAGAAGCGCAAGGCGCTCGGCATCGACCGAGCCCGGGCGCGCATCATGATGGACATGGCGTCGCGGCGTGCGCTGGAAAGCGCTTGAGCATCCCCGATGCTTACGAACTAAAGCAATGGACCCGTCGGCCTGACACGACCGTTTCAGGCGCGGCGGGGGTGTTTCCAGGTTTCCGGTGCGCCGGGCAACGCTGATTCCAAAGGAGGAGAAACGATGGAGGAAAATGTGATTCGGATTAGCGGGAAAAAGCGATCTACCTTTATGGACCAGGTCAAGGAACTCCTGCCGGAGGGAGGCAATCTCAGCCTTTGTCTCACCTGCGGCGCCTGTTCCTCCGGTTGCCCGGCTACGGGCCTGGAGGGGATGGACCCGCGCAAGTTCCTGCGGATGGCCGCGCTCGGGCTGGACGATGAAATCCTCAACTCGGACTGGGTGTGGATGTGCACCATGTGCCAGCGGTGCATCTATGTCTGCCCAATGAAAATCGACATCCCGCGGCTCATCTACAACGCCCGGGCCAGCTGGCCTCGTGAAAAAAGGCCCAAAGGCATTCTGGGCTCCTGCGACATGGCTTTGCGCAACGAGAGCTGCAGCGCCATGGGCGCCTCGCCCGAGGACTTCCGGTTTGTCGTGGAGGATGTGCTCGAAGAGTACCGCGAGGAGCAGCCGGAGTTCGCCGAGATGCAGGCGCCGATCGATAAAGTGGGGGCCGAGTTTTTTCTGAATCAGAATTCCAGGGAGCCGGTGACCGAACCCGACGAAATGGTGCCCCTGTGGAAGATCCTGCACCTCGCCGGGGCCGACTGGACCTACGGGTCCAAGGGGTGGGGCGGTGAAAACTACTGCATGTTCCTTGCGGACAACGATGCGTGGAAGCACACCACCGGCCTTTCGGTCAAACAGGCGGACGATCTGGGGTGCAAGGTCTTTCTCAACACCGAGTGAGGGCACGTGACCTTCTCAGTCCTGGAAGGACTGAAAAAGTTCAACCTCAAGCACAACTTTGTGGTCAAGAACATCTACGAGTACTATGCCAAGTGGATCCGGGAGGGCAGACTCAAGGTCAACTCCGATTGGAACAAGGACTTGAAGATCAAGTTCACGGTCCAGGATCCATGCCAGATCGTGAGGAAGAGCTACGGGGACCCGATCGCCGAGGACCTGCGCTATGTCGTCAAGGCGGTGGTGAGCGAAGAGAACTTCATCGACATGCAGCCCAACCGCTCCAACAACTACTGCTGTGGCGGCGGCGGGGGCTTTCTGCAGTCCGGATATAAGGAGCAGCGCCTGGCCTACGGGAAACTGAAGGACGAGCAGATCAAGGCCACCGGGGCGGATTACTGCATCGCGGGCTGCCACAACTGCCACGCCCAGATCCATGAACTGAGCGAGCATTACGGCGGCGGATACCCCGTTGTGCACTTGTGGACGCTGATCTGCCTTTCGCTGGGGGTCCTCGGGCCCAACGAGCGCACCTATCTGGGAGATGATTTGCGTGAGGTCAATGTCTTTCACCCGGAGACGGCCAAGTGATGTCGGCTCTTGGCCGGACCATCCCACCGGCCCCCCTGAGAGAACCCCGGTGCGCTCTGTGCCGGGGTTCAGTCTTCGTCCGAGTGGAGCTCGCCCTCGGGGATGGTCTCCCCCGGCCGCCAGGTTTCGAACTGACGGGGAGTCACCGAATCATCGGCTGCCACGTTCGCCTCCGTCCAGACAACGCGCAGGTTGCACTGCTCCCAATGTTCTCCATGGGTTTTCCAGTGCTCGGCAAGGACGCCTTCGGCTTCCGTCCGTGTGGGATGAACCGAGACCACCCTCTTCAGCGGGTGCTCCAGATCATGGTCGTCGAAAATGAGCGCATACATGGCCACCCCTCTTTGCCCCAGCCGGGGCGTTTAGCGATAACGGCGTTATGAAAATCGCTTTCACCACCAACGGGAACATCATTGAAGACAGCATCGAGCCGGCGTTCGGCCGCTGCCGCAATTTCATCATCGTTGATTCCGACTCCGGCGATGTTGCGGTGGTGCCCAACCCCGGTGCCGGCCTTGCGGGCGGTGCCGGGGTCAAGGCGGCCGAAACGCTCGCCGGGCTGGGCATCGACAACCTCATTACGGGCAGCCTGGGGCCCAATGCAGGGCCGCTGCTGCAAGCCGCCGGGATAGCGGTCGTCACCGGCCAATCCGGCAAGATCAGCGCGCATCTCGCTGCGCCCCATGGCGGGCCGGGAACGCCTCAGCCCCGTCCGGACAAGTTCGGGACCGGTTCCGTCACTACTTCGGGCGCCGCCCGCGGCCGCAGCCCTGCCGGTTTCTGTTTCTGCCAAAATTGCGGGTATCGCACCGATGACGACTCCGGGGCCCCCTGTTTCAAGCTCAAATGTCCCGCCTGCGCGACGCCCATGGAGCGCCGATACGATTAGATCGGCGCATGCGCTGCGGCCCCGGCCCTCGGGCGCGGTGTGGCGGCCGAACCCATCCGCACGGCGTACACGGGCCTCCTGCCCCCCGTTTTGGTTTCAGGATCGGCCGCGCCGCTACCGGACGCTCACCGGCACCCCCTCGTAAGGCGTTCGCTTCGTTGACCTGCGCTGCTTCGGGTCCCGCATCGTTTTCAGAATCTCGATGCTGCTCTTGTAGCCTTTGGCGAGCCGCGCCATGTCCAACGCCATCCCCGCCATCTGGGCCACAGCCTGAACGAGATTGACATCGTCCAGCGTGAACTCCCAGGGTTCGGCCGTGTAAACCCGCAGCGACCCGATCACCTGACCGTGGATGGCGACGGGAACCGACAGGATGGAGGCGATGCCCTCTCTTTTGGCCTCCCTGGGGTACTGGATGCGCGGGTCGTCGCCGACGTCGTAGATGGCGACCGGCCCCGTC
>JAWOHH010000055.1:0-36751 GCA_046496215.1 Desulfobacterales bacterium
ATGCGGCGGCCGTATTCGGCTTTCAGCGCCGAGAGGTAGGACGGGTCGATCGGGCCTTTCCAGGTGACGACCTCGAAGAAACGCCGCGGGATCTCCACCCGTTCGGGGTCGTAGCCGGCGGAACACCGCAGCTTCCAGCGCTCCGCCTGGATCCGCCGCGAAACTGTGGGGATCTCTTCCGCCAGCTTTGCATAGCCTACGGATTTCAGGCAATCCGCCAGTCGGGCCTCGGTGTAAACCCCGCGGGCAAACAGGCAGGAGACCATCGAGGTCAGAAAGCAGCGCGACGCTTCGTCGGCGATCAGGAACTCGGCGGCCTGGGCCGCATCTTTGTCGGTGTGCTTCTGGTCGAAGGAGTAGCCACCGGAATCGAGGTGGGAATGGCGGAAACCGAGGGCCTGGGAGACGAAGAAGACCTCCCCCGTCGCATAGCCAGCCATCTCCTGGCCAAGCACGCAGGCGAACTCGGCTCCGCCGTATTGTCGGACGGCCCGCCGGGTGCCGGCGGCGAGCCGGCGGTAAAAATCATTGTCGCCCCGCGCCAAGTGCCACATGGCCTTCTGGTACCCGTTCATATCCCCGAAGCGCAGAGGGACGATGGTCTCGGCGGCGGAGATAAGCCCCTTTTCGCTTGCCTCCGTGGCCCAGGCGAGCGCAACGCCCGCCGACATCACGTCCAGCCCCACCTTGTCCGCCTCCTCCATGAGGTCAAGCGCCGCGAAGGGGTCGGTCACCGCCAGCATGCAGCCCGCTGCGAAGATCGGTTCGTGGTCGTAAGAGACCTGTCGGTAGATGAACTGGTTGGGCTCCATGAACTTTTCGCGCACAAACCCGATGTGGATGCACCCCACCGGGCAGCCGGAGCAGGCGGCGTTGCGCAGCAGCGTCTTCGCGGCGAAGTTCTCCCCGCTGATCCCGGCCGCCGCAGGGTCGCTCGTCGCCTGCAGGTTGCGAAACGGCAGGGCCTTCAACTCGTTCAGCACCATCACGTTCTCGGCGGTGCCTAGGTTGTGGTACTTGTGCATCATCTCGGTGCCGGTCAGGAGCCCGTAAACCTCCTCGAAGAGCTTGGGGTAGTCCTTGCCCTCGGGCAGGGCGAAGGAGGCATCGCCCTGGATGACGATGCCTTTGAGGTTTTTGGCGCCCATAACGGTTCCGCCGCCCAGCCGCCCGAAGTGGCGATAGGTGTCCACGTTGATGCAGGCCATGGCGGAGCGGGCCTCGCCCGCCGGGCCGATGCGCAGGATGCTGCGGTGTCCCGATCCGGGGAACATGCGCCGGAAGAGCTTGCCCGCGGCGTAGACATCCAGCCCCCGCATGAAGTCGACATCCTTCACCTCGATGCGGCGGGAGCCGACGGCGAGGCCGCTCAGCCGCGGCGCCCGACCGGTGACTACCAGGGCGTCCAGGTCGGCAAAGCGCAGGGCGAGGGCCGAACGGCCTCCGCCGTGGCTTTCGGCGTATTGATTGTGGGCGGGAGACTTGAAGGCACAGACGGTCTTGCTCATAAGCGGAAAGAGTCCCGTCAGCGGGCCGATCGCGAAGATCAGCGGCTGGCCGGGGTCGTCCCATGGCGCTTCGGCACGGCCGAATTTGGAAAACAGCAGGGCGGCCAGGCCGCTGCCGCCGGCGTAAGTGTTTCGCCCGTCCAGCGATAGAATCTCGCCCCGTCCCGTGGAAAGCTCGACCCGCAGCACCCGGAAATGGTCGCGAATCATGCCTCACCTCCAGCGGCCGCCTCGGCCGAGGCCGCTTCGCCCCCGATCTCTTTGTGCTCCAAGCAGTCGTGAGGGCAGAAGGGCACGCAGCGGCCGCAGTGGATGCAGACAAACGGCTCGCCGTCGACCGCCAGGTAGACGGCATCCACCGGGCAGGCGCGGGCGCACTCCCCGCAGCGGATGCAGAGCTTCTTGCGCACCACCACCCCCCCGCCCTTGCGTTGCGAATAGGCCCCGGTCGGGCAGACGGCCGCACAAGGCGCCGGGTCGCAGGCGAGGCAGGTGCGCGCCTCGAAGCCGGTGGAGAGCCCGCCGGCGGAGCCGATACGGATCCCGGCCGTATTCCAGGAGAGATTCTTGTGCACCAGGCGCGCACAGGCGAGCGAGCAGGAGTGGCAGCCGATGCAGCGTTCCATCCGCGGGGCGGTCAGGATTTTCAAGGACCCTCCTTTGCCGATTTCAACTCGTTGCTCGCTGCTTACTTTCGCATCTCCTTGAACGCATTGATCAGCCCGTTGGTCGAGCTGTCGTGGCCCTCGACCGGGTCGGCGGCAGCCAGCTCGGGCAGAATTTTCCCGGCCAGCTGCTTGCCGAGCTCCACCCCCCACTGGTCGAAGCTGAAGATGTTCCAGATCACGCCCTGCACGAAGATCTTGTGCTCGTACATGGCGATCAGGCTGCCGAGGGTGCGCGGGGTCAGCTTTCGGAACAGGATCGAGTTCGTCGGCCGGTTGCCTTCGAAGACCTTGTGCGGCGCCAGGCGCCGGATCTCCTCCTCGCCGTTGCCCTCGCGGCGCAGCTCGTCCGAGGCCTCTGCGAGCGTCTTGCCGTTCATCAGGGCTTCGGTCTGGGCGAAGAAGTTGGACAGCAGGATGAGGTGGTGCGTGCCGATGGGGTTGTGGCTCACCGCCGGCGCCAGGAAGTCGGCCGGGACGAGGCGGGTCCCCTGGTGGATCAGCTGGTAGAAGGCGTGCTGGCCGTTGGTGCCGGGCTCGCCCCAGATGACGGGCCCGGTGGCGTAGTCGACGCGCCGTCCGCTGCGGTCGACCGATTTGCCGTTGCTCTCCATGTTGCCCTGCTGGAAATAGGCGGGAAAGCGGTGCATGTACTGGTCGTAGGGCAGGATCGCCTCGGTCTCGGCGCCGAAAAAGTTCGTGTACCAGATCCCGATCAGGGCCAGCAGGACGGGGATGTTCCGATCGAAGGGGGTTTCACGGAAATGCCGGTCCATGGCGTAAGCGCCCTCGAGCAGCTCCTCGAAGCGGTCGAAACCGACGGTGCAGGCGATGGACAGCCCGATGGCCGACCAGAGCGAGTAGCGGCCGCCGACCCAGTCCCAGAAGACGAACATGTTCTCCGGGTGGATCCCGAAATCCGTGACCTTGGCCGTGTTGGTTGAGATCGCCACGAAATGCCGGGCCACATGGGCGCTTTCCCGCGCCCGCTCCAGAAACCACGCCCGCGCGCTGAAGGCGTTGGTCATGGTCTCCTGGGTGGTGAAGGTCTTGGAGGCGATCATGAAGAGAGTGGTTTGCGCATCGAGTTGCCTGAGCGTCTCGGCCACATGGGTGCCGTCCACGTTGGAGACGAAGTGCACCCTCAGCCCCGGCCGGGCGTAGGGGCGCAAGCACTCGGTGACCATCACCGGGCCCAGGTCCGAACCGCCGATGCCGATGTTGACGATGTCGGCGATCGGTTTGCCGGTGAACCCCTTCCAGGCCCCGGAGCGCACCTGCTCTGAAAAGGCCTTCACCCGGGCGAGCTCGGCTGCGACCGCGGGCATGACGTCCCGGCCGTCGGCCGCCATCGGCTTCCCGGAGCGGTTGCGCAACGCCACGTGCAGCACTTCGCGGTTTTCGGTTTCGTTGATCCGCACGCCTGCGAACATGGACTCGATGGAATCCTTCAGGCCGCACTCAGCGGCCAGATCGACCAGCAGCCCCACGGTTTCGGAGGTGATGCGGTTCTTGGAGCAGTCCACCAGGATCTCCTCGAAGCGCACGGAAAATCGCTCGAAGCGCCGGCCATCCCGGGCAAAGAGCGATTTCAGGTGCACGCCTTTGAGAGCCTGCCAGTGGGCGGCAAGCCGCTTCCAAGCATCGGTCGCGGCGGGGTTGATCTTGGGCAGCATAGATGGCTCCTTGGGGAGAGGATGCAGGCTGAGGGTGCCTACGCGTTCAAATCGATGATCTCCATGCTGTTGTTGCGATCCGGCCGCTTGCGCGACGGTCCCTCGGTGAGCACGACGAATCGACCCTCGCGGCCGTGGGCCTTCAGCCAGCGGCGGACCCACGGCTTCCAGTCCTCCGGGTGCTCCGTCTCATGGACCGGGAAGACTCCATAGGAAAAGAGCAGGTCCTGGCAGGTTTTCAGCTCGGAGCTAACGGCGGTGACCCACACCGGCGGCCTGAACCGCGAGATTCGCCGGGCCGTGATTCCGCTGCGGGTCGGGACGATGACCGCCGCCGGGGTGATGCAACCGATCGTGCTGCCCACGCTGGAGGCGATCAGCTCCTCCGGCGGGCATTGCTCCGAGATTCCGCCCGCCTCGCTCCCGGGCGGCACCCCGAACGTCAGGCGGTGGCGTTCCGTGGCAACGGCGATCCGGACCAGCATGGCCACGGCATCCGCCGGGTAGCGCCCCACGGCTGACTCACCCGAGAGCATCACGGCGTCGGTGCCGTCCAGGATGGCATTGGCGACGTCGGTGGCCTCGGCGCGGGTCGGCAGACGATTATTGATCATCGACTCCAGCATCTGGGTGGCGGTGATCACGGGTTTGCATTTTTGGTTGGCAAAACGCATGAGCCGTTTTTGCGTGATCGCCATCTCCTCGATCGGGATCTCAACGCCGAGATCGCCGCGGGCGACCATAATGCCGTCGGCGATATCGATGATCTCGACGATCCGATCCAGCGCATTGGAGCGCTCGATCTTGGCGATGATAAAGGGCTGATAGCCCATGGCGGCGGCAGCGCTGCGAACCTCGGCGATGTCGGAGGGCCGGTCGACAAATGACTGGCTGACGGCATCCACGCCGTGTCGCTTGCAAAACTCAAGGCAGTTGCGGTCATGGTCCGTGAAGGCGCTGATGCCGAGCTCGATCCCCGGCAGGTTCAGCCCCTTGCGCGACCTCAGCTCGCCGCCGACCTCCACGCGGCAGACCACATCCGCGGCGGAAACCTGCAATACCTCCAGTTCGATATAGCCGTCATTCAAGAAGAGCAGGTCTCCGGGCTGCACCGCCGCCGGCAGTCCGGAAAAACTGACCGAAACCCGCTGCCGGGTGCCGGGGACCTCCTCGGTTGTGAGCGTGAAGGTCTCCCCGGGAATAAGCTGGGTCGGTTCCTCCGCCAGTTTGCCGATCCGCATCTTGGGCCCGGGCAGGTCGGCCATGATCGCGACGGGTTTGCCGACGGCCAGGGCCGCGTCGCGCAACCGCTTGATGGTGCCGGAATGGCCGGAGAAGTCCCCGTGGGAAAAATTGAGGCGGGCGATATTCATGCCCGCCACAATCAGTTTCCGCAACGCCTCCGGGGAGTCGGAGGCCGGCCCGATGGTGCCGACGATTTTGGTTTTGTTTGCGGCGTAAGGCAATCCAAATCCCTCCTCGGTTGGCGGATGGCGGCCGACGATCTAAATCACCGCAACGGCTCAAAGTCCCAGGTAGTCCTGAATCCCTGTTCCGTAACGAGCCGCGAAGGCCTTGTCGACCTTCTGGACGGGGTTGGCGCCCAAGAACTTGAGCACCGCAGCCAGCTCCTGGGCCCGAAGCGCGGAGTCGGCCGTCTCTTTCAGCCGGGCGATCTGCTCCTCGATGTCGAAGTAGCGCAGCTTGTCCGCCAACGGCAGTTGCCAGAAGAGCAGAAACCCCCGCTCCGGGAAATCGACCTCGATGAGGCGGTAGCAGTATATCATGAACGTCTTCTCAAGCCGCTCGCGAGTCTCGATCAAGGCCCGGCGCGCGGCCTCAAGGCCTTGGGCGCCGCAGGGCTGGCCCACCGCCTCGAAGTACATCTTGATCTTCGGCTCGGTGCCGGAGGGGCGCACGGTGACGCGCAGGCGGGTCGTCTCGGTTGTGTTTGCCAGGACCAGAATCACGACGTTGCGGGCCGAGGTGTCGGTCTCCGAGAGATGCGGCCGGGGGTCGCCCTGCCAGCGGTCGAGTTTCTCGCTCACGGCGAACTCGCCGAACGCCTCTACGCGCTCCTGCCGGAAATGGTCCATGATGGCGGCGATCTGCTCCATACCCTTGGCCCCGAGCAGGCGAATCTCCGTCAGGTGGTTGTGGCAGACCCCGTAGGCGGCGTAGATGTCGTTGAGCGCATCGACCAGGGTGCGCTGCTGCTGCTTCAGTTCCGCGGCGAACTCGGCGATCCACACCGCCGCGCCGGCAGCGTCCTTGTCCCGGGCATAGGCCCCGGTGAGGTAGCCGTGGCTCTCCTCGCAACCGAAAATGAAATCCGCGATGCGGCCGTCGCGCTCCAGCCGGTTCATCTCCTCGGCGACGTACTTGAAGCCGACCAGCAGGTCGCCGGCGCAGCGAATCCCGTTTTCGTGGGCCATCGTGTCGATCAGGGACGTAGTGACATCGGTCTTGATGATGGTTCGCCCGGCATGCAGAGCGCCGGCGGCCCGCAGTTTATCGAGGGCATACTGGGTCAGGAGGATGCCGATCTCGTTGCCGGTCAGGAACGTCCACGCCCCGCGGTGGTTCACCATGATGCCGATGCGGTCCGCGTCCGGGTCGGTGGAGATCAGGACGTCGACCCCGGCCTGGCGGGCAAACGGCAGGCTCGTGTTGAAGGACTCCACCACTTCGGGGTTGGGGATGTTGAAGGTGACGTTTTCGAACGCTCCGCTCGGGTTCGAGGTCTTGGGGCAGAGGCGCACGTCGAACCCAAGCTGCTGGAGCACCGGGTAGACGGTGGAGAGGCCCGTGCCGTGCAGTGGGGAGTAGAGGATCGAGAGGCCCCGCGCCGCTGACATCGAGACCGAGCGCGCGGCCGCATGGTAGGCGCTGTCGATCTCCTCGCCGATGAATGCGACCAACCCCTTGGCACAGGCCTCTTCGAAGGGCATGCGCCGGATCCCGCTGACGCGGGTGGTGACCTCGTCCACCAGGTCCTGGTCGTGGGGGGGGATCAGCTGCCCGCCGTGCTCGTCATAGACTTTCTTGCCGTTGTCGGGCGGCAGGTTGTGGCTTGCGCTGAACATGTCGCCCGAAACGGCGCTCAAGTGGCGGATGGCGAAAGAGAGCTCCGGCGTGCTGCGGGCGGTTTTGAACATGTAGACCTTCATGCCGTTGGCGGCGTAAACCTCGGCGGCGGCCCGTGCGAGCATCCACCCGTCGAGGTCCTTGACCGGGTTGGGGCGGTCCTCGGCGTAAACCCCCGTCTGCTCGAAGCGACGCACGTCGAAGGTCAGCACGACCCCCCGGCGGTTCGCCTCATCCCCGTACTGCTTGCGCAAATACTGGCTGTGGCCCTGGGCCGACGCCTGGATGGTCCAGGCATTGATGCGGTTGGGGCCGATCCCGACCGGGCCCCGGCGCCCGCCGGTGCCGAAGGGGATCACCTGATAGAACGAGTCCAGCAGCACGTCCCATTTGCCGGCCTCGATCAGGAAGCGGATCTGGGGCGCGTACTCCTCGAAGGCCGGGTCGGTCAGCCACGCCGTCACGTGCTCCAGCGCCTTGGCCTTGACTTTGTCGGACACCTCCATGCCGGCGAGGCCTTCCCTGGCTTTGGTAAGAATGTCCATGCGGTTGAGTCAGCTCCTTTTACAGGTTGTATTTTTGCTCATCGTCGGCGACAAAGACAGGAATCCCAGGAGCCGTTTTTCGAGAAAACCCCTTGATTCACATCGCGCAGCCTGTATAATTGATTAGTATTAAAGAGATATCGGATTCGCAATCCGGTTGTCAACCTTCGGACCGTTTTTGTCCGCGATCGCCCCAACCCAACCCGCAGAAGGGAGTCCAATTGATGGCCGGTCCACCTGAACCGCAACCCGCCCCCCCGGCGGCGGATTTAGGAAAAAAACCCTTCGGGGCCGCTTTCCTCGACCCCTTCGGTGGCTTTGTTATCCGTCTGAACAACGATTTGGGCGCCATGGCCATTTTCTTCGTGCGGGCCGTCGTGCTTATTTTTCACCCCAAGCAGCTTCGCGAAATCCTCCACCAAGTGTACTTCATCGGGGCGCGTTCGGCGAGCATCGTCATGCTGGTGGGGTTTTTCACGGGCATGGTGCTGGGCCTGCAGCTTTACTATGTGATGAACAAGTTCGGGGCGGTCGGGTTTTTGGGCACTGCGGTCGCCCTCTCCCTGATTCGAGAACTGGGTCCCGTGCTGACGGCCATCATGATCACGGCCCGGGCCGGATCGGCCATGACCGCCGAGATCGGCATCCAACGCATCTCCGAGCAGATCGACGCCCTGGTCACGATGCGCATCGACCCTCTCGGGTACCTCATCAGCCCCCGGATTGCCGCGGCCATCATCAGTTTTCCGATTCTGACGGCCCTCTTCGACCTGATCGGGATCCTCGGCGGGTATGTCAGCGGGGTGGTTCTGCTCGGGGCCGATTCCGGCGCGTATCTGCACCGGATCGACGCCAGCGTGGACTGGGTCGATGTGCGCGGCGGATTCATCAAGTCCGTGGTTTTCGCCCTGCTCGTCATCACGATCTGCTGCTTCCAGGGCTATTTCACGCACATGCGCCGGGACGGCTACGGCGCCAAGAGCGTGAGCCTGTCCACCACCTCGGCGGTCGTCATCTCCTGCGTGATGATCCTGGTGGCCGATTATGTCGTCACCTCTTTCCTGCTATAGCCCGGAGACCGCATGGACGCGCAGCCTTTGATCGAGTTCCGCAACGTCACCAAGCGCTTCGGCGACCGCACGATTTTAGACGGGATCGACTTCAAAATCTACGAAGGCGAGGTCACCACCATTATCGGCTTGAGCGGCACCGGCAAAAGCGTCAGCCTCAAGCACATCATCGGGCTGCTGAAGCCCGACCGCGGCGAGATCCTTTACCGCGGCAAGCCCATCACCCGCATGAGCCGGCAGGAGTGGAACGATTACATCGGCCGCATCAGTTACATGTTCCAGAACAATGCGCTCTTCGACTCGATGACGGTGTTCGAAAACGTGGCATTACCGCTCTCGCGCACCACCCGTTTAGGCCGACGGGAGATCGAGAAGCGGGCGATGGCCCGCATCGAGCAGGCCGAGCTCACGGAGGTCGCCCACAAATACCCATCGGAGATCTCCGGCGGGATGCAGAAGCGTGCGGCGCTGGCGCGAGCCATGGTGACCGACCCGCAGGTGGTGCTCTTCGACGAGCCGACCACCGGGCAGGACCCCATCCGCAAGAACGCGATCCTGCAGATGATCGCCCACTACAAAAAACTCTACGGGTTCACGGCCATCCTCATCAGCCACGAAATCCCGGATGTCTTCTTCATCTCGAACCGGGTGCTGGTCCTTTGGGACAAGAAGATCGTCTTCGAGGGGCCGCCCGAGGAGATGGAAAGCTCCGAGCACCCGTTCCGGGACGAAATCGTGCAAAGTCTCGAAAGCCTCCAGAAGGAGTTGACCGGCCTCTATTCCCGCAGACACTTCAAGGTGCGCTACCAGACCGACCTTGCCGGCCGCGGGGGCGACGACACCTATGCGGTGCTGGTGTTTTCCTTCGACAACATGGATGCCATCAGCGCGGCGGTCAGCCACGATGCCGCCCAGCAGGTCCAGCGCTCCCTGGGAACTTACCTGCGCAAGCATTTCGGCGCCGTTGGGGGGTTTTCAAGCCGGCAGACGATCAACGAGTTCGTGACGATCCTGCCCTTTTCCGACCTCGACGAAGCCCGGCGGATCCTGGAAGACTTCGTCGAGGATTTTCGCGGCCAAGGCATGGCTGAACTCGCCCGCGTCTTCAGGGAAAAAATCCAGCAGGATGCGTGTTTTGATTTTTCGGTCTCGGTCGGCATGGCCCCAGGCAAGACGCAGATCGAAATCGAGTCGGTCATCGAATTCGCCCGGTTCAACAAAAAGCTCATCTCCAACTTCCAATGCGAGACGCGAAGGGGTCTGACATGAAGAAATATTCCAAGGAAACCGTTGTCGGCATTTTTGTGGTCCTCGGGCTGGTCGCCATCGGCTATCTGACGATCAACCTCGGCGACCTCGGCCTGCTGGGGAAAGACAACACCTATTCGCTCTATGCGCACTTCAGCAACGTCACGGGGCTGCGCCCCGGCGGGGTCGTCACCATGTACGGGCTCCAGGTCGGGAGGGTCGGCGCGATGATCATCGACCCATCCCGGCAGCAGGCCCGGGTGGAGCTGAGGATCGAGCAGGGGGTCGAGATTTTCGATGACGCCATCGCGTCGATCAAGACCGAAGGGCTGATCGGCGACAAGTTCGTGAGCATCGAACCGGGCGGGTCCGGGGCGCTGCTGAAATCGGGGCAGGCCATCCTGGACACCGAATCCCCCGCCGACTTGATGGAATTGATCAGCAAGTATGCGTTCGGCGATGTCAAAAAATGAGCCTGGCCAAGGGTCGGGCTCCAACACCGTTTTGCAACGGTAGAAAAAGGAAGGTGAATATGCGGGTGTTCAGGATGGTTCTCATCGCTTCACTCATGGTCGCCACGATTCCGATTCCGGCCCCGGCGGTTGCCGCCGTCACACCTAAAACGGCGGTGGAGACCCAGGTCCAGAAAGTGATCTCGACTTTGGCCGAGCCGGTATTCAAGGACCAGCCGCGGGAGAACAAGATCGAGAAGATCCGGTCGATCATCAACGAAATCTTCGACTACACCGAATTGTCCCGCCGGACTCTGGGCCGGGACTGGGGCAAGTTCAAGCCCGAGCAGCAGCAGGAATTCGTCAAGCTCTTCAGCGATTTGCTCGAGAAGACCTATGCCGACCGCCTGCTCTCCTATTCCAACGAAAAAGTGGTTTTCGACAAGGAAAACATGCTGAACGAGAGCCAGGCCGAGGTGTTCAGCAACGTGCTCACATCGGACGGCAAAAAGATCCCGCTGGACTACCGGCTGATATTGAAAGATGGGAATTGGCTCGTCTACGATGTCATCATCGAGGGCATCAGCATGGTCCGAAATTACCGCGACCAGTTCCGCGACATTCTGGCCAAGAACCCGCCCGAGCATGTCCTGAAGGTGTTGCGGGAGCGGGCGCGCGAGGGCTGAAACCTCAGCGCAGCCGGCGGGTTTTGGTAAGCCACTCTTCGCCGCGGCCCGTGTCGATGCGCTCGATCTCAAAGCCGTTGGGCGTGTCGGCGACGCTGATGAGGAAATAGTAATTGCGCCCCTGCTCCAGCGCAGCGCCGACGCCGGACTCCCGGATCCCGATCTGGTGAAGGCCGGGCGGCACCAGAAATCGAATGTGTTCGCCGGCCCTGAGGTGGGCGATGGCAACCCCGTTCAGCGTCGCTTCGACCGCCAGGCCCCAGTCAAATAGGTTGTTGTTGCGAATCACGTAGACCTGGGCCGCCTCCGCGGGTTCGATGGCGGCGATGGGGAAGTTTTGCGTCTTGCCGTGCGTGCAGGCGATCAGCATCGCGGCAAGACATGCGGCCAGCAGCTGTTTCATGCGCATTCACCCTTTGCTGCGGCGCCTCGGCCCTGGGTCGGTTCGCCGCGTGTTTTTCCCGCCGCCCCTCTCACTCTGTTTGCGTGCGAGGCCCCTGGACAGCTGTCTGGCGGCGGTCGAATTCGGAGATCACCTGGGCGCCGAGCAGCAGGATGATCACCGCCACCTCGATGCTCAACAGGGCAACGACCGTGGTCGCCAGCGACCCGTAAATGAGATTGACCAGGGATAGCTTCGAATAGTACCAGACCAAAATGCGTCGAATGCCCTCCCACAGCAGCGTCGCCGTGACGGCGCCGATCAGGGCATGCCGGGTGGAGATGTGGCCGACCGGCATGACCAGATAGAGCGAGGTCAGCATGATCACCATGCCCAGCATGCCGATCAGGTAGAACAGGGGCCGGGTGTATCCGCGCAGGCTGAAATCAAACCCGAGAATCATCACCTCCCGGCTTTCCAGGGCATCGAGGGCGCCTGAAATCAGCGTGACCAGCAGGAACCCCAGCGCCAGCAGCAGAATGTACATGTAGGGGATGATGGCGGAGATAAAAAAGGGCCGGCGCTGCGATTCCCGGCGATGGGAGAAGATGACCGCCATGGTGCTCTCCAGGACCGAGAAGGCCATGGAGCTGAAAAACATCATGATCAGGAACCCCACGACGCCGACCAAATGGCGCCGGACCAGAAAGCCGCGCACCTGGTTGGCCAGGCTTTCGGCGTAGCCGGGCACGAGCAGCTCCAGGTTGCGGGAGACGGTCTGGATCAGCTGCTCCTGGGGGATGAAATGGGAAAGGCCGACCAGGATAAGCGCCAGCATCGGCACGATGGACAGCAGCGTGTAATAGGCCACCGCACCGGCAAGCAGCAACCCCTGGTTGCGTTGAAAATCCCGCACCACGACCAGGCTGAATTCGTATATGCGCTTCAAAACCCCTCGCGGCGGTCCCGGGCTCGAGTGGTCGTTGGTTGTCATCCGGACCTGGGCCATGACGCCGACACGCGCCGCCGGCGCCGGCGTTCTCTATTTTTCTGTCAGTTTCCGAAGCGCGGCAAATGCGCTGCCCGATCCAGCGGGCCGGCAGAGACATGGCCCCTGGTTCAGATCGGCGCCGCACTGAGGGCACAGGCCCCGGCATGCCTGACTGCATAGCGGGCGAACCGGCAGCGAGAGGATCACCTGCTCCTGGATGCCGTCGCGCAGGTCGATGCGGTCGCCGCGAAACAGCATGAGCCCGCCGTCCTCGGCGGCCGCCGGAGCCCGTTTCGACCCGCCGCCGCTGCCTGCGGCCGAGAGCTGCTGCGCGTAGGTCAGGGCAAACCCCGCCTGCAGGGGGCTGAGGAACCGCTTCAGACATCGGCCGCACGTCAGCCGCAGAGACGTCTGGAATTCGCCCTCGACCTCCACCAGCTCACCGATCCGGGCCGCTTTCAGCCGCACATGAATCGGCGCGGCAAACTCGCACTCGCCGTCACCCATCATCTGCCGCAGAACCGGAAACCGGTCGGCGGGGCACTCGACCTCGCGCGAAAGGCTCTTTTCCTTGAGTTGCTCAAGGTGGATGCGCAGCATGGGACGATCCCCGATGGAGGCCGGCCCGGCGATCCGGTCGGCTCGGGAGCTCATTATACCCGATTGCCGCTGCAAAACAACCGATTGTTTTGGCTCAGCGAACGGTTTGACGGATGGAATCGGGCAGGCCATAATGCATCGCATGGAGACAAAGCCGATCGCGATCGATGCCTGCACCCGCTGCGGGGCCTGCTGCCGGGCCGGAGGGCCGGCCCTCCACCGGCAGGACCGGCACCTCGTCGAAACCGGCCTCATCCACACCCGCGACCTCTACACCATCCGCCGGGGCGAGATGGCCCATGACCAGATCCGGAGCGCCGTGGTGCCGGTGCGGAGGGACATCATCAAGATCAAGGGGAAGGGCGGCACATGGGCGTGCCGCTTTTTCGACCCGGCTGCCGGCAGCTGCCGCATCTATGCGGAGCGCCCACTGGAATGCCGCCTGCTGGAGTGCTGGAACACGGGGAGGATCGCGCGGGCCTACGCGCGGGGCCGGCTGACGCGCCGGGATTTGATCGGGGAGCTCCAGGGGGTGTGGGCGGTGGTGGAAGAGCACCAGCGGCGCTGCGACTACGGTCTGATTCGAAAACTACTCGCGCCGGCGCCCGCCCAAAGCGCCGAGCGGCGCCTGCGCGAACTGACCGCGATCATCCGCTACGATGAGCAGTTGCGGGAGCGGGTGCTCGCCCGTATAGGACTCGAGGCCCAAATGCTGGATTTCTTGTTCGGTCGGCCCCTGCGCCGGACCCTTCCCCTGCTGAAGGCCTCACGCGACCCCGCCGGGAAGCCGCCCGGTGCTTAACGAAACGCCTTTACACGGATGCGGCGGCGGGTCGATCGGCCGGCCGCGACGCCGCCTCCACCGACGAGGCGGGGGCCCCGCTGCCCCAGATGAACCGGCCGTATTTCATGTAACCGAAGACGTTGTTCAGCCGGGAATCGGTGTGCGGCTCGAGCGGGACCACGTTTCCGGCAATCAGCGGCCGCAAGTGCCGGGCCAGTTCGCGCGACCCGCCGCCCGTGAGAAGAATCATGTCGATGTCCCAATCATGGGCCCACAACCGGTCGATTTCGCCGGCAATGCCGGATGCCAGCTGCTCGAAGACGTTGTCGCGGATCGCGCTGAAATTGACGGCTTTGCCGCGCATGCGGATCGTTCCGTCCTCCACGGCCTGGTAGAGCCGGTAGAGCTCGACGGCCACGCCGCATTTTTCTTGGAGTTTCTGGGCGATGAGCCCGAAGGCTTTGGACATTCCGCTGTCGATCGTGCGGCTGCCCCGGTCGATGTGGCGCAGCCGGTCCATGATGCAAAAATCCGTAGTGCGGAACCCGATGTCCACCACCCCGATTTTCTGCGCGGCGACTTCCCGCTGGGTGATCCGGCCCTGGTCGTCCATGAGCAGGTTGAGGATGCTGCCGAGAGGCTGCGGCAGCATGCGCACCTTGTTGATGTAAATGGACTTGGAAACCGATTGCCCGTTGGGCGAATGATACGTCACCGAATGCTGGCCGGTCAGCAGATCGTTGAACCGCTCGTGGTGGCGCCTGAAGTGCCCGATCGGCAGCCCCGACACGACGTTGACCGGGACGTTCACCATGCCGTTTTGGATCAGCAGGCCGGCGGCGGTCAGGGCCAGGATGCGAACATAATCGGCGATGAGGCGATCCTGGTCGAGGGTGTAGGTGGGAGCGCTCGACTGCTGCTCGGCCAGCTCTCCGATGAAATAGGATTTTCCGTCGATGCTGACGTGGATCTGGTCTGCCGGTTGGCTGTCCCCGAAATCGGCCCAGTACTGGATGTCCGCCGCGTCGCCTGAGAGCGATTTGAAGATAATCGTGTCGCGGCCGTTGGTGGCCTTGGTAAAACCAAACCCGATGTCGATGCCGAGAACCTGCTGCATGGCACTCTCCTGGAACGGGATCTTTGAGTGCGGATATCGGCGTTATTCTAAAAAACTTTAGCGCCGGCAGGCGGAAAACCGGCCATCGGCTCAGGTTTGGGGGGGACGCAGGGGCAGGTTGTACTTCTTCATTTTCTTGTAGAGCAGGGTGCGGTGGATCCCCAGCAGGCGCGCGGCGCGCACCTTGCGGAATTCGGCGTCCTGCAGCGCCTGCCAGATCGCCTCCCGCTCGCTGCGGGACTGCACGTCCCGCAGCGAGGCCTGATGCTCGCCTCCGGCGGCCTTGCGGCTGCGCTGGATGTAGAACGGCAGGTCGGGCAGGCGGATGAGGCGGCCCTCCACTGCGGACACGCTGCGCTCAAGGACGTTGACCAGCTCCCGCACGTTGCCGGGCCAATCCCAGAGACGCAAGGCCCGCTCGGCCGCCTTGTCGATCGCGATCTCCGCCAGGTCCGCCTCCTGCGCGATCCGGCGCAGGTTGTGGTGCATGATGGCAAGAATATCCCCCCGGCGCTCGCGCAGGGGAGGCAAGTGCAGGGCCACCACATTCAAGCGGTAGAAGAGGTCCTTGCGGAACCTCCCACCGGCCAGCATGTTCTCCAGGTGCTGGTTGGTAGCGGCGATCACCCGAAAATCCGAGCGGACCACCCGCGTGCCGCCCACCCGTTCAAACTCCTTGTCCTCGATGGCCCGCAGCAGCTTGGGCTGCATCTCCACGGGCAGGTCCCCGATCTCGTCCAGAAAAATGGTGCCCTGGTGGGCCAACTCGAACTTGCCCGGCTTGCCCTCGGTCTTGGCGCCCGTGAAAGCGCCTTTCTCGTAGCCAAACAGCTCCGACTCCAGGAGGTCGCGCGGGATTGCGGCGCAATTGATGCGCACGAAGGGGTGAAGCCGCCTGGCGCTGGCATGATGAATGGCCTGGGCAAAGAGTTCCTTGCCCGTGCCGCTCTCCCCGGTGATGAGCACGGGAAAGTTGCTGGCGGACGCCTTGAGCGCATCGCTCTTCAACGTGCGCAGCGCCTCGCTGACGCCGATGATGCTCTCGAAGGTGTAGCGGGTGGAGCGCAGGGTGATCAGCTCCTCTTCGTAGATCTTCACCTTGGACTCGAGCAGCGAGAGCTCGCGCGCCAGTTTTCCGACGTCGCGCACATCCTTGAACATGACCTGGCCGAAGACGGCGATCACCTTGCCGTCTTTGCGGATGGGGATGCGCTGCACCACCATGTTCTGCCCCTGAATAAGCTGGGACTGGTTGATCTCGGCCCGACCGGTTTGGGCCACGATGTGCATGCGTGAATTTTCAACCGCCTCGGTACAGTGTCGGCCGATTTGGGCCGCAGGCACAAGCCCCAGAAACTGGCCGTAGGGGGCGTTGAAATGGGTGATCACGCCCTGGGCGTCGGTCACCATGGCGCCGAAGTGGATGCTCTCGAAGATCAGCCGGTAGATCTCCAGCTGGTGCTTGAGCTCCTCGAGCTCGTTATGGGTTGCGGGCGCATCAGCCATGGGGATCGGCTACCACAAGGTCATGGAATCCAGGAACAGCTGCCGCAGCTCCTCGGGCCCTGCCGGCCGCGGGGAGAGCTTGGTCACCCGGTGCTGGGGCAGGGTACCTTCCACGAGCTGGTCCACATCCTGCGGGCTGAACCCGACGGCGGCGAGCCCGTTGGGCATCCCCACCCGGCGCATCAGGTCGATCACGGCACCCGCCAGCAGGTCGCCCGCTTCTTCCGGCCCGGCCGCCGAAACATCGCAGCCCATCAGCCCCGCCGCATACAAATGGACCGCCGGGTCGGCCGGGGCCGTGAAGCGGAAGACCGCCGGGGCATTCAGGCAAACGGCCATCCCGTGGGGCACCAGCGGGTGCCCGGAGGGGTACCCCTCGGGGACGTGGTCCCGCACCATGCCGGAAACCGGGTAGGACATCCCGTGGGCCAGGTGCACGCCCCCGTTCCCGAAACCGATGCCGGCGTACGTCGCCGCCAGCAGAACCTCTCCGCGCGCCGCATCGTCCGAGGGGTCTTCGATTACGCGCACCAGGTTGCGGGAGATCATTTCGATCGCGCGCGAGGCCCAGATGTGGCTGATGGGGTTGGATCCTTGATAGGCCGGTCGCAGTTTCGGCTGCTCCGGGGCCGGCCGCCGGTTGAAGGGGATCGCGGTCAGGGCCTCGAGCGCGTGGGTCAGCTGGTCCAGGCCCGTGCAGGCCGCCACCATGCGGGGCAGCGTGCGCGTGTTCTCCGGGTCGACGATCCCTCGGACGGGTCTTAGGGCCCGGCTGGCGATGCCGGTCTTGGCTTTCATCTCCAGAAAATCGAAGATCGCCACCCCGGTGGTCTCGCTCCCGGTGCCGGCGGTGGTGGGCACGGCGATCATCGGTTTTAATGGCCCCGGCACGGGGACCCCCTTGCCGATCGGCGGGTTCACGTAGGTCATGAGGTCCGCCGGGTGGGTGGCGTAGAGATTGGCGGCCTTGGCGGTATCCATGGCGGAGCCGCCGCCGACCGCGACGTAGCCGTCAAAGCGCCCCTTCACGGCGAACTCGATCGCCGCCTTGAAGGAGAGGTCCGTGGGCTCGACGCTCGCCCCGTCATAGAGCACCGCATCGATCCCGCGCTGCCGCAGCGCCTCCAGGGTGATGCCCACGGGGCTGCTCCCCCGCAGGTTCGAATCGGTGATCACCACCACCCGCCGGCAGCCGAGATCCTCCATGTCGAAACCGATTTCACGGGTAACCCCGGGGCCGTACTTGATGCTGGAGGTGTCCATGGTGAAGGCGTTTTCGAGTTTCATCCTGATCCTCTCTTTTCTGTTGGGGGTATGGAGCGCCGGATTTGTCAATCCAACCCTGAATGCTTGCGGATTAACCGCGCCATGGACGACACATCCTCGTCACCGTACCCCTGCGAGACAAGTCCGTTTTCGATCTGCTCCACCAGCGCCGCAACGGGCAAATAGACGCCGAGCTCCCGGGCGACCTCCAAGGCGATGATGACATCCTTGCGATGCAGCCGAACCCGGAATCCCAGCGGGTAGCTGTTCTTTATCATGTTGCCCGAACGGTTGCTTAGCCCCCAGGACCCGGCAGCCCCCCCGACAAGGGCCGAGACCACCGTCTCCATGTTCAAGCCGGCCTTGAGACCTAAAGCCACCCCCTCGGCGACCGCCAGATAGGTGCCGCAGATGATGACCTGGTTGATGGCCTTGGCCATCTGCCCGGAGCCGACCGGCCCGACATGGGTGATGGTCTTACCCATGGCCCGGAAGACCGGCATCGCCTTCTCCACGTCGGCGGCCTCTCCGCCCACCATGATGGTGAGCGTCCCCGACCGGGCCCCCTCGGAGCCTCCGGAGACCGGGGCATCCAGCATGCGGATGGATTTATCCGCCAGCTCGGCGGCCATCCGGCGCGTGGCCGAAGGGCTGATCGTGGACATGTCCACCACCATGGCGCCGGCCGAAACCCCGTGGATGACCCCCTCCGCCCCCAAAATCACGGTCTCCACGTCGGGGGTATCGCTGACGCAGATGATGACGATCTCGGCCGACTGCGCCGCTTCGCGCGGCGACGCCGCCCGCCGCGCCCCTGCCTTGGCCACGGGTTCTTCCCGTTCGCGGGTGCGGTTGTGCACCGTCACCGCGTGGCCGGCCTTGATCAGGTTGGCCGCCATGGCGGCCCCCATGGTCCCCATGCCGATAAATGCGATGTTCATTCTACTTGGGCCTCCTTTTCGCCCCCGTAACATTGGACGGCTTTTCAAAAAGTTCTGGATCCCCCGTTGCAGCGAGGCAAACGCGGCGCGCGAGCCTTGACCGATCGGTTCGTAATGCCGTGGCACCGCAACGAGGACGCGTCTATCCTGCCGTCTCGACGGCAGCGATCAAAGCCCGATGTCAAGGCGCGCAGGTTCTCGCAGCGCGAGGCGTACTTTTCGTACGCCGCAGCGGTGCGAGGGCTTGCGCAACGCCGAAATCGTGCTTTCAGCGCTGCCGTCAGAAAATCTTGCCCGGGTTCATCAGCCCCTTCGGGTCGATCAGCTTCTTGATCTTCCGCATGAGCTGGAAGCTCTCCCCGTGCTCGAGCTCCATGAACTTGCGCTTGCCGATCCCCACCCCGTGCTCGCCGGTGCAGGTGCCCCCAACCGTCACCGCTCTCTCGACGATGGCGTGGTTGACGGCCTCCAGCCGGGACCACTCCTGGAGGTTTGCGGGGTCGCCGACCAGGACCACGTGCAGGTTCCCGTCCCCGGCGTGCCCGAACACGTACCCCACGACGCCGTGGCGGTCCACGAGCTCCTGAGAGAAGACCACCATGTCCGGGTACCGGGAAATCGGGACGGCCGCGTCCACGATCAGGGTCTCATTTTTGGGGTGGGCACGGTGAATGGTCTCCCAGGCCTCGTGGCGGGCCCGCCAGAGGTTTTTGCGTTCGGCTTCGCCGGTGGCGTACTGGAACCCCACCGCCCCGCACGCTTCGCACACCTCCCGGGCCAGGGCCGCCGTCTCCTGCAGGTGGGCGTCGCTGATCCCGTGGAACTCGCAAAAGAGAGAGGGCTCTTCGGGCAGACCGAGGCCTTTTTCGCGGTTCATCAGGCCGATCAGCCCCGGCGGCAAAAGCTCCAGGGCGGCCGGCCCCAGGCCGGAGCCGATCATCACGGCCACGGCCTTCGATGCGCCGGCCAGGTCCGGAAAGCGGATTGTGGCCGCCAGCACATGGCTCGGCAGGCCGGTCAGCCGCAGGCACGCCTCGGTGACGATGCCGAGCGTCCCCTCGGAGCCCACGAACAGCCGGGTCAGGTCCAGTCCGGCCGAGGACTTGGGGGCCTTGCACCCGGTGTGGATGACCGTTCCCTGCGGCAAGACCACCGTCAGCCGCATCACGTAGTCCCGGGTGGCACCGTATTTGACCGTCTGCACCCCCGAGGCGTTGTTGGCGATCATGCCGCCGATGGAGGCGTCCGCCCCGGGGTCCGGGGGGAAGAACAAGCCGTGCGCCCCGCACTGACGGTTGAGCTCCTTGCGCAGGACCCCCGGCTGCACATCCGCCTGCAGATCCTGCGGGCGGATCTCCAGGATGCGGTTCATGCGCGTCAGGTCGACGACCAGGCCGCCGCAGGTGGGCACGGGGTTGCCCTCGGTGCTGGTGCCCGCACCCCACGGGGTGACCGGCACGTCATGGCCGTAGGCCCACGCCAGGATCGCGGCCACCTCCTCGGTCGCGACGGGCCATATGACCCCGGCCGGCAGACTCCCCTGGTGGAACGAGATGTCTTTGAGATGCAGTTCGCGGTTGGACTGTCCCGTGGAGAAGCGCTCCGGCTCCACCAAGGCCGCCAACGCCGCGGCCTGCGCGGCACTGAACTCCTTCATTTCGGGACCTCCCGAGAGCTATAGTCGATCTGCTGCGATCTAGACACGAACCCGCGGCCGGGTCAACCGGATCTTACGGGTAGATGAGGGAGGGGATCCAGAGGGTCAACGGCGGCCAGAAACAGGCGAGGAGAAGGGCCACGAAGGCCGAAACAATCAGGGGCAGCGCCGCCCGGGAGATCTGGCCCAAGCCCACCCCGGCGATCGTGCAGCTGACAAAGAGGCAGATCCCCACCGGCGGGGTGAGCATGCCGACGGCCAGGTTGATCACCATGAGCACCCCGAACTGGACCGGGTCGACCCCCATCTGGGGCGTGAGCGCCGCCAGCACCGGCACCAGCAGGATCAAGGCGGCGGTGGTCTCCATGACGCACCCCACCGCGAGCAGCACCACCATGACCAAGAGCAGAAGGCCCCACGGCGGCAGGGAGAGGGCGGCGACCAGGGTGCCTAACAGCTGGCTGGTCTGCTTCATCGCAACGAGCCAGGTGAAGACCTTGGCCATGGCGATGATGAAGAGAATGGTGGCGGCTGTGATCTGGGAGCGCACGATCAGGTTCGGCAGCTGGCTCCACTTCAACTCGCGGTTCAGGACCATGCTCACGAACAGCGCGTAGAACACCGCCAGGGCGGCCGCCTCCGTGACCGTGACGATCCCGGAGAGAATGCCGCCCAAGACGATCACGGGCGCGCCAATCGCCCAGACCGCCTCCTTCAGAGACTTCCACAGCCGGACCGCGGAAAAGGGCCGCCGCAGGCCGTAGCCGCGGCGCCAGGAGATCCAGGCCGCCACCAGCATGAAGTTCACCCCGAAAAGGATGCCAACCATCATGCCGCCGGCGAAGAGCTTGGCGATCGACACGTTGGTCAGAAACCCGAAGATCACCATGGGGATGGAGGGCGGGATGATGACGCCGATGGCCCCGCCGGCGGCCACCACCGCGGCGGCAAACCCCGCCGGGTAGCCCTGGCGGATCATGGCCGGGATCACAATGGCGCCGATGGCGGCCGTGTCCGCGGCGGCGGAGCCGGAGATCCCGGCAAAAAACATCGAAGCGACGATGCAGGCGCAGGCCAGGCCCCCCGGCACCCAGCCGACCAGGCTGTCCGAGAAATCGATCAGCTGCCGGGAGATCCCGCCGGTTTCCATGACGGCGCCGGCCAGCATGAAGAGCGGGACCGCTAGCAGGTCAAAGGAGTCCACCCCTGCAAACAGGAGCTGGATGATGGTCTGGCCGAGCGCGGGGATCGGCACCGTGGCGGGAAACACCCCCGGGGTCAGCATCAGGCCGATGGCCGGCAGCCCGATCGAAAGGGCGATCGGCAAGCCCAGGGCGATCAGCAGGAATAGCAACCCGAAGAGCAGTCCGACGATCATGGCTGTTTCCGCCCGAGGGTCTGCGCGATGTCGGATAGAACGTGCACGACCAGGACCAGGGCCGCGATCGGGATCACGGCAAAGGGGACCGTCATGGGGATCAGCAGCGCCGAGGAGGTGTGCTCCCAGGCCTTTACTGTGTAGACCGCACCGAACCAGGCGATAACGCCGAAAAGGGCCAGCGTGAGCAGCTGCAACGCAATCGTGATCCCGGCCTGGATGGCCGGCCCCAGGCGGTGGCCGAAGCCCTTGAGGCCGATGAAGCTCGCCCGCTTGTAGGCGGCCGTCCCCCCGAGGAAGGTGATCGCCACCAGCAGGTGACGGCTGACCTCCTCGGACCACCCCAGGGATGCCCCGGCGTAGCGGGAGAGCACCTGGGCGAAGAGAATGATGCAGATCGAGGTCCCGATCAGAAGCAGCAACTTCTCCACCGCGCGGTTGATGCTCCGGCTGATAGCCTGAAGAAGGGTCATCCGTTTCTTGCCTCGGAGAAGCGGGCCGGAATGGAGGCGGCCCTTGATCGTATAAACGGAGGGGGCCTGTAGAAGCCGCCCCCTCCGCCAGAAGCAAATGAGCCTATTTCACCATTTGCTGGATCTGCTCGATCAGTTTGCGCGTCTCCCCGGTGTTGGCTTCGATCACGGGAGCCGTAACTTTACGGAAGGCCGCGAGGTCGGGTTTTTCCTCGACCTGCATCCCGGCCGCCTTGAGCTCGGAGAGCTGCTTGAGTTCGTTGTCCCGGATGAAGGCCCTACCCTTGAGTGAGGCGTTGCGCGCGGCATCCATGACAATTTTGCGCTCCGCGGCGGGCAGCCCGTCCATGAACGCCTTGTTGCCCACGAACACCAGGGCCGAATAGACGTGCCGGGTGAGGGTGAGATACTTCTGGCCGGCCTCCACTAGCTTGGCGGCGTGGATGACCGCAATCGGGTTCTCCTGGCCGTCGATGACCCCCTGCTGAAGCTGGGTGAAGATCGGCCAAGCCATGGGCGTTGGATTCGAGCCGATGGCGCGCCAGATGGCCAGGTGGGTGGGCGCTTCCATAGTGCGGATTTTAAGCGCCTTCAGATCCTCCGGGGTCTTGACTGGGCGCTTGGAGTTGGTCACATTGCGAAAGCCGTTGTCCAGAAAATGCAGTTTGGCGAAACCCGCCTTCTCGAAACGCTTGCCCAGCTCATCGCCGACGGCGCCGTCGAGCACCTTGTCGGCCGCCTCGTAGGTCGGGAACAGGAACGGCATCTCGAGGGCCTTAATTTCCGGCACGAAGGCCTCGATCGGGCCGGTGGTGCAGACCGACATTTGAGTGGTGCCGAGCTGGATCTGCTGCAGCGCCTGGGTCTCGCTGCCGAGCGCTGCGGAGTGGTGGACCACCACCGTGTATTTGCCGGGCAGGGCCTTTTCCACCTCCTCCTTGAACCACTCGGCCGCTTTGGTGTGCACGAAGGCCGGGTTGGTGACCGTGGCGATGTTGATCGTGGTCTGGGCCGATGCCACGGCGGCAAACCCCAGCAAACAGAGCAGCGCCGTAACTGCTATCGTTCGTGAACGCATACAGACACCTCCTTGGGTTATTGATGTGATTATCGATTTCGAATCCGAACCGTTGAACCAATGCTCACCCCAGTTAATCGAAATGCGTGGCGGTGTCAATACAGACAAAACCCGGCAAACGGGAATGCCCGCTGTAAAGAGAATGACCGCCCAGTCGGCTGCAGCCAGCGCATGGCCGGCAATGAGCGGTGATTTGCGATAGCCCGATCCGATCCGAAAGCCGCCCGACAAAGGGGCTCTCCAGGGCCCAGGAAACCATCATCCCGGAGTTCAGGAAAGCGGCTTCGGCCGGGGAGAAACCGCAGTGGGTGGTCAGGTAGGGCACGCCCCACAATCCGCAAAATGAGTGCATGGCGCCGACGAGACCGGCCGGGATGAGGCACAGCAACCAGGTGTTGCGGATTCGGAGGACCTCTTTCAGGCGATCTTAAAAAAAAGCCGCGCCGAGGCTCCAGATGAACCCGGAGAGGCGCAACAGCGGGGGGCTTGCGGCGCTGGCGGCCGCCGGAGATGGCTTCTGCCGGCGACCGCTAAAAGGGGTTTGTTTCGGCACGTTTATTCGGTGGGTGGCGCGGGGTGATGAATCCCCGGGTAGCCGGCGTCGAGTTCCGGCAGCCGAATCGTGAAGGTTGAGCCATCCCCTATGCGGCTTTCAAGGGAAATGCGGCCCTGGTGCTGGTCGACGATGCGTTTGGTCATCATCAGGCCGATGCCGGTGCCGGCGGTCGCCTTGGTGCTGAAGATCCCCTGAAACAGCCGTTGGCGCACATCCGTGTCCATCCCGCAGCCGGTATCGGAAACCTCGATCTCAACCCCCCCGCCGGTCGCGGCGCGCGTGCGAACGGTGACCCGGTGCTGGCCGGTCGGCCCTTCGCGGTCGCGGCAGGCATCGATGGCGTTACTCACCAGGTTCAGCAGGCAGCAGTGAATGGCTTCCGCGTCGAGCGCCACCGGGCCGAGATTCTCCCCCAATTCGGCCGTCAGCTCGACGCCCTGCTTTTGAGCTTGGGCTGCCATCAGCCGCACCACATCGGCCGCCGGGGCATTCACGTCTCCGGGTTGCGGCGTCAGCGCAGCGTATTTGCCGAAGTTGAGCATCTCGAGGGAGAGGTTTTTGATTTTCTCCACATTTTCCGACACCATGCGCCAGCCCTGATGGAGGTATTCCTTCTCGTCGAGTTCGACGCCCTTTCCCAGGACGAAAATACCGCCCGTGAGGGCGTTGGCGATGTTCTTGATGGTGTGGGCCAGCTCGGCCACGGTCTCGCCCACGGCGGCCATACGCTCGGCCTCGATCAGCCGGCGCGCCTTCTCCTCCACCAGCCGCTCGAGCCCCTCGGTGTACCCGCGCAGCTGCCGGCGCAGGTCGATCCGCTCGCGGGCGCGCTTGAGGGCGATTTCCAGCACCTCGTCGTTGATCGGTTTGGTGACGAAGTCCGTGGCCTCGTGCTTGAGACTCATGATGGCAAGATCCATGTCGCCGTGGCCGGTGAACATGATCACTTCGGTCTCCGGGCGCTCGGCCTTGATTCGCTGCAAAAGCTCGATGCCATCCATCTCCGGCATCTTGATGTCGGTCAGCACGATGGCCGGTTCCGTCTCCCGGAACCGCCGTAAGGCGTCCTCGCCGTTTTCGGCGGTGGTCACCTCGTAGCCTTTGTCCGCAAGATAAATCCCCAGCACCTTGCGGATGCCGGGCTCGTCGTCGACCAGAAGGATATGATTGTCCATGTCCGTTCACACCGCCGGCAGGTGGATGATGAAAACCGCCCCCTGGCCTTCACGCGATTCGGGCCGGATGGTCCCGCCGAACTCCTGGATGATCTGGTAGCTGATGGAAAGACCCAACCCGGTGCCCTTGCCGACCTCCTTGGTGGTGAAGAAGGGCTCGAAAATTTTCCCGATGACCGCGCGCGGGATCCCCAGCCCGGTGTCGCGCACTTCGATGTGCACGCTGCCGTTCTTGGGGGACGTGGTCAGATAGATTTTCTTCTGCCCCTTCAGGTGGGCCGTCGCCTCGACCTTGGCCTCGATGGCATCCCGCGCGTTGATGAGCAGGTTGATGAACACCTGTTCCAGGCGGTTGGCGTCGGCCCGCACGAGCGGAAGGTGCTCCGCCAGGTCCAGGACCACATCGATCCCGCGCACCTTCAGCTGCTGGCTGAAGATGTCGAGGGACTTGCGGATCACATCGTTCACCTGGATCGGGTCCACCTGCCGGTCGGCCTTGCGGCCGAACTCGCGCATGTGGTTGATGATCCGCGTGGCGCGGTCCACGTGGCTGTCGATCTCCTCGGACAGGGTGGCGATGATCTGCTCGGGGATGGGCTCCTGGTTGCGGACCTTTTTTATGAAAAACCGACTGGCGGTCTTGATGACGGCCAAGGGCTGGTTGAGCTCGTGCGCAACGCCGGTGGCCATCTCGCCCAGGGTGGCCATCTTGCTCGCCTGGATGAGGTGCTGCTCGGTCTCCAGCCGCTTGGTGATGTCGCTCGTCGTGACCAGCAGCACGCGCCGGCCCGGGTACTCGGCCGGGGAGATCCACATGTCGACGAAGATGACCCGGCCGTCCTTGCGGATCTGCCGGGCTTGGTGGATCACATTGGACCGGAGCACTCTGGCAACGTAGCGCGGCTGCTCTTCCTCGGAAAACAGCTCGGCGAAGCAGCGGTGCAAAATCTCGCTGCGTTCATAGCCGTAGACGCTCTGCACCGCCTCGTTGCAGTCCCGGATCTCCAGCGACTCGGCATCCAGGACGAAGACGGGGTTGGGGATGCTGTTGAAGATCTCGTGGTACTTCTTCTCGGACTTCTCAAGCTGCTGCTCGAGGAGCTTGTGCTGGGTGACGTCGAGATTGACCTCCATGGCAGCGACGATGTCGCCCTCGGCATCGCGGATGGGGGTGGTCTTCACCACCCAATATTCAGGCTCCCCGTCCTTGTTAAAACCGGACTCCTCGCTGAAATGCGGCTGCCCGTCCTCGAAAGTCTTTTCCACCGGACAGTTGGGGCACTTGCTGGACCGCCCCTTGTAGGCGTGATAGCAGTAATCCCCCGGGTCGGGGGCAAAGCGGTCGGCGAACTCGCGGTTGTAGCTGATCAGCCGGTAGTTGCGGTCCTGCACCGTGATGATGATCGGAACCGTGTTGAACAGCTTCTGGTACTCGTCCCGCTGACGGTTCAGCTCTGCCTGCTTCTCCCCGATCTCCCGGCACATGAAATTCATGGCGGCGGCCAGTCGCCCCATCTCGTCCTGCTGGGAGACCTGGACCCGCGCAGAATAATCCCCATGCGAGATGGCTTGGGTCCCGGCGATCAGTTGCTGAACGGGGCGGTTGACGAAACGCATCAGGAACAGGAAAATACCGGCCGAGGTCACCAGGAAGGCAGCCAGCGCCAGTCCGATGACCCCTCGTTCCATAAAAAGGATCTCCTCCTCGGTTTCGGCCAACGTCACCACCACATCCAATGCGCCGAGGATTTTCTTGTCGGCGGGGTGAAAATGGCACCCGCCGGTCGAGCAGCCCGGTTCGTTTTCGATCGGGGTGATGACCCCCAGCAGCCGCTGCCCGTCGGGGGCGTTGAAAAACCGTGTCCGTTCGCTCAGCCCCACGTCGACCGCGGGCGGGTCCGAGTGATGGCAGACATAACAGGCTTCGGACTTGATGTTGGTGATCTGCTCCACCTCTTCCAAGCGGTTGGTGAACTTGATGGCCCCCTCTTTATTGTAGATGCGTATGTGGCGGATCTCCTTCAGTCGGGCGATGTTGTTGATGATCTGGTTGATGTCGTCCCGGGAGTTCAGCATCATGGCGTAGTGGGCGCCGAGTTTGATGGTGTTGCCGAGCCGCTCGGTCTGGGCCACGGACTTCTGCTGCAGGTAGTCCTTTTGATAGGCGATGCTGAAATAGGACCAGGCGGAGATCGTGAGCATCAGGATGATGCCGGCAACCAGGATGAGTTTGGTGGCGAGGCTTTTTCGAACCCGGCGAATGATCTGAATCATGGGGGAATCCGTGGGGCCACTCGCAAACGATCTGTTGCCGGTGGCCGGTCGGCGGGAGCGGAAACGGAAGTGCGCCCTTTAAGCCCGATACGGGATTCAGGATATAGAAAACCGTGCGGGATTGCAACCGCAGCGGGCTTCAGCAGCGATCGTCCCCGGCGGCTGCAGGAAGCGGTTTCGACACGGCCCGGCGGGGAAGGCAGATGCGGAACCGCGAACCCTGGCCCGGAACGGACTCGACCGCGATCGTCCCCGAATGCTGGGAGATGACCTGCCGGGTGATGAACAACCCCAAGCCGGTTCCGGCCTTGCCTTTTGAGGAAAAGAACAAGTCGAAGATTTTACCCTGGGTCTCCGGGCTCATGCCGATGCCGTCGTCCTCCACCTCGAACACGACCTGATCCGGATCGCCCCGGACCCGCAAGATGATCCGATGGCCCGGTCGGACAGCGGCTTCAGCACAGGCATCGACGGCATTCTCCAGCAGGTTGAGGATCGCCGGGGAGACGACGGCCTCGTCGACATCGAAGTCGCCCAGACCTGGATCGATCTCCGTGCTGAACCCGATGCCGCGTTTGCAGATCTTGGGGCCGGCCACGGCCAGCAACCCCTCGACGAATTCGCCGACATCCAGCCGCTTGCGCTCCAGGGGCCGCTCCTTGGCAAAGTAGAGGATATCGAATACCACCCCGCGGATCCGCTCCGCCATCTCCCGCACCGTGGCCACCCCCTCCCGCACGCGCGCCAAATCGCCCTGCTTCAGCCCCGATTCGGCCAGGTAGATCCCGCCATCCATGCCGGTCAGGATGCCTTTCACGCCGTGGGAGACCGAGCTCACCATCAGGCCGAGCGAGGTCAGGCGCCCCTGGGTGGCCTGCAGTTCATCCCGCAGCCGCTCCACCTCGGACATGTCCATCGCGAACTCGAGCACCAGTTCGAGCTCGCCGCGGCTGCCGCGGATCGGCGCGGTGTGGACCATCACCGCGGACTTGCTGCCGTCACGGTAAACGATAACTTCGGGGCTGCGCTGGCCCATGCCGGTTTCGATGGTGCGCGCCACCGGGCAAGTATAAGGGTGGTCGCGGCGGCTGGCGTAGATTTCCCAGCTGCGCCGGCCGACCATCTCTCCCAGCCGCTCGCGGCAGAGGGGGTTGGCCGCCAAGACCGTCAAATGCCGATCGTGCACGGAGACGAAGCAGGGCATGTCGTTGAAGTAGCGCACGCTGCCTTCCAGATCGCCCGCCATGTCGCGAAAGGCCGTCGACAGCCCTTCCACGGTCTGCCCGATGGCGGCCAGCCGTTCGGCTTCCACGAGGCGGGCTGCCTGTTTGCGCACCAGTTTTTCGAGATTTTCCGTGTAGCCCCTGAGCTTCCGGCGCATGGCGATCCGCTCTTGGGCGCGCTTTAAGGCGATGGCGAGCACATCGTCGTGGATCGGCTTCGTGACGAAGTCCGTGGCTTCGAGCTTGATGCTCTCGATGGCCAGTTCGAGGTCTCCGTGGCCGGTGATCATGATGACTTCGGTGTCGGGCCGCTCGGCCTTGATGACGCGCAGGAGATCCAGTCCGCTCAGGCCCGGCATCTTGATGTCGGTCAGAACGATTGCCGGCTGGTGCCGGCGGAAGATCTCCAGCGCCTCGCGGCCGTCGGCGGCCGTCAGCACGCGAAAGCCGGCATCAGCCAGCGTGATGCCCAGCACCCGGCGGATGCCGTCCTCGTCGTCTGCCAGGAGAAGGGTGTCGTCCATAGCGATAGTCCCGTTCAGG
Source organism: Desulfobacterales bacterium (assembly GCA_046496215.1). Classification (GTDB taxonomy): domain Bacteria; phylum Desulfobacterota; class Desulfobacteria; order Desulfobacterales; family SpSt-501; genus SpSt-501. The sequence continues at coordinate 28,882 of JAWOHH010000055.1, forward strand.
GTAGCAGCTGGTGAATCGTTGCTATTAGCTTCTCGGGGTGAAGCGGTTTTTCGAGGTAGGCGTCGGGCGGCGGCAGCGCCTCGTCGACGCGCAGGTTGACCATCTTCACGTGGTGGGAAAATGCCTTTTCGCTGACCCCCGTCAGCATGATCACCGGGATTTGCTTCAGCCGATCATCCCTCTTGATTTCCTGGTAGAGGGTCACCCCGCCGGCCAACGGCATCATAACGTCCATGATGACCAGGTCCGGAAATTCCTCACGGGCTTTCTGGAGGCCTTCGACGGCGTTGCGCGCGGCAATGGCCTCGAAGCCTTCGGTCTTGAGCACCGTGGAGAGGAAAATCCGCATGTCGAGCTCGTCGTCTACGAAAAGGATTCGTTTCTTCCCCACGCAATCCCTCTCGCGTCACATCAGGTCGGCCACTTTGTCCGGGTGGTTCACGCTCGCCACCGGGCAGGAAGAGCGCAGAACCACCTGCTCGACCGTGCTGCCGAGCTCGGCCTGCTCCATGTCGACCTCACGCGCGTGGTGGGCCATGACGATCAGGTCAGCCTGCCGCTCGCGGGCGAATTTGAGGATTTCAACATATGGAATCCCCTCCCACACCTCGATACCGTATTTGTCGTATCCCTTCAGTTTGGGGATCAGGTGCTGTTCGATCCGCTTACGGGCTTCCTTGATCCTCTGCTCGATGGTTGTTTGGCCGGCGGGCAGGGTCAGGCCCTCGGCCGTGATGTCGATGGCGTGGAAGATGTGCAGCTTGGCGCCGACTTCGTGTGCGAGCTTGTAGGCCCACAGAAAGGCCGATTCGGAGGCCTTCGAAAAATCGATGCCGACAACGATGTTGGAAAACAGCCGCCAGCAGGTGGTGCAGGGTCGGTTGACGATCACGACCGCGCAGCGGGCGGCCTTGGCGACCTTGCGCATGGTGCTTCCGGCGATCGCACGGTGCCGGGTGGCGCCGATGTCCTCCTCGCGCGAGTGGGCGCCCATGATGATCATGTCCACGTTCTCCTTGCGCGCCAACCGCAGGATTTCCCGATGGGGTTCGCCGATGGCGGTCACGATGCTCGCGTTGCTCTCCTCGAGCAGCTTGCCGTAGGTCGTGTTCAGCTCCTCCTTCACCCACTCGATGTAGTCTTGGCTGGGGTCCTCGCGTTCACCGGTGCGCACGTCGGTGAACTGGAGATTGAAGCCGCGGCCCGGCAGCCCCAGAACATGCAGGATGAGGAGCTTGGCCTCCCACTTCAGCTCGAGGTCGAAGGCCACCTTGGCCGCGTTGTCGCAAACGGGAGAAGCCGTCGTCGCAAACAGCAGTTTTTTAAACATGCGTCATCTCCTTAAGGCACACTCTTTGGGGCTGCGGTGAAAGCTCAACTGCCAGACGATCCCCTCGATGAACTCGAACAAGTTGAAGATGGTGTCGAACTCCAGCACGTCCACCTTGTCTCCGAAAACGACGTGCTTGAGCTTGCCGACCTGAACCGGCAGGTCGAGCAGGTTTTCCAGAGAAAATGCCTTGATCTCGCAGGTCTCCTTGCCCTCCACGCCGCACAGGGTGTGGTAGATCTCCAGGCGCGGCTCGCCCGGGAACCCCATCATTTCAACCGTCTTGAAGAACTCCAGGCGCCCCACCCCGGGCGCCAGGCACTCCCCCGCCGGGCACCCCCGGTACTGCTCCAAACATTCGGGCAAAAAAGCGTTCAATTTCGTGAAGACCGGGTAGCGCTCGATCATTCTGAAGAAGCTGCGCAAGGTGTAACCCCGCCCGAGTTCGACCTTGTGGCCGAGGAGCATGAGGGGATCTTCGGCAACCGATGTGTTGTCATGCGCGAGAGCGCCGTCGGATTTCAGGATGACTGTGTTCATACCGGATCACTCAACCGGTTTCAGGTGCTCCGGCACCTCGACCATGTTGATCAGCAGGGGTTTCAAGAAACTCCAGCGGATGCCGATCTCGTATACCTCCTCGAGGTCGCGGATGGCATCCCAGCAGTTGTGGCAGGGGGCGATGACCAGCTTCGCGCCGGTGGCCATGATCTGGTCGCGCTTGACCTTGAGGCCCACATTGCGCTGCTCCCGGTAGCGGCCGATGCCGTTCAGCCCTCCGCCGCCGCCGCAGCAGAAATTGTGCTCGCGCGAGGGGGTCATTTCGCGGAAGTCCTCGGCAATCTGGCTCATGATGTAGCGGGCGGCTTCCCACAACCCGCCGTTGCGGATGTAGTTGCAGGAGTCCTGATAGGTCACCGGCTCCTTGATCCGCTTGGCCGGGTCGATCTTGAGCTTGCCGGTGCGCAGGGCCTCGGCCACCCACTCCACGTAGTGCAGGCTTTCGACCGGGGTCTTGCCGCTCGGCAGCCCCGCCCAGTAGGGTCCCTCGATCACAGTCGCCCGGTAGGCGTGGCCGCACTCGGTCACCACCATGCGTTTGGGTCTGAGCTTCGCCATGGCGCCGTAGACACTTTCCACCTGCATCTTGCAGGCCTCCCAGTCGCCCGCGAACATGGCCAGGCTCGTCTCCTCCCAGCCCTCGCTCGGCACGGTCCAGTTTTCACCCGCGATGTGAAAGAGGATGGCCGCCTGGGCGATGTCCTCCGGGTAGTGCTTGGGTTCGCGTGCGTTGACCGTGTAGAGGATGTCGGCGCCCTCCTTGTCGACCGGGATCTCAAGGCCCGGCCACTCGTCGGCGGTCTCCTCGGCCATCCACTCGCAGGTCTCGACCCAATCCTCGGTGGTCACGTCCATCTGGGCCCGGTACACGCGGTGCATCCCGGTGCCGATCTTCATCTCCCAGGGGGTGAAGCCCTGGGAGAAGAGCAGGCCGCGCAGATAGCTGAACATGACCCCCATGTCGATCCCCAGCGGGCAGTAGATCCCGCAGCGCGTGCAGCAGGTGCATTTGGAAAAGGCGGTGTCCATCGCCATTTGCATAAATGCGTTGTCCACCTGCCCCTTGCGGCGCACGATCTGCCCCAGGGTGCTCTGGATCTTGTACGACGGCACCTGCCGGGGGTCGCGGTGGTTGGCCAGGTAATAGAAGCAACTCTCGGCGCAAAGGCCGCAATGGGTGCAGATCTCCAGCCAGGTGCGAATGCGGGACTTGCAGGTTTTTTGAACGAGGTCCCAAAGGGCCTTGGGGTCGACATCCAGGTGGTCCATCTCCTGGTAATACTGCTTGCCGCTCTTGTCGGCCAGCAGCGCCTGGAGCTGCTCCAGGGTGGTCACCTTGTTTTTGTTGCACAGAACTCCTTCCGGCATGGCGTCCTCTCCGAAGATGACGGTTGGTGCGGCAGCCGCACGCGGATGACCGCACGAAATTCCTACCAGCTGATCCCCTTGGCTTTCATGCCGCCGCGCTTGATCCCGTAATCCATCCCCAGCTGGGCGCGGGTGGCGAAAAACAGCACGAAGTGCGAGAGCTTGGTGAACGGGATCGCAACCAGGAACAACTCCCCGCAGAGCACGTGGACGATCAGCCAGGCTTGGCTGTTGACGTACGAGTGGCGGGCGATCAGGCCCGTTACGAAGGGCGCCACGGCGATGGCGAGCAGCAGATAGTCGTAGGCGGTGGTGATGATACGCACCTCCGGCAGGGCGATGCGCCGCAGGGTCAGGAGCAGGGCCGATACGATGACGGCGATGGTCAGCAGGTCGGCTGCGGCTCCCGGCAGCGACCAGAGACTGAACCCCCAGCGCTCCTGCAGCAGGATGTTGTGGCCGAGCAGAAAGATCGGGGTTACGATCAGCCCCAGGTGCATGACGAAGAGCGCCAGGGTGAAGCCGGGGTTGTTGCGGTAGCTCTGGGTGCCGAAGGGGAAGAGCCAGAACAGGATGGAGCGCACCGCCCCCCTCACCCCGTAGGCCGTGTTGACCGAATAGGTCACGCGGTCCAGCTTCCAATCCAGGCCGCGCACATAGAGCACGAGACGTACGCTGATCCCGACGAAGAAAACCGCGAATGCCAGCCAAGCCAGCGGACCGGTCACGAATTCGTACATGGGCCCCACTCCTTACTCCGAGAAAATAAGTCCCGAACGCCTCTAATGATGCTTTTCCGATGAATGCTCCCCGTCCGGACGGGTGGAATCCTCGTCGCGGTCGGTCAAAAACCGCCAGAAAAACGGAAAACCGACGAGCACCACGACCACCAGGATGTAGGTGATGCTCTCGGTTCGCAGCATGAAATCATGCAGGGTGACGATCGAGTTGTCCATCAGTCTGTCCTTGGCGCTGCCGTCAGTGCGCGTCGTAGTCCGGGTGCGAGTAGAGGATCGGCATGTGGGTCACGATGAACTTGTACACCAAAACGCCGATCGTGACGACGAACACGGATATGGCGATCTCCATCCAGTGCGGAAAGTAGCGCTCGCTGGAGGGCAGGTGGTAGTTGAAGGCGACCAGGCCGACGTTGAAGCGGTTGACCACGATCCCGAGCACCGACCCGACCGCGGTCCACCGGATCACCTTGAGGTTCTTGTCGCGCACGCCGATGGCGAAGGCATAGCACGGCAGCAAAATGAAACCGAGCAGCTCCACCAGGAACCAGGCCCCGTAGCCGGTGGCGAGATAGGCCCAGCTGTCGGCCTGGGCGAGGCCGACGACCTTGATGACGAAATAGCCCGCCAGGACCCAGGCTGCGGCCTTCCCGAAGCCGAGGGCCACCCCGTCCGCCTGCCGCAAGTGTTCGGCGTCCATCTTGTCGTGAAAATAGCGGTGGGCCATGGTGCTCTCGAAGATCACCATGGAGAGCCCGGCAATGATGCTCGAGACGAAGAAATAGAGGGCCAGATAGGGCGAATACCAGAGCGGGTGCAGCTTGGAGGGCGCGATCAGAAACAGGGCCCCCAGAGAGGACTGGTGCAACGTGGAGAGCACCACGCCGAAGATGGTGAGCACCAGGGTCAGCTTGACCACGATCTGCCGCGCCCGCTTCAGGCCCAGCCACTCCATGGCGGCCGGCGAGAATTCGATGAAGAGCACCGTCAGGTAGAGCGCCACGCAGGCCGCCACCTCGAAGAGCAGGGAGGTCGTGCCCTGCTGGACGATAAAGGGGTACGGCAGGCGCCAGGGGCGGCCCACGTCGTAGTGCAGGGCCAAAACGACCAGGGCATATCCCAGAAACCCCGTCAGGATCGCCGGCCGGATCGCGGAGTGGAAGCGCTTCAGGCCGAAGATGTAGCACGCCGCAGAGGTGACATAACCGCCGGCCGCAAGTGCAACACCCACCAGCAGGTCGAACCCGATCCAGATCCCCCAGGGGTTGTAATCGGAGAGGTTGGTCGTGGCTGCCAGCCCCTGGGTGAAGCGAATCACCGTAACGACCAGGCCGACCGCCACGATGAGCCCGGCCACCACGTTGAAGGGGGTCCAGGCGGGTTTTTGAATGGCGAACTTGGGCACAGGCATCGAACTCCCTCCTCAGCTGGGCTTCTTTTCGGGTTCGGCCGCCGCGGCTGCCGCGCTCTCCTGGGCTCCGGCCTTGGCAGCCGCCTCCAGGGCTTTCTTGACTTCCTTCTCGATGGCCGTGCGCTTGTCCTTCTCGGCCTTGGCCATGGCCTCGGTCAGTTTGGCCTTGGCCTCGGCCTGCGCCTTATCCACGGCCGCCGCCACCGCAGCCGCCTGCTCTTCCCGGGCGATCTTCTCGCGGCGCTGGGAAATGGCATAGATCCCGGTCAGCAGCACGGGCCACATGCCGGCAACGATCGGCACTACGCTCAGGGCCCCCTTTGTCAGCTCCGGGGCGGCGACGGTGCCCAGGTCCTCGCGCATCCCCAGCTCCCGGAACGGGACACCCGAGATGGTCAGCCACGCCGTACCGCCCATCTCCGTCTCGCCGTAGATGTGATCGCGGTAGCGGCCGGGGAACTTCTCGATGCGCTCGCGCGCGATCCGCAGGAGATCGCGGCGCTTGCCGAAGGTCAGGGCCTCGGCCGGGCAGATCTCGACACAGCCCGGCAGCTGGCCCTGGACCAGCCGGGGATGGCAGAAAGTGCACTTCATGACCCGCGGGGTGAAGGCCTTGTCGTACTCGTAGGTCGGAATTTCAAAGGGGCAAGCGATCATGCAGTAGCGGCAGCCCACGCACACCGACTCGTCGTAGGTCACGGCCCCGTTGCTGTTCTTTTCGAAGGCCGCCACGAAGCAGGCCGACGCGCAGGCCGGCTCCAGGCAGTGGTTGCACTGGCTTTTCCGGTAGAGCGGCCCGCGCGCACCGGGGACCTGGTCGTAGCGGTTCACCACCGTGTATGTCCGGGAATCGGTCCGGCGCTTGCGCTCCATCACCGTCAGATCGCTGAAGGGCTTCTCCGGGGCGGGCAGCCCGTTGACCTTCTGGCAGGCCTCCTCGCACTTGCGGCAGCCGATGCAGCGGGTGACGTCGAAGAGCACGCCCAAGGCATCCGGATACCCGGTGAATTTGGCCGCCCCGGCGGCCTGGGCCGGGCGGCCCAGCGTGGTGCCGGCTCCCGCGGCCCCCAACCAGCCGAGAAATTTCCTGCGTGAAATTGACATGGCGGTGTCCCTCGAACCCTCAGTTGATGAACCCGTTTCGGTTTACGTCTTTTCCTTGTGGCAGCCGGTGCAGTCGGTGGCGGCCGGCTTTTCGATCCCCATCTGGTGATGGCACTCCATGCACTGCAGGTGGTAGGCCGCCTGCAACCCCGGCTTGAAGAGGTTGCGGTCGTCGAAGGATCTCCCGTGGCAGCTGGCGCAGGCCGGCGGCTTGGCGGAGACCGGGCTGTGATGGTGGCAGCCCTGGCAGAGGGTGCCGGGATCCGGGTGGAAATAGGCCGCCAGCTTGCTCTCCTTGGCGCCTTTCGCCAAGGCCTGGAGGATCTTGCGGTGCGGCAGCTTGACTGGCTCGTACTGTTTGCTCAACGCCTTGATCATCACGGTCTCCGGCACGGCATCGTCCGGAAAGGTGGCGGTGACCGGGCGGCGCGCCGCCAGAAGGGCGGCCGCGACCTGTTTGGGGTCGCTCTGCGGGGGCGTATCGGCCGGGGGCGGCACATGGCAGCTGGCGCAGGAGGAGACATCCTGGGGGGGCCGCGGGGCCATGGAGGCATGGCAGCCAGCGCAGCGCTTGTCGGCCAGAGACCCCTGGTGGCAGCCCATGCAGCTCGCCTGGGCGCTCACACGGTGCATGGCCGTCTGCAGGCTAACGAACTTGCCCTCTTTGGACCCCTGCAGCGTGTGGCACGTGCCGCAGGCCGCCATGCCGGCGTGATGGCACACCCGGCAGTTGTCATTGGCGGCCTCGTGGGCGATGTGATTGAATGGGACCACTTTCGCCCGGGTGCCCGGATCCAGCTTCTGCCCGCCGCGCTGGATGGCCTGGACCAGGGTGGCATCCGGCTGGCCGCGCATCAGGCGCGGGATCTCCTTGACCGTCTCGATCTTTTTCTGGAGCCCGGCATCGTGGCAGCCGCTGCAGGTGGCGGGACCGGCGTCCTGGTTCACCGCGAGCTTTTTGCGGTGGCAGTCGATGCACTGGTCGTGGGCGGCCTGACGGAAAGAGGTCACGTTTTCGACCGTGCGGTCCAGATGGCAGTAGCGGCAGGTCTCCTCCTTGCCCTTGGCGTAGAAGAGCTTCTTGGCGGCCGGGTCGAACTGGTGGTGGCAGGCTTCGCACTTGTTCTCCTGGGCCTTGACGTGGCGGTAGTGGAGCGACTTGTCCATTCCGATCTCGGCCCACGAGGAGGGGACCTGCTTGTCGGCGTGGCAGCCGGCACAGACCACCGGCCCGCTCTTTTCCCCGGCGGCGGTCGTCCGGCGGTGGCAGTCCGTGCAGTGGGTGTGGTAGAGGTCCATCACCTGCTGCTTGGACTCGTTCTTCAACCGCATGTACTTGGTGGACATGTACTTCTTGTC
>JAWOHH010000148.1:0-9225 GCA_046496215.1 Desulfobacterales bacterium
CGCCGCAGGCCAGCAGCATGAACCGAACCCGGTCCCCATGCTTCAGCTGGTGTTGAGCCAGGCGGTCGCGGGGCACAAACCCCTCGTCGTTCACCATCACCTGCACGCTTGAATCCAGCGCCCCCTCGCCGTCCAGTAAAACACGGCACGCCTGGGGCCCGGCCTGCGCAAGCACCTGATCGACGAGATCGGCCAGACTCCCGCGCTCCAGCTCGATTTCAAACCGCCAACCGATCGCGGCCGAAAGGGCCGCAAGCCCGATGGACTCAACGATGATTCTCACCGATTCCCCCCGGCGCGTCTATCAGCGTCTCTTTTGCCCGCGCAGCCTGGCTGTGGTCGGCGCCAGCGCCAACCCGGCCAAGCCCGGCGGAAGGCTCATCCGCAACCTGCTTCAAAACGAGTACGCCGGAACCCTGTGGGCTGTCAACCCTAGCAACCCGATCCCCGGCGTTGCAACCGTCGCCTGTGTGGACGATCTCCCGGCGGCCCCGGATCTGGCCCTGATCGCCATCCCTGCCCCCGAGGTCCACTCGGTCATCGCAGCGCTTGCGCGCAAGGGTGCGCGAGCGGCGATCGTGATGAGCGCGGGGTTCGGCGAAATGAGCCTGGCCGGCAAAGCGGAAGAGCAGCGCCTTTTGGTGTTGGCGCAGGAGGCCGGGATGACCCTGGTCGGCCCGAACTGCTCGGGTTTCCTGACACCCGCTTACGCCGGCAAATTCGCCGGAATCCTCACCCGGCCGATCCCCGGCCGGATCGACCTCGTCTGCGGTTCCGGCGCCACCATGGACTTCGTGGTCGAACAGGCGCTCGTGCGGGGACTCGCCTTCAGCCACACCGTGAACCTGGGCAACTCCATCCAGGTCGGGATCGAGGAGATCCTGGGTCTGCTGGATCACAACTTCGGCCCGGCCAGTGCACGCATCATCCTGCTCTACATCGAGTTGATCCAAAAACCGGTCGACCTGCTGCGCCATGCCCGCAGCCTCGCCGAAAAAGGCTGCACCCTGATCGGCATCAAATCCGGGGTCACCTCCGCCGGCGCCCGAGCCGCGCTGAGCCACACCGGCGCGATGGCCACGCCCGACCGCGCCGTCCAGGCGCTCTTCGACAAGGCGGGCATCATCCGCGTGGGCAGCAAGACCGAAATGATCGACATCGCCTGCGTCCTGACCGCGTCCGGCGGGCCGATCAGGGGGAACCGGGCCTGCGTCGTCACCAGCGCCGGCGGCCCCGGGGTGATGCTCGCCGACGAGCTCCACCGCCAGGGCTTTCACCTGCCCGCGCTGCAGGAGGGCACCCGGGAGCAGCTGCGGGCCATGTTGCCTCCGGAGGCCACCGTGGCCAACCCGCTCGATTGCCTGCCGTCGAAAGACGGCCTGCGAACGCGCCGAATATTAGGCCTTCTGAACGCGGATGAGAAACAACGCTTGGATGTGATCGTCACCATCGACGGCGCCGCCGGCATCGTGGACGAGGGGCAGATTTTCCGCGAAACCCTGCAGGCAGCCCGGACCGGGTCCCTGCCGATCGTCCCCGTGATCTGCTCGGCCACCACGAGCGCAGCCACGCTCGCAGCGTTCAAAGTGGAGGGCGGGGTGTATCTTGACGATGAGGTGTCGGCCGGCCGGGCGCTCGGGCGGATCCTCAACCGACCCCGCCTTTTCCCACCCCCCGGAGGCCTGCAGGACTATGACCCTGCCGCCGTCGGCGCCGCCGTCAGCGGATGGACCGGTGTGGCCTCGCCCTGCGCGGTCGAGGCGGTTCTGAGCGCGGCCGGGTTCCGCCTGCCGCCCCAGATCGTCGCAGCCACGCCCGCGGAGCTCAAACGGGCCTGCGCGCAGATCGGCTTCCCGCTGGTGTTGAAGGCCGCCGGCGTCCTGCACAAAAGCGATGTCAACGGGGTCCGGGTGGGGGTTGCCAACCGGCGCCGGGCCGAGCATGTTTTTGCGGAGCTTGCGGCCATCCCCGGGGCGGTGGGGGTTATGGTGCAAAAAATGATCGCGGGGACGGAAGTCATTCTCGGCGCCGTGCGCGAAGAGGGCTTCGGGCACGTGGTGATGGTCGGGCTGGGCGGGATCCACGCCGAGGTGATCGATGATGCCGCCTTCGGTCTGGCGCCGCTGTCGGCAGAGGAGGCCCTAAACCTGATCCGGCGCATTCGCGGATTTCCACTGATTCAGGGCGTGCGCGGCTCCAAGGGCGTATCGCTCGACGCCCTGGCGGATGCCCTGACCAGGCTTAGTTGCCTGGTCGTCGACGCTCCCGCTATTGCAGAAATCGACCTAAACCCGCTCAAGGGCACCGGGAATGAGCTCTTTGCCGTCGATGCCAGATTGGTCGTGCGCGCATAGGGCGGCAGCAACCAACCGCACCGCGCCCCGTCTCTGAGAGGGCTTACCCCCTGCGACGCCTCAGGCGCCGAATTTCGCCATGCGCCCGGCGTAGGCCAGCGCCATCGGCATCAGGTCAACGGCCGGAAACTGTCCGAGCGCACCCTTGAGGCATTCGCTCTCCCCGAATCCCTGCACGGCGTTCGTGCGCCCGCGGCCCGGCGCATGCAGCAGGGTCGGTACCGGGTGCCAGGAGTGGGCCTTCCACACAGCCGGGGTGCTGTGATCGCCGGTGACGATAAGCACATCGGGCTTCAGCTCGAGAATGCGCGGGAGGATGGCATCCACCTTCTCGATCTCGGCCGCCTTGGCCTCGAAGTTCCCGTCCTCGCCGCGGCTGTCGGTGTACTTGTAATGCACAAAGAAGAAATCATAGGTTTTCCAGTTCGCCTCGAGCGCCGCCAGCTGGTCCTCCAGGTGGCGCAGCCCCTGAAGCACGTTCATCCCCACCAGGGTGGTCAGCCCCTTGTACATGGGATAAACGGCCAGCGACAGGGCCTTGAGTTTGTAGACATCGTTGAACTTCGGCAGACCCGGCTCCTTGGCCCACCCCCGCAACGTCACCATGTTGGCCGGCCGCTCTGTCTTCAGGATCTCGCGCGCGGCGGCGATCCAGCGATTGGCGAGATCGGCGGAGGCCTTGGCCTCGGCGGCCTGGGCAGCCACGGGCAGCGGGGGAACCCCGATTTTCTGGGGATCGGTCTCGTTCAGCCGGGCGGAGAGCCCCGGCCCTCGAAGGACCAGGGCGAAGCGGTAGTCCTGGACCGGCTCGACGAAGATCTCCACCCCGGCCAGCCGGATGGCGCGAAGCTTTTGAACCAGCTCGGTGCATTTATCCGTGGGGATTCGGCCCGCACGGCGGTCGGTGATGCGCAGCTTTTCGTCGACCGTGCAGAAATTGCCGCGCGCGGCCAGATCCTCCGGCGTGAGGCTGAAACCGATGCCGAGCGCCTCGAGCACCCCGCGGCCGATGAGAAATTTGACCGGGTCGTAGCCGAAGAGGGCCATGTGCCCGGGGCCGGACCCCGGTGTGATGCCGTGGCCGATCGGGATCGACAGCCCCAGCATGCTCTCCGACGCCAGCCGGTCCAGATTCGGTGTGCGGGCGAATTCGAGTTCGGTCGGCCCTCCCGGCTGCCGCGGCATTCCGCCCAAGCCGTCCATGACCAGCATCACGATCCTGGCCTCGCTCTCCAGGCTCAGTTCCCGCATCAGCTCCAAGTCCGCCATCTCGCCTCCTGTCGGTTAAACGTCCGTCTCGGCACCATCCTGATTTTCAGCCCAAGCCCCCCCCGTGTCAACGGAAATTTAGGGCGCCGACGGGCGGACCGGCCTCTCGGCGCTTCCCCGCAGCGCAAAGAGGACGGTGCCCAGCAACCCGAACAAAAACGCCTCGAATGCACCACACGACCACGAAGGCGTGGGAGATCTGCTCGATGAGGCCCATCGTGGCCGGGAGATAGATCGAGGACCAGGAGATGAAGAAGACCGATCCGAGAATCACGGCCTGCCAGGAGGGAATCGCGATCGCGACGATGAACCCGGCGATCGCCACCAGGTTGAACAGCAGCAGGGAGCGCTTGATGCCGATGCGGTCCGACAGGTAACCCCCTGGGATGGCTGCCATCGTGGATAATGAGGGAAGTCGAATCGTGCGGGTCGGACCCTCTTCAGTTCAGGTACTTCTCTTTGGCCGTCTCCAGGCGGCACCAGGCATACAGGGCGTCGTAAACTTCGAACTGCCGCTCGATGTTTTGCATGTCGTCGGGGTATCGCAGGCTGAACCCCACGGCAATGGCTTCCAAACCGGCGGCCTGCGGGTCCTTGTCGAGCCGGTCGGTGTCCGCGGCGTTTACGACCTTGGCCATCCGCAGCAGGGCCCGGTCCGTCAAGCCGTAGTTGCGAATGATAACGTCGAAGGTGCACAAATCGCCCTCGTGGTTCAAAACGGCGCCGGGGCAGTCGAACGGGACGGCCCCCTCGCGTTCGGCTGCGCCCATCACCTCGCCCTTGGGCACGAACAGAAACTGCGCCTCGGAATCGATGAACCGGGTGATCAACCAGGGGCAGGCAACCCGGTCGACATGGACATGGGAACGAGTGACCCACAACATGAAAACCTCCACGCAGTCGAAAAAAAGAGGGTTCTGATATGCCCGCCAGCCGCCCGGTCGGGTGCAGGGGTCGAAACAAACGGCCGCCCGATCCCAGCCCGGATCGTGCGGTTGATCCATTTTCGGCGGCGGGCCCAGCATCCGGCGGTGTTTTACCCCACTTTCGAGGGCATATCAATCCTAAATCAGCGGCGCAGCGCCATCGGAGGGGCCTTGACCTGCCGCTCACTCCTGCACCCGGATATTGCCGGAATAGCGCTTGACGGTTGCGTCGTCCACGCAGTGGTCCAACTCCTCCGCGCTGATCTCTTGGGGGTCTTTCAGGGCCTCGATGGGGCAGACGAACTCGTTGCCGGCCAGATCCTTCACCCGCACGTAGAGCGATGTCTCTTTGTCTTCCGTCATGGTTCCGTCCTTTTTCAGATTGCCGGGGAGCCCAGCTTAGGATGATCCGCAGCGCTTGGCAAGCCTTATCTGCCACATTCCGGCTCCCTTTACAAAAGGAGGGCACCTGGATTATAGATCCCATGTCCGCGCCGGCGGGCGGTGTTTCCGCAGCCTTGCGGTGAAAACCTGACCCGATATGACTCCCTTCAAGACATGCCCGCTCTGTTCGGAAACCTGGCCGGACCGCGACCGGTTCCTGGGAGACCCCGAACTCGAACTGGTCGGCTATCAGGTCGATTTCGAAGATGTGGAGCTGGGCCTTTTCCTCTTCAATCACCACCGCTGCGGCACCACGCTGGCCGTGCGCTCGAAGGCTTTCAGAGACCTTTACGAGGGCCCGATTTTTCGCGGCCGCCAAACCGGCACGGATGCCTGCCCGGGGTATTGCCTGCGCTGCACGGAGCTCAGCCCTTGCCACGCCGAGTGCGAATGCGCCTGGGCGCGGGAGGTGCTGCAGTTGATCCGAGAGTGGCCGAAACGGTGGTCCCGGCAAGGTCGTGCGGACGGCGGTTGAGCGTCACATCGGCCGGCCCGGATGGAACGTCGGCCTGCTAGGAGACCCCCCATGCTGATCGATTGGTTTGTCTCTCTCCACCCTGTGCTCCAAGCGCTGGTCGCAACGCTCTTCACGTGGTTTTTGACGGCCCTGGGGGCCGGGCTCGTATTCTTCTTCAAGACCATCAACCGCAAGGTGCTGGACGGCATGCTGGGGTTCGCCGCGGGCGTCATGATCGCGGCGAGCTACTGGTCGCTGCTGGCGCCCGCCATCGAAATGGCGGAGGCCGACGGCGGCCCCGCGTGGGTCCCGGCTGCGGCGGGTTTTCTGGCCGGCGGCCTCTTCATCTGGCTGGTCGACCGACTGCTGCCCCACCTGCACCCCGGCCTGCCGACCGAGTGTGCCGAGGGCGTCCCCACCTGCTGGCGCCGCAGCATTCTCCTGGTGCTGGCCATCACCATCCACAACATCCCGGAGGGCCTGGCCGTGGGGGTCGCTTTCGGAGCCTTGGCGGCCGACCTGCCCTCCGCCTCCCTGGCCGGCGCCATGGCGCTGGCGCTCGGCATCGGGATCCAGAACTTCCCCGAAGGGGCGGCGGTCTCCGTACCCCTCCGGCGCGAGGGGCTCTCGCGCCGCAAGAGCTTCTGGTACGGGCAGGTATCGGGTATGGTGGAACCGCTGGCAGGGGTGACCGGGGCCGTAGCGGTGGTGCTGATGCGGCCGATCCTGCCCTATGCCCTGGCCTTTGCCGCCGGCGCCATGATCTACGTGGTGGCCGAGGAGCTCATTCCCTCGGCTCGGCAGGAGCAGCACAGCGATTTTGCCACGGTGGGGGTTATGCTGGGGTTTGCGATCATGATGAGCCTGGACGTGGGGCTGGGGTGACCCAATGGACCCGCACCTCTGGGATATGCTCGGCAAGGGCGGTCTGCTGGGCCTGGCGGCCGGCTTCTCGCCCGGCCCCCTCACCGTCCTAGTGATCGGCGAAACCCTCCGGCACGGCCTGCGCTCCGGGCTTCAGGTGGCCATCGCCCCCATCCTCACGGACATCCCGATCATCCTGCTGGCCATGTTCGCATTGGAGCGATTGCTGGGCTGGCCGCTCGCGCTGGGGGCCGTTTCCCTTGCCGGCGGGGCTTTTCTTTTGTGGCTGGGCTACCGGAGCATGCGGGTCGCAGGGGTCGACATCCCATCGGCCGGAAGCGAGCCCCATTCCATCCGCAGGGCAATCGCCATCAACCTTCTCAACCCGAACCCCTACGTCTTCTGGGTCAGCGTCGGAGTGCCGACCATTCTAAACGCACTCACGGTCTCTTGGGGCCACGCCGCCGCCTTCCTGGGGGCTTTCTTTTTTTTCATCGTGGGCTCGAAAGCGCTTTTGGCCAGGCTCGTGCACGGCTCGCGCACCTTCATGAGCGGCGGGGTCTATCTCTGGATCATGCGACTGCTCGGGGTACTGCTCGTGGGCTACGGCCTGCTGCTGTTGAAGGCCGGGGTGGCCCGGGTCGTCGAGGGGTGACGGGCCGGCCGCCGCCTCGTGGATGGCCGGTTGGGGCCGGTGGGCCTCACTGGTTCCAGAGGCCGCGCTCGATCAGAACTGACCGCAGGGTCTTGAGGGCCACGTTGGCGGCCGGCATGCCCCCGTAGACAAAGGTCTGGAAAATCACCTCGGCGATCTCCTCGGGCCGGCAGCCGACATTGAGCGCCGCCTGGATGTGCAGCTTCAGCTCGTCCGGGCGGGAGAGCACCGTCAGGCAGGCCACCGTGACGAGCTGGCGGGTCCGGTGCGGGATTTTTTCGCGGGCGTACATTCGGCCCGTGATGAAAAGCGACAGATCCTTGGCCAGGTCTTTGTCGAACGCCTTCCAGAGATCGAACGGCCGCTCGTCGCGAACGTCCTTGAAATAGAGCTCCGCCGTCTTTTTGGTTTTTTCGACCAGTTCATCGCCCATCCGAACCGCTCCTTTGTCGTTGTGAGGTGCAAGCCCGCCAAAACGCTTTCGAAGCCCCCGGCGCGAGCCGCCGCACCCCGGTCGTCGCCGCCGGCCCCCTCAGCTCAGGTGATCGTGTAGCTTGGGCCGCCCCCCCCTTCCGGGCAGGTCCAGAGGATGTTCTTGTATGGATCCTTGATCTCGCAGGTTTTGCAGTGCAGGCAGTTGGACGGGTTGAGCTTCAGCCGCGGTCGGCCGCCCGCCTCCTCCATCTCGTAGACCTGCCCCGGACAAAACCGGGTGCAGGGGCTGCGAAAGGTCTCCCAGCAGCGTGTCACACACAGCTCCGGATCCGGGATCACGAGGTGGCACGGCTGGTCCTCTTCATGCTGGGTGCCCGAGAGATAGACACCGGTGAGCTTGTCGAGATAGAGCTTGCCGTCCAAGTCCGCGACCGGCGGAGGCGCGCTCATGCGTCCGGCCTTCAGCGTGGCGGCATCGTCGACCGTCTTCATCGGGTCGACGAACCCGCGGCCGCCGGAGACCATCTGGGCCCCCACGGTGACGAACTTGCCCAGCCCTTTGCGCGACAGGGCCTGGCCGAAGTTCCGCGCCGAGAACAGTTCGGTCCGGATCCAGCTGGCCTCCACCCGGTCGGCATACTCGCGTAACACGGCGAGGGAGGCGTCCCCCCGCTCCAGGGCCGTCATGGCGGTCTCGGCCGCCAGCATGCCCGATTTCATGGCCGTGTGGATCCCTTTGAGGCGCTGCACGTTCAGCATGGACGCGCTGTCGCCGACAAAGAGGGCGCCGTCCACTGCCAGTTGCGGCATCGTGTACCAGCCCCCCGCCGCAAGGGTCTTGGCTCCCTGCTGCAGCACCTTGCCGCCGCGGATCATGCCTGCGATCAGCGGGTGGCGCTTGAAGCGCAGAAACTCCTGGTAGGGTTCGAGCATCGGGTTCTCATAGTCCAGGCCCACCACCAGCCCCAGCGCGACCCGGTTCTCCTGCATGCGGTAGACAAAGCCTCCGCCCTTGGTATCCATCCCCAGGGGGTAGCCGAAGGTGTGGACCACGGTGAAGGGCAAGTTCTGCCAACCGCTCTGGGCCGGAAGTTCAATCACCTCCTTGATGGCGGTTTCGAATACCTGGGGCATCTTCCCGTCAAAAATGCCGAGGGTCTTGCCGATCTCCCGCAGGAGGCTGCCCTTGGGCCCCTCGCCGAGAACCGTCACCGCCGCGCGCAGGTCGACCCCGGGTTCCATATTGGACTTGGGCTTGCCGTCTTTGCCGATGCCCTTGTCGCCGGTGCGCACCCCGACCACGCGACGCCCGCTCTCGTCGTAAAGAGCTTCTACGCCCGAAAACCCCGGGAAGATGTTCACGCCCAGCTCTTCGGCCACGGAGCCCAGCCAAGCACAAAATTTGGAAAGACTGATGACGGCGCACCCCGCGTTGTGCATGAAAGCAGGCGTCATCGGAAGGCGGATTTGGCCGCGGGGCGTGAGATAGTAGACCCCGTCCCGCAAATCCGCCTCCTCGATCGGACAGCCGCGCTCGCGGTAATCCGGAAGCAGCTCCGCCAGCGCTCTGAAATCGAGCACGGCCCCGCTCAACGAGTGCGCCCCGATCGATTCGGCCTTTTCGATCAGGCAGATTTCGACCTCCCGCCCCGCCTGCGCCGCGAGGTGCTTCAGATGGATGGCCCCCGCAAGATTCGCCGGTCCGCCCCCTACAAACACCACATCGAATTCCAGCTGTTCGCGTTCCATATCTGCTTCCCCATAATGGTGGTGACGTTCAGGACCCAGGCCGTACTCATGGGCGACGGTCGCGACGTCTTC
>JAWOHH010000032.1:0-17731 GCA_046496215.1 Desulfobacterales bacterium
GCAAAGCTGGCGGAAGAGATCCCCACAGTTTCGCGGCGGATCCAGGCGGAGCGCTGGAAGCTGCGGTGTTCCGCCGGCTACGACCCCGAACGGGTGGAGATCCCGCGGCGTTTCTTCGAGGTCGTCACCTGGAAAGGCCCGATCGACCCGTCCTACCTCTCGGCGCTGAAAGCCGAATACGGCCGCCGCATACTTGCGCTGGCTGCCGAATCAGGCGGATCAGAATTAAAAGTAAATATTTTAAATAGATAAGATATCTTATAAAAGGCTCTCCCGCTTTTCAATAAGGTCATAGCGCTTGCCACAGCAGTAAACCGGTATCAAACGCCCTAAGCTTGCTGGTGTGAATAGGGGGCGTGCAGTCAATTTGGCACCCATGGCGCTCCAGCTTTTCCGATCATTTTTTTCTTGACAATTCAAATGCCGTTTGATTTATTCCGTATAACTGCTTCTGCGGCTGGCTTCGCTTGTTTTAAATTCCTCCTCCTCTGCATCAGAAGCCCAAAATCATCAGGCAACGGCCTGTCCCCTCAAAACGACCGATTCCACTCGATGCCACGAACAGCTGGTTGACCAAAAAAATATCGCGGTGTGAAGTTTTTTATGTCTCAGGAGGTGCCCCCTATTTGATTTCGATCTGATTGGACCTGCTGCAAGAGTCGTTTTGTGACCCTGGAGGCATCTCCGCAACCGGGCGCTATCGGGGCGGTCCCACCGGCCCGGCAGGGCCCGCCGCCGAGTGAGGAGGCTGGAGATGATCTGTTGCTCTGTCCGACGGGTCAGTGTTCCTGGTGTGTGCGTGGCACTCGTTGCCGCTTTTTCAAGTGCGGCCCTCTGCCAACCGTGCGAAAGGCCGGCAGGGAAGATGGTTTCCGTCCAGGGAACCGTGGAAGTGTTCAAAGCCGGCGACTCACGGTGGCTGCCGGTCAACCTCAACGACACCCTCTGCCCGGGAGATACCGTCCGCGTGGGATCGAGGAGCCGGGCCGATCTCACCCTCTCCAACCAGTCCGTCCTGCGGCTTGACGAGAACAGCGAGTTTACTTTAGAGGGCGTCCGGGAGGAGGGCGCCGCCCGGCTCAACATACTCAAGGGGGCAGCGCACTTTTTCAGCCGCACCCCCCGGGGCCTCGAGGTGCAGACCCCTTACACCATCGCCGGTGTGCGCGGCACCGAGTTCGCAGTCCGCATCGAGGAGGGGCGGACTCTGCTTGACGTCTACGAGGGGGCCGTGCTTGCCCAGAGCCCGGCCGGCAGCCTCACCCTTCAAAGCGGCCAGTCGGCGGTGGCCGAGGCCGGCAAGGCACCAGTGCTGCGGACCGTGGCCCGCCCGCGGGACGCCGTGCAGTGGGCCCTGTACTACCCTCCGGTGCTCTATTCACCCCCCGGGGCCGCGGCCCACTCGGCGAACGACCCCCGGTTCCACGCTTGGCAGGCGTCGCAGCTGCTGGCCGTTGGCCGCGTGGCTGCGGCGCAAGCCGAGATCGAGCGCGCTCTGAAACTCGATCCCGACGCCAGCGATACCCAAGCCCTGGAGGCCGTCATTTTAATCGCCCAGAATCAAAAAGAGAAGGCACTGGAAACCGCTGAGCGCGCTGTTAGAGCCGACCCCGCCTCGGCCACGCCCCGCATCGCCCTCTCCTATGCCCAGCAGGCCCGCTTCGATCTAGAGTCCGCCCGCGGCAGCTTGGAAGAGGCAGTGAAATTCGATCCTGCCAATGCACTGGCCTGGGCCCGGCTGTCCGAAATGCACATGTCTTTCGGCTTTCTCGACCGTGCGCTCGATGCGGCCAAACGGGCCGTCGCTGTCGACCCGGATTTCTCGCGCACCCAGACGGTGCTGGGGTTTGCCTATCTCGCGCAGGTCGAAACCGAAAAAGCCCGCGAGGCTTTCGATCGGGCGATCTCCCTGGACCAGGCCGACCCCCTCCCGCGGCTTGGACTGGGGCTGGCCGTCATCCGCGAGGGCAATTTGCGCGAGGGCGGCGAGCAGATCGAGATCGCCGCGAGCCTCGACCCCAACAACTCTCTTATTCGCAGCTATTTAGGGAAAACCTACTACGAGGAGAAGCGCACCGGTTTGGACGAGCGCGAGTACGCCATCGCCAAGGAGCTCGACCCCAACGACCCCACCCCCTACTTCTACGACGCTATCGCCAAGCAGACCACCAACCGGCCGGTGGAGGCCCTCCGCGACTACCAGAAGGCGATCGAGCTGAACGACAATCGGGCTGTTTATCGCTCAAAGCTAAATCTCGATTCGGATGAGGCAGCCCGGCAGGCGGCTCTTGCCCGGATATACGGGGATCTCGGTTTCCAGCAGCTCGCCCTTGTGGAGGGCTGGAAGTCGGTCAACACCGACCCGAGCAATTTTTCCGCTCATCGCTTCCTGGCGGACTCCTACGCAGCTAGGCCCCGCCACGAAATTGCCCGGGTGAGCGAGCTGCTTCAATCCCAGCTGCTTCAGCCTCTGAGCACCACCCCCATCCAACCGCGCCTCGCGGAGAGCAACCTCTTTCTCATCAGTGCGCAGGGGCCTGCGAACGCCTCGTTCAACGAGTTCAATCCCCTCTTCAGCCGGGACATGGCTGCGGTCCAGGCAAGCGGGATTGCAGGCTCGAACAGCACCCTCGGCAACGAGCTCGTTGCTTCCGGGATTTACGGCAGGACCTCTCTCAGCGCCGGGCAGTTCTATACCGACACGGACGGCTTCCGCCAAAACGCTCAGCAGACTGACAAAATTTACAACGTCTTCATGCAGCACCAGCTCTCCTACAAAACCAGCATCCAGGCCGAATACAGATATCGAAACATCGAAAACGGAGATCTTCAACTGAGGTTTTTCGAAGACTATTACGACGCCAACCTTGAAGAGGAGGAGACGACTCGGTTGGGGCGCTTCGGGGTGAGGCATGCGTTCACCCCCAGCGCAACTCTCATCGGCAACTTCACATTTCAAAAGGCAGACCAAGAATTCGGCACCCGGAATTCCGATCTGTTTCTGGATTCGGCTGTTGGCAAGGGTGACGAAGACGCCTACGGCGCTGAGCTCTCCTACCTTCACCGCTGGAAATCCGCTAATTTAACAGGTGGAATCGGCTATTTCGACGTGGATACCCAAGACAAGACGACCCTGCGGTTCTCGTTGCCGCCGCCGTTGCCGGCGCTACCCCCCATACGAGAGCAGTTCGACCGCGACGTCCATCACACAAACCTATACCTTTACTCCAACATCCGCCTACCGCGAGAGGTGACCCTCACCCTCGGCGCCAGTGCCGATTTTTTCGACAGCGACAGCTCAGATGAAAAAGACAAGGATCAGTTCAACCCCAAGTTCGGTATTGCCTGGAGCCCGCTTCCAGACACCACCCTTCGGGCTGCCGCCTTCCGGGTCTTGACTCGGACCCTGATCACCAACCAGACACTGGAACCAACTCAGGTTGCCGGGTTCAACCAATTCTTCGACGAGGAGAGAGCCACCGACTCCTGGCGCTACGGTATGGCATTGGATCAGAAATTCTCCCGAAGCCTGTTCGCAGGCGTGGAACTCTCATACAGAGACTTGAACACGCCCTACACCCAGACAGACCCGGCCACTGGAGAGCCGAAACTCGAAAACGCCAATTGGGAGGAGAAGCAACTGCGTAGCTACCTCTTCTATACACCACTTGATTGGGTGGCGCTTTCCGCAGAGTGGGTCTGGGAAAAGTTCGAGCGTGAAAAAGACCATGCCGACTATGCCAAGGAAGTCACCACTCACTCCATCCCCTTGGGCGTCACTTTGTTTCACGCCTCGGGGTTAGGCGCCTCGTTTAAGGCGACCTACGTGAACCAGGAAGGCAGCTTCGCGCCGCCGTTCGATGTGGAAAACTTCAAGGACGGAAGCGAAGACTTCTGGCTGCTGGACGCCGCGGTCAGCTACCGCCTGCCTAAACGGTACGGTTTTATAACGGTTGGTGTGTCCAACCTAACCGACGAAAAATTCGAATATTTCGACACGGACCTGAACAACCCACATATATTGCCGGACCGCTTCTTCTTTTTGCGCTTAAGCCTGGCGTTGCCATGAGAAATGCCCGGCAAGCGGATAAAAAGGGTTGCTCCGGCATGGAAAGGAGGCACAAGATTAGACGAGGATGTCAGTGTCGCTTGTCACGGGGCAGGGTAATAGATCCAAAGAGTCCAACCTCGGGGCTTGTAAGTATCTGAACCTTAGGAGGTGTTGTTGGAAGGGCTTTTTGCTAAAAAAACGCCGATCGAAAGAGGGAAAAGGAGAGAACCGATGAAAAAGCGACCGCCTTATCCTTTCATTGCAGCGGCCCTCGCGATGTTTCTTATTTTCGCGGGTACCGATGCGATGGCGTTCTGTGACTACTGCAGTCCTTCTCCGGCGACTCTACCCATGAAAACCGAGAAGGGCGGGTGGACAGTGGAATTGGTGAACATCGAAAAAATTACTTCCTCTGAATATTTCCGGTGGACCTACCGAATATACCAAACTGGGACCACATACTCCATCAGCGGGCTTAATTTTGCGGCCCTGCTCATCCCGGATTGCTGCAGAGAGCCCTATGTCTATATCGACCCATCGAGTTCATCCCCGACGAATCTGAAAACTTTTCCTGTAGCTGAAGGTGAACCCACGATCGGGTTCGGCAAGTTCATTGAATCGGGTTATGTGATCAAAGGGACCCCTGACAACAGCGCCACGTGGAGCCTGGTCACCAGCACCAATGCGATCACCATGTTGCCGGCAGTCATAAAGAGTTCAAGCGTTATAACGCTGGAAATCCCGGGCCCGGCTTGCAGTGAACCGACCAACCCATATTCGCCGGAGATCAAGCTCGAGGAGTTTTACATCCAGGAGATCAAGATCCGGATCGAATGGAACGCGACCAATCCTTGTGATGCTGTTGTTTCGTACCTGCTGCCCGGTACTACTGGCTGGATTTCTCCTGCTGCGACCGACATTTTAATTGAGAATTCTCCGCTGGTGGAATGCGGGCCGGTGGAGGGCAATCAGAAGTGCCAGCGCTGCCGATTCACAACCCAGGGAAGTCCAACTTACACCTACATCAAGGTGGGTAGCAAGACATACAAAATATGCATTTGCGATTGTCCAGACACACCGGTTTGCACGAACTAAACCCCGGAAGGAGTCAGCGAATCTGCCCTGAGCAGGCAGACTCGTCACTTGAGATACTCCATGCTGGCCGCTGAGCGATTCAATCAACCGGGAGAATCGCTCAGCCCGGCCGAAAAACAAATCCACTTTAAATCTGCGCTGCGTTTCCGCTCCTGTCAGAGAGAGCTCCTCTCAAGCCCCAACCCCCGGGAAGATGCTTTTCGTCAGGTGCAGATTTTGTATGTGCGGTTGCCGATGACGATATACATGCAGCCCGGGCTGTTTTTAGCCTGCAGGATCGTGCCCACATAGCGGAAACCGTTGGGGCTGCCATAGATCGCTTCCATCTCGGCCGGAGTCACCGGTGTTGCATCTTTTTCATCGTCGTCGACCACCTTGACAAGATTTGCGGTTTCGACTTCCAACTTGATTTTCATGTGTCTGGATCCGGCCTGGGTCATCTTTCACCTCCAGTTGGTTTGGGGTTAATGCCCGAGCGAGGTGGCGGTTTTTGCCCCCTCCCACCAATTCCAAGGCCGGCCACCTGGCCTGGGCCTTTCCGCTACTTGGTCAGCATTTCAAAGACCCCGTCCCACTCGCGGGGCGGCGGGGTCTGCCGGTAGACTCTGCAGCGCTCCAGCATGGTGCGTGCAGCGCCGTCGGCAGGGTTCGCCTCCAAGGCGCAATTGAAGAAAATCAGCGCCTGCTCCCAATTCTGCAGGCGGAAGGCGTCGAGGCCTTCCGCGAAGGGTCTCAGGGCCCGCTCCACTTGCTCCGGCAGGGCTTCGCCCGTCTTGGTCAGGAGTTCGTAGACCCGCACGGCATTTTGCCGGCCCTTGACGCGCACCATGTCGAGCTCACGCAGGCGGAAAGCATCCCCCACCAGGCGGGCCGTGTTCTCGCCGATGATGATCTCGGTCCCGTACGCGCGGTTGAGCCCCTCCAGCCGCGAGCCGAGGTTGACGTTGTCGCCGAGAACACCGTAGGCGAAGCGATAGCGGGACCCGAGGTTTCCCACTAGCATGGGCCCGGAGTTGATCCCAGTGCGGGCCCTGAGCGGAGGCCGACCGATGCGGGCCCACTCCATGCGCAGGTCGGCAAGCTCCCGGCGCATCTCGAGCGCCGTGGTGCAAGCTCGAAGAGCGTGGTCCGGCTGATCCAGCGGCGCGCCGAAGATGGCCATGAGCTCGTCCCCCACGTATTCCTTGAGGGTCCCCCAGTGGAGAAAGACCCTCTGGGACATCCGGTCGAAGTATTCGCTCAGAAAGGTGATCATCTCGTGCGGGGCGTAGCGCTCGGAGTAGCCGGTGAAGCCCCACAGGTCGCTGAAGAGCACCGTTAACACCTTCTCCTCCCCGCCGAGCTTCATCCGGTTGGGGTCCTTGAGCATCTCCTCGATTACGAGCGGGGCCACATACTGGCGGAAAACCCCCTTGATCCGCTTGCGCTCCCGCTCCTCGGTGACATAGCGGTAGACGGTCAGCACGGTATATACGGCCATCAGGGCCAGCAGCGGGTGGACCACATCGAGCCAAACCCGGAAATGCGCGAAGAGCCAGGTAGCGGTCAATACATACAGAGCGAACAGAGCGCCTGTGAAGGCCAGTCCCTTGACGGCGCTCAGGCGGGGAACCCCGATGCCGACCACGGCGCCCAAGAGCAGGATCGCCAGGAGGTCGAAGAACCGCGACCACTTCGGTTTTGCCAGAAAATCCCCGGTCAGGATGCTGTCGACGACCGTGGCGTGGATCTCCACACCGGGGTAAAGGGGACTTACGGGTGTGCTGCGCAGATCGTGGGTGCCCATGGCGGTGGCCCCCACCAGCACGATCCGGTCCGCGAAGGTGCCTTTGGGGGTTTTCCCGCCTAAAATGTCGCTGATGGAGATGTAAGGGAAGGTCTTGGACGGCCCGAGGAAGTTGATCAGAAGCTGTCCGCTCTCGTCCGTGGGGATGAGGCGTTGGCCCATGCGGACCCCCTGGACGCCGTAGCGGTCGGCTTCGACGATCATCTGGGGCCTGCCCAGGTAGTGCCAGGCGCAGACGACCGATAGCGGCGGGTAAAGGTGCCGGCCGCACTGGATGATGAGCGGCATCCAGCGCACCACCCCGTCCGGGTCGCTCTTCACGCTGTAGTAGCCGGCCGACCCGGCCGCCTCAGCAAGGATCTGCAAATTGCTCTCCGGCGCATAAGCCTGGATGAAGGGCGCCGACCGGGCCTGCGGGTCCTTGTAGAGGGTCAACGGGTATTTGGAAGGCCTGATACGCTCCAGCCTGTGCTCGATTTCGGCCGGCTGCAGCCGGTAGTCAAGATCGGCCTCGCTCATGTGGAAGAAATAACCTAATACCACTGCGGCGGAAGAGTGCCGAATGGCCCTCGCTAACACCTCATCATTGTCGGCCAGTTCCTCGCCGGCACGGATCATGCCGCTGAGCCGATCGTTGCGGATGCCCAGCTGTGCGATCGTTTCGGTCAGCTCCCGCAGAAACCCCAAATGGAAATTTTCATCCGGCTCCAGAAAGCCGACATCGAAGCCGATCACCCGCGCGCCGTCCTGCGAGAGATGCTCCACCAGCTTGGCGATCGTGCGGCGGGGCCACGGCCAGCGGCCCTCCGTGTCGAGGCTTCTTTCGTCGATCAAGGCCAGGGCCACGACCGGCGTGGGCGGCAGGGCGCTCCGGGAGCGGAAGCGCAGATCGTAGGTCTTGAGCTCGATCAATTCGAGCAGTGGCACCCCAAGGATGAAGAGGCCGGCGACGAGCAGGGCTGTGCCGACAGTGAGCGATAGCGAGTTGAGCGAAGCGATGGTCTTTAGGTTCAGCCTCATCAACCGTTCCCGGGAGACCGGGGCCATGACCGCTTTCGGCGCCAGGCGGCAGAGCTACCTGTGGTGGGGTGCACTTTGGGGCGCAGTGTCCGCCATGATGCCTTGGCCGAAAACGTTGGCCTGGAGATTGGCGATCCACTGCTTGCCGTCCTGGGTCACCCGCAGATAGCGCAGGGCGTCCTGGACATACGGGCTGACGACGTCCCAGTAGAACTTGGTGTTGTCGGTCCGCAGGTCGCCGGGCCGCTTGTAGCCGAGCTTGGCGTTGAGCCCGATCTCCTCGAACTCGTAGAAGAGGGCGGTGCACTTTTGGAGGCGGTTCGGGTCGCCCAGCTGCCCGATGAAATCCGCCGCCCGCACGAGTCCGCGGTACCCCTGGGTGTCCTGGTACCACTCGCCTTCGGGCAAAGGGAAGCGGGTCATCTCTATGTACGAGGTGATGATCTCGGTGTCGATGAACCCCTTCATGATCAACCCCTGGCCGAACCGCTCGCGCACGAACATCTTGCTGCGTTCAACGTGGTAGGGGGCCAGCGCCGCATCCGTGCTGCCGCGGGGCATCTCCACGGTCTCATCGCCCGACCCGGTGGCAATTACGTTGCCCCGGTCCGCCTTGCAGATGCCTTTGACGTAGCCGATGTCGTGGAAGAGCAAGGCGATGATGAAATGCGCCCAGTCCTTGGGCATGACCCCTCCTTCGGAGAGGTGCTTGCCTTCCACAATCGCCTGGCCGGCAAGGGTGGCCATCACGGTGTGCTCCACGCTGTGATAGAGAGCGTCGGAATTGGCAATGTTTTCCAGTGCCAGATGGGCGGACCATACGATAATGTTCCCCAGTTGCTGTTCGAGGTTGCTGTAATTGCGCTCATAGGCCTTGCTGAGCTGATCCATGGTATACTCGATCTTTATTTTCTGAAGGTTCAGCATGGCTGAATCCCCCTTCCTTCCATTTCAGACGTCCTTGAAGTCGGCTCCCCGCAAAATTACGCCGATTTGTTTGGCCTTGTCGCTGAAGTCCTCCATCAGCCGGTTCAACGGAATCTGCTGGTCTTCACGGTACATCAGGAACAAAGTCGAAAGCTTATATTTTTTTAGCGCAGCGTGCTCAAGGTTCAAACCCACCTGGTGCGCCAGCGTCTCGATCTCCTCAAGCACCTGCCCGGCGGTTCGGTATCTCACCTCGGGGTCGCGCGCACAGGCCCTTATTATGAAGTTCCGAAACGGGGTCGGCAGGTTCGGCACGAATCCGACCGGGTCGGGGATGTCCCTCTCGACGATGAGGTCCATGACTTTGAGCGGGTCCTCTTCATCGAATGGGCGCCGGCCGCTCACCATTTCGAAAGCGGTCAGGCCCAGCGCGAAGATGTCCGCACGTTCATCCACCGGCAGGCAATCTATCTGTTCGGGAGACATGTAGAAGGGGGTGCCGGTAAGCGGGTTTTCGGAGCCGCACGGGCAGGCCAGGCCGAAATCGAGGATTTTCACCTTGCCGTTCGGAAGAATAAATATGTTGCCCGGTTTGATGTCCTGGTGGACGATTGCCTTTTCATGGGCGTACAGGATTCCCCGGCACACCTGGACCAGTACGTTCAACGCCTCCGGGACGGACAGCCAGCCGACGTCGTCGAGCAACTCCCGCAGGGTCCTTCCCTCCAATCGCTCCATAATGATGAAGATGGTGCGAAACCGCTCTTCGATGTCGAACACCTTGACGATGTTGTCGTGATTGAGATTGGCGATCGTCTGCGCCTCTTTGCGGAAGTTTTCGAGAAACTGAGAGTTGATGGCCATGTCGTGCCGGAGCATTTTGACGGCCACCGGCCGGTTCAGGTCCGCATGGTAGCCATTGTAGACAATCGCAAAGGCGCCCCGGCCGAGAATGTCGGTGATGACGTATTTTCCGATTTGCCGGTCTGCAGTCAGCTTGCGGGAGGCAAACCTTTCCGCAACGATCTCAGTAAGAAAGGTCCCCACCTCCGGGTCGGCCTGGAGCATCGTTTCAAAAACATCTCTGGAAATGCTCCAAAGCTGCATGTCAGTTGCCGCCTCCACGTGCGCACTGCGGGGCTCTCCGGTCAGCAGGGCCATCTCGCCGACAAACTCGCCTTCCTTGATCATGCCGACGGCGTGGTGTTCACTCTGTTTTTCAAGAATGACACGACAAGTCCCGCTTTGCACAATGAAACAGACATGGCCGTCCTCCCCCTGAGTGATGAAGCGCTCTCCGGTTTGCACCGGTCGGTGGCAGATGCTGTTCAGCAGAGGGCAGACCGCATCGCGGTGAATGGCCTTCAGGAAAGGTACTTTTCGGAAGAACTCGTAGTCCGCAGGGAAGGGACCGGGTTTCTCATCATCGGCTGGCGCGGTGGGCGGCAGGAAATCGGCAGCGGCAGCGGTGCAGCCGAGAAGGTGATACCCCGCCTTTTTCGGATCCGAATTGAACCAGCGCACCCGGCCTTCATAGGAGCCCCAGCGCATGCCGGGGAACCCGTAGACAAACAGGTGAAAGTACAGGCCCGGGGGGATTTCCCGGGTGGTTCGCAAGAGCAGGCCGCTCGGGCTGCCGTTATGGACATCGACGTAGAAAGGCCGCTCAGCTCGACCCCAGGGCGGAGGGCCCGCCGTCTGGCCGTCCACAAGCCTCAACAATGCGAGCCTTGGCGGATTGAAGGCCTGGCGCGGTGAGCTTCGCCGATCACGGAAAACAGGTGGCGCGGACATTCCGTTGGCGCCGGTTTTCGCATCGGGCGCATGCATGGGCGAGACGGCATGTGAGGTGGATAATAATTTACAATTACCTGCCGCGGCATTCAAAGTCAAGGGGCTTCGAGTCTTGCGGCTCACAGGGCCGGGGTTTGCCGACATCCCGGGTACTGGGTGCAGAGCGTTGCGCAAAGCGTTGACACAAGGGTTAAAACCGCCGATAATCCATTCAATTCTGAAGGGCATCCTCTGTCTGACGTTTTTGCGCCCCGCAAGGGCTGAAAAACCGCCTTCCTTATTATTCAAGTAGCCGCGCGCGCGAACCGGAGGATCCGGGTATGAACGGCCAACCGGAGTGCGAAGACGAACTGTTGCGCTTGAGGCGCGAGAAGTCGGCCTTTCAGGCTCAGTCCAAACTACTGGATCACTTCCTGTCTTTGGCCCGGTCTGCAGTCGAAGAGCGGGTATTGCACTCCATTCTCAAGGAGACGATTCAGATTTCGGTTGACTTGACCGGTGCCGAAAAAGGCAGTCTTTTTCTGCTGGATGCAGCCGGCCGGGTCGCCGACAGCATTTTGACCCGCGGGGAAAGGCCTCCCGCGGAAAAAGCCGTCATCGTTGGAGACGTCATGGACCGCGGCCTGGCGGCCTGGGTGCGGGAACATCGCCGGACCGGATTGGTTTTCGACACTCGCGCTGACGAACGTTGGCTGAACCTCCCGAATCAGCCCTACATGTTCCGTTCGGCCCTGGCGGTTCCGATTAAACAGGGACCCGATCTGCTCGGCTTGCTGACCCTACTCCATTCCAGCCCGAATCACTTCAGCCTGGAGACGGCCGGCCTGATGGAACTGACGGCCACTTTGCTGGGGGTGGCGCTGGAGAACGCGCGCCTGTATGCCAAGTTGCAGAAATACTCTCGGGCACTGGATTCCGAGATCGAAAAAGCTAAGAAAATCCAGCAGCAGTTCCTGCCCTCCGTTCTTCCCCAAATGCGGGGATGGGACATTGCCGCAACGTTCCATCCGGCCCGCAGGGTCTCCGGAGACTTCTACGACTCTTTTGTGCTGCCCGGGGAGCGGCTTTGCATCGTGATCGGAGACGTGTGCGACAAGGGCGTCGGCTCCGCCTTGTTCATGGCGCTGATCCGAAGCCTGATCCGAGTTCTTTCGGGCAAATCCAGCATCGAAGGGTTGTCGGCCGGCGCGACGGAGCAGCCTGGAATCGACCTCGACTCCATGACCGCCTTTAACGCCGTCACCGGCACCAACGATTACATCGCGGGCGAGCACGCGGAAGGCGGTATGTTCGCCAGCCTCTTCGTCGGCGTGCTGAATCCTGCAAGCGGTCGCCTGGCCTATGTCAACGCCGGCCATGAGCCGGCCCTGATCATCACCGACGCTAAGATCCGCCAGCAGTTGATCGCCACGGGGCCGGTCGTGGGCGCGATGCCGAACTCCAGCTTCAATGTCGAAACGGCCGTGCTCCACCCGGGGGACACGCTGGTCGGCTACACCGACGGCGTGACGGAGGCCTTGTCGCCGGAGCAGGCGCCGTTCGGTCGGGAGCGCTTCAATGATCTAGTGTGTCGTTTGGAGGCGGCCGCTGCCGGCCTGGTCGAGGGCATCCGGGGCGAGCTATTCGCCCACATCCAAGGCGCTGCGCAGCATGACGACATCACCCTGATCGCAGTCCACCGCACTGGCCCCAAATGACCCGCCTGGCGTCTCGGAACGCCGGGCCGCCGGCTCATGAACTGGAACCAGGCCGCCCTCGCCAGTGTCGGCGCCTGGAGGCGGAGTTGACGAGAGCGCCAGGGGAGTCGTTTAGCGGAAACTCAAGCTGAGAGACGGTCCCGCCGATGAGCGGTCAAGAAAAGGCCTTAAAGCCCGAGCCGCTCCTGGATCCATCCGGGCACCGCGATGCCGAGGAGATGATTGCTCGGTACAGGATGATCTGCGAGCTGGGCCAGATGGTCACATCGGAGGTAAATTTAGAGGCCCTTTTCGGCCTGATCATCCGGCAGACCACCCGCATCATGGCCTGCGAGAAGGCGTCGGTTTTCCTCTACGACCCTTTGCACCACCAGCTCTGGTCATGGGTCTCCACCGATTTGAAGCGCAACTCCATCCGGATCTCGACGAGCTGCGGTGTGGCCGGCTGGGTATTCTGCTCCAAAACCGCACTCATTCTCAACGAGCCCTATCAGGACCCCCGGTTTTACTCTGGTGTCGATTCGCGGACTGGTTTTCGGACACGGAACATTCTGTGTATTCCCCTGATCAACCGGCAGCAGGCCTCGATCGGCACCCTACAGGCGCTGAACAAACGCTCCGGCAACTTCACCGAACAGGATCGGGAACTGCTGACGGCAGCCTCCTATTACATGACCATCGCTCTCGAAAACGCTAAGATTTATGAAGACCTGAAAATGTTGGACAGGGCCAGGGAGCGAGTGATTCACCATCTTTCCCACGAGATCAGGACCCCCCTGTCGATCATCGGCAGCGTGCTCAGCCGCCTGAAAAAGGGCCTCCAGTCAGGGCAAGCGGTCGATCTTGAAAAAACAGTCCTTCGCGGGGAAAGAAACCTGGAGCGCCTGCGGTCTGTACAGGAGAAAATCGACGATATCCTGCGCTGCAAAGAAAGCCCCGGAGCGGGTGCCCCGGATGTGGATGTCCATCAACTGGCGGTCGACCTTTTGACAGAGGTTTTGGACGAAGCGGAAGAAGCTTCTCCGGCGCTAGTTCGGCAGCTGATCGACCGGCTGGCCGCCGTAAACCGGCGCAGGGAGATCATTCTGGAAATAGTCGGGTTGGAGGCACTGCTGCAGGCAGTCTGCGACAAAGCTGAAGCATCCATGCAGGGACGGGAACTCTGCATCATGCGGCAACTGGATGGGCAGGCTGAAATCTTCACCGACCGCCGTATCCTGGAATCCGTTTGTGCGGGTCTGCTCAAGAACGCGATTGAGAACACACCCGATGAAGGCGTCATCGAAGTCTGTACTGAAACGCGCGGGGATGAAACCCGAATCGCCTTTACGGACCATGGGGTCGGGATCACCCCGGAGAACCAGGCATTGATCTTCAGCGGGTTTTTCCACACCCAGCCGACCGAACGCTATTCGTCAAAGAAACCTTATGAATTCAACGCCGGTGGAGCAGGGGCTGACCTGCTGCGCATCAACTCCTTTGCCTCCCGGCTTGGGTTTCGGGTTGCATTCAAGAGCCGGCGTTGCCCGTTCCTTCTCAACGACGAGGAGATCTGCCCCGGGCGAATCAGCTCCTGTCGGTTCATCCGAACCGCCGGCGAGTGCCTCTCCGGCAGCGGCAGCACCTTCGCCGTTGTTTTTCCTGCCGCATCTATCAAAACGGCCTGAACCCCAAACCGGAGAACGGGCCGTCAGCGGGCTTGAGCGCCTGGAGGCGACAAGGCAGCGCCCCTATCGCGCATATTTGGGAGGGGCTATGCCCGGTTGATGGCATCGATGAGCTGCCGGAGCCTTGCAAAATCCCTCTTGTTGAAGTCCACCACCAGCCGCGGCAGGCTCGCGAGGTCCGGCTCGTCGCACTCCTGCCGAAGCGCCTCGGACAGCCACATGCCGCCGCCCTCCGCAATGATGTCCGCGAACTCCTGCCTGAGCATCTCGAGCTGAAGTTCCGGCAGCCCGCTTGCCATCCGGATCACGGCTTTTCCATGGACGAGGCGCAGGCTGTGGAAGCGGCGGTAAAACCCGTTGATGACGGCCACGGCCTCATCGATATCCCGGGTGTGATGGAAAAAGGAGAAGTCGTTCGGACCGATGTAACCGGCCGACGAGAGATGCTTTTTCAGGAACTGCATCCATCCCGCCCAGTAGGAGCCGCCGGGCCGATCCAGCAAAACGACCGGCATAGGGAACCGTTTGCCGGTCTGAAGCAGGGTCAGGGCCTCCATGGCCTCGTCCAGCGTCCCGAACCCTCCGGGGAAGAGCGCTAGCGCACAGGCCTCTTTGATGAAGGCCACCTTGCGGTTGAAGAAATACTTGTAGGTGATGTCGCGCGGGCTCCCATTCAGCACGGGGTTCGATTTCTGCTCCAACGGGAGGCGGATGCTGACGCCAAAGGATTTTTCCACCCCGGCCCCCTCGTTGGCCGCCTGCATGATCCCCGGGCCGCCCCCGGTGATGATCATGTAGCCAGCGGCTGCGAGACTTCGGCCGAAATCATAGGCCATGCGGTAGAGCGGGTGGTCCGGCGTCGTCCGCGCCGAGCCGAAGACGGTCACTTTGCGGGCCTCGCGGTAATTGCCGAAGACCTTGGACGTATAGCGCATCTCCTTCAGGGTGGAGCACATGACCTTCAGGTCGCCCAATGATGTGTTTTCCTGGCCAGCCTTGAGCGCGGCGATGATCATGTCGCGGACGATCGGGCGGTGGCAAATGGGGCCGGCCAGTTCGAGCAGGTCTTTGATGGCAAGGTCCACGGGGCCGTTGTCGGAGCTGAAGCGCAGATTCATTCACATCTCCCATCGTTGCTGGAGGTTCGACCAGCGACTCGGCAAAACGAACGCTTGAAACAGACGGGGCCATCCGACTCCGGATGGCCCCGTCTGTTTGGATGGCCGGTTTCTACTCGGCCGGCTTCTCTTCCGGAGCGGCACCGCCGGCCATCTTCGCCAGGGTCTCATGTCTGGAGTTGACATACTCCTCGAGCATGGCATCGAGCCGCGCGGCCTCCTCCGGAAAGGTTTTCTTGAGAGAGGCGTAGCGGATCTCGCCGGCGAGAAAGTCGCGGATCGACCCGTCCGGCTTCTTGCTGTCCAGGCTGAAGGGGTTCTTGCCTTCGGCCTTCAGGGCGGGGTTGTAGCGGAAAAGCGGCCAGTAGCCGGATTTGACCGCTAGGTCCTCCTCGGCCTGGGTCTTGCCCATGCCGGCCAGGATGCCCTGGTTGATGCAGGGCGAGTAGGCGATGATCAGGGAGGGCCCGTTGTAGGCTTCGGCCTCGGTGACGGCCTTCATCAGCTGGTTCTTGTTGGCGCCCATGGCGACGCTGGCCACGTAGATGTAGCCGTAGGACATCATCATCAGCCCCATGTCTTTTTTGGGCGTCTTCTTGCCGGAGGCGGTGAACTTGGCGACCGAACCGGTCGGCGTGGCCTTGGAGGACTGGCCGCCGGTGTTGCTGTAGACTTCGGTGTCGAAGACCATCACGTTGACGTCCTCGTTGCAGGCCAGGACGTGGTCGAGCCCTCCGAAGCCGATGTCGTAGGCGGCCCCGTCGCCCAGGAAGACCCAAAAAGACTTTTTGGTGAAGAGGTTCGCCATGCGGTTGATTTCGGCCAGCAGCGGGTTGCCGGCATGCTTGGGCAGCAGCGCCTTGAGCTCGTTGCCGAACCGGCGGGAGCCCTCCGCATCCTGCATGTGTTCGAGCCAGCCCTGGAGGGCGGCCTTGACCTCCGCCGGCGCCTCCCCGGCGATGGCCCGGCGCGCCAGGTCCGCCAGCCGGCGCCGTTGCTGGAAGATCCCCAGGTACATGCCGTAGGTGAACTCGGCCGAGTCCTCGAAGAGCGAGTTGCCCCAGGTGGGGCCGTGGCCGTCTTTGTTGGTGCAGTAGGGCACGGCCGGCGCCGACCCGCCCCAGATGGAGCTGCAGCCGGTGGCGTTTCCGATGATCATGCGGTCCCCGTAGAGCTGGGTGACCAGCTTGGCATAGGGTGTCTCCCCACAGCCGGCGCAGGCTCCGGAGAACTCGAGCAGGGGCTGGCAGAACTGGCTGCCCTTGACCGTGAAGCGGCCGACCAGGCTGTCGCGCACCGGAAGCCCCACGGCGTAGTCCCACAGCGGGGCCTGCTTTTCGGCCTGGGTTTCGAGCGGCTTCATGACCAGCGCCTTTTTCTTGGCCGGGCAGATGTCGGCGCAGTTGCCGCAGCCCATGCAGTCCAGGGTGTCTACCTGCATGCGGAAGAAGTAGTCCTTGAGCTCCTTGCCGACGGCCTTCTTGGCTTCGAAGCCTGCGGGTGCCTGCTTGAGCTCCTCTTCGGTCACGAGGAAGGGCCGGATGCTGGCGTGGGGGCAGACCATGGCGCACTGGTTGCACTGGATGCAGTTGTCCATGATCCACTTCGGCACGTTGATGGCCACCCCGCGCTTTTCGAACTGCGAGGTTGCGACCGGGAAGATCCCGTCGGGCGCGAACGTGCTGACCGGCAGTTTGTCCCCCTGCTGGGCCAGGATGGGCCGCATGACGTTTCGGACCCACTCCGGCTCCTTTTTACCCGACCGGCTCTCTTCGCCCCCCTGGGCCCAAGAGGCCGGGTAGGTGATCTCCACCAGGTTGGCCACGGTGGCATCGACGGCCGCGTTGTTCATCGTGACCAGTTTTTCGCTTTTCTTGCCGAAGAGCTTATGGATCTCGTTTTTAAGGTGGCCGATGGCCTCGTCCACGGGCAGCACGTTGGCCAGGTTGAAGAAAGCGGTCTGCATGATCATGTTGATCCGGCCGCCGAGGCCCACTTCCTGTGCGATCTTGACCGCGTCGATGTTGTAGAAGCGGATTTTCTTCTGCGCGATGGTCCGGCGCATGGCGGCCGGCAGCTTCTCCTCCATCTCGGCGAGCGTCCAGGGGGAGTTGAGCACGAAGGTGCCCCCTTCCTTGATCCCCTCGAGGATGTCGTAGAGCTCCACATAGTTGTCCTTGTGGCAGGCGACGTAGTCCGCCGCGTCGATCAGGTAGGTGGACTGGATGGGCTTCTGGCCGAAGCGCAGGTGGGAGATCGTGATGCCGCCGGACTTCTTGGAGTCGTAGGCGAAATAGGCCTGGGCAAACATCGGGGTGTTGTCGCCGATGATTTTGATGGCGCTCTTGTTGGCGCCCACGGTCCCGTCGGCGCCGAGCCCCCAGAACTTGCACTGCACGGTGCCCTTGGGGGCGACGTCCAGGGTGGGCCCGACATCGAGCGAGGTGTGGGTGACGTCGTCGATGATCCCGACCGTAAAGTGGTTCTTGGGGGCGGCGGCCTGCATGTTGTCGAAGACGGCCTTGGCCATGGCCGGGTTGAACTCCTTGGAGCCCAGGCCGTAGCGTCCGCTGAGC
>JAWOHH010000075.1:0-5508 GCA_046496215.1 Desulfobacterales bacterium
CATGAAGACACACAGTAGCAAGATATTGATCGATAACACGTGCGGTCTGAAATTCACCGAGAGTCCGCGCTGGCGCGACGGCACGCTGTGGTTCCTGGACATCCACGACAAGCGGATCAAGACCGCGGACCTCGACGGAAAGGTCGAGACGGCGGTGGAATTGGGATTCATCCCGAACGGGATCGTGATCACGCCTGACGGAAAGACATTGATCGTCGCCGAAACCATGGGTCACCGCCTGACCGCATTCGACGTCCTGAGGGACGGATCGCTCGCCCGTCGACGCGTCTTTGCGCAGTTGCCCGAGGACGTGAGCCCCGACGGCATCGCGCTCGATGCCGAGGGCGCCGTGTGGCTCGCCAACCCCGAAGGCAAGTTCGGGGTGTTGCGGGCGCGTGAAGGCGGCGAGATCGCCGAGCGGGTCGAACTGGACACGGAGGGCTACGCGGTGATGCTGGGCGGGCCGGAACGCCGGCACCTGTTCATCTGCGCCTCGGATTCCCACGATCCGGCCGCGATCGCACGTGCCCCAAGCGCGACCCTGCGAGTGGTCGAAGTAGAGGTGTCGGGGGCAGGCACGCCCTGAGGCGTGAACGGCCGCCGTTCGCCGGACGTGATCACTGCCCGCCAGAAACGCTCGAGGGTCACCTTTACCCTGGCCCATGCGTCAACAAAGTCACGCACAAACCTCTCTCGTGCATCATCAGCGGCATAGACTGCGGCGACCGCACGCAGTTCCGAGTTCGAGCCGAAAAAGGAGCATGAGGTCAGGCCTATAAGCTTACAAGTTGAGTCGTTGACGCGATAAATTGCCCATGGTCCGCAAACCCCGCATCCACCTCCCGGGCGGTTTTTACCGCATGATTGAAGAGCCGGAGCTCAAATTCAGGGCAGCGTCAGACACAACCGGTCTTGAGACCATGGAAAAGGCAAGAAGTCAAGCGAGATGATGGCTTTCGCAGATTCTGCAAACCAGAGGAAATGGAGGAGGATGAACATGAAACCAAGAAATAGGATTTTCACTTTCACTCTGCTGGTGATGGCGTTCTTTTCATGCGCAGCTGTTATCCCCGCAGAGGCCCAGAGCGCGCCAGCGGCCCGTACGGTGGGGCCGACGGATCGCACGGTGCTGCCGATCCCGGAACCGAAGCCGTCCGTCTACACCGGACTCGACGTGCGCAAGGCAACGCCGCCGCCGCGATTCGAGATCAAGGCGCCCGAGGGCGCGCCGAACGTGGTCATCGTGCTGATCGACGACCTCGGTTTCGCGGGGACCAGTGCGTTCGGCGGGCCCATCGGCACGCCCAGCTTCGACCGGATGGCCGACGAAGGGCTGCGATACAACAACTTCCACACCACCGCAGTCTGCTCGCCGACCAGGGCCGCGCTCAAGAGCGGGCGCAACCACCATGTCAACAACATGGGCGGTATTATCGAGACGGGCACGGCTTTTCCCGGGAACACCGGCAAGATTCCCAACGATGTCGCCCCGCTCGCCGAAATGCTGCGTCTGAACGGCTACAGCACCGGGGCTTTCGGAAAGTGGCACGAGACCGCCGCATGGGAGGCGAGTGTGGCGGGTCCGTTCGACCGCTGGCCGACCCGCCAGGGCTTCGACAAGTTCTATGGCTTCCTCGGCGGCGAAACCAACCACTGGGCGCCGTTCATCTACGACGGCGTCCACCCGGTCGAGCTGCCCGACGACCCGAACTACCATTTTCTGACCGACATGACCGACCAGGCCGTCGCCTGGGTCAAATACCAGAAGGCGTTGAGCCCGGAGAAGCCGTTTTTCGTCTACTTTGCACCGGGCGCCGTGCATGCACCGCACCACGTGCCCAAGGAATGGATCGCGCGCTGGAAGGGCAAGTTCGACCAGGGATGGGATAAACTGCGCGAGGAGATCCTGGCGCGCCAGATCGAGCGCGGCGTCGTACCCAAGGGTACGACGCTCGCGCCAAAGCCCGAGGCCATCCCGGACTGGGACAAACTTTCCGCTGATGAAAAGAATCTCTTTACACGCCAGGCCGAGGTGTTTGCCGCCTTTGTCGAGATGACCGACCATGAGATCGGCCGGGTGGTCAAGGCCATCGAGGAGAGCGGGCAACTCGATAATACGTTGATTTTCTATGTCGCCGGCGACAACGGCACCAGCGCCGAGGGCGGCAGCAGCGGTATGTTCAGCGAGATGACCTACTTCAACGGCGTGCAGGAGACTGTGCCGGATATGCTTAAGTTCATCGACAAATGGGGCGGTCCCGAGACTTACCCGCACATGGCCGCGGGCTGGGCTGTGGCGTTGGACACTCCGTACCAGTGGACCAAGCAGGTGGCATCGGACCACGGCGGCACCAAGGTCGGCATGGCCATCCGCTGGCCCCGGGGCATCAAGGCCAGGGGAGAGCTGCGCAGCCAGTTTCACCATGTGATCGATGTCGCCCCGACCATCCTCGAAGCCGCCGGCCTGCCGGAGCCGCAGGAGGTCAACGGCACGCCGCAGCGCCCGATGGACGGGGTCAGCATGGCCTACACCTTCGACGACGCCCATGCGAAGGACCGGCATACCATTCAGTACTTCGAGATGTTCGGCAACCGGGCCATCTATCATGACGGCTGGTTCGCGAGGACCATCCACAAGGCACCGTGGGAGCAGAAGCCACGCCGCGCCTTGGACGACGACTCCGGATGGGAGCTCTACGACACGCGGACCGACTTCAGCCTGGTGAACGACCTGGCGGCGAAGAACCCGCAAAAGCTCGAGGAGATGCAGGCCCTGTTCATGAAGGAGGCCGAGAAGAACCATGTGCTTCCCATCGACGACCGGGTGTTCGAGCGCGTCAACGCCGAGCTGGTAGGCCGCCCCGACCTGATGGGAGGCCGCACCTCGATCACGCTGGCCGAAGGGATGACCGGCATGACCGAGAACGTGTTCCTTAACATCAAGAACAAGTCCAAGAGCATTACCGCCGAGGTCGAGGTGCCGGAAAGCGGCGCCCACGGCGCCATCATCGTCCAGGGCGGCCGCTTCGGCGGCTGGGCGCTGTACGTCAAGGACGGCGCGCCCGCCTACGATTACAACTTCCTCGGAATGCAACGTTTCACCGTCGCTGCGACGGAGAAGCTAAAGCCCGGCAAGTCCATCATCCGCTTCGACTTCGCCTATGACGGTGGGGGTCTGGGTAAGGGCGGTATGGGCACACTCTACGTAAACGACAAGAAGGTCGCCGAAGGCCGCATCGAGCGCACCCAGCCGATGATCTTCTCGGCCGACGAGACGGCGGACGTGGGCATCGACCTCGCCACACCGGTGGTCGAGGCGATTGGGTCGGAAGCAACGTCGCGCTTTACCGGCAAGATCCCCAAGGTCACCATTGAAGTGAAGGAAACGAAGAAGTCCGACAAGGCCGAAGAGGATAGAGCCCGCATGGGGTAAACCCACCGGAAAGCAATGTCGGATAAAGCATTATGTACTTCCCGGGAACAGACAAACCTGAATCAAAGGAGAAGACACATGAAGACAAAAGGTGTTCTATTCGCAATGCTGGCGGCAACCTTCTTGGCGACCCTCACGGCAGCGCCGGTCATGGCCCAGCCGCAGGCAAGCGATGCAAAGGCCATCCTCAAGGCCATGTCGGACTATGTGAGCAGTCAGAAAACGATTGAACTCACACTTGATAGCGACATCGAGGTCATCACGCCGCAACTGGAAAAAATCCAGTTCACCAATTCCGGCGAGATGCTGCTGAGCCGGCCGGACAAGGTTCGGGCTCACCGGGTGGGCGGTTATGCCGACGTGGCGCTCTACTTCGACGGCAAGACCGTCAGCGTTTTCGGCAAGCACATCAACGGCTATGCGCAGTTCGATGCGCCGGGCACCGTGGACCATTTGATCGAAGCCCTGAGACAGGGTCATGGTGTCGCCTTGCCGGGCGCAGACCTTCTGCTGTCGAATGCCTATGACGCCCTCGTGGCGGGGGTCAAGGAAGCCAAGCACATCGGCCGTGGCGTCGTCGATGGCCGGGAATGCGAGCATCTTGCCTTCCGCAACTTCGATACGGACTGGCAGCTCTGGGTGGAGGTGGGCGAGAAGCCCATTCCGCGCAAACTGGTGATCACCAGCAAAACTCTGAACAGCGCGCCGCAATATACCCTGCGCGTCAAAAGCTGGAAAACCGGTGTCCAGCCGGCGCCGGACGCCTTTGCGTTTGTCCCGCCGGACGGAGCGCAAAAGCTCAGCCCGGACGCCTTGATCGAACTGGACGAATTGCCGCGGGGTGCAGTGGAAGGAGGAAATCAATGAAACACAGCATGAGCAACTACATACTCATTTTTGGCCTGGCTGTGGCCGTTTGGGTCTGCAATAGCGATATCCGATCGACGATGCAGGGTGATCTGCTAAACACCGCGGAAGCGGTGGTCGGCGCGCCGGCGACCCCGGTCAGCTATGCCGGTGTGGCCAGACGCTCCACTGTCGGGGCGGGGGCGCCGGGCGTGGGTGTTGCGCCCGGAGTCGGTGCAGGGGGGGTCGGCGGCCCCGCCTCAGGTGTTGGCGTCCTGCCGGGGGCGGGCGCCGGTCAGGCCGGAGTCGGTTACAGCGGTGGTGCGGGGGTGAACCTCGGCGGTCCCGTGAACCGGGTCGGGGCGCGCTGAACATGATCATGGTTCACCGCCTCGAAGGCAGCTGACCGGTTCGAGCGCAGCCACGCATAAGAAGGCCATGTCAAACTAGCTCTGGTATGTGAGGGAGGAAAGGACACGATGCCCTTTCTTCCCTGAGGAATTCTTGAGGTCGAGAGCAATGTGAGGTCAGCCGCTCTGACAAATCAAGTGTGAAAGAAGGAGGTTACAATGAGAAGCATCCGGATGATCAAGGCCGCTCTCGTTGCTGTTATGATCCTCAGCCTCGCGCTGCCGGGCTGGGCAGGACCACCCAAGATGAAGATGACCACCGACATCCCGCCGGGCATTGCGATACCGGATAGGGTGGAAACCCGTCTCGGCACGCTGAAGTTTTTTGATGGTTTCCCGGACGATGCAACGGTTGAGAAGCTCTACGACAACCTCGACTTCCAACGCGCCGTGCAGGCCTATCTGCTGGGTCTGGCGCCGGTGAGTCAAGTGGCCAATCGCAAGGGAATATTGGAACTCGGGCCGGTCAACTTGACGGTCCCTATCTTCGAGGACCGCATGGACTCCAAGTCACTGTTCCTCACACCCAACAACAACACGCCATACACGTGGTTCTGGCTTGACCTACGCGAAGGGCCGCTGGTGCTCGAGGTTCCGCCGAAGGTGCTCGGGGCCATAGATGACATGTGGTACAACTTCGTCACCGATCTCGGCTTCAGCGGGCCCGACAAGGGAGAAGGCGGTAAGTACCTGATTCTGCCGCCGGGCTACAAGGGGGACGTGCCGGACGGATACTTCGTCGTGCGTCCTGCGACCTACAGCGTCTGGGTTCCCTGGCGTTCCTTTCTCGTGGACGGTGATCCAAAGCCTGGCGTGAAC
>JAWOHH010000108.1:0-46604 GCA_046496215.1 Desulfobacterales bacterium
CACGGGTGCGGAAGTACTCGACGGCTCTGGCCGAAATCTGGTCGGCGTTCAGCTGAAAGCCCGCCGGGGTGTCGAGAAACACGGCCGGGCCGACCGCGCCGGCCCGGCGCATCTGTTCCTTGTGGACCTCCACCATGGTGGAGGTCAACTCCCCGGAACCCATGAGGACGATGGCGCCCCTGGTTGACATCCAACAACCCCTTCGCGGCCATAACCTTCTAAATCGATTGAAAATCAATCTAACACCGGGCCGATTGATGTCAACACCGGCCAGGGATCGGCTGGGCCGGCGCCGACGCCTTGATTACCTTGACATGGCCGGGCCCTTCGCCTAATATCCAACCCGCTGTAAAGCAATAACCAGAAGGGCTGGAAGTGCAGCCCTATAAGTAAACATAAACAAACAAACCAGGGAGGTGCTCGATGAGAAGACTGTTCAGTGTGTGCGTGGCGGTTGTGTTTGCATTCGGCGCGGTGGCCTCGGTGCAGGCGGCCGACAATCTCGTGCTCGCCACCGGCGGGACCGCCGGGACCTACTACCCCTTCGGCGGGGCCATGGCCAAGATCTGGGGCTCCAAGGTCAAGGACCTGAACGTGACCGCCCAGACCTCCGGCGCCTCCGCCGAGAACGTGCGGTTGATCAACAAGAAGGAGGTCGAATTGGCCCTGGTGCAGAGCGATACGCTGGATTTCGCATTCAATGCCAAGGAGGCTTTTAAAGAGCCCCTCAAGGCAATGAGTGCCGTCGCCGTGCTATACCCGGAAATCATCCAGGTGGTGGTGCGGGCCGACAGCCCTATCAAGACCTTTGCCGATCTCAAGGGCAAGAAAGTCGGTGTGGGGGCCCCGGGCAGCGGCACCGAGGCCAACTTCCGTCAGTTGATGGACATCTACGGCCTGAAGAAGGAAGACGTCAACCCGCAATTCCTCTCGTTTGCGGAAAGCGCCGATGCCTTTAAAGACAAGCACATCGATGCCTTCATCGTGACCGCCGGGATCCCCAATGCCGGCATCATGGACGTCTCCACCCAGCACGAAGTCCGGATCCTCGACATTTCGGCCGACATGGCGGCCAAGCTGACTCAGAAGTATCCCTTCCTGGCGGTGGCGAAGGTTCCGGCCAACACCTACAAGGGCCAGACGGCGGAGGTCTCCACCGTGGCGGTGAATGCCGTTCTGATCGTCGGCAACCAACTGAAGGACGACCTGGTCTACAACATGACGAAGGCGCTTTTCGAGAACCAGGCCGAGCTTGGCACAGCCCACGCCAAGGGCAAGGAGGTCAGCCTGCAGAACGCGGTGAAGGGCGTCTCGATTCCCTACCACCCGGGAGCCGTCAAGTATTACAAGGAAAAGGGTCTGATGAAGTAGAGAGCCGCTTGCGCGGTTTTCTAAACAAGCGTGTGGCCCTTTCGGTGAACGTTTTCGACTGACACCGGAAGGGTCGCACACACCTTACCTGCATGCGCCATCGATGGATCGCAGGTTCGGCGGCGGCCGTCGCTCTGGTTGTCGCTCTTCTCGTCTGGCCGCTCATCCCCGCGCTTGAAATCGTCGATGGCCGCGGCCGGCGGGCCGTATTTTGCGAGCGGGTCAGTCCCGGCGAAGAGTTTGTGCTGGCGTTCGTGCACTCCGTGAACCGGCGGCCGGTCTACGACACCCTGCGCGTGATGGACGACCATCTCGTCATCGTCAAATCCCGGTTCGACGCCTTCGGCGCCGGCATGCCGGAGGCCTCGACCCAGGACGGGACATTGCGGGTGGCGGAAGACGGCTGGCTGGAGTGGACCGTGAACCGCCCCGTGCCGGAAGTCACGGTCAGGGTCGGCCGCGTGGCCGAACACACTCTGGTGATTAAAGGCCGGGAGGTCCCTCTCCTCGGCCTGGCGGAGCCCGGGGCCCCACTCACCCTCAGCATCCGCAACTTTTCCGTGCTTGATTTCATGAAAGGCAGGTGCACCCCGTGAGTGAAAAGCAGAAAGATTCGGCCAAGCCGGGCACGCTGATCTCATCTGTGGAAGGGGTCGAGGCCATCTCCCAGGAAGAGATCGAGCGGATCTTAAAAAAGGTCGACAAAGAGTCCTCCGCCCGCAAGCTGACGGGGGCGCCCCACTGGATCGTGTATGCCATCGGCGTTTCCTGGTCGCTCTTTCAGCTCTACACCGCGGCCTTCGGGCTTTTCCCGGCCCAGCTGCAGCGCTCCGTCCACCTGGCCTTCGCCTTTGCGCTGACTTACATCCTTTTCCCGGCGCGCTCCAGCGATGAGTCCAACCGCCTCTCATGGTATAACTGGGTGATTGCTGTTTTTGCCGCCTACATCGGCCTTTACATGGCGATGAACTACATGCGGATCATGATGGCCGGCGGGGATTACGCCCGCATGGACTACATCGCCGGCGGCTTCGGGATCCTGCTCACCCTGGAGGCGGCGCGGCGAGTGGTGGGCCTGCCGATCGTCTGCATGTCGGTATTCTTTCTGCTCTACACCTACTTCGGGCCCTATTTCCCGGGCTTCATGGCCCACCGGGGGTATTCCCTCGAGCGCATCTCCTCGCACATGTACCTGACCACCGAGGGCATCCTCGGCATCCCCCTCGGCGTCTCGGCGACCTTCATCTTCCTTTTCATCCTTTTCGGGGCGTTCTGCGAAAAAACGGGTTTGGGGCAGCTCTTCATCGATATCGCCAATGCGGTCGCCGGCTGGGCCTCGGGCGGGCCGGCCAAAATGGCCATCGTGACCAGCGCGTTGGAGGGCACGGTCTCCGGCAGCTCGGTGGCCAACACCGTGCAGTCCGGCAGCCTCACCATCCCCATGATGAAGCGCCTGGGCTACCGGCCTGAATTTGCCGCAGCGGTGGAGGCCTCCTCTTCCACCGGCGGCCAGATCATGCCGCCCATCATGGGCGCGGCGGCTTTCATCATGGCCGAGTTCCTCAACGTGCCCTATCTCCAGATCGCCAAGGCGGCGGCCATCCCGGCCTGCCTCTATTTTTTCGGGGTCTTCATGGAGGTGCACTTCGAGGCCAAGCGCTGCAACCTGCGGGGGCTGAGCCGCGACGAGCTGCCCAAGTTCATGGTGGTCATGAAGGACCGGGGCCATCTTTTCATCCCCCTGGTCGTGATCATCTATTTCCTCTCCTCGGGCTTCACGCCGATCTACGCCGCCCTTATGGGGCTCGCGACCTGCATTGTTGCGGGGATGTTGAAGAAGGCCACCCGTATGAGCATCCGCGACGTCGTCGACGTGCTCGCGCTCGGGGCTCGGAACTCCATTGGCGTGGCGCTGGCCTGCGCCTCGGCCGGCATCATCATCGGCACCATCACCCTGACCGGGCTGGGGCTGAAGCTCGGAAACGGCCTGGTGGAGCTGGCCGGGGGCAGCCTGCCGCTGACGCTGATTTTCACCATGATCACCTCCATCATCCTGGGCATGGGGGTGCCGACCACGGCAAACTACATCATCACCTCCACCATCGCCGCGCCGGCCCTGATGCAGCTGGGCGTCCACCCCCTGGCGGCCCACATGTTCGTCTTCTACTTCGGGATCGTGGCCGACATCACCCCGCCGGTGGCCCTGGCGGCCTACGCCGGCTCGGGCATCGCCAAATCCAACCCGTTCTGGACGGGGGTCACGTCGACCAAGCTCGCCATCGGGGCCTTTCTGACGCCCTACATTTTCGTCTACAACACCTCCATGCTATGGATCGACACGACCTGGTATCAGATGATCCAGACCTTGATCACCTCCTGCGGCGGCATGACGGCGATCGGGGCGGCCATGATCGGGTTCTTCTGGGCGCCGATGAATTGGGGGGAGCGGATCCTGTTCTTCGCAGGCGGGTTGATGCTGGTTCACCCGCAGGTCACCACCGACCTCGTCGGCCTGTCGCTCCTTGTGGTGCTACTGGTGTTCCAGCGCTACAAGAAAAGATCGGGGGTCGTCAGCACCGCCACCACCGGGGACGCGTGATCGGCGTATCGCTCTTAAAATAGTTCGGGCCTGCGGCGGGCGGCCGCCAAGGCAGCAAAAAGGGTCTCGGCAGGGTGGATCGTACTGCCGGGGCCCATTGTATTTGCAAAAAGGGGCAGAACTGGTCCTGATCGGTCGAATCTGACAACGGCCCGAGGGCTGGAGAAGTTGTCGAAAAGGAAGGCTTCTTAAACGACGCTTTCGGTGCGGTTCCGGCCCTTCGCCTTGGCTAAATAGAGCGCCTGGTCGGCATGGCGGATCAGGTCGGACACCATGGTTTCCGGGTCGTGGCGGTCGATCTTCTCGAAGTGGAAACCGATCGATACCGTCACGTCGATGGGGGTCGAGTCGAAGCTGAACTTGAAATTCTCG
The DNA here is from genome assembly GCA_046496215.1 of Desulfobacterales bacterium. GTDB lineage: Bacteria > Desulfobacterota > Desulfobacteria > Desulfobacterales > SpSt-501 > SpSt-501. Next base: position 4,343 of record JAWOHH010000108.1, read on the forward strand.
ACCGCGTGGCGGATCCGCTCGCAGTAGGCGTGCAGGATCTCCTGGCTGACCCCTCCGCGGGGCAAAATGATGAACTCGTCGCCGCCATAGCGGGCTATCAGGTCTTCGGAGCGTTTGTTTTCAACCACGATGTTGGCAAACCGGGAGAGGACGAAGTCGCCCCAGGGGTGGCCATAGGTGTCGTTGATCGACTTGAAATGGTCGATGTCGGCCAGGATGACGCCGACCGGCAGCAGGTGACGGCTGGCATAGGAGAGCTCCATCGATGCCAGCTTGATGAAATGGTGCCGGTTGAAAATCCCCGTCAGGGTGTCGAAGGTGGCCGAATACAAGAGACTTTCCTCCTGTCGGATCTCGGCCTCGGTCTTGTATTCGATTTTCATGATGGATTGGCCCAGCTGAAAGGGCACGCCGGGCGAGAGGAGGGCGCGGCCGACTCGGCCGGAGTCCACAAAGGTCCCGTTGGTGGACCCCTTGTCCTCGATCGCGATGGTGTCGCCCATCCATTCGATGATGCAGTGGATGCGCGACACCCGGTCGTCGTTGATGCTGATATCGGCCCGCGGCGAACGGCCGACGGTCATGATGCCCCGCCGCAGCTTGTGCCGACGGCCGCTGTTGTTGCCGGAAAAAATGATCAGGTGCGGGTGATGGCGGTCGGCCTGGAGGCAGGACTCCCCGTCGATAATCGTGGTTTGGTCCAGATTGGCTGTTTCGATATTTCCCATGGGTTGACCCGGGTAAAACGTTGGCGTGCACTGCCCCTTGTTGCGTTATCGGTAGTTCTGAGGCCTGCTTTAGACAAAAAAGGTGTGCGGGTCCCCCCGCTTTGGCAAAGAGGGGCAGGGGAGATTTTACAGGACGCGTTGATTCAATTTCGAGACTGTCAAAAAAAGGGATCCTGCGGATTCAAAAAAACTGCCGGGGAGAAGCCCTCTGCGCGCATGCGCAGAGGGCTTCTCCCCGCTCGTATCGCTCTCCCGTCAATGGGCGAACGGCAAGACCCAAACGATCATCGCCGGGATATAGCAGGTGATTAGTGAAACGAGCACGTAGGGCACCGACATGCTCAGGAACTCCCTGAGCGTGCTGGCCCGCTTGTCCTCCTTGTCGGCCAGGCTTTTCGCCACGAACAGCGCCGGGGCGCCGGCAATTGTCAAGTTGCTGCCCAGGGTCCCCGCCCACAGGACCATCCAGTAGAGCGGCCAGGGGTTGATCCCCTCTGTGCCCAGGTCGCGGATGACGTAGAGCAGGGTGAGGATGTAGGCGTCGTGCTCGACGATCCCCACGATCGGCGCCGTCACCCAGTAGAGGACCGTGGCTCCGATGGTGATGCTCTCTTTCATGATCGGGGTGATGGCCGCCACGACCAGCTTGATCACCCCCGCATGTTCGAGGCCGCCGACCAGGGCGAACAGCGAAACATAGAAGAAGACCGCCCGCCAGTCGAGCTCCTTCAATATCTCCTCCACATCGGGGATCTCCACCGTGAAGCGGTCCTTGAAGAGTGTGAAAAACAGGATAATGGCCAGGGCGCCCCACATGGCGATGAAGCCCAGGTGAAAACCGAAAAACGCCCGGAAGGCCATGGCGATGATCGTGAGCACAAAGATTGTGCAGGCAATGATTGCAAACGGCTTGTCCTTGATGTGGTCCAGGGGCTTCTCGCCCACCATGCAGGAGAGGTCCATGCAAATTCCCTTGTAGGTCTTGCTGAACCTCCAGTAGAAAAAGGCGCAGGTGAAGGCGTAGGAGATGAGCAGGATGAACAAGGAAGAGGGCCGGCCCATGTGCCAGATGAAGCCCCAGAACTCGATTTTCGAGACGCTGTGGAGCATCTGCGGAGGCAAATCGCCCAGCAGCATGGCCGTCCCCATGAAGTTCGAGCACATCCCCATGAAGAGGACAGGCCCGAAGGCGGTGAGATTGAAGCGCCGGCAGGCGTGGAATATGACGGGGGCGAACATGAGAACGACCACCACGTTGTCGATGAGCATGGAGACGAGCCCGGCGAGCGCCCCCACCCCGACCACGAACAGGGCCACGTTCCCCTTCGAGGCCCTCAGAACCAAGGCCGAGAGGTATTCGGGGACGCCGGATTTTCCGAAAAACCCGGAAATGATCCAGATCGAGAGCAGGATGGCGATCAGGTTCCAGTCGACGGCGCTGAAGGCCTCCACATCCGTCATGACCCCGACACAGATCATGGCGGTCACCCCTATGAGCGCGGCGACCACACTGTCGAACCAGCCCGTGATGACCACGATGATAGCTGCCAGGAAGATGATCAATGCCGCAATCTCAATGAATCCCATTGAACTATTCCCCCCCTCTCAAAATGAGTTGCAGGTTTTTATCATAAAATAGCGAGGTAAAACACCCCCCTTTCCATGAGAACGCAATGTAGCCAAGCCACCCCAAATCGATCATGACCTCTCTCCTCTCGCGTGAATTCCGGCTCTCCAGGGCCAGTTGATAATTTTCAGGAGAACGGCCGATGCCGCACCCCGCTGACTAACAAGTTGCATGCCAACCGGGTGCATGGATGGTACGGCCCTGCTCTCAAGCAATTGCACGTTTTCGTCTGAGGCAGGCGGGGTCGATATTTTTCCCGATCGACGGTTGCAACCGATCTGCATCTGACTCCCCGCCTTGCCAAATAAGAATCCCAAGTATTTGTTTCAGCACCAATTTTTGATATCCCGCCCCGAACGCAAAGCCGATCCGAGGCCGCCGGTCGCGGCTCTCGGCCCCGGTCGGCCGGCTTCTTGGCTTTTGAAGCGGGCACTGCTCACCGTCTCGGTCCCGGCAAGAGGCTGTAACCTTATAGATGACGCGACTGCACTGAATGCACCTTTCAGGAGACAACCAAAACGCACGGCATGCATGGCAAACCGGGTGCGGTTGTGGTAGACTTCAAGCTGGCGCTGGCAAGCGGATCGGATGTTCAGCGTTCGAACAGGGAGGCTCCGTTTGAGGTCAGGATATCTTTGCGCAGTGTTGGTGGTCTTCGCCGTTTTGACAGGCTGCTCGTCCGCCAGGGTTTACTCGAGCGTTCCGCCCTCGCGCCAGGCTAGCCACGCCGCTTTTGATGTGATTTTGCAGCCTCAATCGACATCCGGGCAGGACCGCTTCCACTCCTTCCGGTTCATCATCACCAACAAGTCCGACAAGCCGTTTGCAGTGGATTGGGACGACAGCTATTTTCTCTTGGACGGCCGGCGGCGGGGGCAGTTCGGCTGGGTGGGCATGACGGTGGACGACCTCAAGCAGCTGCAACGGAACCCGCTGAACATCGTGACCCCCGGGGCCACTCTTGCGGGGGGGATATTCCCAATCGAGCTTCTCGTTGAAAAGGCGCTGCGCAAGGGAATCCGTCTGGGAGCAGGAGAGGGTGAGGTTGCCCTTGGGCCTTTGCCGGAGGGGTTGAACGGATTGGAGTTGACGGTGAATCTGGACGGCGAACAGGTCCGCGAAACGCTCACATTGAAGATCACCTCCAGAAGAAAATAATCACAAAATCCAAACACACGCTTAGGCCGCCGCCGGCAGAATCTTGCGGAATATCCGCGAACGCCTGCGGCTGACCACATTGAACCGGGACCAGATGCCGACGACCCCCGTGTTGGTTTCAAGCTCGCGGTTGGTCTCGAGGTATTGAACCTTTGCCGCCTGCAGCGCGTGCCACATGCCCATGGCCATCACCGGCAGGACTTTTTTCGAGTTGGCTTGCGGGTGGACCCCTGCAAAATAGAAATCGACCGTGTCGAACACCTTGAAGCCCCGCAGGATGTGAAGGAAACCGAGCGGCCACAGCCGCCCCCGTGCACGTTGAAACGGCCGGCTGAGCGAGGGCAGCCCCAGGAAAAACCCCTGGAATTTGTCCGAGCCGTCCACGACGAACTGCATGAAACGCGGGTCGATGAACCCGAAATACTTCTTCTGGTAGAACATCCTCTGCTCACGGCTGAGCGGGGTCACCCCGTAAAGGTGCTCGAAGGAGGCCTCCAGCACGTCCCAGAACCGGCCGGCATACTCCTTCACCATCCGCTTGGTCAGGCCCTCCACCAGCCGGTAGCCATCGGCCCGGGCGGCCGGCAGCACCTTTTTTTCCATCATCTGAAAAAGCGGCGGCATCTGTCGGGGCAACTCGATGCGCGTCTCGATGTAGTCCACCTCTTTTTCGAAGCCCAGCGCTTCGATCAGTTCACGGTAGTAAGGTTTGTTGTAACTCCCGGCAATCGTCGGCTGCGCCTCGAACCCTTCGACTAGCATGCCCTCCGGGTCCAGGTCGGTGAACCCGTGGGGGCCGGTCATCTCCCGGCAGGACTCCCGCACGAACCAGGCCTCCAGGTGCCCCAACATCGCCTGTGCGACAACGGGGTCGTCGATGCACTCGAACCAGCCGAACCGGCCGCGCCGGTATCCCAGCTTTTCGGTTTCGGCGTGGTTGATGATGCCGCACACTCTTCCGGCCGGCCGCTCCTCTTTCAGTGCCAGGATCAGCCGGGTGTCGGCGATGCCGAAGGAGGGGTTCTTGGCGGCTTTGAAGAACTCGATTTCGTCTCGTGTCAACTGAGGGATGAAAAGGGGGTCGCCCCGGTAGAGTTCGAGCGGTAACTTGACCCAGGCTTTCAGGTCCGGGCCACTGCGGACTTCCATCAGCGATACGGTCATGGGCCACACTCTGGGAGTCGAATCGGATCAGCCGCGGGGACGGCGGCGCCGGTGTATCTGGATTGCATTCTTCAACGGCTTTGACTATATTCACACATTCAATCGGCTGCACTATGGCACAACACCGCACCCGCTATCAACATCCGGGTGCGTTCGAAGTCAAGCGAGTTTCATACATGAAAAGATCGATCATCACCAGGACCGGAAGCTACATTCCGCCCGAGCGGGTCCCCAACACCCGATTCCTCGGTCGCGAATTCTACGACGCCGCCGGCCGACGCCTCCAGCGGCCCAACCCCGAGATCATCAAAAAGCTCCATGAGATCACCGGAATCGAGGAGCGCCGCTACGCACCCCCGGAAGCCTGCACCACGGACATCGCCACCCTGGCCGCGGAGGATGCTTTGAAGGGGGCCGACCGCGAAGGGATCGACTACATCATCGTGGCCCACAATTTCGGGGACCTGAAGGCGGACAACCTGCGCACGGACATGGTGCCGACGATTGCGTCCCGGGTCAAGCAACGGCTGAAGATCAAAAACCCCTACACCGTTGCCTTCGATCTGCCCTTCGGGTGCCCGGGTTGGCTGCAGGGGGTGATCCTCGGCGATTATTTCATCAAATCGGGTGATGCCCGTAGAGTGCTGGTGATCGGTGCCGAGACTCTCGTGCGTGTCGCAGACCCTCACGACGTGGACAGCATGATCTACTCGGACGGCGCCGGTGCGACGCTCCTCGAGGCGACGGACGAGGACGCGGGGGTCCTCTCCCACCTGACCCGCTCGGACACCCACGATCACGCGTTTCTTCTGCGCATGGGGAAATCCTACAATCCCGGCAGCAACGGCAACGAGCTTTTCATCAAGATGGACGGGCACGACATTTATAAATATGCGGTGAAGACCGTGCCCGCTGTCGTCAAGAAAAACCTTGACCACGCGGGCCTGGGCCTTGGGGACGTCACGAAAATCCTCATTCACCAGGCCAACGAAAAGATGGATGCAGCCATCGTCAAGCGGCTCTTCGACCTTTGCAAGGTCAAGACCATCCCGCCCGACATCATGCCCATGATCATCTCCTGGGCCGGCAACAGCTCGGTGGCGACGCTGCCGACCCTCCTCGATCTCATCCTCAAGGGTAAAATGGACGGCCACCGGCTCCATCCGGGCGACATCGTCGTCTTCGCCTCGGTCGGCGCGGGAATGAACGTCAACTCGATGGTATATCGGGTGCCCCGGCCCAAGGCGTAGCGATTTCCCGATTCGGATATTTTTACGGCAGCAGCTCCGAATTTGAGCTGCGCCGGTCTCGCCTGCTTTAAAAAACACTACAAAATATATTTTTTTGTATTTTTATTGACAGCGACAACCAGGGCTGCTAATCGGAATTCGTCTGCTTGAGCTTCATGCACCAAACAGCCTCCGAAGGGAGCTCGTTCGTGCTCAAGGCATCTCTCAGCGACAAAGCCCACCACCAGATCAAACAGTGGATCATCCGTTATCATCTCAAACCCGGGTCCGTGCTGAACGTTGGGGGCTTGGCCCAAGCTTTGGAGATGAGCCACACCCCTATTCGTGAAGCCCTGAGCATGCTCGAACGCGAACACCTGGTCGAGCGTCGTCCGCAGAGAGGCTTCATCGTCCGCGGGCTGGACCTCCAAGAGGTAGAAGACCTTTACGACCTGCGCATTTCGCTGGAGGAGCTGGCCGCCCGAAATGCCGCCAAAAGAATACGGCTGCCCGAACGCCAGCGCCTGTCCGCCATTCTGGGTGAAGTGGGCCGGCGCCTGGCCGCCGGCAACAAATCGCGAATCTTGGAACTGGAGCAGGACTTTCACGTCGTCATATTAGAGGCGAGCGGCAATCAGCCTCTGGCGGAAATGGGTCGCGGCATCCTCGACCGGATCTGGATCATCCAGAACATCAATCTTCTCACAACGAATCACCTCTCTGAAGCGCACCCTCAGCATCTTAAAGTGTTCCAGGCGATCGAAAGTGGTGATTCGAAAACGGCCGCGGCGCTGATGAAAAGGCACATTACAGAAGCCAAAGAGTTTGTCTTGTCCAGGTTGCGGCGCAAGGACGACGTGCTTTCGCAAATGATGTGCGGTTTCCCGGTTCGAGATGCCAGGAGCCGAACGCCGCAGGAGGATGCGAGCGCAAAGCCGTCCCGCCGATCTGCGGTCCCCTGATGAGCGAGGAGGGTAAATCATTTTGAAAGCCAAGGCGATGGTGCTGGTGGAGCCGGGTCGGCTGGAACCGGCCGAGTACGAGGTCCGGCCGCCAAGAGCGGACGAGATCCTGATCAAGACCCGGGTCACCTCGGTGTGCTCGACCGACATCAAGGTGCTCCACGGCCAGGTGGGGTCGGCGCGCTACCCCGTGATCATGGGGCATGAGTTTACCGGCGAGGTGGTCGCCGTCGGCTCAGAGGCGGCCCAGCGCCACTCGGTGGCGGTGGGTGATCGGGTGACCCCGGAACCTTACATCCCCTGCGGACATTGTGCGTGGTGCCGGACGGACCACCACTACCACAACTGCCCCGATGTTAAGCTCTTTGGGATTTCTATGCCCTGCGACCAGCCGCCCCACCTGACGGGGGGCTACGCGGAGTATGTCTACCTGGTGGCCGGGGCGGTGCTGCACAAGCTGGCGGCAGGAGCGCCGGATCTGGCCGGAAGCCTCTCTTCCGTGTTGGGCAACGGGGTGCGCTGGATCAAAACCCTGGGCCGAATGACTTTCGGCCAGAGCCTGGTGATCAGTGGGGCGGGGTCGCAGGGGCTTTGCGCCCTTGCGGCGGCCAAAGAGGCCGGTGTGGGTCCGATCGTGATGTTGGGGCTCTCCTCGGATCAAGCCCGTTTCGCGCTGGCGCGGGAGTTCGGGGTGGATCACATCGTGGAAGTGGATCGGCAGGACCCGCTGCAAGCGGTGCCGGAGCTGGTCGGTGGCCCCCCGGATGTGGTCATTGAGACCTCCGGCGCGCCGGCTGCAATTCAAACCGCGATCAAGTTGGTGCGCCGCTCCGGCCGGGTGGTCTCTATCGGCCTGTCCGGCGGCCGAGAGACCTCCATCGCATTCGACGATTTAGTCTGGCGGGACATCACCCTGGCCTGCGGCAAGGGCCAGGCGGGGAATGTGGCCGATGCCGTACGGCTGATCAATTCCGGCAAGTATCCCTTTGAAAAGATCAACAATGTCCATTACCCGCTCGCGGATCTGGCGCGGGCGCTCTCAGACACTGAAAAACCGCCGGCGGGGTTCATCAAGGCGGCGATCGTATTCGGCTGAAACAATCGAGGCTGTGCGGGCTGCGATCCTTTCGCGGCAAATCATAAAACCCCAACCACAGAAAGGAGGAAGCAGAATGAGCAGGAAATGGTGGCTTTCGATGGCTGTCCTCGCAATCGCGCTGGCCATGGTGTCGGGCAGCGCGGTCGCGGCAGACAAGGTGTACAAGTGGAAAGGGCAGGGCTGTTTCGGCAATGCGTCTCCGCTCGGCAAGTACACGGTTGTCCTTTGGAAGAAGTATGCCGAGGCGATGAGTGGCGGGCGCTTGCAGATCATGCTGCATGACGCGGGCGAGATCGTGCCGGCGACCAAGGTCTACGATGCGGTCAAGGACGGCATGCTCGACTTCGGGATGAACACCCCGGCGTGGCAAAAAGGCAAGTACCCTGCCGGCGATCTCTTCTACACGCTGCCCGGCGGTGTGCTCGAAATGAACGACCTGATCGTCTGGCTTTACGGCGGCGGGGGCAAAGAACTCGCACAGGAGATGTACGGGGATGAGCTAATTGTTTTTCCGCTGGGGTTGACCCCTCCGGAGGAAATTTGGACCAAAAAGCCTGTCAAGACGCTTGCGGACCTTAAAGGGATGAAGATCCGGGCCGCCGGTTTGAGCATGGACCTTTGGGAAAAGCTCGGGGCCTCCGTGGTGCTGCTGGCGGGCGGCGAGGTGCTCCCGGCCCTGCAGCGGGGGTTGATCGATGGGGTGGAAATGCTCGAGGCCTCCTACGATATGGATTTAGGGCTGCATGAGGTCTGCAAATACCGCTTCGGCCCGCCCGTCCACATGTCCAACAACGTGTTCCAACTCATGATCAAGACCAAGTCCTGGAAGGAACTCCCGGATGACCTGAAAGCCATCGTCGAGAAGGCGGCTATTGCTTCGACCCTGCAGGGATACGCCGATTTCTGGCAGGAGACGATTGCGGCGGACAAGAAAATCACCGCTTCCGGGATCGTCTCCACGAAGCTCTCGAAAGAGGACCAGGCCAAAACGCGTGAGCTCACGATGCAGATTCTCGATGAAAAATCGGCGGCAAACCCCTTCTTCAAAAAAGTGTGGGAATCGCAGAAGAAGTTCATCAAGGAGTTCAGGCCGTACTACGATTTCACCAAGTTTGATTGAACCCTGATCGCACCGATTTCCTCCTAACCGACAGCCACACGCTCCGGGCTCCCGGGGCGTGTGGCTTCCTCTGCGGAGGTGCTATGGGCCTTATCAAGGGCATCGACCGAATCAGTGGATGGACCGGGTGGCTGGCGGCCTGGTTGATCATTCCTTTGCTGGTGGTTGTGGTCTACGAGGTCATCATGCGCCATGTGTTCAATTCCCCGACGCAGTGGGGTTATGACACATCCTGGATGCTCTTTGCCGCGCAATTCCTCATCGGCAGCGCCTACACCCTTCGGCAAAAAGGGCACATCCGCATCGATATCGTTTATAACCTTCTTTCCGAGCGCGGCAAATTGATTCACGATCTCGTGTGCTACCTGGCCTTTTTCCTGCTGCCCTCCGTGCTCTTTACTTGGGCGGGGTTCCATTTTGCCGCTGAGGCCTGGAGGGCCGGCGAAAAGCTTTCCACCACGAACTGGTTCTTCCCGGCGGGCCCCCCCAAGAGTCTGATCCCGCTCGGCTTTTTTCTCCTTGCCCTGCAATCCATCGCTGAGTTCGTCCGCGCCCTAAAGGCCCTGGCGGAAAGGAAGGGGAAATGATTTCGGACGCGGCTGCGGTTTACCTTTTGATTTCCTTGCTTTTGGTGCTGGTCATCGGGGGGGCGCATCTGGGTTTTGCGCTGATGCTGCTGGCCATCGGCTTTGGTTTCGCCTATATGGGGCCGATGATTTTCTCCATGTCCATGCTCTCCTTTTTCGGGACCATGGAAAGCGAGGAACTGATCGCAGTACCGCTCTTTGTTTTCATGGGGTGTATTCTGGAAAAAAGCGAGGTGGCCGAGAGTGTTTTCCAGACTATCTACGAGGTGTTCGGGGCGGTTCGCGGAGGACTGGCGTATGCCACGATCATCACGTGTACGATCTTCGCCGCCTGCACGGGGGTTATCGCGGCGACCGTGGTGACCATGACCTTGCTGGCCGTTCCCGCCATGATGAAGCGGCGCTACAGCAAATCCCTTTCCACCGGCGTCGTTTGTGCCGGCGGCAGCCTGGGGATCCTCATCCCGCCGAGTGTCATGCTGGTCATGTACGGCCCCATGGCCAACCTCTCCGTGGCCAAGCTTTTTGCAGGCGCGTTTTTCCCCGGGATCGTTCTCTCCGTGCTTTACATTGCCTATATCGGCCTGGCGAGTTGGATCGTGCCGACGCTGGCTCCGGCCATTCCCAGAGAGGAGATGCCCTCTCGCGATCGCCGTTTTTGGTTCATGGTGGCCTGGAAGATGCTGCCGACCGTGCTGCTGATAGCAGCGGTGCTCGGAGCGATCATCGCAGGCGTTGCGTCACCGACCGAAGCCTCCGGCCTCGGGGCCTTCTGCGCCCTGCTCCTGACGGCGTGCTATCGGAAATTGAGTTTTTCCGTTTTGAAGGAGGCGGCTTATACCACCCTGGGCGTCACCTGCATGGTGTTTTTCATCATCATCGGAGCAAACATCTTTAATGTGGTCTTTCTCTATATGGGCGGCGGAGAGATGATCAAAGCCATGCTGCTGGGGCTGCCCTTCGGGCGGTGGTTTATCCTGGCGGTGATGATGTTCGTCCTGTTCATCGGCGGCTTTTTCATCTCCTGGCAGGGGCTTCTTTACATCGTCGTCCCGACGTTTCTTCCCGTTGCCAAAGTGCTGCAATTCGATCCGTTGTGGTTTGCGATCCTGGTGTGCGTCAACTTGCAAATGTCTTTCCTGACCCCGCCTTTTGCCTATTCGATTTTTTTCGTCAAAGGGTCTGCCCCCCCGGAGATCACCACCAAAGACATTTACTGGGGTGTCGTTCCCTTCGTGTTGATGCAAATCGTGGGGTTGACGTTGTGCATCGCCTACCCTGATATCATCCTGTGGCTTCCCAGGGTAACCCTGGGGGGGTGATGCGTGTGAGGCCTCGAGCCGACTTTTATGAAAGGGTGACAGCATGGCGTGGCGGATCGATCTTGCCGGAAAATGCGGAATCGTAACCGGTGCTGCCAGCGGCATCGGAAGAGCTGCGGCAACCCACCTGGCTGCCATGGGGGCGCGTCTGGCCCTGGTGGACATAAATAGCGGCGGCCTGGATGCAACCGCCAGGGAGATCCAAGCCGCCGGAAGCCCACCTGCCGTGGCCATCCGGGCTGATGCCGCCGAAGAAGGCGACGTCGAGCAGGCGGTGGCCCGATGCCTGGCTGAATTCAAGGCCATCGACTTTCTGGTCAACTCCCACGGCATTGTGCGGCGCACCCCGTTCCTGGAGATACAGACCCAGGAGTGGGACCTGATGCTCGGGGTGAATCTCCGGAGCTGTTTTTTCTTCTGCAAGGCGGTGCTGCCGGGCATGAAGGAGCGGAGGCAGGGGGTCATCGTCAATGTCGCCTCACTGGCCGGGCGGAGCAGCAGCATCCTCGGCGGCGTCCACTACACCGTGTCCAAGCACGGCCTGATCGGGCTGTCGCGTCACCTGTCCCGTGAATTCGGGCCGTTCGGGATCCGGGTCAATACACTATGTCCGGGGGCCACATTGACGCCGATGACCCTGGCGATCACACCGCAGGCAGAAATCGACCGGGTGGCGGCTATCATTCCCCGGGGACGCTGGTCTCAGCCCGAGGAGCAGGCGCGGGTCATCGGCTTTCTGGTCAGCGACGACTCGGCCAATATCTTGGGCGCTTGCATCGATTGCAACGGCGGCTCCCTGATGGTTTAGAACCATCGCTCCGGCAATCCTGCCCTGGGTTTGCCGAATCGAAAAGGAGGCGCAACCGTGAACGCCGTCAGCGAGCCAGGAAGGCTCACCAAAGTCATTGCGATGCGATTGCACCCGGGCGAAGACCTCATCGAGGCGATTACCGGCGCCTGCGTGGCGCAAGGGATGGCCTGCGGGGCCATCCTCTCGTGCATCGGCAGTCTTCAGAGGGCCTCCTTTTTTACGGCGGTTCCCCTGGCAAACAAGATGGGGGCGGGCTACGGCGACCCCGTTGCACTAGAAGGACCGCTGGAACTGGTCTCCGCGCAGGGAACCATTGGGTTAGACCCCGAGTCCGGTCTTGTCGTTCACATGCACGGCACGCTCGGCGACGGCCGGGGAAATCTCTTCGGCGGTCATCTGATCAAGGGCCGATGCCCGATTTTGATCACCGGCGAGGTCATGATCGCTTTTCTGGATGGGGTTCGCTGCGTGCGGGCGCACGATGCGGAGACGGATATGAACCTGTTCTCGTTTATCAGCAATCGATAGCAACGGAGGCAATCTATGTCAGAGGACAAGAAGACTCTCTTGGCGATGTACCGCACCATGGTCACGATCCGCCAGTTCGAGACCATGGCCGGCGAGTATTTCGCGGCCGGTCAGATCCCCGGCTTCATCCACCTCTCCATCGGGCAGGAGGGGTCCAGCGTGGGGGTCTGCTCCTGCCTGCGGCCGGATGACTATGTCGCGACCACCCACCGCGGCCACGGCCACATGATCGCCAAGGGGGCGGATCTGAAGCGCATGGTGGCCGAGCTCTTCGGCAAGGCGACCGGCTACTGCAAGGGCAAGGGCGGATCCATGCACATCGCCGACTTCTCGATCGGCATCCTCGGGGCCAACGGCGTCGTGGCCGGCGGGCTGCCGCTGATCTGCGGGGCGGGGCTCTCCATCAAGCTGCGCAAGACCGACCAGGTGGCGGTGGTCTTCTTCGGCGACGGGGCCTCGAACCGCGGACCTGTGCACGAAGCCATGAACATGGCCTCCATCTGGGACCTGCCGATCATCTTCGTGGTCGAGAACAACCAGTGGGCCTCCACCACGCCCCAGAGCTATGCCTGCGCCCTGGGGGACCTTTGCCAGCGGGCCGGCGCCTACAACATGCCGGGGGTTTCCGTGGACGGAAACGACGTGCTGGCGGTGCGGCAGGCGATGCTCGAGGCCGTGGCGCGGGCGCGCAAGGGCGAGGGGCCGACCATGCTCGAGAACAAGACCTACCGGGTACGGGGGCACTTCGAAGGAGACCCCCAGAAGTACCGGGACCAGGCCGAGGTGCTGACGTGGCAGGAGAAAAACGATCCCGTAGCCCGCTTCGCGCAGTTGCTGGTCAAGGACCAGCTCCTGACCAAGAAAAAATCCAAGGCCATCTGGGACGCGGTCAACACCGAGCTGGACGCCGCCGTGCAATTCGCCAAAGAAAGCCCGTTTCCGAAGCCGGAAGAGGCGCTTGAAGACCTCTTTGTAAATGCCTGACGCAACCCGTGGACGGTGAACCTCTAAACCTGAAACCCGTCTGATGACCGATAAGGGCCAAAAGCCACTTAGGATCACATACGATCGTTACCGGATAGGAGCACAAAATGTCTGATCGCATCATGAGCGCCTCTGCGGCGCTGGCTGAGGGGTTGCACGAGGAGATGTCCCGGGACCCGAGCATCTTCATCCTGGGCGAGGACCTGACCGCCCACGCCGGCATCTTCGGGCAGTTCAAGGGGCTGCCCGAGGCGTTTCCCGGCCGCATCATCGACACGCCGATCAGCGAGAGCTGCATCGCCGGCTGCGGCGTGGGGGCGGCGCTGACCGGGATGCGGCCCATCGTGGACTTCCACTTCTCGGACTTCGTCACGTGCGGCATGGACGAACTCTGCAACCAAGCCGCCAAGATCCGCTACATGTTCGGCGGCCAGGTGAAGTTGCCGCTGGTGGTGTGGTGCCCGGACGGCGCGGGGCTGCGGGCCGCCGCCCAGCACAGCCAGTCGCTCGAAGCCTGGTTCGTCCACACCCCGGGGTTGAAGGTGGTCGTTCCCTCCGAGGCCGCCGATGTGAAGGGCCTGATGAAGGCCGCCATCCGCGACGATGACCCGGTGATGTTCTTCCAGCACAAGCGGCTGTTTCGCCGCGAGGGCCACGTGCCGGCCGACCCGGAATTCATCATCCCTCTTGGACGCGCCGCCGTGAAGCGCGAGGGCAAGGACGTGAGCCTGCTGACCTACGGCTCCGGGTTCTTCCTTTGCTTGGAAGCCGCCGAGGAACTGGCCAAGGAGGGGCTCGAGGCCGAGGTCGTCGACCTGCGCACGCTCAAGCCGCTCGACATGGACACTGTGGCCGCCTCGATCCGCAAGACAAACCGTGCGGTGATCGTGCACGAGGCCTGCCTGACCGGCGGCTTCGGCGCCGAGCTTGCCGCCCGCATCCAGGCGGAGCTCTTCGACCATTTGGATGCACCGGTTCTAAGGGTGGCGGCCAAGGACGTGCCCATCCCCTTTTCGCCGCCCATGGAAGACTTCGTGCTGCCCAAACCTGCGGACGTCGTTCGGGCGGTCAAGGACGTTTGCTATCGCTGATGACGGCGGCTGAAGCCCATCTTCTGCGTCACGCGTCGCCCCCCTGGCCTTGCGGCCTACGAGAAGTACGCTTCGGGCGTCGGGACTCGCGCGCCTTGAACCTGGGTTTCGGCCACCGCCATCCCATTTGTGGGTTCGACTGATCGATCTCTGAATGAAAGGGATGAGTTTATGGCGATTGAAATTACGATACCCAAACTGGGCCTGACCATGGAGGAAGCCACACTGGTTTCCTGGAAATTCAAGGCAGGCGACGCCGTGAAAAAAGAGCAGGTCGTGCTCATCCTGGAAACCGACAAGGTCACCTTCGAGATGCCCTCTCCGGGCGACGGCCTGCTGCACCCGGTTGCCGCAGCCGGAAGCCGGATCGAAGTCAGCCAGGTGGTGGGCTATCTGGCCGCCGACCAAGCCGAGCTGGAGCAGCTGGCCGCTCAGCATCCGGCGGCGGAGACGGGTGCTCCGGCTGCTGTCGCTGCAGCCGGTCCGGCCGCCGCTGTTGCTGAAGCGCCGGCCGCGCCGGCTGCCCAGAAAGGCCGGGTCAAGGCCTCCCCGGTGGCGCGGGTGATGGCCAAGGCCCACGGGATCGACCTGGCCCGGATTGCCGGTTCCGGCCCCGGCGGGCGCATCGTGCGGGCCGATGTTCTCAAAGCAATCGAAAAATGGCCCCCTGCCAAGGCCGCCCCGGCACCGGCCGCTGCGGCGGGCGAACTCCTGAGCGCCGCCCAGGAGATTCCCATCGCCGGGGTGCGCAAGGTG
Organism: Desulfobacterales bacterium; assembly: GCA_046496215.1. Lineage (GTDB taxonomy): Bacteria > Desulfobacterota > Desulfobacteria > Desulfobacterales > SpSt-501 > SpSt-501. Next base: position 19,509 of record JAWOHH010000108.1, read on the forward strand.
ATCTTCAAGAACATGCACCTGAGCCTGGCGACCCAGGCCCAGCTCACCCTGCACACCGAAGCCGCGGCGGGTGCCATGATCCGCCTGCGCAGCCGGATGAACGCCGCCGGCGGGGCCAAGGTCTCCTACAACGCGATCATCGTCAAGGTCATCGCTTCGGCCTTGAAGCAGCACCCGCTGGTCAACGCCGCCGTCGAGGGCGATCTGATCAAGGTGTGGCGGCAGGTGCATGTGGGGGTGGCGATGGATCTGGGCAGAGGCCTCATCGTGCCCAAGGTTCGCAACGCCGACACCAAATCGATCCGCGAGATCTCCGCCGACCTTGACCGCCTGGTCGAAGCGGCCAGGGCCAACACCCTTGCGCTGGACGACTTGACCGTCGGCACCTTCACGCTGACCAACCTCGGGGCCTGGGACATTGATGATTTCACGCCGATCGTCAACCATCCCGAAAGCGCCATCCTAGGCGTGGGCCGGATCGTGGACAAACCCGTCGCCCGCAGCGGCCAGGCGGTAATCGAGCCGCGGATGGCGCTCTCGCTCTCTTTCGACCACCGCATCATCGACGGTGCGTCGGGGGCGGCTTTTTTGAAGACGATCAAGGATATGATCGAAGAGCCGGCGCTCATGCTCTGACCGGCTGGCGATAAACGCCCATCTGCGGCGTTGCGCTGCGCCTCGCAGTCGCTGCGGTGTACGAGCTGATCGAGGAGCCGGGGTTGATGCTGTGAAAAAAACACGGTTCCAGGTGCACGGTTCACGGTTGGAGGGTTGCAGCCAAGGACATAGGGCCGGTAGTTTTGTGGGAGCGGCTTCCAGCCGCGATTGCCAAGAGTTTCCGGACGGTCGCGACGTATGACCACACCTCGGGGGATAAGGGATGTCTGACAAATTCGATATCGTCGTCATCGGCGGGGGGCCGGGCGGGGTGGCGGCGGCGGTCCGCGGCGTGCAGCTCGGGGTTAAGACCGCGATCGTCGAGAGCACGCATTGGGGCGGGTTTTGCCTCAACCGGGCCTGTGTGCCCACAAAGCTGTTTGCGGCCACGGTGGACCGGAGCAAGACGATCCAGACCGCGGCCAAGATGGGCTTCTCAAAGGCGGAGGGCGTGGTGGACCCCGCGGCCGTCTTCAAGATGAAAGACGAGCTGGTGGGCTATTTCTCGATGGGAACCGAGGGTCTCGTGAAAGTCAAGGGCGTGGCCCCTCTCAAGGGCAAGGGCCGCCTGGCAGGGCCAGGCCGTGTGGCGGTCGGCGACAAGCTCTACCAGGCCCAGGCGGTGATCGTTGCCGTGGGGGCGCAGTGGGTCCGCCCGTCGTTTCCCGGGGCGGAGCTCGAAGGCATCGTGAACTCGAGCCAGTTGATAGAGGAGGGGAAGGTCCCGGGCCGAACTCTCATCTTGGGGGTCAGCCCCTGGGCGATTGAATTGGCCCAGTTTCTGGGTACCTGCGGCAGCCAGGTGGTCGTCGCCGCCCGCGAGCGCGGGATCCTGCCCGAGTTCGACGCGGAGATCGGCCAGCGCCTGCGCGCCGCCCTCAAGAAGGATCCAATGACGATCCTCAGCTCCTGCCAGGTGGTTTCGGTGGCCCGGGACAAAGAGGGGCTGTCCGTCGTTCTTTCCGTCAAGGGCAAGGAGGAGACCCGGCGCTTCGACCGGGTGATCGGCTTCGACCGCAGGCCTGTGCTCTCGGAGCTCGGTCTGGACACGGTCGGGCTCAAGGACCTCGATGTCAACGAACAGCTGTCCACCAAGGTGCCCGGGATCTGGGCCATAGGGGATGCTGTCGGAAATGAGCCATTCCTATCCCATCGAGCAACCGCCATGGGCGTCATCGCGGCGGAAAACGCCCTGGGGGCCCAGCGGGCGTTCCATCCGAACATCGTTCCCCGGATAGCGTTCACCCATCCGCAGGCAGCCTCGGTGGGGTTGACGGAAGATCAGGCCGAAGCGGCGGGCTACGAGGTTCTCACCGGCACCGTTGCCATCGGGTCGAGTCCCATGGCGATGATCCAGGGCGTGAGCAGCGGGGTGGTCAAAGTGGTGGGCGAGAAGAAATACGGGGAGTTGCTCGGCGTGCACATCCTGGCCCCCTTTGCAACAGAGATCATCGGCGCGGGTGCCCTGGCGATCCAGCTGGAGGCCACGCTGGAAGATCTGGCGCGCGCGGCGATGCCGCACCCCACCCTCTCCGAGTCGCTGGCCGAGGCGGCGCGGGAGGCGCTGGGGTGGACCATCTACATCCCTTAAAATGGCATCGTAGAACGCCCTATTTCTGCGTTGCGCTTCACCCCGCTGCCACTGCGGCGTACTGCAAGTACGCCTCGCGGCACGGGGTTCGCGCGCCTTGAATCTGACCTTCCTGCGCCGCCACGGAAGTTTGGTGAGGCCATCCTGATTGATTGATGCTTCATGGGGGGCGGGATCCGGACTGGCAATGAGTTTAAAGTTGAAAAGCGCCCTATCCATTTTTTCAGGCATTCTTCTGTCAATTTGCGTGGGCGGTCACGCTCACGCAAATTGGCTGGTGGACGAGGCGCTCTGGCACGTTTCGGCGCACGGTCGGATCGCCTGCCTGGACTGCCACGGCGACGTTCCGGGAAAAGCACACCCGAACCCCGCCAGCGTCAACCGGCGCTCGGGAGATGCTTTCCTGTCGGAACACTGTACCGGCTGCCATGGGTCCGTTCAGGCCGATCTGGAGCACGGGCGACACGGCGGGCAGGCTTTGACGCCCGGACAGGACTACGAACGCTGTATCGCCTGCCACGACCCCCACACCCAGCTGCGGGTTTCCGACCCCGGCTCCTATGACCCCACGCGGTCGGCCGACAGCCAATGCGGCGCCTGCCATGAACCGCGTGAACGTCTTCCGGAACCCTCCGCGGCCGATGAGGTCTGCATGGGCTGCCACCGGGCGATGGGACCAGGCGCCGCCGGGGCGGCCGCTCACTCCAGGACGCTGTGCCTCGCCTGCCACGGCCCGGACGGCGCAGCCAGGAGTGCCATGCCGGCCGCTGCACCGGCGCCGCTTGACCTGACCGCGGAGGGGTTTTACCCGCACCGGGAGATGGACTGCCGGGGATGCCACCCCGAGGCGGCGCGCTACGAGCATGCCGCTCAGAGGCCGGGCGACTGCCGATCCTGTCACGTGCGCCACGACGAGGCGCTCATTCACGATGCCCATCTTTCGGTCGTGTGCGGGGCCTGCCACCTCAACCAGGTCATTCCGCGTAAGGAGCGGAAGACAGGGGCTATCGTCTGGCAGCGACAGGCCGGCGGCCCCGGCCGGCTGCACCAGATGAAGCTCCCCGCCGGTGAGAGCTCCTGCCGGCGATGCCACCAGCCGGCGAATGCGCTCGGGGCGGCGGCCATGGTGCTGCCGCCGAAGAACATCCTCTGCATGCCCTGCCACGCGGCCACGCTCGGTGTCTCCGATGCGACCACGCTCTCCGCCTTGACCATATTCGCTGCCGGCCTGGTCCTGAGCCTCTCTTTCTGGCTTTCCGGCACCATCCCTGGAGCGCCCGGTGCCGGCTGTCAGCCAAAATCTCTCTGGCTATGCGGCCAGATCCTCAGGACTGTTTTTTCGGATAAAATTTTTGGCATCGCCAAAAATTTTATGCTGGAAGGGCTGCTGCAGGTGAGGCTTTACCGGCAGTCTCCCGCCCGTTGGCTGATTCATGGGTTGATCGTGTGGCCCATCTTTTTGCGGTGTGCATGGGGGCTGGCAGCGCTGCTGGGGTCCCTGTGGGCGCCCGGGCGCGACTGGCCCTGGGTGCTCCTGGACAAAAACCACCCGGTGCACGGGATCTTCTTCGATGCGACCGGCCTGATGGTCCTCGCCGGCGCATTGCTGGCCGTTCTGCGCCGGGCGGCTGGGGCATCCGCCGGGCTGCCTTCGCTGCCGCGCCACGATCATCTGGCCTCGGGCCTGCTGGGGGCCATCGTGGGGGTCGGGTTTGTGCTGGAAGGCATGCGGATCGCGATGACCGGGTATCCGCCCGGGTCGGCCTACTCCTTTGCCGGCGATGCGCTCAGCCGGTTCTTTTTCGGAGTCGCAAGCCTCGCAGACTTCTATGGCTACCTGTGGTACGCTCACGCGCTGCTGACCGGCGCCTTTGTGGCCTACCTGCCGTTCAGCCGCATGTTCCACATCGTCCTGGCCCCAATCTTGGCGGCCGTCAACGCGGCGGGCAGCCGACATGTCGGGAAGGACGGCTGATGCGGCTCCTCGCCGCAACGAACCTTACTGCGAACTCATCGTCCCGAGCATGGCGGGCGGCAACAAATTCCTTCAGGAGGATAGACTATGGACATCGAGGGCTACAACATCCCCGAGGAGCTCTACTACGAGAAAGACCATTACTGGGTCAGGCCGGAGGGGGACCTGCTGGTGATGGGCATGACCGACTTCGCCCAGAAGCTGGCCGGCAAGATCGTCTTCGTGCAGCTGCCGGAGCCGGGCAAGGCCCTGGAGGCCGGCAAGCGCTTCGCAAAGGTCGAATCCGGCAAATGGCTCGGCAAGATCAATGCTCCGGTCACAGGCGAGCTGGCCGATGTCAACGAGGAGCTGGAAGGCAACCCCGGGCTGATCAACGAGGAGTGCTACGGCAAGGGGTGGATGTACAAGATCCGGCCGGACAACATGGCCGACCTCGCAGAATTGATCCACGGCGCCGAGGCCATTCGCAGCTGGATGCTGGAGGAGATCAAGAAGTTCGCCAAATGAAATCGTCCGCCGCCTGAGCGGCGGACGATTTCATATTGAGATCAGCCGGCGGGCTGCGCCCGCAAGAACCGCTACCGGGTCATGGGGCGGTAGCGCTGCTTTCTTCATCAATATACTCACATCTTGTGGGAGCGGCTTCCGGCCGCGATGAATTACCTCATGGCACACTCTAATTTTACCATTCGTCAGTTGTTCGAAATGGACGCCTGCACCAACTGCCGGCTTTGCGCCGATGTCTGCCCGGCGGCGTGCGCGGCGCAGAGCGGCGAGCTTTCGGCCGTCTACCGGTTGAAAGGGCTCAAGCAGAACCTCAAGTCCAGGGCCGGCCGGCTGCAGCGGCTTTTCGGGAGCAGGCCGCCGTCCGAAGCGGAGCTGAAGCATTACGCCGACACGGTGTTCCGGTGCACCCTGTGCAGCAACTGCGAGGAGGTCTGCCCCTTGGGGATTCGCCTCAAGGAGCTGTGGCTCTCCTTGCGCGAGGACCTGGTCTGCGAGAAAGCCTATCCGTCCAAGATCGACGCGATCCGCGCGAACCTTGCTCGGAGCCGCAACGTCTTTGGCGAAGACAATGCCGAGCGCGGGGAGTGGGTGGAGGACATGCGCACGCCCCCGGCGGACCTCTACGTGAGGCCGCGGGCCGAGGTGGTGTACATCACCGGCTGCGTGTCGGCCTATTTCCCGCTGGCCCAGAAAATCCCTATGGCCCTGGCGGAGATAATGGATGCGAGCGGGGTCGATTTCACGCTGCTGGGGCAGGAGGAGTGGTGCTGCGGGTTCCCCCTGCTCGGGGCCGGCCTGATGGGAATGTTCGAGGAGTTCCGGGCCCAGAACCTCGCGGCGGTTGCGGCCAAAGGGGCGCGGAGCGTGGTCTTTGCCTGCCCCTCCTGCTACCAGATGTGGCGCGAGCATTACCGGACCGACCTCGAGCTGTTGTCTGCGCCGGAGTTTCTGCTCCGGCTAGTGCGCGCGGGCAAAGCCCCGCTGCGGGAACTCCCGCTGACCGTGACCTACCACGACCCGTGCGATTTGGGGCGCGGGGCCCGCGTGTTCGATGAGCCGCGTGAGCTGATCCGTGCGATCCCGGGAGCCAGGCTCGTCGAATTGCCGCACAGCCGAGAGAAATGCACCTGCTGCGGTGGGGGCGGCAACCTCGAGATGGTGGACGCCGACTTGGCCGCCAAGATTGCCGGGGACAAGATCAATGAAGTCCTGTCCACCGGCGCCCAGGCAGTGGTCACCTCCTGTCAGCAGTGCGTGCGCACGATGACGAGCTACGTCAAGCGCAATAAAATTCCGCTCGAGGTGCTGGACATCGTGCAGTTGGTGCGAAAAGCCCTTGCGCCTTCCACCCAGGCGAACCGATAGACTCGCCTCGGCGGCCTTTGCTTTTACCTCTGGAATGGGGACTTCGATGGACCTTTACAATCTCGGCAAAGTCCCCTGGGACGACTCCCAGCTGATCTACCACGCCATGGCCGATCTCGGCCGCGAGGGCCTGGTTCTGCTCTCGCCCGCCTCGCCCTATGTCTGCATAGGGTTTCACCAGAATATCGAGCAGGAGGTGGATCTCGCCTTCTGCGGGAGGAACGGGATCCCGGTTTTTCGCCGGGAGGTCGGCGGCGGGGCGGTCTATCTGGACGGGGGGCAGCTCTTCTTCCAGCTGGTCCTGCAGCCTGACAACCCGCGCATCCCCGCTTTCAAGGAGGCGTTTTACCGGAAATTCCTGGAGCCGGTGATCGACACGTACCGCCGGGTGGGCATCCCGGCCCAATACAAACCCATCAACGATGTAATCGTCGGCACCCGCAAGATCAGCGGCAGCGGGGTGGGCGAGATCGGGGCCGGGGTCGTTTTCGTCGGCAACCTGATCGTCGATTTCAACTACGAGATGATGGCGCGCGTGCTCAAGGTGCCGGACGAGAAATTCCGCGACAAGGTGCACAAGACGCTGGAGGAAAACCTCTCGACCATCCGCCGGGAGCTGGGCGATGCCGGTGCGGCCGCATGGACGGAGGAGCGCCTTAACGCACTGATGATCGCAGCGTTTGAAAGAGTGCTGGGCCCTTTTGAAACCGCAGCGATCGACCCCGAGCTGCGCTCTAGAACGGATACCCTGCGGCCCCTCATGCTGAGCGACGCCTGGCTGGTCCAGCGCCGGGGTCGCGGCGGGGGGCGCGACATCCGTATCCGCGCCGGGTTCCACCTGCTTCACCGGGTGCACAAGGCCTTAGGCGGTCTGCTGCGGGCGGACTTCGAGCTGAAGGAGGGCCGGTTTTCCGGGGTGTCGATTTCGGGCGATTTTTTCTGCTATCCGCCGGATGCCATCCGGCTGCTCGAAGCGGGGCTGGAGGGCCGTCGGCCGCAGGATGTCCGCGAGGTCGCGCGGGATCTGAGCGCGCGCCGCGCGCTTGAGATCCCCGGTGTGAACGAAGAGGACTGGGCGGTGCTGCTTGAGTGACTCGCGGCTGGTGTTTTCAACAGGCTCCGGACGCATCTGCCCCGAGTGCTCCCAGCCGGTCGGTGCCTGCACCTGCCAGCGCAAAAAACCGGCGGTGGCGGCGGACGGCATCATCCGTATCCGGCGCGAGGTCAAAGGCCGGGGAGGCAAGACGGTCACTTTGCTTTCGGGCTTTCAAGTAGGAGAGGATGAGCTGCAAAAACTCGCGGCCGAATTGAAACGCCGCTGCGGAACCGGCGGTTCGGTGAAGGAGGGCGAGGTCTTGATCCAGGGAGATCACCGCAGCACGCTGCTGGCGCTCCTCGGCCAAAAGGGGTTCAGGGTGAAGTCCGCTGGCGGCTGAGTGCCATTTCCCGCAGCAGGTGCCGCTATCCCTGGTCGCATCGCGGTTGGGAACCGCTTCCACCAGAACGCCACTTCATTTTAGAGTGGGTGGAGGACGCGGTAAGAGGCTCAAGTTCAAGGCGCGCAAATTCAGCGGAGCGAGGCGTACTCCCAGTACGCCGCAGCGACTGCGGGATGCAGCGCAACGCCGAAATTGGGCCTCTTGCCACGTCCTCAGCCGGTCAGCATCCGGGCCACCCGTAGCAGGGCATCGTCGCCCCCGAATGCCCCGGCCTTGGTGATGACCTGGGCACCGCTGCAGAGCCCCCCCCGGGCGCGCCCCGCCATGATCCCATCGATCGGTTCGCTGCCGATCTCCACCCCGTCGGCGCCCAGCGCCTGGAGGACGGCCATGGCCGTGTCGCCGCCGGTCAGGAGGACGGCGGCATCCCCGGCCTCTATCCCCGACAGTGAAAAGACTTTCCGCGTGACGATGCCCAGGGCTTCCGAGACCACCAGCGCTGTTTCGCGCTGCGCCCCTCCCGGCCCATCTAAGCGTTCCCCGGATACGCTGAGAATGACGGAGCCGGTTTTGAGGGCGTCGGCGATCGTCCGGAAGATGGTGCGCTTGGCGGATCCCCCCAGCGAGGAGAGCCGGCAGGCAAACGACGGCCGGATCTCGACCCGGGGGATATCGAGCTCCTGCCCGAGCCGGGTGAGTTGCCGGCGGGAGACTTCCGACGCGCTGCCGCACACCACGAGCACGTGCGCGGCGGGTTTGACGGGGGGACGCGCTGCGGAACGCCCCTTTGCGCGGGCGGAGACCTGTTCCGCCACGGCCTCGGCCAGCCCGGCCGACCCGATGAAAAGCGGCATGGGGTTGAGTGTGAACCCGAGATTCGCGATGGCCGCCAGGTCCCGCCGCTCCAGGCAGTCGAACACCAGGAGCCGATAGCCTTCCAAAATTTTGTGCTCGACCGCCGCCAGCAGCGCCGCCGGGGCCGCCGTCACGTGCCCGTGCTCGATGAGCCCCACCCGCTGGGGCGTCTGGCACCGCAGGAGATTGACCACGCGGGAATCCGTGACCGGGCAGACGGGGTCGCGTGCGGCCTCGGTCTTAGCCACGGGAACGCCCCTGACCTTCAGGACCCCGTTTTCAACCGTCCGGCCCATCTCCGGATAAGCGGGGGTCAGGAGGGCGACCGGGTGCCCCATGGCCTCCAGGGTGGCGTCGATTTCCGCACCGATGTTGCCGCGCAGGGTCGAGTCGATTTTCTTGTAGAGGACGCCGAAGCGCTCCAGTTCCAGCTGACCTAAAAATTCCGCCACGTGCCGGCGGGCCTGCTCCGCCGCCATGGCCCGCGAGTGGGTGTTGACCACCAGCACGGGCCAGCGGTTGTCATCCAGGGGCAGGCGGCGGGAAGCCCCCGCCGTGACCAGCAGCGTGCGCAGTCGCTTCTTGGCGAACTGCGCCCCGGTGTCGCCTCCACCGGTCATGTCGTCGGCCAGGATCAGGCAGCGCAAGGGTTTCATTTTCAGAGTGCCGTTTTGGATTGACAATGGCTTATTCGGCTCTGGACTTGTGAAGTGCAACCGATCGGGATGAACCATAGCAAAGAGGGCAAGAAAATGCGACCACGGAAGAAACTCATGCAACCTCGCGCAACATGCTTAGTGACCAAAGATCTTTTTTTCGATATCCTGCAACATTTTTTCCCGGTACTGGCGAGTCCGGTTCGCATTGCCCATGATCATATCGATCTGGCAGGCATGGATATTGATGTAACCTAACAATTTGATCCTTTTTCCAAACTCATCCCCCTCGTAGCCGTCCAATTGTGCGGTGATGTGATCTTCGACTGCTCGCACCTGGAAGCCGTATCTTTCCAGCACGGTTGCGATCAACCGCACCCGCAAATCCCGCCGCGTCAGATCGGCCGCGCCTCCCTGGAAGCTGAAGCGCAGATGGTTTTCACGGGAACTAACCCCCCAAAACGCCTGGGTTGCCGAAAGGTGATAGCCCCAGCGCAAACTGACGTTGCAAAAATTTTGGGTAACCAAAGCCCGGTTGCCTCCGACCATGCGCGAGGGCGCCGAGGCTTCCAGATCGGGGTTCATGGTGGATTCCGCCATGATGGTCATAAATCCCTTCGCATCAGGGGCCGGCGGGCCCTGCCAGGGAACGGCCACAACGCCTTCCCAGAAGGCTAAAAAAGGACGCGAATCGATCTCATCCAAGCGCACGCATTTTCCGGCGGCGGAGCGTAAAAGGCTGTCATCCAGGCCCATCACCCAAAGACGAACGGGCATATTGTCGGTCATCAATTGTTTTCCGGCATGGCGCGGGGTGCTATGCCGGGAATTGAAAGCAAACAGTTCCGCGATCGCCGTTTCATGACTGAAACGGATAATGTCATGATACGTTTGACAATTCGCTCCACGGAAGCCTGCATCGTTTGGATCCAGCAAATTCAGGGGGGAGATCTTCTCCATAATTCGTTTCAAAATGGAATACACGGGCGTGCCGCAAAACGGCCTGCTGCCCGTGTCTTTGCGCTTTTCCAACAGAATATCGATTTTTCCGGGATAGACAGTGTGATCGTCTGCATCCACTGTAATTATGCCGCCATCCTTGATAACCCTTGTCGCTATCCGGGTATTCACGATGGCCGGGACGGCAAACTCACGCGCCACCGTTGCCAAATGTCCGACCACGCCTCCGGTATCGGCCACGATGGCCGACGCTTTTTTCAACAGTACGGCCCAACGCGGCAGGGCATGTTCAACCACCAGGACGTCGCCTTTAAAAAAATTTTGCATATCCCCCTGCTCTTTCACGATCCGGGCAACGCCCCACGCCGTGCCGCTGCAGGCGGTCAGACCCTGCCTCAACAGGGGAGGGACGCCCGGCAGCCGGCGCTCTCTATCCGTCTCCGGCTCAGCGTGATCGGTGGAGGCATGCAGCGGCCGGCTCTGCAATATGAAGAGCCCCCCGGCGGGGTCTATGGCCCACTCGATATCCTGGGGGCTCTTGAAATGGTCCTCGAACCGACGGGCCAGGTCCGCCAGTTTAGAAATCACATCCTCCGTCAGCAGGCTGCCCGCGACGGTCGAGTCCGGCGAGCGTTGCCTCTGCCTGATGCACCATTGGTTGCCGGCGGTCTTTTCGAGCAGAAGATGTTCGGGGAAAACACTGCCCTCCACGACAGCCGTGCCGAGGCCTGCAGCCGCATCGATAACGATGCGCTCGGCTTTGATCGAACGGGGGTCGCGCGAGGTGACCACGCCTCCCGCAGCCGCCGGCACCATCACCATACACCCCACCCCCATGAGGATCCCTTCGTCACGCAGACCGTGATTTTCCCGGTACGTAATCGCCCGCGCAGAGTATTTGCTGGCCAGGACCCGCTTGTAGGCGTCAAGGATATCAGGCGGAAAAACTCCTAGCTCGGTGTCATAAAGGCCGGCAAACGAATGCTCCAACGTGTCCTCCCCAAGGGCGCTGCTGCGTACGGCCAGACGTAGGTCTCCGGGGTGGTTTCGAGCCAACCGGGCGCAAGCACCCCGAATGGCAGCCTCCAGTTCAGGCGGAAAAGGGGCTTCGCAAATCAACGCGCGGATGCGTTCGCAGCTTTCCTGCAAGTCGGACACGTCCTCGGTGTCGCAGCTCTGAAAAAGCGAATTGATTTTGGTCGTGAGCCCCGCACGCCCCATGAACATCCGGGCGGCCCCGGAGGTTATCGCAAAGCCCTCCGGCACCAACGGGTAGAGGCTGTTCTTGATTTCACCCATGACGGCCATTTTGGGCCCGACAAGATCGGCATCCTTCTTGCTGAGGTTCTCGAGCGGGACGATGAGCGGCCCTTCCGGGCGCTGGGTCCTATCCTCCAGTGCGAAGTTGATGTCCCGCTTCAACCTGTCGAAGATCACAAAGAGGTCGCTGTGACGGCCGTCGGACACCCGGTTCAACGTTTCGATGATGTGGTAAACCTGGACGGACAGGGACGTTACTCGCGATCGAACGAAGGGCATCCCAAATGCTTGATTTTGCCTCAGTTTCTGTTCCAGATCGGACATATCCAACAATGCCCGCTCATTCAGACTCAGCAGGGACTTGAAGTTGTAGTATTGCACCTTGAGCAAGTCGGAGGCGGTCGTTTCCTTGCACTGCCGCCGGAAGATGCCTTTCAGATGTGTGACCACGTTCGGCATGGGCTCTCCTTTCGCGCGTGCCATACAACGCATCAACAAGCATGCCAGTTCTAAATTCTCATAAATTTCTCATTGTTATTTATTAATCCCGATTGCAGGGACGCGGCGTTTTGGTTTCATTTTGAAACGGATCTCCGAAGGATAAGGGGGTGCTGCATGGTGGCAAGGCTGCTTGTCGTGGATGACGAGGAAAAGGTCCGCGTATACCTGGCAAGGCTTCTGGCGCACAAAGGCTACCAGGTTGAGACGGCCGCCGATGGGGAATCGGCGTTCGAAAAAATCACTCAGCAGGATTTTGATGTGGTGCTGTTGGACATCATCATGCCGGGAGCGAGCGGCATGGAGATGCTGCCCCGGATAAAAAAAATAAAGCCAAAGGTTCAAGTGATCATGCTGACGGGCAATGCATCCGTGACCATCGGCGTCGAAAGCATAAAGCTAGGCGCCTTCGATTACCTGTTGAAGCCTATCGACCTCGAGCGGCTGCACGAATGCTTGTCCGATGCCCTCGACCATGTCCGGTATTTAAAAAGTGGGCCTTCGGTCTTGAAAATCCCATAGCCGGCTAATTTGGGACCTCGTCTGAGCCGAAGACCTGGAGCTATTTTCACGCGAGCAGTTTCATTTTGTACATCTATGAGGGGATATTGTTCCGTTTTGAAACAGAAATTCCCGTGATCGTGCATCGACATCCGATAACAGGCTTGAAAATTGGCTTTTTGGGGACGGTACGGTTTTTGTAAGATCCTCGCGTAACTCATGCGGGATCGGCTTTGTCCAAGGGGGTTTTATGTCCGGGCTTGTGATACCGATCAAGGAATTATCGCCTCCGGAACTGGCGGCCGTTCGCTTTGCTCTTGAATACAGCAAGCGCAGCCAAGCCCGTCTATTTTTCCTGTTCGTGGATGACCCCGAATCAAACCAAATCGACCCGTTGGGTAAAAAGCCGGGCGAGGGCTCCATGGATCGCGAATCCATCCGGAACGTCATCGAATCGTTGATCGCACGCGAACAGGCGTTGGGTGAACTCAACCTGGAGGTCCACAACCGCCGGGGTGATTTCATACAGGAAGTGCGCCAGTTCATACGCGACAGCCATGCCGACGAAATCGTTATGCCCGTTTCCGAGGAGCTTGAGCCTGTCAACCGGCCCATCCAACAGGAAATTCAAGTTCTGGCGCAGATGACTCACTGCCGAATCCTAACCGTGAAGCCGAAGCCGATTTTCGATGGTTTGGCGAATCCGGATCAATGATCACACGAAAAACCGACACCACCGAAGGAAGGATCTCTTTGCATGGAGCCCAGTGGAATGACAACTGAAATCGCATTGGTATTGGGCATGATCGGGCTGGCTGTTTTCCTCTTCATCGTCGAGTGGATCCGGGTCGACATGGTCGCCATCCTAATGACCGTGGCGTTGCCCCTGCTGAAGCTGGTAACCCCCAAGGAGGCCTTCTCGGGGTTTGCCAGTAACGCCGTGATATCCATTATCGCCGTGATCATCATCGGTGCGGGGCTGGACAAGACCGGCTTGATCAATCGCCTGGTGAAACCCGTGGTCCAGTTGGCCGGCAACAGCGCGTCTCGGGTGGTCATCGCCATGGGGGCCACCGTGGCCTTCATCTCCAGTTTCATGCAGAACATCGGTGCGGCGGCCCTTTTTCTGCCGGCGGTCAAACGCGTCAGCAAGACCATGAATGTGCCGCTGTCTCAAATGCTGATGCCGATCGGCTTCTGCGCCATCCTGGGGGGCACCGTGACACTGGTGGGGTCCAGCCCGCTCATTTTGCTGAATGACCTGATGGTGCCTTTCAACCTAAAGCCGTTTCAACTGTTCGATGTGACCCCGGTGGGGATTGCCCTGGTGGTTTGCGGTATCGGATCTTTCATCCTCTTCGGCCGTTTCGTGCTGCCGCGCGGGGAGGTCGATGCCCCGAAGGACCAGGAGGCGGGCGCATTGTCGGCCTACGCGGAGTTGGCCGAGGCGTACGAATTGAAGATACCACCCGGTTTCCACGCGTTTCGCGAACCGGTGACGGTCAAAATGATTCGCAACAAATACCTGGTCAACGCAGTGGCCTATGCCGCTCGGGACAAAATAAAAATGCTGACCCTCACGCCCGATATGGAACTCTACGGTGATGGCCATCTGGCTGTGTTGGGGAAAAAGGAGAACGTTCTCAAATTTGCCTCCGACTACGGTCTGGGCGTCGAGCCGGCCATAAACATCTTCAAGGAGGAGTTGTCGCCGACGGTTTCAGGCACCCTGGAGGCCGTGGTGGCGCCGCGATCCGAGCTGATCGGCAAAACATTGAAAGAGTCGCACTTCTGGGAGCAGTACCAGGTCAACCCCTTGGCCCTTTACCGCGCCGATCAGGCCTTTTACAGCGGTTTGTCCGACATGAAGCTACGCTCGGGCGATTCCATCGTGCTGCAGGGCCCCTGGGAACGGTTCAAGATTCTGGAACAAAACAGGAAGTTCATCTTCACGACCCCCGTGGGGGAGGTCTTGAAGCCCGAAAAAGCCCTCTTTGCCGGCTTATGGATGGCGGTCTCCCTGGTCATGATCATCGTGTTCGACATTCAGCTTTCGGTATCCCTGATGACCGGCGCTTTCGGAATGATCCTCTGCCGTGTGCTGACCATCGACGAGGCCTATCAGTCGGTGGATTGGCGCACCGTTTTCTTGCTGGCCGGCTTGATTCCGCTGGGGATTGCCACCGAGAAATCCGGCACCGCCGCGTGGATAGCAAACACCGTGCTCGGGTTTTTTGGAGAAGTTTCCCCCTTCGTCCTGTTGACGGCGATCGCCGTGCTCTCCACCTTTTTTACCCTCGTAATTTCCAACGTGGGGGCCACGGTGCTGTTGGTGCCCCTGGTGGTCAACATGGCCATGACCGCCGGCGCCGACCCCCGTATGGCTGTTCTGGTAGTGGGGCTGGCCACTTCCAACTCCTTCGTGCTGCCGACCCACCAGGTGAACGCCCTTTACATGGGTCCGGGCCGTTACCGCAGTGTGGATTTTATGAAAGGCGGCGGCTTGATGACCGTCGTCTTTATCGTCGTGCTGATGACGATGCTATATCTGTTCTACGGCATCTGATGCCGCAGGGGGGGGATCCGATAGCTCAGCGCAGGTACGCCTGTCGCATCAAACTGGAGGTGGAAAATGTCCTCGATTGCGCTGTTTTCACAATATGAAAAACAGAATTTGGAGATCGGGCAGCATGTGGCCTCGCGGCTGGAGTTCCGGATTGTTTCCATGCAGTCCCTGATCGAGCTTACCGCCGAACACTATCACATCCCGCCGGAGGAGTTGGCCGGGGTCTTCCGAACGAAGTCGTTGTGGCGGGGGGCTTTCTCCAAGAAACAGACAAAACTGTCCGCTTGCATCGACCAGCAGCTCTGCCGGATGATTGCCGAAGATCGGGTGGTCTTCGTCGGGTATGCGGGGCATCCCATTTTCCAGGAGATATCGCACGTGCTCAAGGTCCTGGTGCTGGCCCATCCGTCCCCGCGGTCGGCGCCACCGGACCCGGCCATCAAAAAATGGTTTTCGGCGGCTTACCAGAGGGATCTCGAAGACCCGGGTTTGTACGATCTGACCGTGAACCTGGCGCACATGGATGTGGCGGAAGCAGGCAATATCATCATCAACACCGTGCAGAACCACAAGTTTGCCCCGATGACCTATTCGCTCAAATGCATGTGCAATCTGGAGCTGTCCAGCCAGATCAAGACCCTGCTGGTCGACGACTACCCGGACGTGATGGTCAGGTCCCACGACGGGGCCGTGTTTATCTATTCATCCGGCTTCAAACGCAGCAAACAGAAAGCGGCGCTCGACGCCAAACAGACGCTTTTGGGCCTTGAAGGGGTCAGCCATGTGGAGGTGTATGGCGACAAGAAGCTTTTTGACATCAATGCCTGCGGTCAGATAAGGTAGAACGAGAAGCGACAGGCAGGAGGAGGTCGGCGCGATGGAACAGGTCAACATCTTGCTTCTGGACGATGAGCCCATTGTGGGGCAGCGGCTCAAGAGCGGACTGGTCAAAATCGGCTGCGACGTGGAGACGTTTGAGCACCCCCTGGAGGCGATTTCGCGGATTGCCCAGAAGAGATTCGACATTGTCATCACCGACGTGATGATGGCGGAGGCTTCCGGCATCCAGGTCCTGGAGGCCGCCAAAAAGCTGAACCCGGCCGTCAAGGTCATCATCATCACCGGCTATGCCACAGCCGAGCTGGCTCGGGAGGCGATGGAAAAAGGCGCCTATGACATGATCGCCAAGCCGTTCAAACCGGCGGACCTTCGAGCGCTGGTGGTCCGGGCGATGCAGGAACTTGGCGTGACGGAGCCTGTTTCAGCTGTAACGTAGCGGCTGTGCGGGTTGCCCCTGCCGATCGTTTTTCCTGCGCAGGAAGAGCAGCATGAACATCACCCAATTTTTCCTTTCCGCAGAAGGCGGCCGGGGGGCTGTGCCCGCCGGCCATTCCCCCCTCACCGAGGAAGAAAAGGAACTGCTGGGGCGCCCGGCCTTCAGCTTTCGGTTTCAGATCATATTGGGG
The DNA here is from genome assembly GCA_046496215.1 of Desulfobacterales bacterium. GTDB lineage: Bacteria > Desulfobacterota > Desulfobacteria > Desulfobacterales > SpSt-501 > SpSt-501. The sequence goes on from JAWOHH010000108.1 coordinate 35,805, forward strand.
TTTTTGATCGTTTTCCTCTTATCGGTCGCCATCATTGTCGGCGCAATGGTGGCGATCAATCACATTCAGAAGCTCATCACCACTTTTCAGACCTGGCAGGGCTTCCTGTTCGACATCGAACAGGCCAGGCGCTGGGAGAAGAACTATTTTCTTTATGGAACCAATCTCCAGGAGGCGTTGGACAGCTCCCACCAGGCCCAGGAAACGCTTAGGGAGTACCTGCCCAGCCTGGATGTTTTTTCCAACCCCAGGCAAAAAGGAGAAATTGCCGGTCACCTTGAAAAATATCATGAATTGCTCCAGGACCTCTCCCGGTTGGCCGGAACCGGCGGTCTGTCGGATCGGCTGAAAGCCGAGCTTGAGACCACACTCAGACATTACGGGGCGTTGGTGGTCCAGGATGCGGCCGATGTGGCGGCCCGGGAAAACCGGATGGTGGTCGAATGGCTCGATCTGCTGCAGAAAGTGCCGACCTATTATCTGGTGTTCCATTTCGTCCTGATGCTGTGGATGACCCGGTTTCTCTCCAACCGGTTCATGAAGCCCCTGAACTATCTCGTCAAGCAAACCAAGCGCATCGCGACCGGCGACTTCTCCTCCGTTAAACCGATCCGCAAGTACCGGGACGAGTTCACCACCGTGGAGGTGGCGATCAACCGGATGCTGCGGGAGCTGGAGAGCCGCCAAACTTCCCTGATCGATTCCCACAAACTGCGGGCGGTGGGGATCTTGACGGCCGGGGTTGCCCACGAGCTGAACAACCCACTCAACAACATCATGTTGACCGCCCACGCCATCCTGGAAGAATATAAGGAACTGTCCCCGGAGGAAGCCGTGGCGATGGTGAAAGACATCGTTACGGAGACGGACCGATCGCGGGCCATCGTCCACAACCTGCTCGACTTCACGCGCGAGACCGAATCGATCATGGAGCCTCTCAGCCTGGAGACGCTGCTGGATGAGACCATCCGACTGGCTCGCAATCAGGTCAAGGTCAAACGAGCCCGGATTGAGTCCTCCTTCGAGCCGGGGCTGCCGAAAATCCGTGGTGACCGGCAACAGCTCAAACAGGCCTTCTTGAACCTGATATTAAACGCCCTGGACGCTGTCGGTGAAGACGGGCGCATCAGGGTCAATCTGAAAACCAGTTCCCGGAATCATCTCTCGGTTCAGGTGGAGGACAATGGCGGCGGGATCCCGGCTGAGGCGTTGCCCCACATCTTCGACCCGTTTTTCACCACCAAACCCGTGGGCAAGGGGACCGGCCTGGGGCTTTCGGTCGTCCACGGCATTGTCACCAAGCACGGCGGCAAAATCAGCGTGGAGAGTGCTCCGGGCTGCACGGTCTTCGCACTGACGCTGCCCTGCGACACCGGGGCCGCAACATCGGACCGGCAGAGCGACGTGCCGGGAGGCGGCCGCCGGTGAAGCCCGTTTCCACGCGCAACCCGCTGCGGCTGGCGGTCATCGACGATGAACCCATGGCGCTGAAGCAGCTCAGCCGGCTCCTCGGCCGCAGGGGCTACGAGGTGAAGGTTTTCGAAGACCCGCTCCTGGCCCTGAAACACATAAACCAGGCTAAGGTCGATATCGTGCTCACCGATCTGCGTATGCCGCAATTGAGCGGCCTGGACGTGCTGAGGCATGTCAAGGCCCGCCAGCCAGGGGCCGAGGTGATCGTATTCACCGGCTACGCCTCGATCGACGATGCCGTCTCGGCCGTGAAACAGGGCGCCTTTTATTACATTGAAAAACCCATATCGCCCGACCGCCTGCTGGCAGTGATCCAGAGAGCCGCCGACAAAATATCGCTTCAGGCGGTCAACCAACAGCTCAAGGAGGAGCTTTCCAAGAGAGAACCTGCCCGCGAAATCCTGGGGATCAGCACGCATATCCGCGAGCTTTTGAAGATGATCACCAAAGTGGCACGCATCGATTGCAATGTGCTGATCCAGGGGGAGAGCGGCACCGGCAAAGAACTTGTGGCGCGCGCTATTCACAACGGCAGCGAGCGCAGAGACCAGCCCTTTGTCGGCTTCAACTGCGGGGGGTTCGCTGAAGACTTGGTGGCCAATGAGCTTTTCGGCCACGAAAAGGGCGCGTTTACAGGAGCCCACAGCCTCAAGCCGGGCCTGTTTGAGCAAGCCCAGGGAGGCACGGTTTTTTTAGATGAAGTGGGCGAGATGGCGCTTTCCACTCAGGTCAAACTCCTGCGGGTGATCCAGGAAAGAAAAGTGCTGCGGGTGGGGGGCTCCAAACCGGTTCCGCTCGACTTCCGTTTGATTTCGGCTACCAACAAAGACCTGGAGCATGAAGTGAGTTCCGGGCGTTTTCGGGAGGATCTGTTTTTCCGGCTCAAGGTGGTGGTGATCCGCACCCCTCCGTTGCGCGAGCGCCGGGAAGACATCCCCGTGTTCCTGGACCATTTTCTGAACCATTACAACCGGCTTTACAACAAGGGGGTCCGTCGATTCAGCCGCCAGGCTCAGGAAACGCTGCTATCCTACTCTTTCCCGGGGAACGTTCGGGAGCTGGAGCACATCGTCTGCAGTGCGGTGGCCCTCGGCGAAAAAGACAGAATTGAAGTCACCGATTTGCCGGAGGACTTGCAGGTGCTCGATGTCGATGCCGTTTCCTGCAATGAGTTGAGCACCCTGGAGGAGACGGAGAAGGCCCACATCGTCAGGGTTCTGGAAGCCACCAACTACAGCAAAAGCCGTGCCGCTGAAATCCTGGGGATCCCCCGGACTACCCTTTGGCGTAAAATCAGGAAATTCGGAATTGAAGCGATCCGGTGAAGCAGGGAGACCCGTATGACGACAGCGTCCAAAAGGTTGAAGCCCAAAGAGGGTCTTTCCCCCGTCGCTTTTGTCCCATTTTCATCGATTGACAACCAACGCATTTTATGCGATGAAACGCAGGCTTTTTATGCCATACCCGTCGCAAGCCTTTTCCGGGTCGAGGGCTATCGGGTGACACGCGCTGTGGATTGATCCTCATGATCGGGACCAATTCGGCAAAAAATAACGCCCATGAACCCTCCGCCGTTTCAGGCTGGTGGCGCTACCACCGCGGCAAGATCATCCAGGCCGTGCTGCTCATGGCCGTCTGGCTTATCCTGAGCGGCTATTACGACTTCCTGCATATCTTTTATGGCGTCATTTGCGTTTCCTTCGTGGTCTGGCTCAACAACCGCCTGACCATCCTTCCCCTGGCGGGGGAGCGCTGCGGCGAAAAGCAGATCATCCTATCCCGGCTGCTAAGCTACATTCCCTGGCTGCTCTGGGAGATTGTCAAATCCGGGATCTACGTTGCCGGGGTCGTTCTCAGGCCCCATCCGCGCCTCGACCCGAGGGTCGTGCGCTTCATTTCCCGACAACCGGGCACCGTCGCCCGGGTCATCCTGGGCAACTCTATCACCCTCACCCCGGGCACCATCACCCTTGCCATAAACGGGGACCTTTTCACCGTGCACGCCCTCACCGCCGAAACGGCGGCGGGGCTCGTCTCCGGCGACATGGAAAGCCGCGTGGCCAGGCTCTACTGCGAGGGCATAGCGCCCGAGGATGCCTGCTGCGATGTCTACATGCTCAAGTCCAGGGGGGAACGTTAGGTGCATGAGGTTTTCCTTTTCATGATCTTGATGCTGGGGGTCGTGCTGCTCCTTCCCTTCTTCCGTGTCTACAAGGGGCCGACCATATTCGACCGGCTGCTGGGCGTCGCCGCCATCGGCACCAAGACGATCACCCTGGTGCTCTTGTTCGGGCTCATTTACGACCGCCTGGACATGTTCGTCGACATTTCGCTGGGCTACGCCACCCTCAACTTTGTGGGCGTCATCGCCATGGCCAAATATCTCAAGGCGACCAAGGGGTTCTGAGCATGGAACTGCTCGTAGCCATCCAAAAGATAACGGCCGTGGTTCTCATGCTCGGCGGGGTCGGCTTCATGCTGATCGGCAGCATCGGCATCAACACCCTGCCGGACTTTTACACCCGCTGCCATGCATCCGGGAAAGTCGACACCCTGGGCATTGTGCTCCTGCTTTCGGGCATGATGGTCCACGAGGGGCTGCATCTGAACAGCCTCAAGCTGCTCCTGGTCATCTGCTTTGTGCTGGTGACCAGCCCCGTTGCCACCCACTTTTTGATGCGCAGGGCTTTTATCGCCGGTTTCAAATTCTGGTCGAAACCCGAGGCCAAAAAGGAAAAAGCCGATGCTGCCCTGGCTGATTGAAATCCTTCTCTTCACGGTCCTGATTGTGGCCGCTTTAGTGGCGCTGAATCTGCGCAACCTGCTGGCGGCCGTGGTCACCCTCAACATCTTCAGCTTCATGAGCGCCACCATCATGGTAAAGCTGGGGGCCATCGATGTGGCCTTTACCGAAGCCGTGGTAGGCGCCGGCGCCGTCGGTGTCATCAACATTCTGGCTATCCTTCTCACATCAAGGAAGAGTGCGGATTGAAAGCGATCCAGATTCTCGTTCTTGTGGCGTTCGCGGCGCTGCTGATGGTGGCAGCGGTTCACCTGCCGCGGCGGGGGGACCCGAATTCGCCCGCCAACAGGGCTGAAAATGTCCTCAAACGGCCGGTCGCCGGCGCCTACTACATCCAAAACGCCTATCTGGATGCGAAAACCCCCAACATGGTGACGGTGATCCTGGCCGACTACCGTGGCTTCGACACCCTGGGGGAGACCGTGGTGGTATTTGCCGGAGGGGTGGCTTGCCTGTACCTTTTGAGAAGGCGGACGGCATGAACGAGATCAGCCGTGACATTGTGCTCAGACGCCACATGGAGGGCCCGATTGTCAGCCCCATCGTGCACGTATGCTGCCGGGGGCTGGCCCCCTTCATCCAAATCACCGGTCTCTACGTCTTCTTCCATGGCCACTACAGCCCGGGCGGGGGATTCCAGGGCGGCGTGCTGCTGGCCGCCAGCATCATCCTGCTGCGGATGAGCCTCGGGCTGGCGGACAGCCAGAGGATCATGCCCAACCGGCTGCCCATCCCGCTGGCGGCGCTAGGGGCTCTCCTCTACGCCGGCACCGGGCTCCTGGCCATGGTGTGGGGTGGGAGCTACCTGGACTACAGTTTCCTGCCGCTCCCCATGCTCGATCCGGCCATGCTGCGCAACTTTGGCATCCTGGTGATCGAACTGGGTGTTACGATCTGCGTCATGGCCACGCTCATCTCCATCTACGACAACCTGCTGGGAAGCTGACCATGACGGCCTTCGAATTTGCCGAGGGATACTCCGCCTATCTTCTCCTGGTCGTCCTGTTTGCCATCGGGCTCTACGGCATGATGATGAAGCAGAACCTGATCAAGAAGATCATGGGGATGTCCATCATGCAGAGCTCCGTGATTCTCTTATATATCCTCAGTGCCTACAAGGATGACGCCACCGTGTCGGTCCTGGATCTGGCCAGGGGGTTGGGCAATCCCGACCTCTACCTGAACCCCCTGCCGCACACGCTTATGCTCACCGCCATCGTCGTGGCCGTGGTCACCCTTGGGGTTTCCTTCGCCCTGGTCATCCTGATCTATAAACGCTACAAGACGCTGCATGAACCGACACTCCTGGAGCTCATGAAATGAGCGACAGCAACCCGAGCAACCTACCCCTGCTCATCCCCTTCGTCTTCTTGCTCACCGCCCTGCTCGTGCCGCTAGCGGGATCGGTTCGCAGATGGGCCTCCCAGCCCCTGGCCGTGGCGGCCTGTCTGGTGAGCCTGGGGTGTTCTGTCGCCGGGCTGGTCCAGGTTCTCGCCTCGGGCACCATGCGCCACTACCTGGCCGGCTGGCAGCCGCCGATCGGCATCGAATTCGTGTTCGATCCGCTCGCAGCCTTTTTCTGTGTCCTGATCACGGCCGTGGGCAGCCTGACCCTGATCCACTCGGGCCGAATCGCGGCTCACGAGATCGTGGGCAAACGAATCGGATTTTACTCGCTGGCCATGTTGCTGCTGGCCGGATTGACCGGAATGGTCGTCACCGGCGACCTCTTTAACCTCTATGTGTTTCTGGAGATCGGCGCCCTGGCCGGATACGGCCTTGTGGCCATCGGGGACCGGCGCGCACCCCTGTCCGCCTTCCGGTATCTGATCTTAGGGACCATCGGCGCCAGCTTCTATTTGACCGGATTGGCCTTCATTTATATGAGCACCGGCTCTTTGAACATGGCCGACGTGGCGCAGCTGCTGCCGGCCGTGGGGAAAACGCGGCCGATGCTGGTGGGGCTATGCCTGATGGTGCTCGGCATGGGGCTGAAAATGGCGCTCTTCCCCATGCACGCCTGGTTGGCCGATGCTTATACCCATGCATCCTCGGCGGCCACGGCGCTGATCGCGCCCCTTGGCACCAAGGTGGCCGCCTATGTGCTCATCCGCCTCCTGTTTTTTGTGGCCGATCCCGACCTGGCGCGGGTCGAGAGCCCCCTGACCACGGTGATCGGGCTGCTGGGCGCAGCCGGCCTGATTTGGGGCTCGGTTCTGGCCGTATGCCAGAAAGAGCTAAAACGCATGCTGGCCTATAGCTCGATTGCTCAGGTGGGCTACATCGCGCTCGGCATCGGCCTGGCCTCCCCGCTGGGGTTCATCGGTGCGGTGCTGCATGCCCTCAACCACGCGTGCATGAAAGCATGTCTTTTTTTTATCAGCGCCAACATGCGCCTGCGCCTGGGCCACAGCACCATTCCGCGGTTCGTGGACACAATTCGTTCTTCCATGCCCGTGAGCGCCGCCTGCTTTGCCCTATCCGCCATGTCCATGATCGGGCTGCCTCCTACCGCGGGGTTCTTCAGCAAGTGGTATCTGGTCTTGGGGTCGATCGAGCAGGCCAACTGGTTCTTCGTGCTCGTTCTGGTTTTAAGCAGCCTGCTCAACGCGGTCTATTTTTTCCGGGTGCTCGAACGCATCTACCTCAAGCCGCAGACGATACCCGCCGGGCCCAACGAAGGGGAGGCCGAGGAACAAGAGCCGGTCGGACAGGGAGAGGCTCCGCTGTCGATGATTTTGCCCACCCTTGCACTGGCCGTTGCACTCCTGGTCCTGGGAGTGGGCAACGCCTGGATCGTGAGCCGTCTGATCGTGCCCATGATCCCTGCCGGGTTCTGAGGGGCAAGCGATGATGACCCAGACCTACAGCTCCATCGTGCCGTTTCTCTGCGTGCTGGTCTCGCTGCTGGCCGTCCCGCTCATCGTGGCCTCCGACCGTCGGCCCAATCTGCGCGAGTTCTGGACGCTCGCCGCCGCCTTCGTCAAGTTCTCGCTGGTTTTCAGCCTGCTGCCCGATGCGTTCGCCGGCCGGGTGGCCGAGACCAGTATCCTCGTCATCTCGCCGGGCATCGAGCTGATGTTGCGGGCCGACCCGGTGGGCATCTTTTTCGCGCTGGTCTCCTCAGGGCTGTGGATCTTAACCTCCTTTTACTCGATTGGGTACGTGCGCGGCAGCAACGAGGCCAAGCAGACGCGCTATTTCGCCTTTTTTGCGGTGTGTCTCTCGGCCACGGTCGGCATTGCCTTCTCAGCGAACCTCCTAACCTTTGTCATTTTCTATGAGATCCTGTCCATCGCCACCTACCCGCTGGTCATCCACAAAGAGAGCGCCGAGGCCATGCGCTCGGGCCGCCAGTATCTGACCTATGCCCTGTCTGCGGGGCTCCTGTTAATCATCGCCGCCGCTTGGACCGGCCAGTTGGCCGGCACCATGGATTTCACCCCCGGGGGGGTTCTCTCCAACGGGCCGATCGAGGGCGTCTCGGCCAAGCTTCTGTTCCTGATGTTCATGGCAGGGGTGGGCGTGAAGGCGGGCATCATGCCGCTTCACAGCTGGCTGCCCGCCGCCATGGTCGCCCCCACCCCGGTCTCTGCGCTGCTGCATGCCGTGGCTGTGGTCAAGTCCGGGGTTTTCGGCGTCATCCGAATCGTCGGCTTTGTCTTCGGGCCGCAGGCCATGCGGGCTTTCGGTCTGGACATAATTCTGGCTGCCTTTGCGGGTGTCACCATAATCCTGGCCTCGTTCATCGCCATGAAACAGGACAACCTGAAAATGCGGCTGGCCTATTCGACCATCGGGCACCTGTCCTACATCGTGCTCGGCGTGGCGCTGCTCACCCCGGACGGTTTCACCGGCGGGCTGCTGCACCTGGCCAACCACGCCACCACCAAAATCGCCCTGTTCTTCTGCGCCGGTGCCATCTACGTCAATTTGCACAAGACCGAAATCTCCCAACTGGACGGCATCGGCAAAGTCATGCCCTGGAGCATGGCCGCCTTTGCCATCGGTTCACTGGGCTTGGCCGGGGTTCCCCCCATCAACGCCTTCTTCAGCAAATGGTATCTCTGCCGCGGCGCCGTGCAGGCCGATCAACTCTTCATTCTGGGCATCTTTCTGCTCAGCGGTTTGCTCAATGCCGCCTACTTTTTTCCCATTGTGCATCGAGCCTTTTTCAGGCCGGGCGGTAAAGATCTGGACCACCACGGCGAAGCGTCGCCCCTGATGGTGGTCCCCATCTGTGTGGTCGCGGCGCTCTCGATTCTGCTGGGTTTGCAACCCAACCTGCTGTTCAACTTCTTTGAGCTGGCGGCCGGCGTTTCCCAGAGCGTCTTTCACCTGCCCGCGATTCTCTCCGCTGCAGGAGGCCTGAAATGAGAACCGGTCATTGGATTGCCCTCGTTCTGCTCATCGTGGCCACCCTTGTCGGTCAATTTATTGAGGCCCACTATTGGTGGGAAGCTGTTCCCGGATTCTTCGCCGCCTTCGGTTTGGTCGGTTGCTGGCTGATCATTTTCGGAGCCAAGGCCCTGGGCGGCCTGTTGGTCTCCAGAAAGACGGATTATTACGAAAAATTCGCCGAAAAAGAGGAGACCAGCCCCGATGCCCACCCTTGAGCTGCCTCCTGTTTTCGCCATGTGGCTCGGGCTGCTCCTGCTGCCCCTGCTGCCGCAAAAAATGCGCCCGGCCGCGTTCCTGGCCTTTCCCCTGGCCGCGCTGATCCTGGTGCTGACCCTCCCCCTCGGCACGGTCAGAACCATCCCTTTCGCCCACTATGAGCTGGTCATCCTGCAGGTGACCCAGCTCAGCCGGGTCTTCGGGATCATTTTTGCCTTGATCGCCCTTCTGGGTGGGATCTACTCCCTGCACCTGCGTGAAACCGGTCAGCAATCCGCCGCCCTGCTTTACGCCGGGGGCGCCTTGGGAGTGACTTTCTGCGGCGACTTTTTCACCCTTCTCGTCTGCTGGGAGGTTATGGCCGCCGGCTCCACCTACCTTATCTGGGCCAGCCGCAACAAAGAGGCGCACCGCGCCGGCATGCGCTATCTGCTCTACCACCTGCTGGGCGGCGGGCTGCTCCTGGGCGGCATTGTCGTCCATGTCCAGTCGACGGGCTCCCTGCTGGTGACCGCATTCACCCCCGGGGAGTCTGTTGCCGCTTGGTTGATCCTGGCCGGTGTCGTCATCAATGCGGCCATGGTCCCGTTCCATTCATGGCTGCCGGACAGCTATCCCAAGGCCACGGTCACGGGCGCGGTGTTTTTGAGCGCCTTCACTACCAAGACCGCGGTCTACGTCCTGGCTGCCCTGTTTCCGGGATGGCCCATCCTGCTGACCATGGGCGTGGTGATGACCCTGTACGGCGTTGTTTATGCCTTCTTGGCCAACGACATCCGGGAAATCCTGGGGTATCACATCGTCAGCCAGGTGGGATACATGGTGGCCGGTATCGGCATCGGCACGGAGCTGGCCGTCAACGGCGCCACGGCTCACGCCTACAGCCACATCCTCTATAAAGCCCTGCTGTTCATGGGCACCGGCGCCGTGCTTTACGCTACAGGTACCAGCAAACTGCACCAGCTGGGAGCCCTGGCCTCAAGGATGCGCTGGGTTCTATCATTCTACATGGTCGCTGCCTTCTCCATCTCCGGCGTGCCGCTCTTCAACGGCTTCATCAGCAAGTCCATCATCGTCGCCGCCGCCGGAGACAGCCACTACTACCTGGCCAAATTCCTGCTGATCCTGGCCGCCGTCGGCACATTCCTGTCGGTGGGCATCAAGCTGCCGTACTATACCTGGTTTCACGCGAAAAAGGCCGAGCTTCCATTGAAGCCTATTCCCAAGGGCATGATGGCCGCCATGGCCGCCACGTCCCTCTTGTGCATCATGTACGGCATCCTGCCTGATTTTCTTTATAGAGAGCTGCCCTACGCGATGGACTACCGTCCCTTTTCCATCCGCTACCTGGTGGAGGCCACCCAGATAGTGATCTTCACCTTCCTGGGGTTTTGGGCGGTGCGCGCCAGGCTGACACCCAAGAATTATCTCTCTCTGGACACAGACTGGTTCTTTCGCGCTTCGGCCCCGCTCTTCCGGCGGGTCTTCGTGGGCTGGGTGAACGCCTTTTTCAGCGCCGCCGAGCGCAGGGCATTCGACCTGGCCCATGGCGTCTCCGCCCTTTCGGCCAATCCGGTGCAGGTGTTGCGCTCCCTTGGCCCTCCCGCGCGGGATTTCGACTCCGATCTCGACCGCCCGGCCCTGAGCGGTCCCATCGTCTTGATCCTTCTCGTTACGGTGGTCGTCGCGGCCTGGAGCCTGCTGGCTTGATTTTTTCTCCTTAGCCGACCGCCGATTTTCCATCGGCGAGACCGCCGCATCCCGCCAGTTTTTGGGCGCAGGGCGACGGCCTGGACAAGGCCCACATCTGAGGGATTTCGAAGATCTTTGCTGATCAAGGGGGCGTCTCGCCCTAAACGCTCTTGCCCGATGGACATCCACCAGGCCTTTCGGCTTTTGAAGCTTGA